>NZ_MSTL01000016.1:0-583700 GCF_002752475.1 Serratia sp. OLAL2 | reverse complement strand
TTTGCCTGGCGGCAATAGCGCGGTGGTCCCACCTGACCCCATGCCGAACTCAGAAGTGAAACGCCGTAGCGCCGATGGTAGTGTGGGGTCTCCCCATGCGAGAGTAGGACACTGCCAGGCATCAAATAAAACAACAAGCCTCATGCGAAAGCATGGGGCTTTTTGTTTTGTCTGTTATCTGGCGTTCTGCACGAGCATGGGCATGCGAAAGGCCCGTCGGGAACGGGCCTTAACGCCGCTCGCGGCGGCCCCGGAGGGGAGAGTTTCAGGATGAGACGAATTGTATAGGACAAATTCGCCGGGAGCGGATTTGAACGTTGCGAAGCAACGGCCCGAAGGGGGGCAGTCAGGATGCCCGCCATAAACTGCCAGGCATAAAATAAAGCCGAAAGCCCTGAACTGACGTTCAGGGCTTTTTGCTGTGCGTAAAACGCAAAAAAGCGCAGCTAGGCTGCGCTGCTTTTCCCTGCTTCTCTCCGATAAACAGCCAGAGAAAAGGCCCCGAAGGGCCTTTGATTAGGGTGTGTTTGCTTTTTTTCACTTATTATTCGGTTAATGCGAGCTGCCCTGAGAGATACCCAGCCCGGTTTGCGAACGGACAAACTGAGCCCGGAAGCGTTCCCGCTCCTGCTGCCCGGCCAGCGAGCTGTCGGTGATCGAGAACAGCCAGGTGCCGACAAAGGCCACGATCATCGAGAACAGCGCCGGGTATTCATACGGGTAAATCGGTTTTTCATGGCCGAGGATCTGCACCCAGATCGTCGGGCCGAGGATCATCAGAATCACCGCCGTTAACAGACCCAGCCAGCCGCCAATCATCGCGCCGCGGGTCGTCAAACGCGACCAGTACATCGACAGGATGATGATAGGGAAGTTACAGCTGGCAGCGATAGAGAACGCCAGTCCGACCATAAAGGCGATATTCTGCTTCTCGAACAAAATCCCCAGGGCAATAGCAACCAGGCCCAATACCACGACGGTGATCTTGGAGACCTTCAGCTCGTCACGCTCGGTCGCCTTGCCGTTTTTCATCACGCTGGCGTACAGATCGTGGGAAACCGCTGAGGCGCCGGCCAGCGTCAGGCCCGCGACGACCGCCAGAATGGTGGCAAAGGCTACCGCCGAGATAAAGCCGAGGAAGAAGTTGCCGCCAACGGCATTGGCCAGGTGCACCGCCGCCATGTTGGTACCGCCCAGCAGCGCGCCGGTGGCGTCTTTGAACGCCGGATTGGCGCTGACCAGCAAGATGGCGCCGAAGCCGATGATAAAGGTCAGAATATAGAAGTAACCGATAAAGCCGGTGGCGTAGAACACGCTCTTGCGCGCTTCCTTGGCGTCACTGACGGTGAAGAAACGCATCAGGATGTGCGGCAGACCGGCGGTGCCGAACATCAGCGCCAGGCCAAGCGAGAGCGCAGAAATCGGATCGGAGACCAGACCACCGGGGCTCATGATGGCGATGCCTTTCGGATGCACCTTCACCGCTTCGGCGAACAGGGTATTGAAGTCGAAGTTAACCGACTTCATCACCATCAGCGCCATAAAACTGGCGCCGGCCAGCAGCAGCACCGCCTTGATGATCTGCACCCAGGTGGTGGCCAGCATGCCGCCGAACAGCACGTACAGCACCATCAGGATGCCGACCAGGATCACCGCCACATGGTAGTTGAGCCCGAACAGCAGCTGGATCAGCTTGCCGGCGCCGACCATCTGCGCGATCAGATACAGCGCCACCACCACCAACGAGCCGCAGGCCGAGAGGGTGCGGATCGGTTTCTGCTGCAGACGGTAAGAGGCGACATCGGCAAAGGTATAACGGCCGAGGTTGCGCAAGCGCTCCGCGATCAGGAACAGAATGATCGGCCAGCCGATGAGGAAGCCGATGGAGTAAATCAGTCCGTCATAGCCCGAGGTGTAGACCAGGGCGGAGATACCGAGGAACGAGGCGGCGGACATGAAGTCACCGGCGATCGCCAGCCCGTTTTGCAGGCCGGTGATGCGCCCGCCCGCGGTGTAGTAGTCCTGACGGGAACGGGTGCGTTTGGAGGCCCAATAGGTGATGTAGAGCGTGGCGCCGACAAACAGGATAAACATCACGATCGCCTGGATGTTCAGCGGCTGGCGATGCACCTCGCCGCCAATGGCGTCGGCGCAGGCCAGACCGGGCAGCAACAGCAGCGCGGCGGCGGACAATAAGCGCTTCATTGTTTCACCTCACGCAGAATCTCTGCGGTGAGGCGATCGAATTCGCCGTTGGCGCGAAACACGTAGATCCCGGTCAAGACGAAAGAGATCACGATCAGCCCGACGCCGACCGGGATCCCGCGGGTGATGGTCGATCCGGCGGCGATCGGCGTGCCGAGCCATTGCGGATCGAAGGCGATCAACAGAATAAAGCCGACGTACAGCGCCAGCGTAATCAGTGAAAGCAGCCAGGCGAACCGGCCGCGTTTTCTCACCAGCTCTTTAAAGCGCGGGTTTTCTTCAATCCCTTGATAAATGGTGTCATTCATCAGAGTGTCTCCAGTCGGTATTGAGAGAGTACGCCGCGCCAGGGCCGCTCAACGGTGCGTGATCCGGATTGAGCGGCCTGAAGCGGCATAAATTATGACGGCACTTTCATTGATTGTTTTTCTTCCAACAGCTTGTCGACGACGGCCGGATCCGCCAGCGTAGAGGTATCCCCCAGGTTGCTGGTGTCGCCGGCGGCAATTTTGCGCAGGATACGCCGCATGATCTTGCCGGAGCGCGTTTTGGGCAGCGAATCTGTCCAGTGCAGTACGTCCGGCGTGGCGATCGGCCCTATCTCTTTGCGCACCCAGTTGCGCACTTCGGTATAGAGCTCCGGCGTCGGTTCTTCGCCGTGGTTCAGCGTGATGTAGGCGTAGATCGCCTGGCCTTTGATGTTATGAGGAATGCCGACCACCGCCGCTTCGGCGATTTTCGGGTGCGATACCAGCGCGGACTCAATCTCGGCGGTGCCCAGACGGTGGCCGGAGACGTTCAGCACGTCATCGACGCGGCCGGTGATCCAGTAGTAACCGTCTTCGTCGCGGCGTGCGCCGTCGCCGCTGAAGTACATGCCTTTGAAAGTCGAGAAGTAGGTTTGCTCGAAGCGGTCATGATCGCCGAACAGGGTACGCGCCTGGCCCGGCCAGGAATCGACGATCACCAGGTTGCCTTCGCAGGCGCCTTCCTGCGGTGTGCCGACGTTATCGACCAATGCCGGCTGTACGCCGAAGAAAGGCCGCGTAGCAGAACCGGCTTTCAGCTCGGTGGCGCCAGGCAGCGGGGTAATCATGAAGCCGCCGGTTTCGGTTTGCCACCAGGTGTCGACGATCGGGCACTTTGCATTGCCTATCTTGTTGTAGTACCACTCCCAGGCTTCCGGGTTGATCGGCTCGCCGACCGAGCCCATGATACGCAGCGAATCGCGTCGTGTGCCCTCGATCGCCTTGTCGCCTTCGGCCATCAGGGCGCGAATGGCGGTCGGTGCGGTATACAGAATGTTGACCTGGTGCTTGTCGATCACTTGCGACAGGCGATTAACGCCCGGATAGTTAGGCACGCCTTCGAACATCAGCGTGGTGGCGCCGCAGGCCAGCGGGCCGTACAGCAGATAGCTGTGGCCGGTGACCCAGCCCACGTCGGCGGTGCACCAATAAATGTCGCCGTCGTGGTAGTCGAACACATACTTAAAGGTCATCGCGGCGTAGACCAGGTAGCCGCCGGTGGTGTGCAGTACGCCTTTCGGTTTGCCGGTCGAGCCGGAGGTGTACAGGATAAACAGCGGATCTTCGGCGTTCACTTCTGCCGGCGGGCAGTCGGCGGAGACGCCCTGGGTCAGCTCATGCCACCACAGATCGCGCCCTTCCTGCCAGTAGCCCGGTTTCCCGGTGCGTTGGAACACCACGACGTTGGCCACGCTGACTACGCCGGGATTTTTCAGCGCATCGTCGACGTTCTTTTTCAGCGGCACGGCACGGCCGGCGCGCAGGCCTTCATCGGCGGTGATCACCAGCCTGGCGTTGGAGTCGATAATGCGTCCGGCGACCGCTTCCGGTGAGAAGCCGCCGAAGATCACCGAATGTACGGCGCCGATACGCGCGCAGGCCAGCATCGCGACCGCCGCTTCCGGCACCATCGGCATATAGATAGCCACCACGTCACCTTTTTTCACGCCGAGCTTTTTCAGCACGTTGGCGAACTGGCAGACGTCATGGTGCAGCTGTTTGTAAGTCACCTTTTTGGATTGGGTCGGGTCGTCGCCTTCCCAGATAATGGCGGTCTGGTCGCCGCGCTCGGCCAAATGACGATCCAGACAGTTGGCCGCCAGGTTCAACGTGCCGTCTTCAAACCAACGGATGCTGACGTGGCCCGGATCGAACGAGGTGTTTTTGACTTTGGTATAGGGTTTGATCCAGTCCAGGATTTTGCCATGCTCACCCCAGAAAGCCTCTGGGTCTTGAACCGACTGTTGATAATACTGTTGGTATTGTGCCGGATTAATCAGGGCGCGTTCTGCAATTGCAGAAGGAATAGCGTGTTTATGCAGTTGGCTCATAGCTTTTCTCCTTGAAGTTGTTAATGATATGTCAACTGAAGGTTAAGTATAGTTTGCTACGATTCTTTGTTTCTTTTTTGCGCGGCAGATCACGCAACAAAGATATTGATTTGTAATCGTTCTGTCGCATTTGCAGGACATATCTATCTATTTGGCGCTTAAATCCTCATAAACCCACGTTTTTAACCAAAAACACTTACCTAAAGAACAAAAAAGAATAAAAAAAGGCGAGGGTATTTGCCTCGCGCTTAATAAGGATGGGAGAGACCAGCATTATTTCGCGCTATAAATCTTTTTTGATTATTTTTCGCTATTAATATTCGAAGTTGGTATTAACGCGATATAACGATGGACGGCACATCGTGAAATAACGTTCTATGAATGCTTCATACCTGATGAAAACTCGGGAAATACCCTATGGCATTCATCCTGCGGTATCGTTCGATTTTTAATCTAAATATAAAATGGCGCTGCATTTATGGGTGAAAATGTCACTCGGCCAATTCCCATTTATTTGACTTTTGAGTAACAAAATATAAACATTCGGTGCGGACTAAATATGCAGAATGGACGAAAAATAACGCATTTTAATCGCGTTCAAAAAAACGTCACCGGCGCGGTTATGTGCTTCATTATCTGAAAAATTATGTTTTTAATAACAAGCAATTATGCCATTTGAAATAGTTACGCGAAATTTTTGTGATTCGATTCAGCGCTCAACCCTGACAAATCAAGGCTTGCAGAGCATGCCGCCCGGATGATACAGATTTATACTGCGTCGCACCCAGGGCAGGTGAACGCTTCCACTGAATTAACATAAGCCTGTAATAAATGATTAAGTATTCTTTTCGCCGTGTTGCGACTTTGTACGGCGCAAAGAGTCTTTGAGGACTTTTTGGGTATGAAAAGTGTAAAAATTAGCCTGGCTTGGCAAATCCTGATCGCGTTGGTACTGGGTATTATTGTTGGCGCGGTATTGCACAACCAGACAGAATCTCGTGAGTGGCTGGTCAGCAATATTCTCAGCCCGGCGGGTGATATCTTTATTCGTCTGATCAAGATGATTGTGGTGCCGATCGTTATTTCCACGCTGATCGTCGGTATTGCCGGCGTGGGGGATGCGAAAAAGCTGGGCCGCATCGGATTGAAAACCATTATTTACTTCGAAGTGATCACCACGATCGCCATCGTGGTGGGGTTGACGCTGGCCAACGTATTCCAACCCGGCCACGGCATCGACATGTCGACGTTGACCACGGTGGACATTTCGCAGTATGAGAAAACCACCGAACAGGTGCAAAGCGGTTCGCACAGTCTGGTGGCGACCATTCTGTCGCTGATCCCATCGAACGTCTTCTCGTCGATGGCCAAGGGCGACATGCTGCCGATTATCTTCTTCTCGGTGCTGTTCGGTCTGGGGCTGTCGTCGTTGCCGAAAGAGACCAAAGAGCCGTTGCTGAAGGTGTTCAAGGCGGTGTCCGAGAGCATGTTCAAAGTCACCCACATGATCATGCGCTATGCGCCGATCGGGGTATTCGGTCTGATTTCGGTCACGGTAGCCAACTTCGGTTTCGCTTCGCTGCTGCCGCTGGCCAAGCTGGTGCTGCTGGTATACTTCGCCATCGCGTTCTTCGCCCTGGTGGTGCTGGGGGCGGTCGCCCGGCTGTGCAATCTGCGCATCTGGACGCTGATCCGCATCCTGAAAGACGAACTGATCCTGGCTTATTCCACCGCCAGCTCGGAAACGGTGCTGCCGCGCATCATCGAAAAGATGGAGGCTTACGGCGCGCCCAAGTCGATCACTAGCTTCGTGGTGCCGACTGGCTACTCCTTTAACCTGGATGGCTCGACGCTGTACCAGAGCATCGCCGCTATCTTTATCGCCCAGCTGTACGGCATCGAACTGTCGTTGGGGCAGGAGATCGTGCTGGTGCTGACGCTGATGGTAACCTCGAAAGGGATCGCCGGCGTGCCCGGGGTCTCGTTCGTGGTGCTGCTGGCGACGTTGGGCAGCGTCGGCATCCCGCTGGAAGGCCTGGCGTTCATCGCCGGCGTGGACCGTATCCTGGATATGGCGCGTACCGCGCTGAACGTGGTGGGCAACGCGCTGGCGGTACTGGTGATCGCCAAGTGGGAGCACCAGTTCGATCGCAAGAAGGCGCTGGCTTACGAAACGGAGTTTCTGGCGCAGAAGGTGAAGCCGGCCAACCAGGCCTAATCACGAGTATCGCCGACGTTAAAAACGCCCCAGGCAGTTGTGCCGGGGCGTTTTGTTTTTATGGCCCTTCAACCTGCCACTTTCTTTTCTCTGCCCAACTGCGCGACTTGCATCCCCGCTTAACAAAATCTAAAGTGTTACCAAATTAATAGAAATGATAATAGGTGTTATTATCATTTTCATTTGATGATGTATGGAGACACGCAAAAGCCGTTGAACGGCGGGGGTACGCCCGTTCGGCGTCTTTATTCGGGCTTATCAAAGGTAGGTAACATGTCGGACACCGCTTTGGCCTCTGAATGGTTGCCGCTGGCGCCAGCGCAGCTTGATTTCTGGGAAGAAAACACCTTGCACCCTGGGCAGACTCTGTCCACCGTCGCACATTGCACCGAACTGTGCGGCGCGGTAGAGGAAGAGACGCTCTGCCGGGCGATCGCCACCACTCTCGCCGAGACGCAGGCGTTTGCCTTGCGCTTTGGTGAGCGGCATGGCGACTCTCCCCCGCTGTTACGTTACGATCCACAGCGCACACCGCCATTGCAACGCATCGATCTGCAAACGCACGACGATCCCTGGCAGGCGGCGCAAAACCTGATGCGCGAAGATATCGCGCAGCGCCGGGCGCTGCACAGCGAACCGTTAGCCGCAGCCTGGCTGCTCAAGCTGGGGCCGGAGCGCTACCTCTGGTACGTGCGTGCGCACCATATTCTGGTTGATGGCTTCGGCATGGCCCTGATCGAACACCGCTGCGCCGCGTTATATGCGCACTATCTGGGTGAGGGCAGCGCAGGTATGCCTCTGGGCGCCTTCGACGTCTTTCAACAGGCCGAGCTGGCCTACGCTGATTCTGAGCGATGCGAGCGCGATCGGCGCTTTTGGCAGACCTATCTGCCGCCGTCGCAGGTGCTGCCGACGGTGCGCAAGGGCGGTGAGGCCTATGGCGTACGGCGTCTGAGCACCCACCACCGGCTGCCGGCGGCGGTGTCGCACTCTCTGGCGCAGTTGGCGGAGCGTAGCGGCATCAATTGGCCCGACTTGCTGGTGGCGCTGTCGGCGGCCTGGCTGTTTCAGGTGATGCCGCGCTGTGCCCGGCAAGGCGATACGCTGCCGATGTGGATGCCGGCGATGAATCGCCGTGGGCAGGCAGCCACTAACGTGCCTTCGCTGGCGGTCAACACGCTGCCGCTGCTGGTGTCACCGCCGCAAGCGGAGACGCTGGGGAGCTTTCTCACCACGCTGACGCAGCAGCTGCGGGAGCTGCGCAGCCACGCCGGCTACCGTCTGCGCCAATTGGCCGCCGATCGCGGTGTGGATCCGGGCTCGCGCTTCTTTATTTCCCCCTTCATCAACGTGCAACCCTTCGATGCGCCTCGTTTTACTGGCTGTCGCGGTACCCGCAGCGTATTGGCCGGCGGCTCGGGCGACGGTTTTAACCTGACGTATCGCGGCCGCACCGACGCCCGCGATCTGCAGGTGGATATCGATATTTATCTGGAACAGTTCCCGACGGAGGATGCGTTGGACTATGGCGAGGCGCTGCAAGAATTTCTGTTGCGTGCGCTGCAGCAGGAAGCCTGGGAGCAACCGCTGGCGGCCCTGACGGCGTTACCCGCCTGAGAAAATGCGGGCGGGGGATGTCCCCGCCCGAGTGGTATGGTTTCAGCTGGCCAGCAACGCCGCCACTTCGCGTGCGTTCTTGCATGGCAAGAGCGCACTGCTTACCAGACGGGTGCCGAAAGCGTCATTGAGGCGTGCCGCCACCTGTTTGATATGCGGCAGCTTCAGTCCCATGGCGATAAACGCCGTCTCTTCCCCCCATTCCGGGCGCGGCGTTACGCCAATCGCCTGCCAGTAAATGGTCAGGATCTCGGCGCTGCGCGCCACCGGTGCGTTCGGCGGCGGGGCCGCGCAGGCGTTCAACGCCGGCGCGGTTTGCTGGTGGCTCAGGTCGGCGCGGATGCGATGGCGATCGGTTTTACCGTTGGCGGACAGCGGCAGCGCCTCGGCATGGATAAAGCGCGTGGGGATATGGGTACAGGGCAGATAGCCGGTGGCGAAGGCGCGGATCTCGGACAGCGGCAGCGGCTTGCCGTCGCGGGTCAGATACAGGGCGCCGAGCGCTGCCTCGTTGTTCTCTCCGCTGGGATAATCCACCACTACCATATCCAGGATCGCCGGATGGCGGCGCAGCACGTCTTCGATTTCCGGCAGCGAGACGCGCACGCCGCGGATCTTCACATAGCCGTTCACCCGGGTGGCGAACATGATGTTGCCGTCCGCACGGTAATAGCCCTGATCGCCGGTGCGGAAAGCGCGCAGCGGTTGCCCGTCCGGTCCTTCGAGGGTAACGAAATCGTGCTGCTTCAGCTCCCCCTGCTCCAGATAGCCTAACGCCAGGTTCACCCCGGCGGTGTGAATGCGGCCGACCACGCCGGCCGGGCAGTGGCTGCCGTCGTCATGGCAGATGAAGTAGCGGTTAGCCGGCAGCGGGCGGCCGTAAGGCACGGTGCCGCTCTCCTGTGGGGCGATCGGGTGCCAGATGCTCCAGATGGTGGTTTCGGTCGGCCCGCCGAGTGAGAACAGCGCGAGATCCTGGTGCAGGGTACGCAGGGTTTGTACCGTCGCCGGCTTGATATAGTCGCCGCCTTGCGCCACCAGGCGCAGCGAGCGCAGGCTGTCGGCCGTTTTGCAGGTGAGCAGCATCTCCAGAATGGCGGGTACCGAACACCACAGGGTGACCCGATGTTTTTCCACCAGTTGGTTCCAGCTGATGGCATCCTTTTCCTGATGTGGCGCCGGCAGCACCAGCGTGGCGCCGGCGCACAGCGAACCGAACAGATCGAACATCGACATGTCATGGTGCGGCGGCGTGACGGAAATGAAGACATCGTCGGCGGTGACTCTCCAGCGCTGTTGGGTTTGGTGCACGACGTTGGCGGTGGCGCGGTTGTTAAGCACCACGCATTTAGGCTTACCGGTGGTGCCGGAGGTATACAGGTAGTAGCTCGCGGCCTGGCTGGCGCTGCGTTCAACCAGCGTCCGTTCATCCGGCAGCGCGGGTGCGCGATCCGCCTGCGCCAGCAGGGTCGCCGGCGTCACGCCGATCGGCGTTTCGAGATCGCCGCCGTGCACTACCAGCGTCGGCCGGCAATTCTCCAGCAGGTAGGCGGTGCGTTCCGGCGGCGAGTTGATATCGATAGGCACCCAGATCACGCCCTGCAGGGCACAGGCGAGGCTGAAGATGATCTGTTCCGGGCTGCGCGGCAGATACAGTGCCACCACGTTGCCCGGCTGCACGCCGCGGCTCTGCAGGTTGGCGATCGCCGTGGCGATCCGCTGGCCCAGCTCGCGGTAGGTTAGCGTCTGCTCGCCGCAGATCAGCGCATTGCCGCCGTCTTGCGCGCCGAACAACCGCTCGGCCAGCTGCGCCAGATAAGGATAAGGCGCGTAATTCGCTTCGCTGTCGTTGTGGCGGTAATGCGCCAGATCGATGAAGTCGCGCGGCGCGATCGCCAGGTCGGCCCGTTGGCAACTGTGCAGGATGCGTCGCTGCAACGCCGCCAGCATCGCTTCTACCTGTTCGCCATGCAGCGCCTGCTCGGCGTAGTCCACGCACAGCTGCAGATTTTTTTCGCTGTCCAACGTCAGGCGGATATCGATGGCGACCTGCGGCGTTTGGGTCAGGCCGTCGTGAAAGCGCACCGGCGCCTCGGCTGGCAGCGTTTCCCAACCCAGGCAATTGGTCAGGATCACCGGCAGCGCCGGGCCGCCCTGGCTCTGGCCGAGCAACTGCCGCGCCAGATCGACGCCGGAAAACGCCAGGTGATCGAGCGCGCCGAGCACGTCGTCCTGCAAGGCTTGCGCGCGCTGGATAAAATCTTCGCCGTGGCGGGAATAGCGCACCGCCACGAAGCTGGAGGCGTTGCCCAGGGCGCCGTCGGCTGCGGGGAACGCCACCGGCACCCCGACACACAGCTCGCCGTCGGTGGTCCAGTGGGCCAGCGTATCGAGGATCAGCGCCGACAGCAGGCTGTTGCGCAGCAGCGCATGCGGCGATCCCAGACGGCCAAGCTGTTTAACCGTGTCGTGCGGCAACGTCAGGCTGGCGCGGCGATAGCGTGATGAGGTGAGATTGGCGAGCGGGGCGCGCCACGGCAACGCCGACGGGGTGGTGACATCCTGCAGCTTTTCGCGCCAGTAGGCGGCATCGGCCTGGCGTTGCGCCGCCGATGCGGCGGGGGGCGGCAAGGCGGCGGCGGTCGGCGCCAGAGGGCGATCGTCGAACAGGCGCGCGATCACGGTGGAGATCCCCTGGCCGTCTAAGATCAAGGCATCGAAGCTGGTAAAGATCAGCGTATCGTACGGCGATCCCGTCGGATCCTGCTGTTCGGCAAGTTGGATCACGGCGATGCGCCACAGCGGTTGGCTCGGATCGTGGCGCTGGTGGGAGTAACGCGCGCGCAGTTGTTCGACCTGGCGCTGCGCCGCTTCACCATCAAGGGCACGCAGATCGTGTCTATCCAGATGCAGCGTCACCTCCGGGCGTACGTGCTGCGTGCCGCGCGGCACATCGATGCAGGTGCGCAGTGCCGGGTAGTGTTGAACCAGCTCGGTCAGGCGCGCTTCAAGGCGCGGTACGTCCAGCTGCCGGGCACGGTATTCGCGAAAGTCGTGCATCGCCACGCCGCCCAGCGGCCATCGATCGCTGCGGCCCAGAAGATAGGCCTGCTGCAGTGCGGTTAATGGTGTCTCCATGGTACTTCCCTATAGTCGCTAACCGATTAAATCTCAGTGCTGCGGCGCCAGCGCGGCGAGCAGCGTTTTCGCATTCCGTCCTGCCTCGGGCGAGCGTTGGCAGATCAATGCCGCCAGCGCCGCCGGAGAGGGATGCGCCGCCAGATCCTGCGCCGTCAGCGCCGCCGCCAGATATTTGTTGAGCACCGTCAGCAGCGCGTTCACCCCAGCATCCGGCAGGGCCAAGTGGTGGATATCGTCGTGGTCGTGCAAGCTGGCCTCGGGAGCCACCCGCGCCAGCAGCCGGTGCAGCACCTGGCGCACCGGTGCCTGCTGCGCCAGCGCGTCGGGTGTGCATTGCGCCAACAGCTGTGACAGCGGGCGATCGAAAGCCTCCGCTTGCCGTGCGGCCAGGTGCAGCAGCGCACGATAACAGGCCAGCAGGCGCGGCAGCGCGTGCTCGGGGAATGCGTCCAGCCGCACGTCCCAGTTAATCAGAATGCCGTCGTCGACGTGGGCGACCTGCGCATCCAGCGCAACCTGCGGTCCTTGAGAGATGACCCAGCCGAGACGGCCGAAGGTGTCGGTGACCCGTTCGGAAAACAGCGTCTTGCCGCGGATGCCGAAACCGGCGGTAAACACCACCGGAGAAGGCTGCAGGCTGCCGTGCAGGCGCGACAGATCGCGCATCACGCTCACGCCGGGGTAATCCGCATGTTCGATAAGCTCTGCCAGCTGTGCCATCAGGCGCCGGCAGAAAGCGCTCAGGTTTTCCGTCGGGTTCAGCTCCACGCCGAGCAGCACCAGGTTAGAGAAATCGCCGATAAGACGATGCGCGTCCTCCCGTTCGCTTTCGCGGTGGAACAGCGGCACGTTGAGCCGGAAGCGCGTCATATTCCAACCCTGGCCGACGGCCAGTGCGAACAGCGTTAAAAACAGCGTAGAGAGGGAGGTGTGGTGCCGCTTGGCGACATTCTCCAGCGCGCGGCTTTCTTCTGCATTCAGCTGTACGGCCAGGCGATCGCTGCGGCAGCGGTCCGGCGTGCGCAGCAGGCGCGGCGCCGGGGGCACCTGCGCCAGGCGTTCACGCCACCAACGCTGGCCGCGTTCGCGCCGCTGGCGTAGCGCCTCGTCGGCGTCGCGTCGTTCGAGGTGATCAAAGTAGGCCGCTGGTGCGTCATCGGAGGGGGGCAGCGGACACTGGTGATAAAACGCCGTCAGATCCTCCATCAACAGGCGAAAGCTCATGGCATCGCCGGCGATCATGTCGAGATCGACATGCAGGCGGCTGCGCCCTTCCGGCAACAGGCTCAGGCTGATATCGCAGGGCACGCCCTGTTCCAGCGGCAGCAGCTGGGTGCTTTTTGCCTGGCGTTTGGCGGCGAGCGCGGCTGCCAGCGTTGCTTCATCGGCGTGCTGCCAATCGTCGAGATGCAAGGCGTGCCGAGGGCCGGGAGGCGCGATCGTCTGCCGGCCATCGTCGGTAATGCGCAGGCGTAACAGCGGATGGTGCAGGTACAGCGCCTCGACGGCCTGGCGCAGCCGAGCGGTATCCAGCTCGCCGCCGTCGAATTCCGCATACAGGTGGGCGGCCATGCCGCCGAGGGGAGGAGCGGACTGTCGGCCTACCCAATAGGCGGCCTGCATCGTGGTCAAAGCTTTCATCGGGTATCCATTTTGATTCAGCCAACGAGACTGCAAGAATATATCCAAATGTTAATAGGAATGAAAATTATTATTATTTGATCCATTTGGCGATCGGGTGCTATCTATAAGGTGTTTTAGCGACGCCGGGCAGTGAGGGCATTGGGTGTGAATAATTTATCTATATTATTCTTAGCATTGAAATGATTGCTTGTTATTGCAGCGCTCGTTTTTCCTGCGAAAGTATAAGGGTTTCTGGCAGTTATCTTGTCAGGCCTCACACCTTTGTTGATAATGATTTGCATTAGAAAATGCAAAATATTATCATTCTTAACATTATTTTACGTTTTTATACAAGCTGCCGGCCGCTCCGCCGGCGGCTTAGCCGTGGACGGGGCCGCGCCCGTCCGGCCGCGAAAGGCATGGGTTTGCCGCAGGGATAAGCAACAGCAAGGCCGGGAAGGCCGCAGCGTCATGGTCTGTGTGAGTGTCGATGTAGGTTGTGTAAAAAAAAATCAAATTTTGTGCACCTCTGGGATGAAAGGAGAAGACATCTATGGGCAAGCATTTTGCGGCTCAACGGCATGAAAGCGTAGGAAACGGGGAAAAGGCGGGGTTGAAAGCCATTGGGGCGTTTTCCTCCGTATTTTTAGGGGTTTGTTCACTGGCGATCGGTAACGTCAACGCGGCGGAAACCAAGAGCAACGAAACCTACCAGGACGCGGAAACGCTGCTGGTCACCGGTGAGAAGATCAAACGTTCCATTTTCGACACCGGCTCCAGCGTGCAGGTGTTCGACAGCAACCGCATCGCCTCGATGCCTGACGCAGTGCAGATCCCCGATCTGCTGCGCATGACCCCCAACGTGGTGGATCTAGGCATCGGCAACGAACTACCGACCGTGCGCGGCATCGACGGTTCCGGCCCGAACGTTGGCGCCAATGCCTTCCTCAGCGGCACCCGTCCGCGCCTCAATCTGTCGTTGGATGGCCGTTCGCTGACCTATAACGAACAGGCTTTCGGCCCACAGTCGCTGTGGGATCTGGATCGCGTCGAAGTGTTCCTCGGCCCGCAAAGCTACATTCAGGGGCGCAACGCCATCGCCGGCGCCATCGTCATGGCCAGTAAAGATCCGACCTTCGAATGGGAAAGCGCCTTCAAGGGCGGGGCCGGCAACCAGCACTCTTCACAGCTGGCCGCCATGGCGTCCGGCCCGCTGGTGGAAGATCAGCTGGCGTTCCGCGTCAGCGTCGATCGCCAGCGCCGCCGCAGCGAAGCCGATCTGCCGGCCTATGCGCCGGTGGGCGATCCACGCGAAGTGGAAGCCACCACCGCCCGTGCCAAGCTGTTGTTCAATCCGGCCGGCCTGCGCGATCTGACCACCAAGCTGACCTTTAACCACTTCGGCAGCACCGCGCCACAGAACGAAAGCCTCAACCCGCAGCCGCATCCGACCAACCCGCGCCACGATCCGCGCCGCGCCGTGTTCAAAAGCAACATGAACAGCACCATCTGGGATCTGGCCTGGGAGGCCTCTGATGCGCTGACGTTTGAAAACCGCGTTATCTATACCGATTTCAACATCAACCGTCCGACCGCTTACAACATCCAATACGCCGAGATCGACGGCCAGGAAGTTCACGTGGAGCCGGTGGTGCGCTTCGGCGGTGCGGACAGCCGCCTGCACGGGCTAGCGGGGCTGCGTTACTTCCACGGCACGCAGGATGAGTTCGTCAACATCTTCGGCGGATCGACCTTCAAAGATAAAACCGATACCCATTCGGCGTTCGCCGAGCTGACCTATGCGCTGACGCCGCAGGTGGACGTGACTGCCGCCAGCCGCCTGGAACGCGAACACCGTCGCCGCGACGGCGGCAGCCAGGCGGTGCGCATCGATTTCGACGAAACCTACACCGTGTTCCTGCCGAAGCTGGACGTGGCCTGGAAACCGACGGATACCCAAACCTACGGTGCCAAGATCGCCCGCGGCTATAACGCCGGCGGCGGCGGCATCACGATCGGCACGCCGGTGGTCAGCTACACCTACGGTTCCGAGTATGTCTGGAACTACGAGTTGTACACCCGCCATCACCTGAAAGACGCCAACGTGGTGCTGACAGGTAACATCTTCTACAACGATTACAAAGACATGCAGCTGCCGTACTCGCTGGGTGAGAACTCCAGCGTGATCCGCAACGCCGACAAGGTGGAAACCTACGGTGCGGAAATCGGCGCCACCTGGCAGCCGCGCTGGGATTTCGAGCTGTTCGGCAACCTCGGCCTGCTGAAAACCGACATCAAGAAGTTCTCGGGCAGCGGCGTGGAAGGGCATGAGCTGGCGCGCGCACCGGCTTACACCGCCAACATGGGGGCCAAATATCAGTTCCTGAAAGGATGGGAGCTGAGTAGCAACGTGGCGTTTACCGACTCCTACTATTCGCAATACGACAACGACTCGCGCGGGCGCATCGGCTCCTATTGGACGGCTAACGCCCAGCTGGCTTACACCTTCGACTACGGTCGCGCCACGCTGTATGCGAAAAACCTGTTTGATTCCGACCGTCGTGAGATGGTCAGAAGCAATGACATTTACACGGCGACTCTCCAGCGAGGCCGCCTGGTCGGCGCAGCGGTTGAGCTGAATTTCTAACGCTATCGCGATGATGGGGGACGAATGTCCCCCGTTTTATGCGCTATCCCGGCACGGCCGGGCAAAGGAGATAACGCAGTGATCGGTGATTTTGACAGCATTCTGAGCGATGAAGAGGCCCAGCGGCTGGAGAGCGCGTTTCAGGCGCTGGGCGCGCCGTCGGCGAACGGCGAGCGGCCGGTAAGCGAAGCCGAAGAACGGGCATGGTTTGCCCATCTGCAGCAGGGTGACGCACGCGGGCAGCGGGCGCTGGCCTGGCGCCTGACGGGAGAGGTGGATATCGCCCAACTGACGGCGGCGCTGCAAGCGCTGGTGCGGGAAACGCCGGGCGTGAACGTGCGTTACGTTTTTGATGACGAAAACGGTTTGGTTAAACGCGCTGCCGATTCGGCGCCGTTGCCGGTGAGCCTGCGTCAGGTGGCGGATGAACAACACGCCATTTGTCGTCTGCTGCAAGTGCAGGCGGCGCCATTTGAACTGGAAAGCGAAGCGCCGCTGCGCTGCCTGCTGTTGCTCACGCCTGCCGATGACGTGATTTTGGGCGTGGTATTGCATGACATCCTGGCGGAAGCGCTGCCGTGGCGCCATCTGCCGGCGATGCTGTCCGCCCGCTATAACGGAGATGCGATGCCTCTGCCTTTCGCGGCGGCGCCGGTCGAGCTGCCGGAAATCCCGGCGCCACAGCTGCCCTGGGCGCGCCAGGCGGTCTCGCTGCAGGATTACCGCAGCCCGGCGCAGCGTACTGAAGCGTTGCCGCCGGTGGGCGCGCGCGTGGTCACACGCATTGATCGCTCGCTGTTGCCCGCCAACGACACGCCGCGGGCCTTGCTGGCGGCTGTGGCGGCACGGTTTGCCGAGTTCGTCGCCGCGCAGGCCGGCGGCCAAGCGGTGCAGCTGTGCGTGCCGGCCGCAGAAACGGCAGAGTTCGTCGGCCTGGATCTGGGCCTGACGGCGGCGCCGCTGATGCGCCTGACCGTGCAGCATGGCGAGGGCGACGTCGGGCAGCGGCTGCTGGCGCAGGCCGTGGCTGAACAGCCGGATCCGCAGCGGGCGCAGTTGCTGGTGGCCTGGCGTGACGATCTGGCCGCAGAGTGGCGGCTGGAAGGCGTTCACGCCGAACGCCTGTTGCTGCCGCCGCTGCATACGCCGTTTGAACTGGCGCTGCTATTGGGCTTGCCCGAAGCGGAAGCGTTAACGCTGGAGCTGGTCACCGACCCGCGCCTGTCTCCGCACGCGGCGCCTTTCCTGCTGGAGCAGTTCAGCGCGTTCCTGGCCGGGCAGCGAATTGCCGTCGCATTGCCGGTGGCTGAGGCCGTTTCCCCTGTAATGGCCGCGCCGGCGGCGAACGGCGACGCCGACGAAAGCGTTGCGCCGCTGATTTTGCAGGAGTTCCGTGAGGCGCTGGTGGCGCCGGAAATGACCCTGGATGAAGACTTCTTCGATCGCGGCGGCCATTCGCTGGTCGCTACCCGGGTGATCGGCCGCTTGCTGAGCCTGCATCAGATCGAAATCAACATTAACGATCTGTTCAGTCATCCGACGGCGCGCGGGTTGGCGGGCTACGCCAAACGCCTGAACGTTGCGCAGCCGAATGCCGCGCTAGCGATCGCCGACGATCATGAGGGGGCGCAGGCGCCGCTGTCGCTGGCGCAGGAATCGCTGTGGAAGGTGTATGAAGCCTTCGGCCATGACGAGATTTTCAACCTGCCGTTCTCTCTTCGCTTCTTCGATGCGGTAGACGAAACGGCGCTGCACCAGGCGTTTATCGACGTCATGACTCGCCATACCGTGCTGCGTTCACGCTTCGTCGAGCAGCAGGGGGAGGTGGTGCAGGTGGTGGTGCCGGCCGCAGAACTGCCGGATTATCAGTGGTTCCGCTTCTCTCACGAGACGCCGGCGGGTAATGCCGCCGCCCTGTTGGCCGACGCCGGCCAGCACCGGTTCGATCTGGCCGCCGAGCTGCCGCTGCGCGCCACGCTGCTGCGCGATGCGGACAACGGCCAACAGCTGCTGTCGCTGCTGTTCCACCATGTGGTGCTGGATGAATGGTCGCTCAACCTGATGATGGACGAATTGGGCATCGCCTATCGCCATCGCGTCGTCGGCCAGGCGCCGCAGTGGAGCGGGCAGCCGCCGCAGTTCCACACTTTCGCCCGGCAGCAGCGGGCCTCCGGGGTGCAGCAGCAACATCTGGACTACTGGCTTGATGCGCTGCGCGGCGCGCCGGTCGGCCAGCCGATCTTCCGGCAAGAAGCATCCACCCATCCGGCGGTGCCGGCACCGGCGGACGTCAACGGCGGCTGGCTGGAGTTCGAGGTCGATCCTGCCGTGGCGGAAGGCCTGTATCAGCTTGCCCGCCGCAACAACGCGTCGCTGTTCAACGTGGTGTATGCCGGGATTACCTCGGCGCTGCGTCTGCTGGGCGGCCCGGCGGATCTGCTGGTGGGCACCTCGACTTCCGGCCGTAACGACGCCGAGTTCTTCGATACCGTCGGCTATTTCACCACCGTGGTGGTGCACCGCGTGCGCTTCGACGAGGGGCTGACGGTGGCCGGGTTGGTCAGCCAGGTGAAAAACACCATCAATGGCTCGCTGCCGTACACCGACATTCCGATCGATCTGGTGGAAGAAGGGCTGTTCGGCGTGGACGCCGACCGCAAGAACCACATGTTCGAAGTGTTCATCCAGATCCACAGCCGCATCAAGCTGAACGGCGAGTTCCGGCTGCAGGACGGCAGCACGATCGCCTACCGTCAGGTGGAGCCGGAGAAAGCCGAATCGTTGCTCGGCCTGCAGTTTGAGGTGATGGAAGACGATCTGGCCGGGAAGAAATCCCTGCGGGTGATGATGACCTACCGTCAGGACCACTACAGCCGGGAGCAGGCCAATCTGATCGCCGATGGCGTTCAGCACGTCTTTACCCAGTTTGAGCAGCACATCGCTGGCGATATCGCTCTGGCGGCGCTGCCGCCCGGGCCGCAGGCATGACGTTGTTTCACTCTAACCGAAAGCATGATTTTCAAGGAGATAAAAGGATGTCTGGAACCCTAGCAACCCCGCGCGCGCTACTGTCGCTACTGGTGGCGGCCTCTCTGGTGGTCGCCGGCGCCGCGCAGGCGGACGATGTCGGCATCAAACCGCAGGACATCAAGCGCGAGGCGCTATCGTCGACGGTGGTGGAGATGGCCTACAGCACCTCGCAACAGGCGCTGTTCGTCAGCGCGCCGGACTGGAAGGAAGAGGCGCGCTCCCGCGTGCTGCGGCTGGATCCCAACACCCTGGCGATCAAGGCAGAGATCCCACTGCAGGTGAAAGGCTTCGGCGTGGCGCTGAACGACGCGGGCAATCGCCTGTACCTGACGCAGGCCTTCAACGGCGAAGTCGGGGTGGTGGACACCACTACCAACCACGCGCTGGGCAGCATCAAGCTGCTGGACAAAGCGGTGCTGGAGCAGGCTTACAAGCAGGCGGGCATCAGCGGCAAGCGTCTGGATTTCCTGTTGGCGGAGCTGAAGAAATTCAAAATCACCGAGGACTACCTGTACCGCCTCCGAGAGCTCAAGTATGACGCGCAAAGCGGCCGTCTGTTCCTGCCGGGTCTGGGTTTCGGCGTCGACAGCGTGCTGTACGTGGTCGATACCAAAGCCGGCAAGCTGGAGAAAGTGATCCCGGGCTTCGGCTACAACGCGGTGGGCATCACGCTGGATGAGAAGGGCCGTCGGGTATTCGTTTCCAACATGCAGGGGCAGGTGATCACCCTTAACGCCGACACGCTGGCGATCACCGCCACCCACGAAGTACAGGCCGATCAGCTGCTGAACCTGGTGTATGACCCGGCGAGCAATCGCCTGTTGGGCGTCGATCAGGGTATCGATCGCGACGACTACCGTAACCATCATCTGGGGCACGACTACGTGAAGCGCAGCAGTGGCCACCGGGTGTTTGCGCTGGATGCGGACAGCGGCAAAGTGCTGGCCAGCGAGCTGACGGATGAGGTGCCGATCGGCCTGCTGCTCGACGAGCGCAGCCAGCGGCTGTATGTCGCCAACCGCAAAGGCGTGCGCGTGGATCACGGCGCCGGCACGCTGACGGTGTTCGACGCCAAAACGCTTAAACGCCTGCAAACCGTAGACCTGCCGCCGCACCCTAACAGTCTGGCGTTGGATCCGAAAGGCGACGCGCTGTTTGTGACGGTGAAAAACGACGGTGCCTCCACCAAGGCCGGCAAGCCGGAAAGCGTGGTGCGCATTCAACTGCACACCAGGTAACTGAATATAAATATAAAAAAAGGGCGCCGCGGCGCCCTTTCTAGTGGCTGACAAAGGAGGAAAAAGCGTGGATTTTCCTCCTTTGTGGTTATCAGCCGAAAATCAATGAATTGATTTTCCTTGTTTTCTATCTGTCGCCTAATGAAAGCCCGGCAACGTCATCCGCTTTGTCATTTACCTCAAGGGGGGCTGAGCCCCCCTTTGTCGTTGGGTCATGTCATCAGAAGTGGGTGTTGATGCTCATGTAGTAGGTACGGCCCGGTTCGTTGTAGGTGGCCGCGCCCGCGCCGGCGATGTTGATAGCGCCGGTAATCGGGTCGCCCACGTTCTGCGCGTTACCGGCGCGGAACTGGCGTTTGTCGAACAGGTTGTCGATGCCGGCAGTGACGCTGACGTTTTTGGTCAGGTCATAGGTCGCACTGGCGCCGACGACGGCGTAAGGGCTAACCTCGCGGGTTTCGCCGCCGGTGGCCGGTTTACCCTGGTAGTTGTACTTCTTCGGCTTCTGACGGCCGTACCAGGTCAGGGTGGACTGCATCGACAGATCCTGCGTAGCCTGCCAGCTGAGGGTCGAGTTGACGGTGAACTTCGGGATCACCGACAGGTAATCGCCGGTGGTCTTGTTCTTGTTCTCGATCATGTAGGTGGCGTTATTGCTCCAGGTGACGGTCTCACTGACCGGCACGTTCAACGAGCCTTCCAGCCCTTGTACGACCGCTTTCGGTACGTTCTCCCACTGATAGACCGCCGTACCGGTGCTGCTGGTGGCGATGCGCGAGTTACCCGCTTCAATCTTGTTGTGGTAATCGTTGCGGAAGTAGGTGACGCCGGCCAGCCAGCCTTCGTTATGGAACTCCAGCCCGATCTCTTTGTTGACGCTGGTTTCCGCCTTCAGATCGTCGTTACCGAGCAGGTAGCAGCCGTTTCTGACATCGCTGCCCGCACACCCTTGGCCTTTGCTGTACAGCAGGTAGTTGCCGTTGGTCTGGTACAGGGTCGGCGCCTTGTAAGAACGGGCGATGCCCATTTTCAGCGTGAAGTAGTCGCCCAGTTCCTGCGACAGGTTCAGCGCCGGGCTCCAGTTGTTGCCGGATTCTGAATGCAGATCGTAACGCAGACCCGGCGTCAGCATGGTGGTGTCGGTCAGCTCGATGTTGTCTTCGGCGAACAGCGAGAAGATATGCGCGGAAGCGTAAGGGCTGCGCGTGCCGTTGCCCATGCCGGGAATAGTGCCGCCCATCAGCGTTTGGCTGGTGGACGTGCCGTCTTTCATCCGCTGTTGGGTCCACTCGGTACCCAGCGTGGCGGTCTGTGAAACGCCCAGCTCAAACGGCACGCTGACTTCGCTGTGCGCCAGGAAGTCGTCCAGCTTGGTGGTGCCGAAACCGGTATTTTTGGTGTCGAAGATGCCTTCGGTGCCGCCGGCCAGCCCTTCGTTCAGGCGGGTATTGCGGGTGCGCTCGAACTGCACGTAGTTGTTGGTGCTCACGCCGTTGTCCCAGGCGCCGCGGTGGGTCAGGCCGAAGGTTTCACGGTAGATGCGGTTGGTCTCTTTGCCGTAGTTGCTCTGCACCAGGGCATTGGTGTTGGTGTTCTGGGTATCGCCAGAATACAGGTTGCCCTGGCGGCCATAGGCGTACTCGAACTCCAATGACTGCAGATGGGCGAAGTCCCAGTGCAGCAAGGCGTCGATGTTTTTATCGACCACCCCTTCACGCCCGGCGGGCAGGCTGTTGGCGTAGGCGCCTACGCGTTCGGACTTGTGTGATTCGTTAATGTCCCAGGCGTCGGCCTGCGTTTTGCTGTAGCCGCCGAACAGGCGGAAGCTCAGGGAGTCGCTCAGCGGGCCGGACAGGCTGAAGTCGGTGCGCTTGGTGGCGCCTTCCTGCTTGTGCTGCGGCGCGTTGAAGTAGCCATTCAGCGAGCCGTGCAGCGCATCGCCGGCCTTCTTGGTGATGATGTTGACCACGCCGCCCGCGGCGCCGTTGCCGTAGCGCGCTGCGGCAGGGCCGCGCAGCACTTCGATGCGCTCGATCATTTCTGGCGGCACCCAGGCGGTATCGCCGCGCGAGTCGCGCTCGCCGCGCCAGCCCTGACGCACCGAGTTGCGGCTGGAGGCCGGTTTGCCGTCGATCAGAATCAGGGTATTTTCCGGGCCCATACCGCGGATATCGATCTGGCGGTTGTTGCCGCGCTGGCCGCTGGTGGAGTTGCCGGTCAGGTTAACCCCGGGCATGGTGCGGATCAGTTCGCTGATGTCGCGCGCCGGCGGGCGTTTTTTGATCTCTTCGGCGGTGATGGTGGACACCCCCGGCGCCTGCAGGTTCTGCCGGGCGGCGGTCACGACGATGGTGTCTTCGCCGCGCGGCTTTTTATCCGCTGTGCCGCTGTTTTCTTCCGTGGTGGGGGTGTCGGTCTGCTGCGCGGCGTTGGCGAACGCGGACGCGCCCAATCCCAAGCCGATAAGAGTGGCTAAAGAATAACGTGATAGCTTGCTTTTCATTTGAGTGTCCTACCTTGCTGCCATCCCTCGCCGAACGGGGGGAAGGGCGGTTGTAGTTTTTGTGTAGTCGGAAATAGAAAATCGGCTGCGGCAAGGGATGCCATTGATGTATCCCCGATCCCTGTCCGTTGCGCGCAATACCAGCACGATCTCCAAGCCTTACACACTATTGCAAATGCAAATTATTATCAATAGTATTTGGCGTACAGTGCGTTCGGGCGGTGGCCGGCGATAGGGAAAAGTCGACGTTCCCGGTGCCGCCAACTACAAAATGGGTAGGCGTTGTGAATACAGAACTACAGTCAGAAAGCAGCAGATTATTGGCCAGCAGCAATGCGGGCAGTCCAGGGTGGTGGTTGACGGTGGCACGGCGCGGTACGCCATGGGTAGAATCGGCGGGTAACGGCCGTTGGCGAACCACCTTTTTCTGGCGCGATCCTCAGGGATGCGAATTGACCTCCGCCTACCGTCGCGTGTGGATTAACATTAACTGCTTGACCGACCATCACCAGCCGAATCCGCCGCAAAGCCTGCAACGTTTGGCCGGTACCGACGTGTGGTACTGGCAGACCGAGCTGAGCGGCGCCTGGCGCGGCAGCTACTGCTTTATCCCCTGTTTTGACGAGCGGCCGCCGGCGTTCAGCGGCGACGATGCGCACGCCAACATGCACAACCTGCGCCACTGGTGGCATCAGGTGTTCGCCAGCGCCACCCCCGATCTGCTCAACCCTTATCGCTCCTGGCAAAGCGCCAGCGGCCACAGCGTCTCCGGCCTGCACATGCCGGATGCGCCGCCGCAGCCGGTATGGCGCTCGTTCGACGAGTATGAGATCGCCAGCGGGCGCTGCACGCCGCCGCTGCCGGCGCGTTTGCAGCGCCATACCTGGCGCAGTGAGCGCCTGGGCAACAGCCGCGACGTCTGGATCTACACGACCGGCGACAGTAAGCCGACCGAGCGCCCGCTCGCGATCCTGCTCGACGGCCAGTTCTGGGCGAAGCAGATGCCGGTTTGGGAGCCGCTGATGCAGCTGACCCGCGAGGGGGCGTTGCCGGAAGCGGTGTATGTGCTGATCGACATCATTGATCTGCCGCACCGGGCGCGAGAATTAACCTGCAAGGACGATTTCTGGCTGGCGGTGCAGGAAGAATTGATGCCGCAGCTGGCCGACTGGGCGCCGCACAGCGACAAACCGGCCGACACGGTGGTGGCGGGGCAAAGCTTTGGCGGCCTGGCTTCCCTGTATGCCGGGCTGCGCTGGCCGCAGCGCTTCGGCGCGGTGATCACCCAGTCCGGTTCCTACTGGTGGCCGCGGCGCGACATGCTGCAGCTGCCGAGCATTCCCGACGATGCCTGCTGGCTGATGCAGCAGGTGGAACGGCACGGTTTGGGCAACCACGGCGCGCTGAAGGTATTTATGGAAGCCGGTACGCAGGAAAAGCTGGTGCATCGGGTCAGCGGCGAAATGGCGGCACGCCTGAGTGACGCCGGCCATCGGGTGCACTACCGGGTGGTGGAAGGCGGGCACGACGCGTTGTGTTGGCGCAGCGGCCTGACCGATGGGCTGCAGGCGGTCTGGGCTTCCGCTTTCGCCACCGCTTACCCGGCATCGGCGGCGGCACGAGGAACACATGATGGAAAGCCTGAATCCGTTCGATGATCAACAGCAGCGCAGCCTGGTGCTGCGCAACGTACAACAACAATACAGTTTGTGGCCGGATTTCCGCGCCATTCCGTCCGATTGGACGATCGTCTTTGGCCCGGCGGCGCACACCGCGTGCGCCGAATGGCTGGAACAGCATTGGCAAGACATTCTGCCGGTCGCAGCACGCGAGGCGTGACCGGCGCCAGGTAATCACGGGAGCAATAAGCAGTGTCACACACCCCTAACTCTCTCAGCGGCCCGGCGCTTGCGGGCGAATGGCCGTTGGTCGCGGCGCAACCCGGCATCTGGGTCGCCGATCAAATCTCCCCGCATCGCAACGCCTACGCGGTCGCACATGCCATCGAACTCAACGGCCCTGTCACCGTAGAGCCTCTGCTGCAGGCCATCATCCAGGGCCTGAGCGAGGTGGACATGCTGCGCCTGCGTTTTGCGGAACGCGACGGCGTGCCGGTGCAATGGCTGGACGACGCGCTGGCGGTGTACGAGCCGGAACTTGTCGATCTGACGACGTCGCCGGACCCTGAAGCCGCCGCGCGTGCCCTGATGGACATCGATCTGGCGAGCGATCTGCGCGCCGGCAGCGGCGCACCGCTGTATCGCCATGTGGTGATGCGTTTGGCGGATGACCGTTGGTTCTGGTATCAGCGCTATCACCATTTGCTGGTGGACGGTTTCAGCTTCACCGCCATCGCGCGCCGCGTGGCGGCGATTTATACCCACCTTTGCCGCGGTGACGCGCTGGAGCCGACGCCTTTCACGGCGTTCAGCGACGTAGTGGCGGAATACCAGGCTTACCGGCAGGCGCCGGCCTGGCAACGCGACGCCGATTTCTGGCGCGAAAAAGCGCGGCAGTTGCCGCCGCCGGCCACGCTCTGCCCGCAGCCGCTGGCTGGGCAAACGCCCACGCCGCGCATCCATCGATTGGAACAGCGCTGCGATCCGCAGGCCTTCGCCGAACTGGTGCAGTGTGGCGCACAGCAGAAGCTGAACGCCGCCGATATGGCGGTGGCGCTGGTGGCGCTGTGGGTATCGCGCCTGAGCGGCCAACCGAGCTTCAGCGCCGGTTTTATCTTTATGCGCCGCACCGGATCGGCCGCCCTGTGCGCTGCCGGCCCGGTGATCAACGTGTTGCCGATGGAGATGCACCTCGAGCCGCAGGCCACGCTGTATGAGGCTGCCACCCGCATCAGCCGCGAGCTGAAAACGGTGCGCCGCCATCAGCGCTACGACGCCGAACAGGTGCAGCGCGATCTGGGCCGCATCGGCGACGGCGAACCGCTGTACGGCACGGTCTTCAACTTCAAAATGTTCGATTACCAGCTGGATTTCGCCGGTATCGAAGGCATTACCCACGATCTGGCCTCCGGGCCGGTGCGCGATCTGGAGATTGCGCTGTTTATCGACGAACACCATCAGCTGAAGGTGGAGCTGCTGGCCAACGCCGAGCGTTACAGCCGCCAGGAACTGCAGGCGCACCTGCAGCGGTTGCCGCTGCTGCTGGCGCAGTTCGCCGCGCAGGCAACGTTGCCGATCGGCGAAGCCGATATGCTGACCGCCGACGATCACGCGCTGCTGGCGCGGGTCAACGACACGGCGCACCCGGTGCCGGCGACCACGCTGAGCCAGTTGCTGGCGCAGCAGGCGCAAACCACGCCGGACGCACCGGCGCTGGCGGATGCGCATTTCAATTTCACCTACCGCGAAACGCGCGAGCAGGTTACGGCGCTGGCGCGCGAGCTGGTGGCGCAGGGCGTGCGGCCGGGCGACATCGTGGCGGTGGCGCTGCCGCGTTCGGTGTTCCTGTCGCTGGCGTTGATGGCGATCGTGGAAGCGGGCGCCGCCTATCTGCCGCTGGACACCGGTTATCCGGACGAGCGGCTGGCGATGATGCTGGAAGACGCCGCGCCCCGGCTGGTCATCACTAACCCGGCGCAGCAGGCGCGTTTCGCCGACAAGGGCGAAATCTTGCTGTATGACGCGCCGCTGGCGGCCGATCACGCCGCCGGGGTGGCGATCGCGGGCCCGACGCCGGACCATGCGGCCTATATCATCTTTACCTCCGGCTCCACCGGGCGCCCGAAAGGCGTGCTGGTCGGCCATCAGGCGATCGTCAACCGCCTACTGTGGATGCAACACCAGTATCCGCTGGGGGCGGACGACGCGGTGCTGCAGAAAACGCCGTGCAGTTTCGACGTCTCGGTGTGGGAATTCTTCTGGCCGCTGATGGTCGGCGCCCGGCTGGTGATGGCGCCGCCGGAGGCGCATCGCGATCCGCAGCAGCTGCAACAGCTGATCGCACAACACCGCATTACCACGATGCACTTCGTGCCGTCGATGCTGGCGGCTTTCGTGGCCGCACTGGACGACGACGCGGCGGTGGCGAACTGCGCCGCGCTGCGCCAGGTGTTCTGCAGCGGCGAAGCGCTGCCGGCGGAGCTGTGCCGCCTGTGGCAAAGCCGCACAGCGGTGCCGTTGCACAACCTCTACGGCCCGACCGAAGCGGCGGTGGACGTGACCTGGCATCCGGCTTACGGCGACGCACTGGCGAAAGTGACCGGCGCCAACGTGCCGATCGGCCTGCCGGTATGGAACACCGGGCTGCGCATTCTGGACGCGCGCCTGCGGCCGGTGCCGCCGGGCGTGGCGGGCGATCTGTATCTGACCGGCGTGCAGCTGGCGCACGGCTACCTGGGCCGGCCGGATCTGACCGCCAGCCGCTTTGTCGCCGATCCGTTCGGCGAGGGCGGGCGCATGTACCGCACCGGCGACGTGGCGCGCTGGCTGCCGGACGGCACGGTGGAATATTTGGGCCGCAGTGACGATCAGCTGAAGATCCGCGGGCAGCGTATCGAGCTGAGTGAAATCGACCACGCCTTGCTGTCGCTGCCGGGCGTGCGCCAGGCGGTGACGCACGCGCTGGTGCTGCAGGGCACGCCGGTGGATGCCGGCGGCGATGCGCGCCAGCTGGTGGGCTATCTGGTGATGCAGCCTGGCGCGAGCTGGGATGCGCAAGCCCTGCGCGCGGCCCTGGCCGACCGTCTGCCGCCGCACATGGTACCGGTGGCGCTGGTGGAAATGAGTGATTTGCCGCTGAGTGCCAACGGCAAGCTGGATCGCAAGGCCTTGCCGCAGCCGCAGGGCGGTGAGCGCAAGGCAGGACGGCCGCCGCAGGCCGGGCTGGAAAGCGAGATCGCGGCGGTGTTCGCCCGTTTGCTGCAGCGCGAGCAGGTGTTCGCCGACGACGATTTCTTCGCGCTCGGCGGCCATTCGCTGCTGGCGATGCGGCTGGCGGCGGAGCTGCGCCGCGATCTGGGCAAGGCGGTGTCTGTCGGCCAGGTGATGGTGGCGTCGCGCGTCGAGCAACTGGCTGTCTTGCTGGCGGAAGATCGCACGCAGGAAGAGGCCGATCGCAGCGGCTTCGACAGCGTATTGCCGCTGCGCGTCACCGAGGGGCCGACGCTGTTCTGTCTGCACCCGGCGTCCGGCTTCTCCTGGCAGTTCAGCGTATTGCCGCGCTATCTCGATCAGCACTGGTCGCTGGTCGGTATCCAGTCACCGCGGCCGGATGGCCCGCTGGCGCTGAGCGAAGATATGGATCAGGTGGTGGATGCCCACCTGCAGACGGTGTTGCAGGTCCAGCCGCACGGGCCGTACCACTTCATCGGCTACTCGCTGGGCGGCACGCTGGCCCAGGGCATCGCCGCCCGGCTGCAGGCGCGCGGCGAAGAGGTGGCGTTCCTCGGCCTGCTGGATACTTATCCGCCGGAGACCCAAAACTGGGACGTGATGCTGGACGACAACGTGTTGAAGGAAGTGCAGCGCGAGCGCGAGCAGTTTCTGGCGGTGTCGCAGGATACGCTCGATCCGGCGCTGGGCGAGACGCGCACGGCGATGTTCGACAACATCGAAGCCAACTACGCCGATTCGGTGCGGTTGCTGTCGCACACGCGTACCGCTCGCTTCCACGGCCAGGCGACGCTGTTCGTCGCTAAACGCACGCTGCAGGAAGGGATGGACGTGCAGCAGACCTGGTCGCAATACGTCGATGCGCTGCAGGCGCACGAGCTGGACTGCGCGCATGTCGATATCGTTTCGCCGGCGTCGTTCAAAGTGCTGGGGCCGCTGCTGAACCGGATCTTGCGCACGCTGTGATCGCGCCCGTCATCTCGCCGCCAGGCACGGGGATTACCCCGCGTGTGGCGGCGTTTCTTGCGGTTGCTCACAATTGAATATCAATGATTTTTATTATCATTATTGATTTCGTCATCTGTGCTAGCATAGCGCTCCGCAATTGCAGAATCCCCGTTTAAAGATGTGGTGAACAACCGATGAGTAGCAAACCCTCCATCCTGCTTGATTTCAGCCTGTTGAAAACTAACCGGGCTTTCCGCGCGGTGTTCTGCGCGCGCTTTATCTCCATTGTGGCGCTGGGGTTGATGGCGATCGCCATCCCGGTGCAGATCCAGGCGCTGACCGGTTCCACCCTGCAGGTCGGGTTGGCGGTGACGCTGGCCGGCGGCGGCATGTTCGCCGGGCTGCTGATGGGGGGCGTATTGGCCGATCGCTATGAGCGGCGCCGGTTGATCCTGTTCGCGCGATCCACCTGCGGCATCGGCTTCGTCGGCCTGTGCCTCAATGCCCTGTTGCCGTCGCCTTCGCTGGCGGCCATTTATCTGTTGGCGGTGTGGGACGGTTTCTTCGGCGCGGTGGGGGTGACGGCGCTGCTGGCGGCCACGCCGGCGCTGGTGGGCCGCGAAAACATCGTGCAGGCGGGCGCCATCAGCATGCTGACGGTGCGCTTCGGCTCGATTCTTTCCCCGGCGATTGGCGGCCTGGTGATCGCCCATATGGGCATTGCCTGGAACTACGGCCTGGCGGCGTTCGGCACCCTGCTGACGCTGCTGCCGCTGCTGAGCCTGCCGCAGCTAATGCCGCCACCGCAGCCGCGTGAACACCCGCTGCGCGCGCTGGCGGGCGGCTTCGCCTTCCTGTTCCAGAACAAGGTGATCGGCATGGTGGCGCTGATCGGCGCGCTGCTGACCATGGCCAGCGCGGTGCGCGTGCTGTACCCGGCGATGGCGGAAAGCTGGCACATCGACGCTGCCCACCTCGGTTATATGTACGCCGCCGTGCCGCTCGGCGCGGCCATCGGCGCGTTCACCAGCGGGCGCGTGGCGCACGTGGCGCGCCCCGGCTGGGTGATGCTGCTGACGGCGATCGCGGCGTTCGCCGCCATTGGCCTGTTCGGCCTGATGCCGTGGTACAGCCTGGCGTTGCTGTGCCTGGTGGCGTTCGGCTACCTGAGCGCGCTGAACTCGCTGCTGCAATACGGCCTGATCCAGAGCCTGACGCCGGACAACTTCCTCGGCCGCATCAACGGCCTGTGGACGGCGCAGAACGTGGTGGGCGATGCGCTGGGCGCACTGCTGCTGGGGGCGATGGGCGCCTTCATGCTGCCGGCGATGAGCGCCAGCGGTTTCGGCTTCGGCGCCGCGCTGCTCGGCATCCTGTTGCTGTTCGCCATGACCGGTTTGCGCCAGGTGACGTTGCACAAACCGGAGCCGCAGCCCGCTACAGAAAAGTAGTCGAACGCGTTAAGACAACGCTGTGGGATCAAATAGCAATGCTTATCATCGGCATGCGTAAAACCCACAGCGTTTATGTCATGATTTCGAAATGAAAGAAGTGCTTACGTTTATTGACATAGCAAATATCGGCGAGTAATTTAGCGCGGAATTAACTCAAATGATAATCATTATTATATTGGTTATCACTTCAAATCCTTGAGGGCGAAGCGATGGATACTGCCGTGAACGACATCAATCGAAAGGAAATACAGGAGCGCGAAGAACACCGGTTCGCCGCTGATTTTTCTCCGGCGTCGGGCTTCTTCTTTACCTCTCCTTTCCGCAGCTTGACCACTACCGGTTGTTTCAGCCGCATTCGCCTGCCGGCCGCAGACGGCGCCGACCTGAACGGCGAGTTCCAGCGCAGCGTGCGGCAGGCGTTTGCCGAGGCCCGCCAGGCCGGTATCAAAAAACCGCTGCTGTGCGGTGCCATCCCGTTCGATACCCGGCAGCCTTCGGCGCTGTTTATTCCGCAGCAGAGCCGCTGGTTCGATCGCGCTGCCTTTATGGCCGGCGTTCGGCCGCCGGCGAACGGCCCTGAACTGGCCGGCGTGGCGGAGCTGCCGCCGCAGCAGCCGTTTATGAAGATGGTCAGCGACGCCGTCGACGCGATGAAGGCCGGTGAGCTGGATAAAGTGGTCTTGTCGCGCCTGCTGGAGATCGAAACGCGCCAGCCGGTGGATCGCCATGCGCTGATGGCGCGCGTGATTGCCCAGAATCCGCACGGTTTCCATTTCCATGTGCCGCTGGAGCAGGGCGCGCTGTTGGGCGCCAGCCCAGAGCTGCTGCTGCGCCAGGACAGCGGCCGTTTCTATTCTAACCCGCTGGCCGGTTCCGCCCGGCGCGAGGCCGACCCGCAGCGCGATCGCGAAGTGGGGGAGCGGCTGATGGCCTCGGCGAAAGATCGCCACGAGCATCGCATCGTCACCGAAAGCATGCGTGACGTGCTGGCCGGCCGCTGCCGCTACCTGAACGTGCCGCACACCCCTGAATTGTTGACTACCACTACGCTGTGGCATCTCTCCACGCCGATCGACGGCGAGGCGGCGTCTCCAGACGAAAATGCCCTGTCGCTGGCCTGCCTGCTGCACCCGACGCCGGCGCTGTGCGGCATGCCGACGGCCGAGGCGCACGCCCTGATCGGCAAGCTGGAGCCGTTCGATCGCGGCCTGTTCGGCGGCATCGTCGGTTGGTGCGACGACGAAGGCAACGGCGAGTGGGTTGTGACTATCCGCTGCGGCACCGTTGACGGCAATCGGGTACGGCTGTTCGCCGGCGCCGGCATCGTGGAAGACTCTTCACCCGAATCTGAATGGCATGAAACAGGCACCAAACTCAGCACCATTCTGCGTGCCTTTGGTATGAATCAAGGATAACGACAAGATGAGCATTGCCTTTACCCCCTGGCCGGCGGAGTTCGCCAGCCGCTATCGCGAGCGCGGCTACTGGACTGACAAGCCGCTGACCGAAATCCTCGACCGCCAGGCCAACAACGACGCCCCGGCGATTATCGATGCCCAGGGCAGCCTGACCTACCGCGAGCTGCAGCAGCGTTCCGATCGCCTGGCGGCTGGTTTACTGCGCCGCGGCGTGAAATCCGGCGACACCGCGTTGGTCCAACTGGGCAACGTGGCGGAGTTCTATATCGTGTTCTTCGCGCTGCTGAAGATTGGCGTGGCGCCGGTCAACGCGCTGTTCAGCCATCAGCGCAGCGAACTGAATGCCTATGCCGAGCAGATCAAACCGGCGCTGCTGATCGCCGACCGCCAGCACGGGCTGTTTGCCGACGATCAATTCCTGAATGCCTTCCGCGATGCGCATCCTTCGCTGCGCGTCGTGGCGCTGCGCAGCCAGCCCGAGGGCGAGCTGGCGCTGGCCGCCTGGCTGGACGAAGCCAGCGACGGTTTTGTCGCGCAGCCTTCCGCGGCCGATCAGGTGGCGTTCTTCCAACTATCCGGCGGCAGCACCGGTACGCCGAAGCTGATCCCGCGTACCCACAATGACTACTACTACAGCATTCGCCGCAGCGTGGAGATCTGCCGTTTCGACGCGCAGACCCGCTATCTGTGCGCGCTGCCGGTGGCGCACAACTACCCGATGAGTTCGCCGGGTGTGCTGGGCGTGTTTTATGGCGCTGGGCTGGTGGTGTTCGCCGCCGATCCGGACGCCGCGCAGTGCTTCCGCCTGATCGAACAGCACCAAATCAACGTGACGGCGCTGGTGCCGCCGGCGGTCACGCTGTGGCTGCAGGCGATCGAAGAGTGGGGCGGCAATGCCCAGCTCGCCAGCCTGAAACTGCTGCAGGTGGGGGGCGCCAAGCTAGGCGAAACGCTGGCGGCGCGCATTCAGAACGAAATCGGCTGCCAACTGCAGCAGGTGTTCGGCATGGCGGAAGGGCTGGTGAACTACACCCGGCTGGACGACGACGAACGCCACATTCTGACGACGCAAGGGCGGCCGATGTCGCCGGACGACGAAGTATGGGTGGCGGATGACGACGGCAATCCGTTGCCGGCGGGCGAGGTCGGCCGGTTGATGACGCGCGGGCCTTATACCTTCCGCGGTTACTACCAGAGCCCGGCGCACAACGCCGACGCCTTCGACGCTGACGGTTTCTACTGCTCCGGCGATCTGATCAGCATCAGCGAAGACGGTTACATCACCGTGCAGGGGCGGCAGAAAGACCAGATCAACCGAGGCGGGGAGAAGATCGCCGCCGAGGAGATCGAGAACCTGCTGCTGCGTCATCCGGACGTGATCAACGCCGCGTTAGTGTCGATGCCGGACGCGCTGATGGGGGAGAAGAGCTGTGCCTATATCATCGCCAACGCGCCGCTGAAGCCGGTGGTGCTGCGCCGCCACCTGCGCGAACAGGGCGTGGCGGACTTCAAACTGCCGGATCGCTTTATTCAGGTGGACAGCCTGCCGCTGACCCCGGTCGGCAAAGTGGACAAAAAACGGCTGCGCCAGCAGCTCGACGCGCAACTACAGACTCAGGCTCAGGGAGATTAATCGATGGCCATTCCAAAACTTAATGACTACGCGCTGCCGACGGCGGACGAACTGCCGCAAAATAAAGTCACCTGGCAGGTAGAACCGCCGCGCGCCGCGCTGCTGATCCACGATATGCAGCAGTATTTCCTCAATTTCTGGGGCGAAGACAGCGCGCTGATCAAACAGGTGGTGGAGAACATCGCCAACCTGCGCCGCTACTGCAAACAGCAGGGCATTCCGGTGTTCTATACCGCACAGCCGAACCAGCAGAGCGATGAAGACCGCGCGCTGTTGAACGACATGTGGGGGCCGGGCCTGAACAAGCACCCTGAGCAGCAGGCGGTGACCGCCGCGCTGGCGCCGGACGAAGACGACACGGTGCTGGTGAAATGGCGCTACAGCGCCTTCCACCGCTCGCCGCTGCAGGAGATCCTGCAGGAGTCCGGCCGCGATCAGCTGATCATCTGCGGCGTGTATGCGCACATCGGCTGCCTGACCACCGCCATTGACGCCTTCATGCGCAACATCCAGCCGTTCATGGTGGCCGACGGCCTGGCGGACTTCTCGCGCGACGAACACCTGATGGCGCTGCGCTATACCGCCGGCCGCTGCGGCCGGGTGGTGACCACCGCGTCGCTGTTGCCGGCGGCAGGCATTGCCAGCATCGATGCGCTGCGTCAGCAGATCCTGCCGCTGCTGGACGAAGACAGCGAAGACATGGGCAACGATGAAAACCTGATCGATTATGGCCTGGATTCGGTGCGCATCATGGAGCTGGCGACCCGCTGGCGCAAGATCCGCGGCGACATCGACTTTATCGCGCTGGCGCGCAACCCGACCATCGACAGCTGGTGGGCGCTGCTTTCCGAAGAGAAAGCCTGATTTTAATAACGATGAGAGGGCGGCCGCTCGGCTGCCCCGTTGGCTCTATAAGGAGATTTCGATGAATGCTTTGATCACCAAGGGAAAACGCGCGGCATTCCCGCTGATGCTGCTGTCCACGCTGCTGTTCTCCAACTCGTTGCTGGCGCAGACTGCGCCGGAAGTGCTGCGCAAGCCGGTTGGCAAGGGCGCCTATGAAATGGCCTACAGCCCGAGCGAGAACGCGCTCTACCTGGCGACGTCGCAGAGCCGCAAGCTGGACAAGGGCGGTATCGTATACCGTCTGGATCCGACCACGCTGGACGTGACCCAGATTATTCATAACGACATCAAGCCGTTTGGCGCCGCCGTCAACGCTAAAACCGGCACGCTGTTCTTCGGTAACACCGTCAATAACTCGGTGACCGCCATCGACGCCAAGACCGGCGACGTGAAAGGCCGCCTGGTGCTGGACGCGCGCCAGCGCTCTGAGACCGTCAAGCCGCTGGCGCCGCGCGAGCTGGTGGCGGATGCCGACAGCGATACCCTGTACATTACCGGGCTGGGTGAATCCAGCGTGGTGTGGGTGGTGGATGGCAAGGATCTGACCCTGCGTGCCACCGTGACCGACACCGGCAAATACGGCACCGGCCTGGCGCTGGACGCCGCCGCCAAGCGCCTGTACGTCACCAACGCCGACGGCGAGCTGGTGACCATCGATACCCAGAGCAACAAGGTGCTGTCGCGCAAGAAGCTGGATGAGGCTAAAGAGCACTTCTTCCTGAACATCAGCCTGGATACCGCCACCCATCGCGCGTTCATCACCGATTCCAAGCAGCCACAGGTGCTGGTGGTGGATACCCGCAGCGGCAACATCCTGAGCAAGATCGACGTGCCGGAATCGCTGGCGGTGCTGTTCAACCCGGCGCGCAATGAAGTTTACGTGACCCATCGCCAGGCGGGTGAAGTGAGCGTGATCGACGCCAAGAGCTACAAGGTGCTGAACACCATCAAGACGCCGACCCACCCGAACAGCCTGGCGCTGTCGCCGGACGGCCAGACGCTGTACGTTAGCGTCAAGCAGGCTTCCAGCCGCGAGAAAGAAGCGACCGCGCCGGACGACGTGATCCGCGTAGCGCTGAAATAATCCCGCGCAGGGTAAACCCCCTCGAACAGGCGAAGCGGCGACGCTCAGCCTGTTTTTTTTCGCCGTGCGATCTGCGGTATAAAGTGTGGATTGCCTTATTGATCCGAAGGAACGTGGGTTATGCCTGCTTCACGCACACCGCTGTTGTTGTCCGTTATCACCCTGCTGCTGCTGGCCGCGCTGATCCACAGCGGCATCAGCCCCTACGATCGCACCACCTGGTTGATGGAGGTGGCGCCGGTATTGATTGTTTTGCCGTTGCTGTGGCTGACCCATCGCCGTTATCCGCTGACGCCGCTGCTCTACACGCTGATTTTCTTCCATGCGCTGATCCTGATTTTCGGCGGCATGTACAGCTATGCTCGCGTGCCGCTGGGCTTTGAGGTGCAGCAGTGGCTGGATCTTGGCCGCAACCCGTACGACAAACTGGGGCATTTCTTCCAGGGATTGGTGCCGGCGCTGGCGGCGCGCGAGATCCTGCTGCGCGGCGGTTATGTGCAGGGCCGCAAGATGCTGGGCTTCGTGGTGTGCTGCATCGCGCTGGCGATCAGCGCGGTGTATGAGTTGATCGAGTGGTGGGCGGCACTGGCGCTGGGCCAGGGCGCCGACGAGTTTCTCGGCACCCAGGGCGACCCGTGGGACACGCAGTCCGATATGTTCTGCGCGTTGCTCGGCGCGATAGCCGGCCAGTGGCTGTTCGGTGGCTGGCAGGGTAGGCAACTGCGGCGTTTAAAAGAGTAAGCCTTGTTGCGTTAAGCCTAGTGAAAATAGCGACTTCTCGTGCCGCCCAGTATTTTCCGGGCGGCATTTTAATGTCGACATGATAAGAAATAGATAATCATCAGTTAAATGTTTGGCACCCTGTGATACAGCACAATGTTATTTCTTATATTTATGATTATTTAGCTTTTTATGCGTTTTTCTAGGAATTTTCTTAACTCACGCCGTGTGCTACTATTCTCATGTTTAACAAGGGCTAATTATTATTAATTAGTTTTTTGAGCGGGGAATAATGAGATACATAATTAATAATAAGATTAAATATCATGAAGATAGATCAGAGTTGGTGGATATCAATGCTGAGCTACCGCCTCAACCGCTCACCGCCACCCTGAACCGCCTGCTGTCCACATTGGTCAGAAACAATAACCTGGTGCTCTCCCGCGATACCCTGCTGACGCAGGTATGGGAAGCGCACGGCCAGGTGGCCTCCGGCAATAACCTCAATAACACCATTTCCATCCTGCGCAAGATGTTCGCCGCCCTGGGCGAGGACGAGATTATCATCACGCTGCCGCGCCAGGGATTTATGTTTACCGCCACTTCGTTGAAGACGACGGACAGCCTGGCGGAGAGTTCGTCGGAGCCGCCGATCCCGGCGGCTGCAGAAAGCGCCTTGCCGACCAAGCCGCTGCGAGCGCAGCGATTTAAGCGCCTCGGGTTGGCCGCGTTGCTGCTATTGGCGGCGGGGAGCGGTCTGTGGGCCTGGCAGGACGCCGGCTATGCGCCGATCAGCACGGTAAGCGTAGGCAACATCGGCAGCTGTGAGGTGAAGTTCATCGCTTCTTATCATAAGACCGGTTCCGGCAAGGCGGATTTGGCGCACTTGCAAACGTTGCTGGATAAACGAAATCATATTCACTGTAGTGAACCGGCGACGCTGCTTTATTACGACAGCCAGTCGGTGGTACCAGGCAGCGCAGAACGCGTGCGATCTTCTTACTTCTTTTATTGTCCGCAGACGGCGATGGCGGCGGGCAAAGCGCAATGCGAGAACTACTATGAAAGTCTGGAAAAATAACCGGATATGGCATTACCGTTACGCGCTGTTAGTCTTTGCGGCGCTGGCCTGCTGTTGCGCCGCCGCTTATGTGCTGTTCGCTATGCCGCAGGTGCCGGAATGCCGGGCGTCGATGCGGGTGTATAATCAGGATAAAGATGCGGCGATGGAGCGTGTGCTGCTGGTGAGCATCGTGCCTGAGGGCGCGCGACAGCTCACTATGTTGATGAGCGGCAGTTTTTTTGATGGTGATACACGTTATGTGGTCGATCGCTCCGTGGAAATGAGTTACCAGCGTCGCGGCAGCAACTACACCATGTGGGTAACGAAAAATACCCGCAAGCCGCAGGACTCTGTTATTCGCGAGGATATGAATCGCCGGTTACCTATCGCCGGGCAGCAGCTGCATTTGCGCATCGAGCGTATCGATCGGCATCACTATCTGTTTACTGATAACCATTCGCCGCTTTTTGTCTGCGTGACTGGCGCATAACGGTCCCCCCCAGAATTACCGGGGGGCCGATGTTGTCTCTGACCCTGGGTATCAAGAGCGAAAAGATTAAGGTTGATTGCCGGCTATATAATTATTGATGCAAGGGCTGTTACCGGTACGCGGGCAGTAGGTGACCTGCTGTTCATCCTGGTTAGTGCTCTCATTAAGAATGTTAGCGTAATAATAGACGTCGGCCCGCGTACGGCAATTGAAGCCCGCCTGTTGTATCACCTGCTTGATGTTCTCCAGGCTTCCTCCACCTAAAGTCATACTGTACACCTGGCAGCTTTGGTAATTCCCAAGTGGATAAACGCTGATACGCGTGCTGTTTTGATACAGCACAATGATGGCAAAAGGCACCAGACAGGCAGCGGCAATCATTATTAAGCGTTGTAATGCTCGTCGGATGCCGGGGGGAGAAGTCCCGGGGGGCGGCGTAGACGCTATTTCCGTTTCACGGTGCTTTTCTTCTCTATATATTTCCACCTTATTTTCATTCGCTTCATGAATGTTTCGAGCAATAAATTTAAACCCCTGACGTGGATAGGTGACGATAATCTCCTCGGCGCCAAACTGCGCCAGTGATTTACGTAACCCGGAAACGTAATTGTTTAAGTTATTGTTGGAGGCTTTCAGCCCATGATCGACCCAAACATCATTAAGCAACCTCTCTCGCAACAACAGCTTGTTATTATTCTTGATGAACAACGAAAGCAGTCTGCTGGTCGGCTTCAGTAAAGCTATTTTATTGCTGGCATTATCGACATGCATCAATGTGCCTTCCTCCTCGTTATAGAGGATGCTCTCATTTATAATGAAAATCATTTTATTTACCCGTCAACTTTCCTGTCGAGAGATTATTCTGAGACCTCTGTGTACTTTTTTCAATCCCTTGAGTTGCAGGGCAATAGGATTTTTCTCTTTATTCGTGTAATTGAAATGAAATGTTTATCTGCTTACAAGTTTTTTAATATAAATACTGATAATTAAATCCTATTTATCGTGATTTTAATCTATTTAATTATTATTTTATCGATAATAATCCTGTGTTTTTGTATTTTTGCGACATAACGTTTCAAATGGAAGGCGCTAAGTGTAAATTTGTTTCCACTGATACGGGGCGCGGAAACGCAGCGTATTAGCCACGGAGACAATGCGCAGGAATCTCAGGAATAAAGCTGCCGCATTGCATGCGTGACTTAAGGATTTAATTTACTCCACTACTTACTAAGGAATGTAAGGAATTTCTATGAAACTGAACAAAATTATGATTGCAGCGGTATTGGCCTTCGGCGCTTCTTCTATGATGGCCCAGGCAGCGAATCAGGGTAGCGGTACCGTCACTTTCACCGGTGAAATCATCGATGCGCCATGCTCTATCGCTCCGGGCGATATCGATCAAACCATTAAAATGGGGCAGATCTCCAACCTGAGCCTGAAAGACGGCCGTGAGTCTCAATTAAAACAGCCGGTTACCATTACGCTGCAAGACTGCACCAACGCCACACAGAAGACAGTGCAGACCACCTTCACCGGTCAGCCTGGTGGCGCGGCCGGTAACGATAATAAAATGATCGCGTTTGGCAGCGGCAGCACTGCCAAAGGGGCGAGCATCGTTATGACCGATGACGAAAACGGTAATGCCGTGATTGAGTTGGGCAAGGCGACTGCAGGTCAGGGTATTAAAGCAGGCGCGGAAACAGCAGAGCTGAACTTCACCGCCTTCCTGAAAGGTAATGGTGGTGCTTTGGATACTATCGTTCCGGGTGCATTCACCAGCGTGGTTAACTTCGCGCTGAACTATCAATAAGCGCTTTATCTGAATAATGCCAGCATGCGGGGTAGCCCGCATGCTTTTCCCTGAATGAATTCCTGTTTGCAAGGGATAATCTCTATGGCCCTGATTGGCAAAAATATAGTGGCGCCTTCCCTATTGGTCGCAATTTTTACGGCCCAGGCGATGCCGGCAACGGCCTCGGTTATTGGCTGGGGAAGAGTCAATATGGAAGGCGCTATTGTTAATGCGGCCTGCGCCATTGAGTCGGCCAGCCGTGATCAAACCATCGACATGAAAATCTTGCCGGTGGAACAAATTTCCCGCGATGGGCACGGGCTAACACGTCCCTTTACGCTGAAATTAGTGAACTGTGGGTTGTCGGGTGATAATTCCGCTAATTCTGGGCGCCAGCATTTCCGCATGATATTTGACGGTAATGCAGAAGGAAAAAATTTCGGCGTCATCGGCGATGCCCGTGGGGTGGCGTTACGCATTGTCGATAACATGGGCACAGATATTTACCCTGGGGTGCCGATGTCAATAGAAAATACCCTGACAAAAGATTATCGCTTGAATTATTCAATGCAGCTGGTGGCTAACAGCCAGGTATTACGCGCAGGGGATTACCGCTCCGCCATTCGTTTTAAATTGGATTACTACTGATTATAAATAAATTAAAGGTTGGCGGGATCATGGATGCGAGAAAATTTAAATCGGGGGCGCTCCCGTTAAGTTTATTAGGGATATGTATTTCTCTGGCTCTCTGCGGCCTGGCGTTGCCGGGGCGGGCGGATGATGCGATTCAGTTCAACACCGACATCCTGGATATCAACGATCGTAAAAATATCGATCTCGGCCGCTTTTCCAAAGGCGCCTACATTATGCCGGGTAAGTACAGCATGACGGTAGTGGTGAACAAGCAGTCATTGGATGAGCAGCCGGTGGCTTTCTATCCGCCGGAAAACGATCCCGATGGCAGTGCGGCCTGCGTTTCGCCGGAGCTGGTTGAAAAACTGGGCCTTAAAACCGAGTTTCTCAAGCAGCTGCGCTGGTGGCATAACGAGCAGTGCCTGGATCTGAGCAGCCTCAAGGGCATTGAGGCCAGGGGCGATCTGGCGGTGTCGGCGCTGTATCTGAACATTCCCCAGGCCTATTTAGAGTACTCCTCGCCGGATTGGGATCCGCCGGCGCGCTGGGATAATGGCATTCCCGGCCTGCTGCTGGACTACAACCTGAACGGCCAGGTGCAGCAGAACCGCAACGGCGGCGGCCAGACGCAGCGTCTGGGCGGCAATGGTGCGGTGGGCGCCAACCTGGGCGCCTGGCGGCTGCGGGCCGATTGGCAGACCAGCCTCAATCACCAGACCGGCTCGGGGGAATCGAGCCAGAGAACGTTTGACTGGAGCCGCTATTACGCCTTCCGCGCGTTGCCGCAGTGGGGCGCGCGCCTGGCGTTGGGAGAGGATTCGCTGCAGAGCAACCTCTTCGACAGCTTCCGCTTTACCGGCTTCAGCCTGATGTCGGACGACAACATGTTGCCGCCTAACCTGCGCGGCTATGCGCCGGAGGTGACCGGCATCGCCAAAACCAACGCCAAAGTCACCATCAGCCAGCAGGGCCGCGTGCTGTATGAGGCACAGGTCGCCGCCGGGCCGTTCCGCATCCAGGATCTGAGCGACTCGGTGATGGGCAAGCTGGACGTAAAGGTTGAGGAACAAGACGGCAGCGTGCAGCAGTTTCAGGTGGACACCGCCAGCATTCCTTACCTGACCCGCCCTGGCATGGTGCGCTTCAAGTTTGCCGGCGGCCGGCCGTCGAACTGGGAGCATCAGGTGCAGGGGCCGACCTTCGCCACCGGTGAATTCTCCTGGGGGGTCAGCAATGGTTGGTCGCTGTACGGCGGGGCCATCGCCGGCGGCGATTATAACGCGCTGTCGCTGGGGCTGGGGCGCGATCTGCTGGTGCTCGGTGCGCTGTCGTTCGACACCACGTATTCGCGGGCCAGATTACCGATCGACGACGGCACCAAAAAAGGCGGCTCGTACCGCTTGAGCTATTCGAAAAGCTTTGATGAATACGACAGCCAGATCACCTTCGCCGGTTATCGCTTCTCGGAACAGAACTTTATGACCATGAGCGAATACCTGGACGCGCGTTATCACGGCTTGCGGAATGGCAAAAGCCGAGAAATGTACACCATCACCTTTAACAAGCAGTTCCGCGATTTGGGGGTCAGTACCTATCTCAACTACGACCACCAGACTTACTGGGATAAGCCGACCGACGAACGCTACAGCCTGGCGCTGTCGCGCTATTTCAATCTGGGATCGTGGAAAAACCTGAGCGCCTCACTCTCGGCCTATCGCAATAAGTCCAGAGGGACCAACGACGACGGTATGTATCTGAGCCTGACGGTGCCGTGGGGGGGGGATGCCAACCTCAGCTACAGCAGCTCGTGGAACCGTAACAATAACAACCAGCGGGTGGGTTACTACCAACGGTTGGATGAACACAACAACTACCAGTTGACCGCCGGCACCTCGCGCAGCGGTGAATCCGCCAGTGCGTTTTACAGCCACGACGGTGACGCGGCACGTATTGACGCCAACGTGAGTTATCAGAGCGGCCAATACTCCTCGCTCGGCATGAGCCTACAGGGCGGGGCAACGTTAACCGGCCAGGGGGCGGCGCTGCACCGCAGCGGGAACTTTGGCGGTACCCGCCTGATGCTGGACACCGATGGCGTAGCCGGGGTGCCGGTACGTGGCTATGGCGCCACGAGCCGCACCAACATGTTTGGCAAAGCGGTGGTGACGGACGTCGGCAACTTTTACCGCAGCCGGGCGAGCATCGATCTGACCAACTTATCGGACGAGGCTGAAGCGACGCAGTCGGTGGTGCAGGCGACGCTCACCGAAGGGGCGATTGGCTACCGGCGCTTCAACGTGATTTCCGGCCAGAAAGCGATGGCGGTGATCCGCCTGGCGGACGGCAGCACGCCGCCGTTTGGCGCCGAGGTGTTCAACCGCCGCAGGCAGCAAACCGGGATTTTGAATGACGGCGGCAGCGTTTACCTCAGCGGTATCCGCGCCGGTGAACAAATGACGGTGCATTGGGAAGGGAAGGCGCAATGCGAAATCGATCTGCCGGCGTTGCGCACGGATGTCGCTCTGAGCGATCTGCTGCTGCCGTGCCGGCGTGTGGCCGCAGGCAGTGAAGGCCAGGCAGATGCCCCGGAAAACCCGTAAATGCAATTTTTGACCAAATGGAAGCTTATTATGCGAAACAACACTGTAAAAACGCTGTCGGTAGCCGGCCTGCTGACCACCACCTTGCTGAGCGGCCAGGCGCAGGCCGCCATCGCGCTGGATCGTACCCGCGTGATTTTAAACGGCGGCGATAGCTCGGTCAGTATGAATATCACCAATAAAAACACCCAGCTGCCTTATTTGGCCCAGGGCTGGCTGGAGAATGAGCAGGGTGAAAAAATCAACAGCCCGCTGATCGTGTTGCCGCCGGTGCAGCGGGTGGAGCCGGGCGCACAAAGCCAGGTCAAGGTGCAGGCGCTGCCGGCCGCCAAGGCACTGCCGCAGGATCGCGAGAGCCTGTTCTACTTCAATCTGCGCGAGATCCCGCCGAAGAGCACCAAGGCAAACACGCTGCAGATCGCGCTGCAGACCCGCATCAAGCTGTTTTACCGCCCGGCGGCGATCGTGCCGAACAAAAACGCCGCGTACAGCCCGTGGCAAGAGCAGCTGACGCTGACCCGCCAGGGGGCGGGCTTTAAGGCCAATAACCCGACCCCGTATTACATCACGCTGGTCGATGCCCGCAGCAGCAAGAGCGGCAAAACCGCCGCCGGTTTTGAACCGCTGATGGTGCCGCCGAAAGGCAGCGTGGCGTTAGGCGCCGCTGGCCTGGGCAATGCACCGGTGCTGACTTATATCAATGACTACGGCGGGCGCCCGGATCTGACCTTCAAGTGTGGCGCCGGCGATTGCCAGGTGGTGCCTGAGAAGCAAGGATAATCGGCGCCGGCAGCGGCGCTCCATCAGTTGAAGCGGCAGGGAAACTCATGCAAAGAATCGATAACGGCTGCAATAGCCAGGGAAGAGACGCTTTAACGCGACGGGCAGGCCAGGCGGCGTTATTGGCGCTGGTTTTGCTGACGAGCCAGGGGAGCCGGGCAGAGCCTGGTAACCACGGCATGTTGTTTGTGCATGGCGCGCTGATCGAAGGCGCCTGCCGGCTGGAGATGTCTTCGGCCTACCAGGATATATGGCTAGGTGAAACCACCACGAGCAGCCTGGCGGCGCCCGGCAACCGCACGCAGCCGGTGGCCTTCCAACTGCGCTTGCGTGACTGCACGCGCATGGGGGCGGCCATCAGAGACACTCGCCTCGGTTACCGGCTGTGGGATGCCTACCAGCCGGCGGTCACGGTGAGCTTCACCGCCCCGGCCGATGCGGATAACCCGCAGCTGGTGCAGGTGCAGGGTGCCGCAGGCCTGGGGCTGCGGCTGTTGGATGCGGATAACCGCGATGTGCGGCTGGGCAGCCGCAGCCGGCCGCAGCTGCTGGCATTGGGCGATAACGGGCTGCAGTTTTATGTGATGGCGGAGCGCACGCGTGCGCCGCTGTTGGCAGGCGCCTACCGCGCGGCGATCGATTTCCGGCTGAACTATGACTGAGGTGGACGGTATGGGCGATACAGGGCGACGCACGCTGGCCATCGGCGGCGAATATCTCCTTCTGGGCTGCGCGCTGGCGGCCAGCACTGCTGCCGCTTCGGCGCTCACCCTGCTGGCGGTGCTGAGTTTTGGCCAGCTGGCGCAGGCCGCCACGGTGAATGTCACGGTGAAAGGTGAAGTTTTCGGCAAGCCAAAGTGTGAAATCAACGACGGCAATGATATCGATGTGCCCTTCGGCGAACTGAATATCGCAGACATTGACGGCGTTAACTACGGCAAGAAAAAGATCCCCTATAGCGTGAGCTGCAGTGGCGATACCTCCGGCTCGAACGGATACATGAAAGTGTCATTGCAGGGCAATATCGCGAGTTTTGGCGTCGGTTTGCTGCGCACCCGCGAGAAGGAAGATTTGGCGATCAAGCTGCTGTTCGAAAATGGCCAGCAGCTGAAGCTGAATGAGTGGCATAACTTTTTTTATCCCAATTATCCACCGCTCTATGCCGTACCGGTCAAGCGCGGCGCCAAGTTGAGTGGCGGGGACTTTTCCAGTTCCGCCACATTATTAGTCGAGGTTCAATAAGGAGATGAAGATGAAATATATTCCAGGGTTGGCTGCCTTGGCCTGCATGGGATTGCTGGCCAGCGGCGCGGCGCAGGCGATAAAGGTGAATTTTACCGGTAATCTGGTGGCGGCGCCCGACTGCGTCCTCAACACGGATAAAGATATCAGCGTTGATTTTGCGGAAGTGGTGGGCACCAAGGTTGATGGTAAAGCCTACAAGAAAATGCCGATCCCCTACACCGTCAGCTGTAGCGGCGGTTCACCAGGCAGCGGCCAGCTTAAGGTGATGCTGGGCTATACGACCGTCCCATGGGGCGATTACAGCTCGATCCAGGCCCAACCTATCCTGAAATTTGCTAATTTCGGGTTGCGTATCATCGAAGGGGACGCGGATAAAACCTATGTGCCTAACACCAAGGTGGTGGTTGCCGATCAGAATAATCCGCCTAAGTTCTACGCCGTACCGATCGGCAAAGAGAACGCGGGTTTACCTGTGGGGGATTTCACCGCGTCGGCTACCATGACCGCTATGTATGAGTAAAGCATTATCCCAGCACCGAAGCTGCACTGCTCCGGTGCCGGGCTGCGGCATCAATTAAAGCCACCACATTATAAATGCGGTGGAAAGAGGCGCACCGACGGCACTTAACCGGCGGAATATTTTCGCCATTGGCGATGGTCGGATAATTTATTTTGCCGGAGGAAAACCAGATGAAAAAGATTTTTTTATTGCTGATCGTATTTTTTGGCGGCATGAATGTGGCCCGCTCTGCTGACTTCGAGGCCATTCCTCGTATCGAGAATAAAGATGCATACTATGCTCATCTCTCTTTTACGTTCCTCAATGTTTCATCGGATTCGACATTACCTAACTATTGTTTTCAATCTAAAAACCCCTGCATGATGGCTCTGGTGATGACCGTGGGGGGGAACCCAGTTTTAAGCGTGCCGTTGGTCGATGCTAACAGTTCATGTAACACGGCGGATTGCAATACCAGCACGCGCACGGCCCGGACCATGGGGGAGCTGGCGCCGTTAATCAGGTACTTAGGGCGCAATGGGCAAAGCTCGCCAAGAGAGCTGAGGCAGGTTGGCGGTTGGGATATTCAACTCTGCTTAAGTTTCTCAAATCCTAATTTTGCTAAGTTCGGTTGTACTCCCTCGATACCCAAGACGCTCACTTGCGATATCCTCGATACTAACGCAGTCGTCGATTTCGGTTCATTCAGCAACGACGTGACGGCCCGGCAGGCTACGGGGACCATCAAGGTAAATTGTTCCAGCGAGGCTTACTTGCGCGTTAAGTTTAATTCCAATGTCACCAATATGCCGTTAAGCCAGGATGGGCGGCTTACCGCCAGCCTGAAGTTTAGGGATCTGATCGCCGGCGTGGGCGATAATTATGTAAAAGTACCTGGTGGCAACAGAGAAATATTTATAGACGGTGAGCTTAGGAATAATAACACCTCACACACCGGCCCGTTTTCTGTTCCTGTGGTGGCCATTATTGAATTAATGTAAAAGATCGCGTGTTAGAAGTGATATGAAGGGTGAATCTAGCTTAATACGCTATGGGTTATAGTGCATGCGATTGCGTCATTTTTATAAGGCAGAAGAAGATTGAGGGCGGTTTTACCTATTTAACTAGGGGCTGGCATGCAGATTGTTTTTTTATTGTGGCAATCGGTATGAAATTTTTACGATGTCTAAGGAGGGATAATGTTTCTACGTCAAGGGCACACGATGAAAGGGTTTTTATTATTTCTGGGCATATTGCTGGGATGGGCCAGCTGGGCTAATGCGGCATACCACGATGCGCCCACCAGCGTCAGAAAAGGAGAGGAACCGGGAACTTATCTGATCACCACTACGCTGAACGATATAGCACCGATACCCAGTTGGAATGCATGCCACTACACCACATCTAATACCGGATATTCATGTGGCTACGTCTTTGGGCTCTACTCTGCTCATTGGGATGGTAATGTCTACCCCGGTGGAGCCATGATCTCTATACCTTTGGTTGATCGAACCCCCCCTAACCAGTGTAATACGAGTAACTGTAATACCAGTTTAGCGACTGCCCAAACCATTGGGGAATTGGTGCCGCTGATGAAGCTCCGTGGCGGATTCGGAGTAACCAAGTCGGCACTGTACCGTCCAGGGGCCGAGGGGAAAAGGCCGGGGTTTAAAACCTGTATCTATAGTTGGCGAGCTTCAGCTATTGGGAATGTCGATGGTGGCCTGTTTGACTGCAGCGAGCTTATTCCTCTGACGGCAAGCTGCGATATTCTTGACACCGATGCCGTAGTCGATTTTGGTCCAATCAGAAGCGATGTTGCCAGCCGGCAGGCCAGCGGTTCATTTAAAGTTAATTGCTCGAATGATACGGATATACGAGTTAAGTTTGCCTCCAGTGTAACGGATATGAAGTTAAGTCAAGATGGCAGGCTTAGTGTCAGCTTGAAAGTGCGAAACGCGAAGCCCGGCGTTAACGCTCTGGAGAGCTTTGTTACGGTGGTTGCTGGTACGCAAGAGATATTTATCGACGGCGATCTCAAAAATGCGAACACCTCACACACGGGACCCTTTTCTACTTCGGTAGTGGCCATTGTGGAGGTTGCATAAAATAATCTGCTATCGAGCGTATTAACTAAGTCGTTATCAGTAAGTTTATCGCAGCATAACCGCTTATTTTTTAGGAAGAACGCATGTGATGTTTTCCTGGCGATGTAACGGGTTGGGTCTGAAAGATTCGCTATTGTTTAAACATATATCGTGAGAGCTGGAGTAAAAATCCATCGAACGGTTATCGCTGGCGCGAATTAATACTATGCCTACAGGAGACTCAGGGAATGAAATCGATCAATATTGTGATTGATGACGAAAATCGCTATTTCGCTACCGGCTTGCGGTTAAGTATTGCGAAATATGCGCAGCAGTATAATAAAGTCGCGCATTTCCTGCTGCCAGGCAGCGATGAGCGGCCTGACATCGTGTTGACCTCACAGATCCGGCGTGCCCGGCGTTGGACTGCCTATTCAAGGGCACACGTCGTCACCATTAAAGAAAGGCAGACCGTTGCAGCCAGGCGAGCGAAGCGAGTGCTTTACCGAACCGACGATCAACAACGGCTGTTTACGCTGTTGACCGATGCCCTGGCCAATCCCGGCCCGGTATGCCATTTTTCCGGTCTAGTGCTGACCCCTCGTGAGCGGCAGGTTATCGGCTATATGCGGCGTGGGTTGGATCAATCGCAAACCGCCAGAATAATGGGGGTGAGCGTTAAAACGGTGCACAGCCATAAACGTTCGGTAATGGGTAAGCTGATGTTAAATCGCAGCCATGATTTTATGTATTGGTTACTATCACCAGAGGCAGAGTATTCCTAACCGTGATGGGGAATGATTTTAATTATTCCCATCTGTTATCTTTATATCGCTAAAGGATAGTTTATTTTGATTAACATTTACCGGGAGAATGTTAATTCTTGTTTTATTCATTTGTTAGATAGCAAAAGGGAAAGTTATGAAAAAGACAGCGGCTTTACTTATTGGCGCTTGCATCATGATGGCATCTTATGCACATGCCGGTTTTAACGGCAATCATAACGTGCAGGGCAATAATGGCAACGCCAGCGGCGCCGGCAATAGCGATTTTGGTCAATGCATCAATGGTCAAGGGAAAAATGGTGGGCAATGTGCGGGCAACACCAACACAGGCGTCAAGCCTAAAGAAAAAGATAAAGGCGAAGTCATGAATGCGATCTGTGAATCGCCGTTTATGAAAAAATACTCGCCGCTATGCCAGTAATATTGATTTTTAAATGACAAGCAGGGTTATCCTCCCTGCTTTTTTTGTGACTGTTGATTAAATATCCTGTTGTTCCGACTAAAAATATAAGTTCGGTGAATTATTATCGTTGGCAGTGATGGTAGCTGTACGTAATTTACGTGGGGTATTATCTACACCAAGGGAAAGGTTAAGTGGATTTGTTTTATTTCGCGATATTCTTGTTGTGTTTAAGCATCTATTCATTCTACAAACATGCGCAGCGGATGAAGAAAAGGCAGCTATCTATTCAAGAACTCGGCCATTCTTCCCGTTGGTTGGCATTGCGACGTCATCATTGACGCTGCTACGCATTGTATGACGTAGCGTTTTTTACCAGAGAGTAGTATCCGCCTCAACGAAAGAGGGTGCCCGGACTCGGACAACCGGCGCTGGCGCCGCGTTGAACAGCGCTTCAGCGCTGGCCCGCAGGGGGAGGCCTTTGGCTGAATAATCGAACGCAGTTCGATGACGAGTCCAGTCCCTGAAAAGCAAAAACCCGCCATAGGCGGGTTCTTCTGAATAGGGCGACCGGACTCGGACAACCGGCGCTGGCGCCGTGTTGAACAGCGCTTCAGCGCTGGCCCGCAGGGTGAGGCCTTTGGCCGAATAATCGAACGTAGTTCGATGGAGAGTCCGTACCCCAGAAAGCGAAAAACCCGCCATAGGCGGGTTCTTCTAAATAGGGCGACCGGACTCGGACAACCGGCGCTGGCGCCGTGTTGAATAGCGCTTTAGCGCTGGCCCGCAGGGTGAGGTCTTTAGACCGAATAATCGAACGCAGTTCGATGGAGAGTCCGTACCCCAGAAAGCGAAAAACCCGCCATAGGCGGATTCTTCTGAATAGGGCGACCGGACTCGGACAACCGGCGCTGGCGCCGCGTTGAACAGCGCTTCAGCGCTGGCCCGCAGGGTGAGGTCTTTAGACCGAATAATCGAACGCAGTTCGATGGAGAGTCCGTACCCCAGAAAGCGAAAAACCCGCCATAGGCGGGTTCTTCTGAATATGGTGCCCGGACTCGGAATCGAACCAAGGACACGGGGATTTTCAATCCCCTGCTCTACCGACTGAGCTATCCGGGCAACGCGCAGCATTAAACCGTATTGGCCGAAAGCCGTCAACGGCTTTATGCGTTAAAGACGTTAAAATACCTCCGGTTGCTGGCTTTTCAGGCAAAGGGCGCAAAAAATGCGCCTGTTCTGGCTATCACCTTGGGTTGGCTGTGCCGCCAACCCTGCCGATTCAGCTTAACGCCCCGTTGCGGCGGCACTGCGCCACCTGCAAGATGTCTTCCGCCAGCCGTTTGGCGACCGATACGTCCTGGAGCTGGCGTTTTACCAGCAGTTTGCTCAGGCAGCCTTCCTGAATCAATTCCATTTGCTGCGCCACCATGTCGGCGTCGTCGGCGTCCATGTCGCGCAGCAGTTCGCGGGTCAGCTCCAGCGAGGTCAGCTTTTGCTGCTCCGCCAGTTGGTGGATCGGATGATCCGTTTCCGGGAAGAAGCTGCAGGCGGCGATAAACAGGCAGCCGGGGTAGCGGTCTTGCTGCACGTATTCCGCCAGCACGTCATAGCGCGCCAGCAGCTTTTGCTGCGGGCTCAGGCTCTCGTCCAGCAGCAGCTGGCGGCGCCAGGTGTCGATCTGTTGGCCGTGGTAGCGCAGGCAGTCGTACAGCAGCGCTTCGCGATCTGGCCAGAACCGCTTGAGATCGCCGGGCTGAACGTCGAGTTTTTCCGCCAGCATCTCTAATGTGGCGGTCGCCAGGCCCTGTTGTTCCAACAGGCCCAGCGCGGTATCAAGGACGTGTTCACGTTGCACTTGTGCTTCCTCCTCTTCGGTTCAGAACCTCAGTGTTATTTATCACATCACTTTCTGCAAATGCGCGTTGAAGGCTTCCGCCTTCATAAAACCGGTGACCCGCTGTGCTGTCAGTTCCTGGCCCGCCGGATCGAAGAACAGGATCGTCGGCAGCCCCAGCACCTGCAGGTGCTTCAGCAGCGCCGCCTGTTCCACGCTGTTAGCGGTCACATCCGCCTGCAGCAGCACCGCGTTGGCCAGGCTCGCCTGTACCGCGGCGTCGCTGAAGGTGTATTTCTCGAACTCTTTGCAAGCTACACACCAGTCGGCGTACAGGTCCAGCATCACCGGTTTGCCCCGCGCCTGTTGCAGCGCGAGATCGAGCTGTTCGACGTTGTTGATGCGGGTAAAGGCCAGATGCGGTTGAGCCGCCTGCTGCGCCTGGTCGGTGCCGAAAGCCCAGTCTTGCAGCGGCCGCGCGGCGATCACCGCCGCCGCCAGCAGCAGCAGTTGCAGAGCGCGCGTCCAGCCGCGTGTGCTTCTCAGGCTCAGGGCGAAGGCCCAGCCGAAGAACGCCAGGCCGAGCAGGCTCCACAAGCGCATGCCCCACAGGTCGCCGATCACTCGCTCCAGCAGGAACACCGGGAGCGCCAGAATGACGAAGCCGAAGGCCTCTTTCACGTACTGCATCCACGGGCCGCTGCGCGGCAGCAGGCGGTTGCCGAACAGGGTGACGATCACCAGCGGAATACCCATTCCCAGCGCGTACAGGTACAGCGTACCGCCGCCGGCCCACAGATTACCGCTCTGGGCGATATACAGCAGGATGGCGCTGAGCGGCGCGGTGGTGCAGGGGGAACAAATCAGCCCGGCTAGGGCGCCCATCAGGAACACGCCGGTCAGTGAGCCGCCGCGCTGGGTGTTGCTCCAGTTTGCCAGCCGGGTTTGCAGCGCTGAGGGCAACTGCAGGGAATAGAGGCCGAACATCGAAAGCGCCAGCGCGATGAACAGCACCGACAGGCCAATCAGGACGTAAGGATGCTGCAGCGCCGCCTGGAACTGCAATCCGGCGGCGGCCACCACCAAGCCCAGCAGGGTGTAGGTGAGCGCCATGCCCTGCACGTAAACCACCGCCAGCGCCAGAATGCGGCCGCTGCTTTGCGGCCGGTCGCGGCCGAGGATGATGCCGGAGATCAGCGGGTACATCGGCAGTACGCACGGGGTGAAGGCGATACCGATGCCGATCAGCAATGCCCACAGCGGCGAGAACGGCAGGCTGGCCGGTGCGGCAGGGGCTTCAGCCGGCGCAGAGGCCGAGAGCGGCGCGGCGGCGGTGGCGCTGACCGCGTCCAGCGGGATGGTTCGGGTTTCCGGCGGATAGCAGAAGCCGGCCTCGGCGCAGCCCTGATAGGTGACGCTGAGGCTGGCGTTGGCCGCCGCCTGTTGCAGCGGCACCTGCAGATTCAGCTGCTGTTTGAAAATCGCCACTTCGCCGAAGAATTCATCCTTGTGGCTCAGCCCGTCCGGCAGGGTAAACGCGCCGAGCGTCGCCTGCTGCGGCACCAGTTTGATCTGCTGACGATACAGGTAGTAGCCGGGGCGGATCTGCCAGTTCAGCGTTACCTGGTTGCCTTGCTGTTTGAAATCGAAAGCGAAGGCCTGATCGACAGGCACGAACTGGCTGCCGCCCTTCGGCGCGAACAGCGAAGCCTGTGCCGCCTGCGGCAGGAAGCACAGGCTGCACAGCAGCAAAATCAGTTTAAGGAAGCGTTGATCCATAACAGGTAGTCTTTATCTCCGGCCATCACCGGCAAGACCAGCAGCTCGGGCGTCTGGTAAGGGTGATGTTGTTTCAGGGTGTCGAGCAGGGCTTGCTGACGGCGGCGATCGCTTTTGAACAGCATCTGCACTTCGTATTCCTGTTCCAGTTTCCCTTCCCAGTAATACAGCGAGGTGGCGCCGGGCAGCAGCGTGGCGCAGGCCGCCAGCTTATCGCCCAAGACCCGCGCCGCCAGTTCCTGGGCGCTGGCTTCATCGGGTGCGGTACAGAGTATGACGACAGCTTCGCAATCAGACATCTTCAGCCCTCTCATCGGTTTGAATGGGCACTATACCCTGAAGGCGGATTGGCTAGAAGGCGAGTTTATCGCCAGAAGGAAAACCGGGGCCGCAGCCCCGGTCTAAGCCTTACAGCATGACGCTGCCGAGCAGGAAGCCGAATACCACCGCGAAAATCACGCCCATGGTGCCGGGAATGAAGAACGGATGGTTGAACACGAAGCGGCCGATGCGCGTGGTGCCGGTATCGTCCATCTGCACCGCGGCGACCAGCGTCGGGTAGGTCGGCAGGATGAACAGGCCGGAAACGGCCGCGAAGGAGGCGACGGCGGTCAGCGGCGACACGTTCAGCGCCAGCGCCATTGGCATCAGCGCCTTGGCGGTGGCGGCCTGCGAGTACAGCAGCGCCGAGCAGAAGAAGAAGATCACCGCCAGCAGCCACGGGTGCGCCTGAATGACGCTGCCGGCCGTCTCTTTGATCCAGTCGATGTTGGCCTGCACGAAGGTGTCGCCCAGCCAGGCGACGCCGAGGATACAGATACAGGCGCTCATGCCGGCCTTGAAGGTGCTGGAGTTCAGCACCATGTCGGTGTCGACGCGGCACAGCAGGGTGGTCAGCGTGGCGACGCTCAGCATGATGATCAGGATGGCGTTGGTGGTGTTCATCAGCGGCTTGGCCACCAGGCCCAGGCCCGGGCTGTTGATGATGGCGTAGGCGACCACGCACAGCACGCCCAGCAGGAACAGCAGCACCGAGGTTTTGGCGCGTGGTTTGATCGCCAGCGCGTTGTTGCCGCGCAGGGTGATCAGGCCTTCTTCCAGGCGTTTCAGGTACACCGGATCGTTAGACAGCTTGGAGTCGAACAGCCAGGTCACCAGCAGCGACATCACCAGCACGGCGCAGAAGGTGGATGGGATCACCACCATCAACAGGTGCAGGTAGCTGACGCCGTGGCCTTCCATCACCGAAGACATGTACACCACCGCGGCGGAGATCGGCGAGGCGGTGATGGCGATCTGGGCGGAGACGACGGCGGTCGACAGCGGGCGGCAAGGCTTGATGCCCTGCTCTTTCGCCACCTCGGCGATCACCGGCAGCGCCGAGAGCGAGATGTTGCCGGTGCCGGCGAAGATGGTCAGGAAGTAAGTGACGATAGGGGCGAGAATGGTGATGTGTTTGGGGTTCTTACGCAGCAGTTTTTCGGTCTGCTGCACCAGATAGTCCATCCCCCCGGCGACCTGCATCGCGGAGATCGCCGCGATCACCGCCATGATGATGGAAATCACGTCGAAGGGAATGCTGCCTGGCTTGACGCCGATCAGCGCCAGGACCAGAACGCCCAACCCCCCCGCGAACCCGATACCGATACCGCCCAACCTGGCCCCTAAAAAGATGGCCAGCAGAACGATAACCAATTCTACGGCTAGCATAGTGTTTACTCCTTAAAATGAGAGAAATTGAAAATCAAACGTTAAAATTTTGTGGGCGCCGGAAAGTAAAAAGGCACGCTATCCAGAGGATTTAGCGTGCCTTTCAGGGCTACCGGGTAGGTCTGTTATTGTTCATTTTCATCCGTATAGCGTTTAGCTTTATAAGCCGGGTGCATCAGGTTCTCCACGGAGAAGATGTCATCCAGCTCGGCTTCGGTCAGCAGGCCGCGTTCCAGCACCACTTCGCGCACGCTCTTGCCGGTTTCGGCGCAGATCTTCCCGACGATGTCACCGTTGTGGTGGCCAATGAACGGGTTCAGATAGGTGACGATACCGATCGAGTTGAAGACGTAGTGTTCGCAGACTTCTTTATTCGCGGTGATGCCGTTAATGCATTTTTCCAGCAGGTTGTAGCAGGCGTTGGTCAGGATGTGGATCGACTCGAACATCGCCTGGCCGATCACCGGCTCCATCACGTTCAGCTGCAGCTGGCCCGCTTCGGCCGCCATGGTAACGCAAGTGTCGTTGCCAATCACCTTGAAACACACCTGATTGACCACTTCCGGCACCACCGGGTTCACTTTGGCCGGCATGATGGACGACCCCGCCTGCAGCTCCGGCAGGTTGATTTCGTTCAGGCCGGCGCGCGGGCCGGAGGAGAGCAGGCGCAGGTCGTTACAGATTTTGGACAGTTTCACCGCCAGGCGTTTGAGTGCGCTGTGCACCATCACGTAGGCGCCGCAGTCGGAGGTGGCTTCGATCAGGTCTTCCGCCGGTACCACCGGCAGGCCGCTGACTTCCGCCAGTTTTTGCACCGCCAGCGGCTGATAGCCTTCCGGGGTGTTGAGCGCGGTGCCGATGGCGGTGGCGCCCAGGTTAACTTCCAGCAGCAGCTCCGCGGTGCGGTGCAGGTTGCGGGTCTCTTCGTTCAGCAGCACGCTGAAGGCGTGGAATTCCTGGCCGAGGGTCATCGGCACTGCGTCCTGCAGCTGGGTGCGGCCCATTTTCAGGATGGTTTCGAACTCTTTCGCCTTGCGATCGAAGCCTTCACGCAGCTGGTTGATGGCGTCGATCAGTTTCTGGTTGGAGGCGTACACCGCGATGCGGAACCCGGTCGGGTAGGCGTCGTTGGTGGACTGGCACTTATTGAGGTGATCGTTCGGGTTCAGGTACTGGTATTCGCCTTTTTGATGGCCCATCAGCTCCAGGCCGATGTTCGCCAGCACTTCGTTGGTGTTCATGTTCAGCGAGGTGCCTGCGCCGCCCTGGAACACGTCCACCGGGAACTGATCCATGCACTTGCCTTTATCCAGCACCTCGTCGCAGGCCTGGATGATCACGTCGGCGATTTTGCGTGGGATGGTTTTGAGTTCTTTGTTGGCCATCGCCGCGGCCTTTTTCACCATCACCATGCCGCGAACGAACTCGGGGACATCGCTGATTTTGCTGTTGCTGATGTAGAAGTTTTCAATCGCACGCAGAGTGTGAACTCCGTAGTAAGCGTCTGCGGGGACTTCACGTGTTCCTAACAGGTCTTCTTCGATACGAATGTTGTTTGACATGAGAACCTTCTCTATGTGTTGCTGCCGAATTAATAATTTGTCAGGTCAAGGCTAGTAAGGGCACAGCCTAAATTAATGTTGCCGAAGGCTTGGGGCGTGAAACGATTAACCAAATCGCCCGTTGCTGCCCAGATCATATGCTGGTTGATAAGAAATGACTGAATCCAGATCACCTTATGGTGTTTAAGGATATGCCCTTTTCCGGTTCTGTGACTTCTTTCACGTTTGTGAACTTTAGCAATAAAAACCGGCTCTCGGTTGAAATGGTGGGGGGATGCCCTCATTGTAATGGTGTCGGCCGTTTACGGCCTCTTTTTTCGCGCCGTCGCCCCGTGGCGGCCGTGCCTTACCTACCGATAGGAGAACCAGGTGCGCTGGTTACCGCTACTGCTGATATTTCTGCTGGCTTACATAGAAATATCCATCTTTATCAAAGTCGCCGCCGTGCTCGGCGTGGCTGTCACCCTGCTGCTGGTGGTGTTCAGCTCCTGCGTCGGCATTTCGCTGGTGCGCAATCAGGGCATGAAAACCTTCGTGCAGATGCAGCAAAAACTGGCGGCCGGCGAAAGCCCGGCGGCGGAAATGGTGAAAAGCGTTTCGCTGGTGCTGGCGGGCTTCCTGCTGCTGATACCGGGCTTCTTCACCGACTTCCTCGGCCTGTTGCTGCTGCTGCCACCGGTGCAAAAATCGCTGACGCTGAAGCTGATGCCGCACCTGTCGGTGTATCGCCCCGGCGGTTGGACGGGCGGCGACGCCGCCAACGGCAATACCTTCGACGGCGAATTCCAGCGCAAGGACGACGAACGCCCGGTGCTGGAACACCGCCCGGACGAGGATCGCAAACCTCACGATCGTTAAGCAAACGCGGCTCAGGCCGCGTTTTTCATCTCTGCGGCACTCGCCGAACCGAAAATGCGAAATTTTTTTTGTTCGCCCCCTTGAAGGGGGCTGGAACGCCCCCATCTCAAATGCCACGAGGCCGGTAATAACAACCATCCGGTGTACAACCCTAAATCTGATAGAGACCTTCTTACAGGAGAGCGTTCAATGAGTATTCGTCCATTGCATGACCGCGTTATCGTCAAGCGCAAAGAAGTTGAATCAAAATCTGCTGGCGGCATCGTCCTGACTGGCTCTGCTGCGGGTAAATCCACTCGCGGTGAAGTGGTTGCAGTGGGTAAAGGGCGTGTGCTGGAAAACGGCAACATCCAACCGCTGGATGTGAAAGTTGGCGATATCGTGATTTTCAACGACGGCTACGGCGTGAAAGCAGAGAAGATCGACAATGAAGAAGTGTTGATCATGTCCGAAAGCGACATTCTGGCAATTGTTGAAGCGTAATTGCGCTTTATCTTCTGAACTGAACGAGTTGAAGGGAAATACCAATGGCAGCTAAAGACGTAAAATTCGGCAATGACGCTCGCGTGAAAATGCTCCGCGGCGTGAATGTTCTCGCTGATGCAGTAAAAGTGACCCTGGGCCCGAAAGGCCGCAACGTAGTGCTGGATAAATCTTTCGGCGCACCGACCATCACCAAAGACGGCGTTTCCGTTGCGCGTGAAATCGAACTGGAAGACAAGTTCGAGAACATGGGCGCACAGATGGTGAAAGAAGTGGCCTCCAAAGCGAACGACGCGGCGGGCGACGGCACCACCACTGCAACCGTACTGGCTCAATCCATCATCACCGAAGGCCTGAAAGCGGTTGCTGCAGGCATGAACCCGATGGATCTGAAGCGCGGCATCGACAAAGCGGTTGTCGCTGCGGTTGAAGAACTGAAAAAACTGTCCGTACCTTGCTCCGATTCCAAAGCTATCGCTCAGGTCGGCACCATCTCCGCCAACTCCGACGAAACCGTGGGTAAACTGATCGCGGAAGCGATGGAGAAAGTGGGCAAAGAAGGCGTTATCACCGTTGAAGAAGGCACCGGCCTGCAAGACGAGCTGGACGTGGTTGAAGGTATGCAGTTCGACCGCGGTTACCTGTCTCCATACTTCATCAACAAGCCGGAAACCGGTTCTGTTGAGCTGGAAAGCCCGTTCATCCTGCTGGCCGACAAGAAGATCTCCAACATCCGCGAAATGCTGCCGGTGCTGGAAGCCGTTGCCAAAGCAGGCAAACCGCTGCTGATCATCGCTGAAGACGTAGAAGGCGAAGCGCTGGCGACCCTGGTGGTCAACACCATGCGCGGCATCGTGAAAGTGGCTGCCGTTAAGGCGCCTGGCTTCGGCGACCGTCGTAAAGCCATGCTGCAGGACATCGCTACCCTGACTGCCGGTACCGTTATCTCTGAAGAGATCGGTCTGGAACTGGAAAAAGCCACCCTGGAAGATCTGGGTCAGGCGAAACGCGTTGTCATCAACAAAGACACCACCATCATCATCGATGGCGTGGGCGACGAAGCGACCATCCAGGGCCGCGTTGCTCAAATTCGTCAGCAGATCGAAGAAGCGACCTCTGACTACGATCGTGAAAAACTGCAGGAGCGCGTAGCGAAACTGGCCGGCGGCGTTGCCGTTATCAAGGTTGGCGCAGCCACTGAAGTTGAAATGAAAGAGAAGAAAGCCCGCGTTGAAGACGCCCTGCACGCAACCCGCGCCGCAGTGGAAGAAGGCGTGGTTGCCGGCGGCGGCGTCGCGCTGATCCGCGTTGCAGGCAAAATCGCCGCGCTGAAAGGCGACAACGAAGACCAGAACGTGGGTATCAAAGTTGCGCTGCGCGCAATGGAAGCCCCTCTGCGTCAGATCGTGGTCAACGCCGGTGAAGAAGCTTCCGTTATCGCCAACCAGGTGAAAGCGGGCGAAGGCAGCTACGGCTACAACGCTTACTCTGAAGAATACGGCGACATGATCGCGATGGGTATCCTGGATCCAACCAAAGTGACCCGTTCTGCTCTGCAGTACGCGGCTTCCGTGGCTGGCCTGATGATCACCACCGAATGCATGGTCACCGACCTGCCGAAGGCTGACGCACCGGATCTGGGCGCAGCAGGCGGCATGGGTGGCATGGGCGGCATGGGCGGCATGATGTAATCATCCCCACACGCTTGTGTGCTGAGAACCCCGGTCAACTGACCGGGGTTTTTTTTAGCTTAAAAATCAATTAAAAGGATGTTTTGTTAGCTTGTTATTAGTTTGGTGAATGAATAATTGCATTATTTTGTTTTTACCCTAAACCGTTGTCGTTTCGTACCGATATAGCCCCTACCAGGCGGGGAATTTCCCCTCGCCGGTGTGACTGTCAACGGAGACGACTTATGCTGAAAAATATGAAAATAGCCACCTGGCTGATGATGATGCTGTTGCTGCTGGGCTTGATGCCCATGGGAACTGGCGCCATTGCCTTCTATTTCATGCAGCAAAACGGCCACAGTATCGACAGGATGAGCACCTTCTCCGACGAGGAAGCGGCGCTGAACCGCAGTTGGCGTGCTTTGCTGCAAACGCAGACGCTGATCGACAACATGGCGTTCGAGCGCTGGGCGCAGACCAGCAGAGCCGATATTCAGCAGGGTATCGATGAGGCGCGAGGTGAGCTGCGCAGCGCCGACGTCGCGTTCAACCTGTTTTGGGAGACGCCGGGCCTGACGGTATCGCGCCCGGATCTGGGCGAGGCGATGAAAAAGGTTTACCTGGCGCAGCAGGCGGTGCTGAAGCAAGAACTGACGCTGTTGGCCGACACGCCACAGACGGCGCTGATCGAGCGGCTGCACGCCATGGCGGCAGAGAAGCGCCAGGTGCGCCAGCGGCTGGATAACCAGTTTGCCGACTACATGCGGGCCACGGTGGCCGCCCACCGTCTGGCAGTGGAAGAGGCGGAGCAGACCCAAAAAGTCTTCGCCCGCCTGCTGAGCGGCACCCTGGCAGCGATCCTGTTGCTGCTGGTCGCCGTGCAGCGTGATTTCCGCCGGCGCTTGATTCTGCCGCTGCGCCAGATCGCCGAACACTTGCAAAAGGTTGGGCGCGGCGATCTACGCAGCGAGATCGCGGTACGCAACAACAATGAGATCGGCATGCTGTTCGCCAGCCTACGGACGATGCAGCAGGAGCTGAGTGCGACCGTGCAGCAGGTGCGTGACGGTGTGGAGTCGATCAACCACGGTACGCACGAGATCGCCGTCGGCAACGCCGATCTCTCCAGCCGCACCGAAGAACAAGCCAGCGCGCTGACGGAAACCGCCGCCAGCATGGAGCAGATTACCGCCACGGTGCGGCAAAACGCCGATAACGCCACTCAGGCCGCCGGCATGGTCAATCAGACCGCCGGCATTGCCCGCAACGGCGAAACGCTGATGGCCAGCGCGATCGACAAGATGCGGGCGATCAACGACAGCGCGCGTCAGGTGGGGGATATTACCAGCGTGATCGACGGCATCGCCTTCCAGACCAACATTCTGGCGCTGAACGCCGCCGTCGAGGCCGCACGTGCCGGGGAGCAGGGGCGGGGTTTTGCGGTGGTAGCCGGCGAAGTGCGCAATCTGGCGCAGCGCTGCGCGACTTCGGCCAAGGAGATCAGCGGTCTGGTCGACGGCGTAACCGGCGATATCGCCGCCGGCGTGCGGCTGGTGGAACAGGCGGGCGAGACGATGAATGCCATCGTCGGCTCGGTGAACCAGGTGACGTCGCTGATGGATAACATCTCCTATGCGTCGGAAGAGCAAAGCAAAGGCGTCGAGCAGGTCGGGGTGGCGGTGACCCAGATGGATCAGGTGACCCAGCAGAACGCCGCGCTGGTGGAGGAGGTGGCGACCACCGCCGTCGGCGTGGAGGAACAGGCGGCCCTGCTGGCGCAGGCGGTGGCGGTATTCAAACTGGCGGAGGGGGAACCGCGCCAGGGCGACGTGGAGGCGCAGGCATCGGCGGCCGTTGCCGGTTGGGTATAACGCCGCCGCACTGTATTTGATGATATTTTTGCCGCCCGGGGCGATTTAGCTGGTAAACTGGTAAGTCATCAGCTGTCGCTCAAGACGTTGGCCCGCTCGCGCGGCAACGGATGCTTAAGAGATGGCATCGCTTTCTGATATACCCTATGAATTTCAAGTTGTAGCTAGGCGGCCAGCTCGTGAGTCCCCAGGCGCTTACTTGAGTAAGTAACTGGGGTGAGCGAGCGCAGTCAACAACGCTACAGCTTGAAAGGCGACGGGTAGAAGATTTTGCGTAATTCTCAACATCGAATGGGGAACAAGATGCGGATTAAAGCCTTACTGGGTCTTTCGGCAGCGATGCTGCTGGCGGGTTGCAGCACCACTCATGAACTGACCGCTGCGGGTCAGCAGATCAAGTTCACCGACAGCAAGCCGGCGGCGGAATGCCAGCTGCTGGGGGAAGTGACCGGCACCCAGAGCAACTGGCTGTCCGGCAACGGCGGTGAAGGCAGCTCCATGCGCGGTGCGGCCAACGATCTGCGCAACAAGGCGGCGGCCATGGGCGGCAACGTGATCTACGGCGCCAACAGCCCGAGCCAGAATCTGCTCTCCAGCTTCGCACCGCTGGACAGCAAAATGGTCGGCCAGGTTTACAAGTGCCCGTAAGGCGCTGAGACCGCAGTCGCAAAGAGATAAAAAAAGAGGAATGCCACGGCATTCCTCTTTTCGTTCCATCGGGCCATGTGGCGCGCGTCACTCCGGCATCAGGCGCAGGTCGATCGGCGTTTTGCTCGGTTCGCCGCCCACTTCACGCGTCAGGCGCGGTACCAGGTAACCGGACACCTTGCTCAGCAGCGCCTGCATGATGGCGCGCGCTTCATCGTCGCTGACCATGAAGTGCGCTGCGCCCTGCACCTTGTCCAGCACGTGGATGTAGTAAGGCAGGATACCGGCGTCGAACAGCGCGTTGCTGAGCGCCGCCAGCGTGTCGGCATCGTCGTTGACGTCGCGCAGCAGCACGCTCTGGTTGAGCAGCGTGACGCCGGCGAGGCGCAGCTGCGCCATGGCGCTTTGCAGGTCGCGGTCAATTTCGTTGGCGTGGTTGATGTGCGTGACCATCAGCACCTGCAGGCGCGAGGCCGACAGCAGGCGGCACAGCGCCGGCGTGATGCGCGCCGGGATCACCACCGGCAAACGGGTGTGAATGCGCAGGCGTTTCAGGTGCGGGATGGTCTCCAGTTCGCCAACCAGCCATTCCAGCTCGCTGTCTTTGGCCATCAGCGGATCGCCGCCGGAAAAAATGATCTCGTCCAGTTCCGGGTGTTGGCGGATATAATCCAGTGCCTGCCGCCAGTTGTTCTTATTGCCCTGATTATCCTGATAGGGGAAGTGGCGACGGAAGCAGTAACGGCAGTTGACCGCACAGCCGCCCTTGACCAGCAGCAGTGCGCGATTGCGGTATTTGTGCAGCAGGCCCGGCACCACGCTGCGCTGCTCATCGAGCGGATCGGTGGTGAACCCTGGGGCGTTGATGAACTCCTCTCTGGCGGTCAGCACCTGGCGCAGCAGCGGGTCGTTGGCATCGCCGGGGCGCATGCGCGCAGCGAAGGCGCGCGGCACGCGCAGGGCAAACAGCCGACGGGCATCGCGCCCCTGCGGCAGTTCCGGGTGCGTATTCAGTGACAAAAGCTGCAGTAATTCATCGGGATCGGTAATAACATCGGCGAGTTGATGCAACCAATCTTCTCTATGTGCCGTACTTTGGGTTATAATGTGTGCCATTTTTTTGGCTAAGCTACCAGTTCAAATATTCAGAGGGCCATCATGGCGACTTATTCTAGCAACGATTTCCGTCCGGGTCTTAAAATCATGTTCGAGGGCGAACCTTACGCCGTCGAAGCCAGTGAGTTCGTTAAGCCGGGCAAAGGCCAGGCGTTCGCGCGCGTGAAAATGCGTCGTCTGCTGACCGGCACCCGCGTGGAAAAAACCTTCAAGTCTACCGATTCTTGCGAAGGCGCAGACGTGATGGACACCAACATGAACTACCTGTACAGCGACGGTGAGTTCTACCACTTCATGCACCCTGAGTCTTTCGAACAGCATCAGGTTGACGGCAAAACCGTCGGCGACGCGGCCAAATGGCTGCAGGATAACGCAGAGTGCATCATCACCCTGTGGGATGGCCGTCCAATCGCCGTTCAGCCGCCGAACTTCATCGAAGCGGAAATCACCGATACCGATCCTGGCCTGAAAGGCGATACCGCAGGGACTGGCGGCAAGCCGGCAACCCTGAGCACCGGCGCCGTGGTGAAAGTGCCGTTGTTCGTCCAGATCGGCGAAGTGATCAAGGTTGACACTCGCTCTGGCGAATACGTCTCTCGCGTTAAATAAGTTTCAAAACAGAGGAACCCACGCGGTTCCTCTGTTTTATCCTATCTCCGTTCGTTGGCAGAAAATCCGCATGTTCAAGAAAACGTTGTTGGCCGTGCTCTCCCTGTTGTTCCTTTTCTCCCTCAGCAGTTGCAATACGTTTCGCGGTTTCGGCGAAGACGTTCAGCATCTCGGCGGCGCCATCTCCCGCACGGCCAGCTGATCCCCGTCTTTAACCCGATGTATTTGCGCCACAAAGCCGGTCACGATCCCACACCCTCCGTCAATTTTGACTACGCTTAGAAAGCCGTACTTTTTCATCAACGACAAATAAGGACTTTCTTATGCTGAAGAAAAGTATTATCGCGATCTTCTCTTTGATGATTTTGAGCTCGCTGACCGCCTGCAATACCACCCGCGGTGTGGGTGAAGACATTCAGGCCGGCGGCAAGGCTATTCAGCGCAGCGCGGAATAATCCGTTCTCTACCTGGCGGCGTTCCGGCTGCGGAGAGCCGCCACATTTCTATCCCTTGCCTGAGCGTTAACGCTGCTGCTATCCTGCCGCAGTGCGGGTGAGGTTACCCGTCATGCGTCACCTCGCTAAACGGGACGACCCGTTTACGCGTCATTTTATCGGGGACGACCCCAGTGGTAGGGAGGCCGTCTCATGGCCTGGATTATTCTGCTTATCGCCGGTTTGCTCGAAGTGGTTTGGGCTATCGGTCTGAAATACACCCACGGTTTTACCCGGCTGACGCCGAGCATCATCACCATCGCTGCGATGGTGGTCAGCATGTTGCTGTTGGCCAACGCCATGAAAACGCTGCCCGCCGGCACCGCCTATGCGGTGTGGACCGGCATCGGCGCGGTGGGTGCAGCCATCATGGGCATGGTGCTGTTGGGTGAGTCGACCAATATTGCGCGCATCATCAGCCTGTGCCTGATCGTGGTCGGCATACTCGGGCTGAAGTTCAGCAGTCACTGATCGGCGGACTGTTGCACCCAGATCAGCTTGTCGGTGGCGAAACCATAGCCTTTGGCCGTCTGCAATAAGCTGTCGCGTACGCTGGCGTCAAGCGTCGGCGTGCGCGACAGGATCCACAGATAGTCGCGGTTAGGGCCGCAAACCAGCGCGTAGCGATACGCCGGATCCAGGGCAATCACGTTGTAGCCGCCATAGAAAGGGCCGAAGAACGACACTTTCAGCGCCGCGACCTGCGGTGAACCGATAAAGTAGGCTTTGCCTTCGCTTTCTTGCCATTGCTGTTTTTGCGGATTGAAGCCGCGATTGATGACGTTCAGTCCGCCGTCGGCGCGCGGGCTGTAATGGGCGGTCACCTGCTGCAAACCGCGTTCAAAACGATGATCCAGACGAGCGATCTCATACCAGGTACCGAGATAGCGCTGGCTGTCAAAGGGGGTCACGACCTTGATGTCTTTAGGCGGGGAGACGCTGCAGGCGACGGAGAGCAGGGCGGAAAGCATGACGCTAAGCTTTGACCATAAACGCATCGGTGACTCCTGTTTACCGGGGGCGAGTAAACAGTGTAGCCGATGAGAAAAGGGCGGCCAACGGGCGTTGGCCACCCGAGCGGTTTACAGAGTGACGACGCCGATGACGGTGACGACGCTGAGGATTGCCGCCAGACCGTAGAACACCCACTTGCCGGCCGGCACGTGGATCTTCAGATCGTGCATCGCATGGTGGATGCGGTGCAGGCCGCACCACAGCGGCAGAATGATCATCAGCAGTAGGAACAGGCGGCCGATCAGGCTCTGGCAGAACGCCAGCACGCGTTCGTAACCCAGCGCTTCACCGGGGAACAGCCCCAGCGGCAGCAGAATGCCGACCAGCAGCACGATAGCCGGCGCGACGATCGCGCCCCACATGCCGCCGGCGCCGAACAATCCCCAGAAAACCGGCTCATCGGAGCGTTTAGGTGCTTGATTTATCATGTTTCCTCCGGATTAGAACAGGGCCACGGCCAGGATGACCACGCTGACGACGATCGTGACGGCCCACAGCCCTTTCACGATGGGGCCCGGTCCCATTTTCTCGCTGTTGACCACGATATTGGCGGCCTTCGGCGCCAGATCGAACCAGGTTTTGGTGTGCAGCGCCGCCGCCAGCAATGCGACGACGTTGATTAACAGCACCAGCGGATTCTGCAAGAAACCGACGAAGCCGGCCCAGCTCTCGGCGCCGCCCTTCAGCGCGAACACGCCGTAGAGCAGCACGATGCTGAACCAGACCGCCAGCACCGAGGTGCCTTCGCGCAGCATGTAGAAACGGTAGAAGCCGAGCTTTTGCCACCAGGTGGGCGTCATGGTGCGCACATAGGGCTTACGTTGAGTTGTCATGGCAATTTTCTCCCTTATTGCGGCTTCAGCATGGCGATCATGAAGTCCTTGGCGCTCTCCACCTTGCCTTGCTGGATAGCGGCGGCGGGATCGACGTGTTTCGGACAGACTTCGGAGCAATAGCCGACGAAGGTGCAGCTCCAGACGCCGTTTTGGCCGTTGAGCTGCGGCATGCGCTGTTTCTTGCCGTGGTCGCGGTTGTCCAGGTTATAGCGGTGCGCCAGCGTGATCGCCGCCGGGCCGATAAACTCGGGGTTGAGGCCGAACTGCGGGCACGCCGCGTAGCACAGGCCGCAGTTGATGCAGCCGGAGAACTGGTGGTATTTGGCCATCTGCGCCGGAGTCTGCACGTTCGGGCCATCTTCCGGTTTGCGATCGTTGCCGATGATGTACGGTTTGATCGCCTCCAGGCTTTCGATGAAGTGGGTCATGTCGACCACCAGATCGCGCTCGATCGGGAAGTTGCCCAGCGCTTCAACCTTCATGCCGCCGACGTAGTCGCGCAGGAAGGTTTTGCACGCCAACTTCGGCACGCGGTTGACCATCATGCCGCAGGAGCCGCAGATCGCCATGCGGCAAGACCAGCGGTAGGAGAGGTCCGGCGCCAGGTTATCCTTGATGTAGCCCAGCGCATCGAGCAACGAGGTCTGTTCGTCGTAAGGCACGGCGTAAGTGACGAAATGCGGCTCGGCGTCGCTTTCCGGGTTATAGCGCATGACGTCGATCTTCAGGGTTTGCATCTCAGCCATTTGCCTGCTCCTTATTCTTTTTCTCCTGCGCTTCGGCTTCTGCGCCGTAGACGCGTTTGGCCGGCGGCAGCTTGGTAATTTTCACGTCGCTGTATTCGAGACGCGGCGCGCCCTGCGGGTTATGGAACGCCAGCGTATGCTTGAGGAAGTTGACGTCGTCACGCTCGGTGCAGCCTTCGTCCAGGCGCTGGTGGGCGCCGCGCGACTCTTTGCGGTTAAACGCGGAGTGCGCCATGCATTCGGCGACGTCCAGGCCATAGCCCAGCTCGATGGTGTACAGCAGATCGGTATTGAAGACGCTGGTGTTGTCGGTGATGTTGACGCGCTTGAAACGCTCTTTCAGCTCGGCCAGCTTATCGATGGTTTTTTGCATCAGCTCCGGCGTGCGGTAGATGCCGCAGCCTTCTTCCATCGACAGCCCCATTTCGTCGCGGATCTTCGCCCAGTTTTCGTTGCCTTCCTGCTTCATCAGGTTGCTCAGGCGGGTTTCGACGTCGCGGGTTTGTGCATCCAGCGCGCTGCCGTTGGCCGGCGCGGTCTCGAGCGCGCGGCGCGCGGCGTGTTCACCGGCGACGCGGCCGAACACCACCAGTTCCGCCAGCGAGTTGGAGCCGAGGCGGTTGGCGCCGTGCAGGCCGACGGAGGAGCACTCGCCGACCGCGAACAGCCCCTTGATGCGGGTTTCACAGTTCTGGTCGGTTTCAATGCCGCCCATGGTGTAGTGCGCGGTAGGGCGCACCGGGATCGGATCTTTCACCGGATCGACGCCGACGTAGGCCTTGGCCAGTTCGCAGATGAACGGCAGCCGCTCCAGCAGCTTTTTCTCGCCCAGGTGGCGCAGATCGAGGTAGACCACGTCGCCGCGTGGGGTGGCGATGGTGCGGCCGGCGCGCCATTCATGCCAGAAGGCCTGGGACACTTTATCGCGCGGGCCCAGCTCCATGTATTTGTTCTTCGGCTCGCCCAGCGGGGTTTCCGGACCCATGCCGTAGTCTTGCAGGTAACGGTAGCCGTCTTTGTTCACCAGGATGCCACCTTCGCCGCGACAGCCCTCGGTCATCAGGATGCCGGAACCGGGCAGGCCGGTCGGATGATACTGCACGAACTCCATGTCGCGCAGCGGTACGCCGTGGTGGAACGCCATGCCCATGCCGTCGCCGGTAACGATGCCCCCGTTGGTGTTGTAGCGATAAACGCGCCCGGCGCCGCCGGTGGCCATCACCACCGCGTTGGCGCGGATCTGCACGCGGGTGCCTTCCATCATGTTGAGCGCCACCAGGCCGCGCGCCTGGCCGTCATCCACCAGGATATCCAGCACGAAGTGCTCGTCGAAGCGTTGGATCTGCGGGTATTTCAGCGAGGTTTGGAACAGGGTGTGCAGCATGTGGAAGCCGGTCTTGTCGGCGGCGAACCAGGTGCGTTCGATCTTCATGCCGCCGAAGCGCCGCACGTTGACCGACCCGTCCGGTTTGCGGCTCCACGGGCAGCCCCATTGCTCAAGCTGGGTCATCTCGCGCGGGCACTGATGCACGAAGTGATCGACCACGTCCTGCTCGCACAACCAGTCGCCGCCGGCGACGGTGTCGTTGAAGTGGTAGTCGAAGGTATCGTGATCCTGGGTGACGGCGGCGGAGCCCCCCTCGGCGGCGACCGTGTGGCTGCGCATCGGATAGACCTTAGAGATCAGCGCGATTTTCAGTTGGGGATTGGCTTCCGCTGCGGCTATTGCTGCACGTAAACCAGCGCCCCCGGCCCCAATAATGGCAAGATCGGCGTTAAAGGTTTGCACTGCATTCCTCCAATGTTCTTGTTAAGAACGGCAAGTTAAATATCTATGCTTAAAATTTAGCGAACTCTTCGGGTGCTAACTAATTGAACCGATTAATGTTGCTTAAAGGTTAAGGATAGATATCTCCCACCAATAATGGGGAATTAACTATACCTAAAGTTAAGTAGTCGAAATTTGATGTGATCGATTGTTTTGTCGATTAACGCTCGACCAACAGGCTTGCCTGTTTTTTTGCGCGTTTGGCCTGCTTTACCCTTTTTAACGCGCTTTTGCCGCCCATTTATCGGAAATTGGCGTTATGGACGGTTGTGCATCGTGAAGAATTTGTTTGGCTGCAAGGATGCGAGTAGACTGCATCCCCTGTTTGATTTCGGAGTTAATTACCATGAGCGAAACGGCAAGCTGGCAGCCTAGTGCACCCATCGCCAATTTGTTGAAACGCGCAGCGATTCTGGCTGAGATCCGGCGTTTCTTCGCCGATCGTGGCGTGCTGGAAGTTGAGACGCCCACCATGAGCCAGGCGACGGTCACCGACGTTCACCTGTTCCCGTTCGAGACGCGTTTCGTCGGGCCGGGGGCGGCAGAGGGCCTGACGCTATACATGATGACCAGCCCGGAATATCACATGAAGCGCCTGTTGGCGGCGGGCAGCGGCCCGATCTACCAAATGGGGCGCAGCTTCCGCAATGAAGAAGCCGGGCGGCATCACAACCCGGAATTCACCATGCTGGAGTGGTACCGTCCGCACTACGACATGTACCGCCTGATGAACGAGGTGGACGATCTGCTGCAACAGGTGCTGGACTGCGAGAGCGCGGAGACCCTGTCCTATCAGCAGGCGTTCCTGCGCCATCTGGACATCGATCCGCTGTCGGCGGAGAAGGCGCAGCTGCGTGAAGCGGCAGCCAAACTCGATCTGAGCAACATCGCCGATACCGAAGAAGACCGTGATACGTTGTTGCAGCTGCTGTTCACCGTGGGCGTGGAGCCGCATATCGGCCGTGAAAAACCGGCGTTCGTGTACCACTTCCCGGCCAGCCAGGCGGCGCTGGCGGAGATCAGCACCGAAGACCACCGCGTGGCGGAGCGTTTCGAGGTGTATTTCAAGGGCATTGAGCTGGCGAACGGTTTCCGCGAGCTGACCGACGGCCGTGAACAACAGCAGCGCTTCGAGCAGGACAACCGCAAACGTGCGGAGCGCGGCCTGCCGCAGCAGCCGATCGACTACAACCTGTTGGCGGCGTTGCAGCACGGCATGCCGGAATGCTCCGGCGTGGCGCTGGGCGTGGATCGCCTGGTGATGCTGGCGCTGGGCGCCGAGAGCCTGAGCGAAGTTTTAGCCTTCCCAGTCGGGATCGCCTGAGTTTCAGGCGGTAAGAAAAGCAAAAAAGGCCGGCATTTGCCGGCCCTTTTTTTATCGCGAGAAACGCTTACAGCCCCCCGGCGTCGCGCTTGGTGTTCGGCGCCGGCGTGGACGGCGGCGTACGGCCGTTGTTGGTCAACCGCGACAGCGTCTCGGTGCGCACCTGGAACGGCGGGTACGGCAGCGTGATGCCGTGCTCGCGGTAGCCCGCCAAGATCAACTGGTGGATCTCGTGACGCAGCGGCATACGGTGGCCCATCTCGGCGGCGTAAATACGCATCTCGAAGATCTGGATGCCCTGTTGCAGATCGACCAGGTAAACCTCCGGCGCCGGGTTATCCAGCACCAGCGAGCAGCGCTCGGCGGCGTTCATCAGGATTTTGGTCACTTCTTCGCTGTTGGCTTCGCCCGGCGCCGGTACGGTCAGCACCACACGGGTCAGGGTGTCGGACAGCGACCAGTTGACGAACTGTTCGGTGATGAAGGCTTTGTTCGGCACGATGATCTCTTTGCGGTCCCAGTCCGAGATGGTGGTGGCGCGGGTGTTGATCTTGGTGACGGTACCGGTCAGGTTGCGGATCGTCACGGTGTCGCCGATGCGGATCGGTTTCTCGAACAGGATGATCAGGCCGGAGATGAAGTTGGAGAAGATCTCCTGCATGCCGAAGCCCAACCCCAGACTGAGCGCGGTAACCACCCACTGCAGTTTCGACCATTCGATGCCGATCCAGGCGAAGCTGAGCACCGCGCCGAACACCAGCAACAGGTACTTGGTGATGGTGGTAATGGCGTAGCCGGTGCCCGGCGTCAGATCCAGGTGCTGCAGCACTGCCAACTCCAGCAGCGCCGGCAGGTTGCGCACCAGCTGCATGGTGATGATCAACACCAGAATGGCGATCAGAACCGCGCCGAGAGTGATTGGATGGGCGGTTTCCACGCCGTTCACCGTCGAGGTCACGTCCCACAGCGAGATGTTTTCCAGGAAGGCGAACGCGGAGTGGATCTCCGACCACAGCACGATCACCGACACCAGTGCGATCAGCGTCAGGATCGAGCGCACCAGCCGCAGCGACTGGGCGCTGATGGTGTCCAGATCGAAGTCCGAATCGTCCGGATCGATGGCGCCTTCAGTGCTGTTCGGGGTGTGCGAGGTTTCGTCTTCGCCGCGGGCGCGCTGGGCCAGGATGTCGGCGCGGCGCTGTTTGGCGCGATCGAAGGCGATGCGCCGCCGTTGGATCAGCATCCAGCGGCGGATGATGTGGTAGATGACCAGCAGCAGGAACCAGATCGCCACCGAGGTTTCCAGGCGCGCCAACAGCGCCTGCGCGGTGGTGAGGTAACCGACGGTCGAGGCCAGTGCCGCCAATAGCGGCGCCGACAGCAGCAGCCCCCAGAAGGCGCTGTTGAGCATGTTGTCGCCGGAGCCGTTTTTATCCAGATACAGCGGGATACCGGCGCGCTTCAGGCTGTGGGTGACCAGCGCCAGCGCCAGACACAGCAGGATGAAGCACAGCCGTCCCAGCGTGTTGGCGAACTCGCGTTCTTTCAGGCTATCGAAAGTGATCAGCGCCATGATCAGCGGCACGATCAGCCAGATCGACATCTTGTAGTAGCGCATGGCGCGCGAAACCTGCTTCGCCGGCCAGCGGAAGTGCACGATGAACAGCCCCTGCGGATGGGCGAAGGCGGCGCAGATCATGCAGATCCACAGGATCGGCAGCGTGGCGGTCACCCCTTTGCCGATCGCTTCCGCCACCGGGTAGTTCCAGGCGCTCTGCAGGCCGTAGCCGAGCGCGGCCCACAGCACCGGCAGCGGCATCGCCACCAGAATCGACCAGAACACGGTGCGCACCGTCAGGAAGAATTCGTCCTGCGTCACCTTGCCGACGCGGCTGCTGGCGCGCTCGAGGAAGGCGTGATAGTGCTTGCGCGAACTGATGCTGAAAATCACCAGCAGCAGGGCGCCGAAGATCGGGATCAGCGTTTCGCGGCTGGTCACCATCATCATGAAGGCACCGCCGAGCTGCGACAGCGTGTCCAGCGACAGGACGCGCGTCAGATCGTGCGCCACGTTGAGCGGATAAGAGAAGTTGATCGGATTGACGTCCGGCACCCAGAACAGATAGCGGTGGGTGGCGTCGCGGATCTCGTTCAACGCTTCGATCAGCTGGGTGTTGGCCACCTTCAGCTTGGTCAGCTCGAGGATTTGGGTGTCGCAACCGGACAGCAACGAGTTGAGCAGTTCGCGCTGGGTGCGCAGCTGAGCATCGACGATGCGCTGCTCCTGGTTGGTCAGCGCGCTGCCGTCGTCGCGTTTGAATTCGCGCTGCGACAGTTTTTCCAGTTGATTTTCAAACTGCAGGCGCTGCACGCGCAGCTGGGCCATGTCGCCGTCCAGCTGTTGCGGCTTGGGCATTTCCGGCAGCGTCGCCACCTGGGCGCGCAGGGTCTCCCCTAACGCCGACGACGAGCCGAGCCACTGGGCCTGCTCGATGATGGTGCTCAGCGCCTGGCGCACCTGCAGCGTCTGCGCCGCCGCCTGCCGCTGCTGCGATGAAATCAGATCCATGCGCTGCGCCTGGCTGTTCAGCGCGGCGGACAGTTCGCGGTTGATCTGCAGCTGTTGGCTGAGGCTTTTTGGCAAATCGCCGTTCTGCTCGGCCAGCTGCTCGGTTTTTTCCAGCGCCAGTTCCGCTTCGCGTTGGCGCTGGGCGTTGAGGTTGTTGCGCAGCGCCTGCAGTTGAACGTCTATTTTCTCGTGGCGCTTTTTATAGACCTCGGCGCGCATGCGCGCCAGCTCTTGACGGTTGTTGGCCGACAGCTGCGCCAGCTCCAGCTCGTCCACTTTGGCTTTGCGCGCCGCGGCTTCGGTCTGCAGCAGGGCCAGGGCGGCCTGCGCGTACGGGGTGGTCGGGTTGGCGGGCTGCGCCTGCAGACGGCGCTGCACTTCGGTCAGCGCGCGGCGGGCGTCGGTCTGCTGCTGCGGCAGCTGGCCGAGCGAATCGCTGATTTCCCGCGTGCGATCCTGCTCTTGCTGCAGCAGGCGCGCCTGTTCCAGCAGCAGGCTGCTGGTTTGCAGGATCTGCTGTTCCAGCTCGGCGGCCGGCAGATCGTCGCCGTTCGGCAGGATCTTGTTGCTTTCCAGCACCAGCTGACGGCGCAGCTCCTGCGTCATCTTCGGGAAATCGTCGATCACTCTCTGATACTGCTCGGAGCGAGTCTGCGACTCTTTACGCTCCGTCAGCCAGTTGAGGGCGCTTTGCAGCGCCTCGGTGGTTTCCGCCTGATTCGGCGCGTTTTTGCTGCTTTCCGCCTGCTTCAGCTCCTGTTTGAGCTGGTTCTCGGTCGGCACGGGGGCGGCCAGCGCCGGTTGCCACAGCAGGCAACCGAGCAAAAGCGTGATGATCAGGCGCACGGCGTCGATTCCTTTAGAGCGGGGTCTGTGGTGTTTCAGCGGCGGCCGGGATTTCGGCGAAGGCCTCACCCATGCGGGTGACGGTGCCGTTATGCAGCTGCGGCGCAAACTGCACGCTGCCTGCGGTAAACAGGTTGATCACCGTGGAGCCGAGTTTGAAACGGCCCATCTCGGCGCCTTTTTCCAGCGCGATGGCGCCTTCTTCGCCGGCGGCCGGGTAGGTCCAGCGTTTGATGATGCCTTCGCGCGGCGGCGTGACGGTGCCGGCCCAGATGGTTTCGATGCTGCCGACGATGGTGGCGCCGACCAGGATTTGCACCATCGGCCCGATGTCAGTGTCGAATACGCAGATCACGCGCTCGTTGCGAGCGAACAGGTTAGGCACGTTGGCGGCGGTGAGCGGGTTGACCGAGAACAGATCGCCCGGCACATAGATCATTTCGCGCAGTACGCCGGCGCACGGCATGTGTACGCGGTGATAGTCGCGCGGTGCCAGGTAGGTAGTGGCGAACAGGCCGTTGCGGAACGGCTCGGCCAACAGGTAGTTGCCGGCCAGCAGTGCTTCCAGGCTGTAGTGGTGGCCTTTGGCCTGGAAGATTTGATCCTCGCGGATCGGGCCGAGCTGGCTGATGGCGCCATCGGCAGGCAGCGCCAGCCAGTTGGCGTCGGCGATGATCGGGCGCGCACCATCGCGCAGCGGGCGCACGAAGAAGTCGTTGAAGGTGGCGTAAGACGTCAGGTCCGGGTTTTGCGCTTCCTGCATGTCCACGCGGTAGTAGCGGGCGAAGGTTTTGACCACCAGTTGGGTCAGCCAGCCTGCCTGTTTGTCGGCGCCCCAGCCCGCCAGGCGGGTCAGCGCCAGCTTCGGTAGCCAATATTGCAGTTTAATCTTGATGCTATCCAGCACGTTAACCTCGTGAATCAGGGTAAAGGGCGCGCATTGTAACGAGGGCCTCGCCGTCGTCAATGCTCGCCCGTCAGTGTCAGTCTGCGGCGTCCGTGAAGTTCTTGCGAACCTTCACCTGAGCCATGCTTTCCAGAATGCGGTGATAGTTGTCGAAACGCTCTTCCGCGATATCGCCTTTCTCCATCGCCGCGCGGATGGCGCAGCCGGGATCGGTATCGTGGCGGCAGTCGCGGAATTTGCAACCGCCTAAATAATCACGGAATTCGACAAAGCCGCGGGTGATTTGTTCCGGCTCCAGGTGCCACAGGCCAAACTCGCGCACCCCCGGGGAGTCGATCACGTCGCCACCGTGCTGGAAATGGTACAGCCGCGCGGCGGTGGTGGTATGTTGCCCGAGGCCCGAGACGTCGGAAACCTGATTTACCAGAATTTGCTCTTCAGACGGCGGCAGCAGCGCGTTCAGCAGGCTGGACTTGCCGACTCCCGACTGGCCGGCGAAGATGCTGATGCGCCCGGCGAGCGCCTGTTCGAATTCCGCCATGCCTTCCCGCGTCTGGCTGGAGACTTCCAGCACCCGGTAGCCAATCTTGCGATAGATATCCATCATGCCGTCGACCAGCTTGCGCGCTTCGGCGTCCAGCAGGTCAATTTTGTTGAGCACGATCAGCGGCTCGACTTCGAGCGTTTCGCAGGCCACCAGATAGCGGTCGATGATGTTCAGCGACAGCTCGGGCAGGATCGCTGACACGATGACGATCTGATTGATATTGGCGGCGATCGGTTTCACGCCGTCGTAGAAGTCCGGGCGCGTCAGCACCGAGGTGCGCTCGTGCACCGCTTCCACAATGCCTTTTACCCCTTCATGGGTGCCCAGGCCGGGGCGCCACACCACGCGATCGCCGGTGACCAGCGAACGCAGCGTGCGGCGGATATTGCAGCGGTGCTGAGTGCCATCCGGCGCCTCAACGTCGGCGTGCATGCCGAAACGGCTGATGACGACGCCTTCCTGCGGCTCGCCCAGTTGGGAATCATCCGGTTCCGGTTTGTTATCAGCGCGTTTCAGACGGCGCTGATGGTTCGCCTGCACGCGGCGTTGCTGACCTTTGGACAGTTTGTTCTTACTCACTGCGCCTCACTTGAATCGGTTTTATACCTTTACGTATACGCACAGCTGCGGCGAGGGACTAGCCCCGGGCGCAGCCTTGAACCCGTCAGGGTATATGTCGCCGATGGCGACCAAAAAGACTATGATACACGCTATTTTATATTAAATAACCGTTGTTAGCCGCCGGCTGCGGCGCGTTGCCACCGGCGGCGCCCGTCGTCTCGTCCGCACAGCGTTTTTCTCTCGGCTTTTAGGCAGGAAACATCATGACAGGAAACGAAAATAACCTGATTTGGATCGATTTGGAGATGACCGGGCTGGATCCCGAGCGTGACCGCATTATCGAGATCGCCACGCTGGTCACCGACGCCAACCTGAACATCCTGGCGGAAGGGCCGGTGATCGCCGTGCACCAATCCGACGAGCAGCTGGCCTTGATGGACGAGTGGAACGTGCGCACCCATACCGGCAGCGGGCTGGTGGAGCGGGTGAAAGCCAGCCGCCAGGACGATCGCGCCGCTGAGCTGGAAACGATAGCCTTCCTGCAGCAGTGGGTACCGGCCGGCAAATCGCCGATCTGCGGCAACAGCGTGGGCCAGGATCGCCGTTTCTTGTTCCGTTATATGCCGGAGCTGGAGGCCTACTTCCATTACCGCTATCTGGACGTCAGCACGCTGAAGGAGCTGGCGCGCCGTTGGAAGCCTGAAATTCTCGGCGGCTTTAAGAAGCAGGGCACCCATCAGGCGCTGGATGACATCCGCGAATCGGTGGCCGAACTGGCTTATTACCGCGAACATTTCATTCAGCTTTAAGGCGATGACGGCCCCTGCGGGGAAAAAACGCCGTTTTTAGCCGCTTAATTCGCCAATCTGGCGCTTTAATCGGCAATCAAACAAAAATCGCGTTTTTTTGCTTTCAGGGGCTTGCGACAAAAAGGATTTCTCGTATAATGCGCACCCCGTACCGATGAAGAATTTCGTAACGTTCCACCATCGATACGCCGGGCGGGAATAGCTCAGTTGGTAGAGCACGACCTTGCCAAGGTCGGGGTCGCGAGTTCGAGTCTCGTTTCCCGCTCCAAATTCAACAATGTCGCGATGCGGCATGATGAATAAATAAAGCAGTATCAAGCAGTACCTATGCGACGCGGGAATAGCTCAGTTGGTAGAGCGCAACCTTGCCAAGGTTGAGGTCGCGAGTTCGAGCCTCGTTTCCCGCTCCAAAAATTCAAAGGTCACGCCAGCATTTGGTGGCCGGATGCCAAAAGCATCTCAATGCGGGAATAGCTCAGTTGGTAGAGCACGACCTTGCCAAGGTCGGGGTCGCGAGTTCGAGTCTCGTTTCCCGCTCCAATTTTCTCTTCGTTTCAAACTCAAATCCAACGCCTTATCCGGCGCGGGTTTTTGTCCCGTTTTACACGCCTGGTAAAAATGTTGTAAACAGAGTTATCCACAGCCTCTGTACATAAACTCGCCTGCCTGAAAAATCAACGTCATACAAATTAAATATTTATCTATTTGATTTATATACTTATTTATTTATCCCAAAACGTTATGCCGATCACTTGCTCTTTTTGTTGCAGTTGAAAGACAACGTGTTTTTATTTTTATGCACAAATCCACAGAGTGAGTCTTCCGGCGATTCGCCTGAATGGCGTACGCCGTCAGGCATCCCTTGGCAAACCTTTTTCCACAGCCCGTATCAGCCGCTTTTTCTGCGCCGTCTGCACCTCGATACCCTGCGCTTCGCGGCGAGCGAGCTGTTGCGCCAGCGCCCAGTGGATATGTTCGTCCAGCATGGCGTCTTGGCCCAAACGCGTGCGCAGTGCGAGCACGATGCTGTCCTCGTAGGGCGCATTGCCCAGCGCCACGGCGATATTGCGCAGCCAGCGCAGGTGGCCGATGCGGCGTATCGCCGAGCCTTCGGTGATGCGCAGGAATTTTTCTTCCGTCCAGTTGAACAGATCGAGCAGCTGCGGCGCATGCAGCGCGGCACGCGGGCTGAAATCGTCTTCGTCGGTGAGTTGCGAAAATCGGTTCCACGGGCAGATCAGCTGGCAGTCGTCGCAGCCGTAGATACGGTTGCCGAGCAGCGGCCGGAATTCCTCCGGGATCGTGCCTTCCAGTTCGATGGTCAGATAGGAAATGCAGCGCCGGGCATCGACGGTGTAGGGCGCGACGATGGCCCCGGTCGGGCAAGTGGTGATGCAGGCGACGCAGCGGCCGCACTGCTCTTCCTGCGGCTGATCCACCGGCAGCGGCAGGTCGATCAGCAGTTCGCCGAGGAAAAACCACGACCCGGCTTCACGGTTGAGAATTAGTGAGTGTTTACCAACCCAGCCAATGCCCGCTTTGGCGGCCAGCGCGCGCTCCATCACCGGCGCAGAATCGACAAAGGGGCGAAAATTCAACTCGCCGCAGTATTCCTGGATCTGATCGCCCAGCTTTTTCAGACGCTGGCGCAACAGCTTGTGATAATCGCGCCCCAGCGCATAGCGGCTGACGTAGCCCAATTGCGGGTTCTGCAGGGTGCTGGCGAACGCCGCCTTGGCCGGCAGGTAGTTCATGCGCACGCTGATCACCCGCAGCGTGCCCGGCAACAGCTCGTGAGGGCGTGCGCGCAGCATGCCGTGGCGCGCCATCCATTCCATCTCGCCGTGGTACTGTTTGTCGAGCCAGGCCTGCAGCTTCGGCTCTTCCAGGCTGAGATCGGTATCGCAGATGCCAACCTGCTGGAATCCTAGCGATTGCCCCCATTGCTTGATATGTTGGGCGAGTTGATGGAGATCGAGGGGGTGCGTCATGACGGGCCACAGTGAAAAAGCATACGCTGACAGTTTACCACACTCTGTCTGGCCTGCGGATTGGATCCGTCGTTCGGAACCTGCGGCGGCGGCCTCGCTCGGTCTTTCTCTTTACGATTTAATGCTGCGCGCCGGTCAGGCGGCCTACGTTCTGGCGCGCGACACTTATCCCTCCTGCAACCACTGGCTGGTGCTCTGTGGCCACGGCAACAACGGCGGCGACGGCTATGTGGTGGCGCGCCTAGCGAAGGCGGCGGGCGTGCAGGTGACGGTGATCGCCTGCGAAGGCGCGCGGCCTTTGCCGCCGGAGGCCGCAGCGGCCCGCGAGGCCTGGCTGGCCGCCGGCGGCGACATTCTGCCGGCGAACAGCCGCTGGCCGGCGTCTGTTTCGCTCATCATTGATGGCCTGCTAGGCACAGGCCTGGGCAGCGCGCCGCGTGCGCCCTACGACGCGCTGATCGAGGCCGCCAACCGCCATTCGGCGCCGGTGGTGGCGCTCGATATTCCGTCCGGCCTGCTGGCGGAAAGTGGCGCGACGCCGGGTCCGGTCGTGCGTGCCGCGCACACCATCACGTTCATTGGCCTCAAGCCGGGTTTGCTGACCGGGCAGGCGCGCGACTGGGTCGGGCAACTTCATCAGAATACGCTAGGCTTATCGGATTGGCTGGCGAAGCAACCGGAGCAGATTCAGCGGCTTACCGCCGAGGTGTTACCGCGCTGGCTGCATCCGCGTCGTCCCTGTGCCCATAAAGGCGAGCATGGCCGTCTGCTGTTGGTGGGCGGCGATCGCGGGTTCGGTGGCGCCATTCGCATGGCGGCGGAAGCGGCGCTGCGCAGCGGGGCTGGGTTGGTGCGAGTGCTTACTCACATTGAGCACGTCGCGCCGCTGCTGGCGGCCCGGCCGGAGCTGATGGCGCAGGCGCTGGACGAGGCGACGCTTCGGCAGGCGATGCAATGGGCGGATGTGCTGGTGATCGGTCCGGGGCTTGGCCAGGCTGAGTGGGGCAAAAATGCCTTGAACGTGCTGCAAACCAGCGATAAACCGGCCTTGTGGGACGCCGATGCGCTGAACTTGCTGGCATTAAATCCCGAGAAACGGCAGAATCGCGTGATGACTCCGCATCCTGGAGAGGCTGCGCGGCTGTTGAGCTGCAGCACTGTCGACATCGAGAGTGATCGCTTACTTGCCGTGCGTAAGCTGACGGCACGCTACGGCGGCGTGGCGGTGCTAAAAGGCGCCGGTACGCTGATCGCCGATGAGCAGGGGCAGATGGCGATCGCCGACGTCGGCAACGCCGGCATGGCCTCCGGCGGCATGGGCGATGTGCTGTCGGGCATCATCGGCGGTTTGCTGGCGCAAAAGCTCTCGCTGTATGATGCCGCCTGTGCGGGCTGCGTCGTACACGGCGCGGCCGGCGATCGCGTAGCGGAAAGACAAGGAACAAGAGGCATGTTGGCGACCGATTTACTGCCGGACATCCTTCATTTCGTTAACCCTGAGTGGGCAAAATAGACTTTATCGAATGAAAGAACTCGTTTTACCTCTGCCGGACGAGGCAGCGACTGTCGCTTTGGGCACCACTTTGGCCAAGGCCTGCGATCGCGCCAGCGTCATCTATCTCTACGGCGACCTGGGCGCCGGTAAAACCACCTTCAGCCGTGGTTTCCTGCAGGCGTTGGGGCATCAGGGCAACGTCAAAAGCCCAACCTACACGCTGGTGGAACCCTATGCCTTGCAGCCGCTGGCGGTGTATCACTTCGATCTGTATCGCCTGGCCGATCCGGAAGAGCTTGAATTTATGGGCATTCGCGATTACTTCGCGCAAGACGCCATCTGCCTGGTCGAATGGCCGCAGCAGGGCACTGGCGTGCTGCCGGAGCCGGATCTGGCGCTGCACCTCAGCTATCAGGGCGAGGGGCGAGAGGCGAAGATCGAGGCGATTTCCGCATACGGCAGCCAGCTGTTAGACCGCATTCATGGATCACAGGGATGATGCTGCAATGACGCATGTGTTGAAAAAATTTGCGGTCATCATGCTGATCGCCGTGCTGGGGCCGCTCGGCGCGTTGAACGCGCTGGCGGCGTCCTCGCTGTCCGATATCAAAGTGTCCAACGCCCAACGCGAAGCGACGGTGTCGGTGAGCTTCAATGGTCCGCCGGACTACGCGTTTTTCCCGCTGCACGGCCCGGAGCGCGTGGTGCTTGACGTCAACCAGAAAGGCAAGGTCGGCGGCCTGCCGCTCAATTTCAGCGGCCAAAACCTGGTGAAGAGCATTCGCTCCAGCGCGCCGAAAGACGCTCAGAGCGTGCGTTTGGTGTTTGATCTGACGCAGCGCGCCAAAACCCGCGTCGCCACCCGCCAGAACGGCGGCGTGCACACCGTAGTGTTCACTATCACGGCCGAAGGCAGTGCCAATACCGTAGTGCGTAAAGCGCCGGTTGCGGTCAATCCACCGCCGCGTCAGGCGCCCGTCACGGTCAGCCAGCCACCGCGCCAGGCGCCGGTGGCGGTGCGTGAAGCGCCGGAGCCGCCGCTGCGCAAAGCGCCGACGGGATCGAATCCGTTTACCAATAAACAGACCGTGGTTGCAGGCACCGCCACCGAGGTGACGCCGCGCAGTAGCCGCGTTTCCGCCGGTTCCGGCGATCGGGTGGTGGTAGCGATCGACGCCGGCCACGGCGGCCAGGATCCGGGCGCCATTGGCCCGAGCGGGCTGAAAGAAAAGAATGTCACCATCGCCATCGCGCGCCGCCTGCAGGCGATGCTGGACGCCGATCCGCAGTTCAAACCGGTGCTGACGCGTAACGGCGACTATTTCATCTCGGTCATGGGGCGTTCCGACGTTGCGCGTAAACAGGGTGCCAACGTGCTGGTCTCCATCCACGCCGACGCCGCGCCGAACCGCAGTGCCAGCGGGGCTTCCGTCTGGGTGCTGTCCAATCGCCGCGCCAACAGCGAAATGGCCGGCTGGCTCGAACAGCATGAGAAGCAGTCTGAGCTGCTCGGCGGCGCCGGCGATTTGCTGGCCAACAGCCAGGCCGATCCTTATCTGAGCCAGGCGGTGCTGGACCTGCAGTTCGGCCACTCGCAACGCGTCGGGTACGATGTGGCGGTGAAGGTGCTGCAGCAGCTGCAGAGCGTCGGATCGTTGCATAAACGCCGGCCGGAACACGCCAGCCTGGGTGTATTGCGTTCGCCGGATATCCCCTCGCTGCTGGTGGAAACCGGATTTATCAGTAATAGCACGGAGGAGCGGCTGCTGGGCAGTAGCGCGTATCAGGAGAAGATTGCCAAGGCCATTCATAACGGCCTGCGCAGCTACTTCCTGGCGCATCCGCTGCAAGCCGACCCAAAGGTGGAAAACCGACCGCTGGACGTCGCAGCGGCGGTTAACACCTCAACACCAGACGTGCGCCAGCCGGAGCCTATCGTGAGCTCGGCCGGCGCGAGCCGCAGCGTAAGCGGCAAGACTCAGATCCACGTGGTGAAACGGGCGGAGACGCTGTCCGGCATCGCCGACAGCTACGGCACGACCATGGCGGCGCTGCGGGATCTGAACAAACTGAAAAAAGACGGCGTGTGGGTCGGGCAACGTCTGAAGGTGCCGGCGGGGAAAACCGCCGCCGTCACCGCCGTCGCCAAGGCGAAAACGCCGGCGAAGAAGCCGTCTAAACATAAAGTGGCCCGCGGGGACACGCTGTCCTCTATCGCTTCTCGTTATGGGGTCAGCGTCGGCGATCTGAAACGGGTCAATAATCTGAAGTCGGACGTCGCGCCGCTGGACCGGACGCTGACCATTCCGCAGGCCTAGCGCCACCGCTACAGGAGTCAGCATGCCTATCCAGGTGTTACCGCCACAGCTCGCCAACCAGATCGCCGCCGGAGAGGTGGTTGAACGCCCCGCGTCGGTCGTCAAAGAGCTGGTGGAAAACAGTCTGGACGCCGGTGCGACGCGCATCGATATCGATATCGAACGCGGCGGTGCCAAGCTGATCCGCATTCGCGATAACGGCTGCGGCATCGGCAAGGACGATTTGGCGCTGGCGCTGGCGCGGCACGCTACCAGTAAAATCAGCACGCTCGATGACCTGGAAGCGATCGTCAGCCTCGGTTTTCGCGGCGAAGCGCTGGCCAGTATCAGCTCGGTTTCCCGTTTGACCCTGACGTCGCGCACCGCCGAACAAAGCGAGGCGTGGCAAGCCTATGCCGAAGGGCGCGAGCAGGCGGTGACGGTCAAACCCGCCGCGCACCCGGTCGGCAGCACGCTGGAGGTGCTGGATCTGTTTTACAACACGCCGGCGCGCCGCAAGTTCATGCGTACCGAGAAAACCGAATTCGGCCATATCGACGAAGTGGTGCGGCGCATCGCGCTGGCGCGTTTCGATGTGGCGATCAACCTCAGCCACAACGGCAAACTGATCCGCCAATACCGGGCGGCGAAAGAAGAGAGCCAGCACGAACGCCGTTTGGGCAGCATCTGCGGCCCGGCGTTTTTACAGCATGCGCTGAACATCGACTGGCAACACGGCGATCTGAGTATCCGCGGCTGGGTGGCGGATCCGGCGGGGGCGCGCCAGCTGGGTGAGATGCAATACTGCTACGTCAATTGCCGCATGATGCGCGATCGCTTGATCAATCACGCTATTCGTCAGGCCTATCAGGATCAGTTAAAAGACGATCAGCAGCCCGCTTACGTGCTGTATCTGGAAGTCGACCCGCACCAGGTGGACGTCAACGTTCATCCCGCCAAGCACGAGGTGCGTTTCCATCAGGCGCGGCTGGTACACGATTTTATCTACCAGGCGGTGACCACCGTGCTGCAACAGGCCGGTCAGACACCGTCGCTGCCGCTGGCGGAAACGCCCGACGAAGCGCCCGCGCCGGTCTGGCAGCAGGAAAACCGCGTCGCCGCCGGCGGCAACCATTTTTCTCAGCCGGCGCCGCGTCGCGAAACGCCGTCATCGGCCGGCGCCGTCCGCGAGCGCGCGCCGCAGCCCGGTTGGCAAACGGCGGGCGGTTACCAGAAACGCGAAGGCGAGCTGTACGGCAAACTGATGCAGCCCGCCACCGAGCCACCGGCCGATGCGACGCCGGAAGTTTCGAGCAAGCCGCCGCTGTTCCCGCCGGCGAAAGCCGCCGTGGAAACGCCGTTGGCGAGCGGACAACACAGCTTTGGCCGGGTGCTGATGATCCATCCGCCGTGCTACGCGCTGATTGAACAGCGCCAGCAGCCGGCGTTGCTCAATCTGACGGTGGCCGAACGCTGGTTGCGCCAGGCGCAGCTCAATCCGCCGACGGAAGGGCTGCGGCCGCAACCGCTGCTGATACCGATCAAGCTGACGTTGGATAAGAACGAAGCGGCGGCCATTGCACGGCATCAGGCGCTGCTGACGATGATGGGGCTGGATCTGCAGACGGATCACGGCCGTGTGACGCTGCGCGCAGTGCCTTTACCATTACGCCAACAAAATTTACAAAAACTGATACCCGAACTGTTAGGCTATCTGGCCGAACATCAGGAGATGTCGCCCGCGGTGCTGGCCACCTGGCTCGCTCGCCGTCTTGGCAGCGAACATGAACAGTGGAACACCTCGCAAGCGATACAATTGCTGACCGACGTTGAACGACTTTGCCCGCAGCTGGTCAAATCGCCACCGAGCGGACTTTTACAACCCGTTGATTTACAGGCCGCACTGGCGGCCCTCAAGCATGACTAACACTGAAATGACACCACGTCCCCCGGCTATTTTCATCATGGGGCCGACCGCCTCAGGCAAGACCGCGCTGGCGATCGCGCTGCGCGAACGCCTGCCGGTGGAACTGATCAGCGTCGATTCCGCGCTGATTTACCGCGGCATGGATATCGGCACCGCCAAGCCGAGCGCCGAAGAATTGGCGCAGGCGCCGCATCGGCTGATCGATATTCGCGATCCCGCCGAAGCTTACTCGGCCGCGGAGTTCCGCGCCGACGCGCTGAAGGAGATGGCCGATATCACCGCAGCCGGGCGCATTCCGCTGCTGGTCGGCGGCACCATGTTGTATTTCAAGGCGTTGCTGGAAGGATTGTCGCCGCTGCCCTCCGCCGATCCCGCGGTGCGCGAGCGCATCGAACGCCAAGCGGCGGAGCAGGGCTGGGAGGCGCTGCACCGTCAGTTACAGGCGATCGATCCCGTCGCGGCAGTGAGAATTCATCCGAATGATCCGCAGAGACTGTCCAGAGCACTGGAAGTTTTTTTTATTTCGGGTAAAACTTTAACGGAACTGACTCAAATTTCGGGTGAATCGTTACCGTATCAAGTTCACCAATTTGCGATAGCGCCGACCAGCCGTGAGTTGATCCATCAACGCATCGAGCTGCGGTACCATCAAATGTTGGCGGCGGGTTTTGAGACGGAAGCGCGTGCACTTTTCGCACGGGGTGATTTGCATACGGACTTGCCCTCCATTCGCTGTGTCGGTTACCGCCAGATGTGGTCATACTTGTCTGGTGAAATTAGTTACGATGAGATGGTTTATCGTGGTATTTGCGCAACACGTCAGTTGGCTAAACGTCAGATGACCTGGTTACGGGGTTGGGAGTCGGTCCATTGGTTGGACAGTGAAAAGCCGGGAGAGGCTTTGGACTCGGTGACACAGGTTGTTAGTGCATAGGTTGGGTGATTGTGTACAATTGCTGAGTATTCAGCGCGCAAATTTTTTACGTCGTTTATTTTAGAGCCGACAGGTTCTTAGTTACAAACAACAAGCAAATAAGGAAAAGATAGAATGGCTAAGGGGCAATCTTTGCAAGATCCGTTCCTGAACGCATTGCGTCGTGAACGTGTTCCGGTTTCTATTTATTTGGTGAATGGTATTAAGCTGCAAGGCCAGATTGAGTCTTTTGACCAGTTTGTCATCCTGTTGAAGAACACGGTTAGCCAGATGGTGTACAAGCACGCTATCTCTACCGTTGTCCCGTCACGCCCGGTCTCGCATCACAGCAACAATCCGAGCGGCGGTTCAAGCAACTATCACCATGGTAACAATCCGTCTGCGCAGCAACAGCCGCAGCAGGAAAGCGATGACGCTGAATAAAGCGCGTTGCAAGTCAACCATGACGGGGAGCATAAGCAGCCGCGGGCTGTTTATGTCCCCCAAACTCACGGTGAGTGTCCGTTTGAGAGGTTGCACGCTTGTTTGACCGTTATGAAGCCGGTGAGCAGGCCGTACTGGTTCATATCTATTTCTCGCAAGACAAAGATACGGAAGACCTCAACGAGTTCGAATCGTTGGTTTCCTCAGCCGGTGTCGAAGCTTTGCAAGTGGTGACTGGTAGCCGCAAAGCCCCGCATCCGAAGTACTTTGTCGGCGAAGGAAAGGCCGAAGAAATTGCAGATGCGGTGAAAGCCAGCGGCGCGTCTGTTGTCCTGTTTGATCATTCCCTTTCCCCGGCGCAGGAAAGAAACCTCGAGCGCCTGTGCGAATGCCGGGTGATCGATCGCACCGGGCTGATTTTAGACATCTTCGCCCAGCGTGCCCGCACCCATGAAGGTAAGCTGCAGGTGGAGCTGGCGCAGTTGCGTCACATCGCCACGCGTCTGGTACGCGGTTGGACGCACCTGGAGCGGCAAAAAGGGGGGATTGGCCTGCGCGGGCCGGGGGAAACCCAGCTTGAGACCGACCGTCGCCTGTTGCGCGATCGCATCAGCTTGATTCTGCGCCGCCTCGAGCGGGTAGAAAAGCAGCGTGAACAAGGCCGACGCGCGCGGACCCGTGCCGATGTGCCGACCGTATCGCTGGTGGGCTACACCAACGCCGGCAAATCCACCCTGTTTAACCGAATAACGTCTGCCGAGGTGTATGCGGCGGACCAGCTATTTGCCACCCTGGATCCTACGTTGCGGCGCATTGACGTGCCGGACGTGGGGGATACCGTGTTGGCGGATACCGTAGGCTTTATCCGGCACCTGCCGCACGATCTGGTGGCCGCCTTCAAGGCGACGCTGCAGGAAACGCGCCAGGCGTCTTTGCTACTGCACGTCATCGATGCCGCAGATCCGCGCGTCGATGAGAACATCGAAGCGGTGAACACCGTGCTGGCGGAGATAGACTCGGATGAAATTCCTACACTGTTAGTGATGAACAAAATAGATATGCTGGACGATTTTGTGCCGCGTATCGACCGCAACGACGAAAACCTGCCGATCCGGGTGTGGCTGTCCGCCGCCAGCGGAGAGGGTATTCCGTTGCTGTATCAGGCGTTGACGGAGCGCTTATCGGGGGAGATCGCGCATTACGAATTGCGCTTACCGCCACGGGCAGGCCGTCTTCGCAGCCGTTTTTACCAGCTTCAGGCGATTGAAAAAGAGTGGAACGAAGAGGACGGCAGCATTGGCGTGGTGGTGCGAATGCCGATCGTCGAATGGCGTCGTCTCTGCAAGCAAGAACAGGACCTGATTGGCTTTATCGTATGATCATATCCTGTTACATTTATGCTTCGCGAAAGCCTGAAGTACCCAATCACAGAATATGGAGCTAAAACATGGCGTGGAATCAGCCCGGTAATAACGGACAGGACCGCGACCCGTGGGGGAGCAGCAATAATAATGGCGGCAACTCTGGCGGTAACAACAAAGGCGGTCGTGATCAAGGGCCACCTGATTTGGACGATATCTTCCGCAAACTAAGCAAGAAATTGAGCGGTTTCGGCGGGGGCAAAGGCTCCAACAGCAATAGCGGCGGCACCGGCACCTCTGGTCCGGGCTTCAGCGGCCGCATTATCGGTATCGCGGCGGTTGCCGTGGTGGTGATCTGGGCCGCCAGCGGCTTCTACACCATCAAGGAAGCCGAACGCGGCGTTGTGACGCGTTTCGGTAAGTTCAGCCACCTGGTGCAGCCGGGCCTGAACTGGAAGCCGACCTTCATCGATGACGTGCGTCCGGTGAACGTGGAGTCCGTGCGCGAGCTGGCGGCGTCCGGCGTGATGCTGACCTCCGATGAAAACGTGGTGCGCGTGGAAATGAACGTGCAGTACCGCGTGACCAACCCGGAAGCGTACCTGTTCAGCGTCGTCAATGCCGACGACAGCCTGAGCCAGGCGACCGACAGCGCCCTGCGCGGCGTGATCGGCAAATACTCGATGGACCGCATCCTGACCGAAGGCCGTACCGTGGTGCGTAACGATACGCAGCGCATGTTGGAAGAGACTATTCGTCCTTACAACATGGGTATCACGTTGCTGGACGTCAACTTCCAGGCGGCGCGTCCACCGGAAGAGGTGAAGGCGTCGTTCGACGATGCGATCGCTGCGCGTGAGAACGAGCAGCAATACATCCGTGAAGCGGAAGCTTACGCCAACGAAGTTCAGCCGCGTGCGAACGGCCAGGCGCAGCGTCTGCTGGAAGACTCCAAGGCTTATAAAGACCGTACCGTCCTGGAAGCTCAGGGTGAGGTGGCGCGCTTTGCCAAGCTGTTGCCGGAATACAAGTCCGCACCGCAGATTACTCGCGAGCGTCTGTATATCGAAACCATGGAAAAAGTGCTGGGCCATACCCGTAAGGTGTTGGTGAGCGACAAAGGCAACAACCTGATGGTGCTGCCGCTGGATCAGATGCTGCGCGGTCAAGGCGCGGCAACGGAGAGCGGCAACAAGGATACCAGCCTGATTCGCCTCAATCCGAATCCTGCGCCGGCTGCCAACAGCAGCGCTCCGCGTACCAGCGGCGGTTCGATTATGGATCAGCGCCGGGCGAATGCGCAGCGTGACGACACCACTCGCGTAGGGAGAGAGTAATCAATGCGTAAGTCTTTTGTAGTTATTGTCCTCGCGGTGCTGGTGGTGCTGTACGCTTCGCTGTTCGTGGTGCAGGAAGGCCAGCGCGGCATCGTGCTGCGCTTCGGCAAGGTTCTGCGCGACGGCGAAAACAAGCCGCTGGTGTATGCGCCGGGTCTGCACCTCAAGATCCCGTTCATTGAGACCGTGAAGAACCTGGATGCGCGTATTCAGACCATGGACAACCAGGCCGATCGCTTCGTGACCAGCGAGAAGAAAGACCTGATCGTCGATTCCTATCTGAAGTGGCGCATCAGCGACTTCAGCCGCTACTATCTGGCGACCGGCGGCGGCGACGTCTCCCAGGCCGAAGTGCTGCTGAAACGCAAGTTCAGCGACCGTCTGCGTTCCGAAATCGGCCGCCTGGACGTGAAAGACATCGTGACCGACTCGCGCGGCAAGCTGATGTCTGACGTGCGTGACGCGCTGAACACCGGCACCGTGGGTGACGGCGAAGAAGTGGCGACCACCGAAGCCGATGACGCTATCGCCTCTGCGGCGGCGCGCGTTGAACGGGAAACCACCGGCAAACAGCCGCAGGTTAACCCGAACAGCATGGCGGCGTTGGGCATCGAGGTGATCGACGTACGTATCAAGCAGATCAACCTGCCGGCCGAAGTGTCCGACGCCATCTACCAGCGTATGCGCGCCGAGCGTGAAGCGGTAGCCCGTCGTCTGCGCTCGCAGGGCCAGGAAGAAGCTGAGAAACTGCGCGCAAGCGCGGACTACGAAGTGACCCGTACCTTGGCGGAAGCCGAGCGTCAGGCGCGTATCACCCGCGGTGAAGGCGATGCCGAAGCGGCTAAACTGTTCGCCAACGCGTTCAGCCAGGATCCGGACTTCTATGCCTTTATCCGCAGCCTGCGTGCCTATGAAGCCAGCTTCAAGGACAACCAGGACGTACTGGTACTGAGCCCGGACAGCGATTTCTTCCGCTACATGAAGTCGCCTGATACCCTGCGCAAATAAGCGCGGCAGGCAATCTGACCGAGGGCCCGTTTACGCGGGCCCTTTCTCGTTTTTGGGGGATGCATGAACTCAACGATTTGGCTGGCGCTCGGGCTGGTCCTGGTGCTGGAAGGGTTAGGGCCGATGCTGTTTCCGCAGGCCTGGCGCAAAATGATTGTGGCGATGTCGCAGCTGCCGGACGCGACGCTGCGGCGATTTGGTGGTGGAATAGTGGTTGCGGGCTGCGTGATCTACTACATGTTGAGCGGCCGCACGGGTCTTTAAAGTCTAGCCCAAAATTTATGCAATCGTATGCTAAAAGTGCTGAAAATCGAAAATTACGGTGGTAGAATCCATTTTTAAGCAATCGGTGATTTTGAAAAATGGGTAAGAACGTCGTCGTACTGGGCACCCAATGGGGTGACGAAGGTAAAGGCAAGGTTGTAGACCTGCTGACTGAACGGGCTCAATATGTTGTGCGCTACCAAGGTGGCCATAACGCTGGCCACACTCTGGTAATCAACGGTGAAAAAACCGTCCTTCATTTAATTCCTTCAGGTATTCTGCGTGAAAACGTCACCAGCATCATCGGCAACGGTGTTGTTCTGGCGCCGGACGCGTTGATGAAAGAAATGGGTGAACTCGAAGCGCGTGGCATCCCGGTACGCGAACGTCTGTTACTCTCTGAAGCTTGCCCGCTGATCCTGCCTTACCACGTTGCGTTGGACAACGCGCGTGAGAAAGCGCGCGGCGCGAAAGCGATCGGCACCACCGGTCGCGGCATTGGCCCGGCTTACGAAGATAAAGTGGCTCGTCGCGGCCTGCGCGTCAGCGACCTGTTCAATAAAGAAACCTTCGCCGTTAAGCTGAAAGAGATCGTCGATTACCACAACTTCCAGCTGGTCAACTACTACAAAGTTGAAGCCGTCGATTATCAGGCGACGCTGGACTACGTACTGTCTATCGCCGACATCCTGACCGCCATGGTGGTTGACGTTTCCGAACTGCTGGACGGCGCACGCAAGCGTGGCGACCTGATCATGTTCGAAGGCGCTCAGGGCACCCTGCTGGATATCGACCACGGTACTTATCCGTACGTGACCTCTTCCAACACCACCGCCGGCGGCGTGGCTACCGGTTCCGGCATTGGCCCGCGTTATGTGGACTACGTGCTGGGCATCGTGAAAGCCTACTCCACTCGCGTGGGTGCAGGCCCGTTCCCAACCGAACTGTTCGATGAAACCGGTGAGTACCTGTGCAAGCAGGGTAACGAGTTCGGCGCCACCACCGGCCGTCGTCGTCGTACCGGCTGGTTGGACGCGGTAGCGGTGCGTCGCGCGGTGCAGATCAACTCCCTGTCCGGCTTCTGCCTGACCAAACTGGACGTCCTGGACGGCCTGAAAGAAGTGAAGATCTGCGTGGGCTACCGCATGCCGGACGGCCGCGAAGTGGACACCACTCCGCTGGCGGCTGAAGGTTGGGAAGGCATCGAGCCTATCTACGAAATCATGCCGGGCTGGAGCGAAACGACCTTTGGCGTGAAAGAGCACAGCAAGCTGCCTCAGGCTGCGCTGAACTACATCAAGCGCATCGAAGAAGTGACCGGCGTACCGGTAGACATCATCTCTACTGGCCCGGACCGCAGCGAAACCATGATCCTGCGCGACCCGTTCGACGCATAATCAGGCTTTGCGGCATTAAACAAACCGGGCGCGTCCCGGTTTGTTTTTATCCTGACTCCCTCCGATTGCGGTTTCACGTCAAAAAATCCTTTCATAAACTCGCCTTAGGGCGCGGGATCCGCTAAATAATTAGCGACGAACTCTCCGGCTGGTTTATTATCCAATGAGTAATCTTTTGAATAGCGCCGAAAAGCGGCGTATCAGACGGGTAAAGTGATACCCAGAGGTAAGATGTGCAGTTAACAAGTTTTACTGATTATGGCCTGCGGGCGTTGATCTACATGGCCTCGTTGCCGCAGGACAAGATGACCAACATCTCGGAAGTGACCGAGGTTTATGGCGTGTCCCGCAACCATATGGTGAAGATCATCAATCAGTTGAGCCGGGTAGGTTTTGTCACGGCGGTGCGCGGCAAGCATGGCGGCATTCGTTTGGGCAAACCGGCCGAGAGCATTCGCCTCGGTGACGTCGTGCGGGCGCTGGAGCCGCTTGCGCTGGTTAACTGCAGCAGTGATTTTTGCCACATCACCCCTGCCTGCCGATTGAAGCAGGTGCTCCAACAGGGCGTACAGAATTTCCTTGAAGAGCTGGATAAGCATACGTTGGCCGACATGGTCGAAGACAATCCGCCGCTCTACAAGCTATTGCTTGTCGAATAAAACGACGTTGAGAAGACAAGGCTCAACGTCATCCTGCTGATGACAACGGAGGAACCGCAATGTCACAAGATCCATTCCTGGAACGAGAAGCAGAAAAATACGAATCCCCTATCCCCAGCCGTGAATATATCCTGGCCCATTTGGCGAAACGAGAAACGCCGGCCAGTCGCGAAGAACTGGGCAATGAATTGGGTCTCAGCGGTGAAGAGCAGCTGGAAGCGCTGCGTCGCCGCCTGCGCGCCATGGAGCGCGATGGCCAGTTAGTGTTTACCCGCCGCCAGTGCTATGCGCTGCCGGAGCGTTTGGATCTGCTGCGCGGCACGGTGATCGGCCACCGCGACGGCTACGGCTTCCTGCGCGTTGAAGGCAGCAAAGACGATCTGTACCTGTCTGCCGAACAGATGAAAATGGCGATCCACGGTGATGTGGTGCTGGCGCAGGCGCTGGGTGCGGACCGTAAAGGGCGCCGCGAAGCGCGCATCGTGCGCGTGCTGGTGCCGAAAACCAGCCAGATTGTCGGCCGCTTCTTCATGGACGCCGGTACCGGCTTCGTGGTGCCGGACGACAGCCGTCTGAGCTTCGATATTCTGATCCCAGCCGACAGCGTCAGCGGCGCGCGCATGGGCTTTATGGTGGTGGTGGAGCTGACTCAGCGCCCGACCCGCCGTACTAAGGCGGTCGGCAAGATCGTCGAGATCCTCGGCGATAAAATGGGCACCAGCATGGCGGTGGACATCGCGCTGCGCACCCATGAGATCCCGCATACCTGGCCGCCGCAGGTGGAAAAGCAGGTGGCCGATCTCAGCGAGCAGGTGCCGGAAGCGGCCAAGAAGGGCCGCGTCGATCTGCGCAAACTGCCGTTGGTCACCATCGACGGTGAAGATGCGCGCGACTTCGACGACGCCGTGTACTGCGAGAAAAAACGCGGCGGTGGCTGGCGCCTGTGGGTCGCGATCGCCGACGTCAGCTACTATGTGCGTCCACGCACCGCGCTGGATGACGAAGCGCGCAGCCGCGGCAACTCGGTCTACTTCCCGTCGCAGGTGATCCCGATGCTGCCGGAAGTGCTGTCCAACGGACTGTGCTCTCTGAACCCACAGGTCGATCGCCTGTGCATGGTGTGCGAGATGACCATCTCCGCCCAGGGGCGCCTGTCCACGGCCAAGTTCTACGAGGCGGTGATGAGCTCGCACGCCCGCCTGACCTACAACAAGGTGTGGCACATTCTGCAGGGCGATCAGGAGCTGCGCGAGCACTACCATCCGCTGGTCAAGCACCTGGAAGAGCTGCACGCCATGTACAAGGTGCTGGATAAGGCGCGCGCCGAGCGCGGCGGCATCGCGTTTGAAACCGAAGAAGCCAAGTTCATCTTCAACGCCGAACGCCGCATCGAGCGCGTGGAGCCGACGGTGCGCAACGACGCCCACAAGCTGATTGAAGAGTGCATGATCATGGCCAACGTGGCGGCCGCGCGCTTCGTCGAGAAACGCAACGAGCCAGCGCTGTACCGCGTGCACGATCGTCCGAGCGACGACCACATCTCCGCGCTGCGCAGCGTGCTGAGCGAGCTGGGGCTGACGCTGGGCGGCGGCAACAAGCCGCAGCCGAAGGACTATGCGGTGCTGATGGATGAAGTGTCCGAGCGCCCTGACCACGAAATGCTGCAAACCATGCTGCTGCGTTCGATGAAGCAGGCGATTTACGATCCGGAAAACCGCGGCCACTTTGGCCTGGCGCTGGCGTCTTATGGCCACTTCACCTCGCCGATCCGCCGTTATCCGGATCTGGCGCTGCACCGTGCGATCAAATACCAGCTGGCCAAAGAACACGGCGAGCCGAAAGAGCGCTGGACGCCGACCGGCGGCTGGCACAGCGAATTCGAAGAGATGCTGCAGCTGGGCGAGCACTGTTCGATGACCGAGCGCCGTGCGGATGAAGCGACGCGCAACGTCGCCGACTGGCTGAAGTGCGACTTCATGCAGGATCACGTCGGTGAAGTGTTCAGCGGCATCATCTCCAGCGTGACCGGCTTCGGCTTCTTCGTGCGCCTGAACGATCTGTTTATCGACGGGCTGGTGCACGTATCAACGCTGGATAATGATTACTATCGCTACGATAATATCGGCCAGCGCCTGATCGGCGAATCTTCCGGCACGGTCTATCGCCTGGGGGATACGGTGGAGATCCGCGTGGATGCGGTGCATATGGACGAGCGCAAGATCGACTTCGCGCTGGTATCCAGCACCCGCAAAGCGCGCGGTGAAGGCAAAACCGAGCGCGATCGCGCCAAGAAGGGCGGCCAGCGCACGCTGCGCGACAGCGGCAACGCGGGGCGCGGCAAGCGCCGCGGCGGCAAACCGCCGGCTAACTTCGAACCGGACAGCGCCTTCCGCAAGCAGGATGACGCCAAGCCCGCGGACAACGTGAAGAAGGCGAAGAAGAAAGCCAAGAAAGCGTCCGACAAAACGCGGAAAATCGCGGCGGCGACCAAAGCCAAACGCGCAGCCAAGAAGAAAGGTGCCGAGCAGGCTTAACCTGCCGCACATCGTTACCATCGGCCGGTTATCGCCGGCCGCACGAATTTAAAAGAGCATCATGAGCGAAATTATTTACGGCATCCACGCCGTCAAAGCCCTGTTAGAGCGCGACCCGCAACGCTTCCTGGAAGTGTTTATCCTGAAAGGCCGCGAAGATCGCCGCCTGCAACCGCTGATCGCCGAGCTGGAAGCGACCGGCATCGTTATTCAGGTGGCGAACCGCCAATGGCTGGATGACAAGGTTGAAGGCGCGGTGCACCAGGGGATCATCGCCCGGGTGCGCGAAGGGCGTCAGTATCAGGAGAACGATCTGCCGAGCCTGCTGGAAAGCGTGGCGACCCCGTTCCTGCTGGTGCTGGACGGCGTGACCGACCCGCATAACCTCGGTGCCTGCCTGCGCAGCGCCGACGCTGCCGGCGTGCACGCGGTGATCGTGCCACGCGACCGTTCAGCCCAACTGAACGCCACCGCCAAGAAAGTGGCCTGCGGCGCCGCCGAAAACGTGCCGTTGATCCGCGTGACCAACCTGGCGCGCACGCTGCGTCTGCTGCAAGAGATGAATGTCTGGGTGGTGGGCACCGCCGGCGAAGCCGACCATACGCTGTATCAGAGCAAAATGACCGGCCCGATGGCGCTGGTGATGGGCGCGGAAGGCGAAGGCATGCGTCGCCTGACCCGTGAACACTGCGACGAGCTGATCAGCATCCCGATGGCCGGCACCGTCTCTTCGCTGAACGTGTCGGTTGCCACCGGCATCTGCCTGTTCGAAGCGGTGCGTCAGCGCGGCTGATTCTCCTGACGGGGGCCCTGTGCCCCCGTTAATTCCCCCTCTTGTGATCCCGCCTTCGGCAGAAATCTCTGCGCCGACCATACTTACCCCTGACGCTTTTTTCAGGGAGCACTCTCATGGTCTGGACTACGCACACCGTTTTTAACCAACCCAAGCCGCTGGGCAACAGCAACCTGTTTCTCTCCGATACGCCGCTGCGCGAAGCGTTGCAGCGCGAGCAGGGCGGCTGGGACGCCGAGGTGTTGGCCTCGCTGGGCCAGCAGCTCGGCACTCAGGAGTCGCTGGAATTGGGTCGGCTGGCTAACGCCAACCCGCCGGAATTGTTGCGCTACGACGCCACCGGTCAGCGGCTGGACGACGTTCGCTTTCACCCCGCCTGGCATATCCTGATGCAGGGGCTGATCGCCAACCGGGTGCACAACCTGCCCTGGCAGGAGGATGCGCGCATCGGTTCCTTCGTGGCACGCGCCGCGCGCTTTATGCTGCATGCGCAGGTCGAGGCAGGCACGCTGTGCCCGGTGACCATGACCTTCGGCGCCACGCCGCTGTTGCTGCAGGCGTTGCCGGCCGAGTTTCGCTCCTGGCTGACGCCGCTGCTGTCGGATCGTTATGACGCTCACCTGTTGCCGGGCGGGCAAAAGCGTGGCCTGCTGATCGGCATGGGCATGACGGAGAAGCAGGGCGGCTCCGACGTTTTGAGCAATACCACCACCGCCGCGCCGCTCGGCGCGCGCGGGCCAGGGGAAGCCTACCGGCTGGTGGGGCACAAGTGGTTCTTCTCGGTGCCGCAGAGCGATGCGCACCTGGTGCTGGCGCAGGCCGAAGGCGGGTTGTCCTGTTTCTTCCTGCCGCGCATTTTGCCGGACGCTAGCCGCAACGCCATTCGCCTGGAGCGGTTGAAAGACAAGCTGGGCAACCGCTCCAACGCCAGCAGCGAAGTGGAGTTTCAGGACGCCACCGCCTGGCTGTTGGGGGATGAGGGTGACGGCGTGCGGCATATCCTGAAGATGGGCGGCCTGACCCGTTTCGACTGCTCGCTCGGCAGCCACGGCCTGATGCGCCGCGGGCTGTCGGTGGCGCTGTATCATGCGCTGCAGCGGCAGGCGTTCGGCAAGCTCTTGATCGAACAGCCGCTGATGCGCCAGGTTCTGGCGCGCATGGCGCTGCGGCTGGAAGGGCATACCGCGTTGCTGTTCCGGCTGGCCCGCGCCTGGGAAAGCCGCAGCAATGAAGGTGAGCTGATCTACAGCCGTCTGCTGACCCCGGCGGCCAAATACAGCATCTGTCGCCAGGGCATGCCGTTCATCGCCGAGGCGATGGAGGTGCTGGGCGGTATCGGCTACTGCGAAGAGAGCGAGCTACCGCGCCTGTACCGTGAAATGCCGGTGAACAGCATCTGGGAGGGCTCTGGCAACATCATGTGTCTGGACGTGTTGCGCAGCCTGCACAAACTGCCGGGCGCGCTCGAGATGTTGCAGTTCGAGCTGCAGCCGGTGCGCGGCCAGAATCGGTTGTTCGATCGCGCCTGGCGGCAGTGGCAGCAGCGTGCCCGGCAACCGCGTGAAGAGATGGGGCGGCTGCTGACCCAGCAGCTGTTCGACCTGTGCTGCGCCGCGCAGCTGCTGCAGCACGCCAGCCCGCAGATCGCCGACGCCTGGTGTCATCTGACGCTGGATCACCGTGGCGAGAGCCTGCTGTCGGCCGAGGTGTGCGAACTGCTGCTGAGTCGCGCCATCGGCGGTTAGGGAAAAGGGTGGCGCCCGGCGGCGAAAACCTTTTTAATTCAGCCTCACTCTGACAGGAAAATGCACATGGATATTCTCAGCGCGTTGGCGGCGTTTGCCTCTTACTTCTTCAGCGGCTTCGCCATGATTTTGGTGTTTCTGTTCGTCTATACCCGTATCACCCCGCACGATGAATGGGCGCTGATCAAGGCCGATAATCAATCCGCCGCCTTTGCTTTCATCGGCGCCTGCCTGGGGTATGTGATCCCGTTGGCCAGCGCGGCGATCAACTCGATCAGCCTGCTGGATTACCTGCTGTGGGGCGTGGTGGCGCTGGTGGTGCAACTCTTGCTGTTCGCGGCCGTGAAGATCTACATGCCGCGTATCAGCGAAAAGATCGAAGCGAATCACCTGGCCGCCGGGATTTTCCTGGGGGGCGTCTCCGTTAGCGGCGGCGTGTTGAATGCGGCTTGCATGAGCTATTAAGGTATAAGATGGCGGAGGCGCGCCAGCCAAGCGGGTGCGCCTGTTCTTCCATCCGCAGGATGCGGTAATAGCTGGCGCCGTGTTGGTCGGCGGTGCGGGCAATAGCCAGTTCCGCTTCCTGCGGCGAACCGGGCAGATCGTTGAAAGTGATCTCGGCGATTTCACTGAGCGGCGTCACACGATCGGCGGGCGCCAGCTCGGCGGACTGTGCGCCGGTGCTGAGCAATCCCATGGAAAGCAAGAGGGAGGTGAGTGCGGTGGAGCGTTTCATGGCGTTCCCCTTCGTCAGATCCTGAATCGACACCCGCAACATGCGGCATGCTGTCCCTCAGTGTGCAACACCCTTCTTCAGCCAGTGCAAAGCCAGTGTAAATCTGCTTAAAAAAACCCCGCCTTAACGATACAGGATCGCCTGGGAATACCATTGGCCCGGCACGACGGTTTCGCTGTTCATGATGATCACGTAATAACGGGCGCCGGCGGCGGTGGCCTTGCGTTGGATCTCCGCTTCCACGTCCATCGGACTGCCGCGCACCACGGCGGTGATGGTGCCCATTTTCGCCAGTGCGGCGGTCTGCGCGCGGACGATCTCCTGCGCCTGTGCGGTGGGGGGCGGTGGCGGTTTCGGCGTGGTGGTCATGATGCCGCAGGCGGAAAGCTGTGCGGCCAGCGTCAGGGCGATGAGTGTGCGGACTAGCGTCATGGTGACCTCGAAAGAGCCGGTGCGATGGCTTCAGTGTAACGCAATATAAGCTGTAACAGATTGAGCTAACGCTGCTTCGCGCAAGTTTGTCATGATTAAGGCCAACAGGTGGAGTGAGGATGAACGGATGATCGAAATTCATGACGAGCGAGTGGGCGATATCGCGGTGATCCATGCGGTGCCGGCGGGGCAGTATCATCGGCCGCTGCCGACGGTGTTCTTCTGCCATGGTTATACCTCGTCGAAAGAGGTGTACGCCTACTTCGCCTATGCGCTGGCGCGTGCCGGTTTTCGGGCGGTGTTGCCGGATGCCGATCGGCACGGCGAGCGATTCGACGGCGATGAGGCGCAGCGCCTGGCGTCATTCTGGGAGATCCTGCGCAGCAATATCGACGAACTGCCGCAGATCAAGGCGCATTTCGAGCGGCTTGGCCTGATCGTCGACGGCCGCATTGGCGTCGCCGGCGCCTCAATGGGCGGCATGACCGCGCTGGGCGCCTTCGCGCGCTTTCCGTGGATCCGGGCGGCCGCCAGCCTGATGGGCTCAGGCTATTACCGTGCGCTGGCGCAAACGCTGTATCCGCCGTTGGGCGAAGAGGGCGAGGCACTCTCGCCGGCGGCGTTTGCGGCGCGCACCGCCGTGTTGGCGGAGTATGAGCTGGAAGGGCGTTTGGAGACGATCGCCGGGCGGCCGCTGCTGCTGTGGCACGGCGAGACGGACGACGTGGTGCCGGCGGCGGACAGCCTGCGTTTGGCGGCTGAACTGCGGCAGCAAGGCGCAGATGGCCGCTTGACGTCGCTCGTCGAGCCGGGCGTGAAGCACCGCATCACGCCGCTGGCGCTGTCCGCTACCACCGATTTCTTCCTCCGCGAGCTGTAATACGCATCCGGGCGCGATGCGTGGAATTGCGCCGCTCTCTGCGGGCTGTTTCGGTCATTGTTTGACGCATGGCGGAGGAGAATGTCAGCGTGAATTCTTTCAGGGCAGCAAGGAGCGGAGAGCATGATAAAGGGTATCAGCAATACGGCCGAGACAGCGCGCGGGCTGGTGGGAACGATGAAAGTGCGCGCCGATCTTAACTCAGCGGCCTTCAGCGAGATGTTGGGGGCAGCCGACGGCAAGGTGCGGCAAAACAAGGTGGATCCGCTGTCGCGCATCACCGTGCAGACGGTGCAAAACCTGACGGCGCTGTTTGCCTTCGCGCCGAAAGCGGCGGCCACTCACACCGCGGCGGCCGGTACGCTCTCCTTCGAGCAGCGGGTGACGCTGACGCAAAGCGCCGAGCTGCTGCAAACGCGGACAAACTATCTGCGGATGGCGCTGCAATTGCACAATCCGGGCAAAGCGTTCAGCGCGCCGGCGTTGCTCAAGCTGTGACAGGTGAGAAAGTGGAGCGCCCGACAAGCGGCGCTCCGGCGAGGATTGAGCGGGCTTTCTGATGAAGCCCTGGGGATTTCCCTGGCGTGGCGCGTCTTTTTAGCGGTACAGCTCGGCGCTGACGTGCATCGTGCTGTTGTCGCCCGGTTCGTGCAGGGCGATGATGCGATAAGAGGTCGCGCCGCGTTGATCGGCGATTTTACTGACCTGGCTGCTGGCGTCATCCGGCGAAACCACGTTCTGGTTCAGGGTGACGAAGCCAACGCTCTGGCGTTGATCGGCCTGGTGCGAGCTAATCTCCGTCGCGGCCATCACGTTGGCGGAGAACAGGGCGGCCAGCGCCGTCGCGAGAATAATGCGTTTCATAGTGCCTCTCTTAACCCTTTGCCGTTACGGCCTGACAGCGAGTGTCGCTGCGGCAAAAAGTCATTTATCTGCATTGAATAACCTGAAATCTTTTTCGTCGCGCTGTCTGCGGCGGATATGGTTAATTTTAGTCCGTTACTGCGGATTAAAAAGTGGGGTGTTTTGATGACCTCTTTCAAAAAAAATGAAATAGATTTGTGACTCAGCGCTGATTTCATTGAAAGATTTTTGAAACCCATGGATCGGCGTACATAGGTTCACCCACGAGCAAATCGTGCTATTTCCCATAGCGCCTCGCATTAACGCGAATAAAACCCACGCAGTCCTTGAGTTTCCCGCCCTGCGTCAGTATGATTACGCGTCATTTTTCAGCCGCACACTAAACACGTTCCTTGCTTCCATGGGCCGCGGTTGACCCTGACAGGAGGCTGAATAATCCGTAAGGAGCAATTCGATGCGTCATTACGAAATCGTTTTTATGGTCCATCCTGACCAAAGCGAACAGGTTCCGGGCATGATCGAGCGTTACAGTGCTACCATCACTAACGCGCAAGGTCAGATTCACCGTCTGGAAGACTGGGGCCGCCGTCAGCTGGCTTATCCGATCAACAAACTGCACAAAGCTCACTACGTTCTGCTGAACGTTGAAGCGCCGCAGGAAGCGATCGATGAGCTGGAAACTAACTTCCGCTTCAACGACGCCGTTATCCGCAGCATGGTTATGCGCGTTAAGCACGCGGTAACTGAAGCATCTCCGATGGTTAAAGCGAAAGACGAACGTCGTGGCGATCGCCGCGAAGACTTCGCTAACGAAACCGCAGATGATGCAGATGCTGGGGATTCTGAAGAGTAATTGCCGTCGTGACGGCTAATCGTCTGGTCTTGTCGGGCACTGTGTGCAAGGCGCCGGTTCGAAAAGTGAGTCCTTCCGGGATACCGCACTGCCAATTTGTGCTAGAGCACCGTTCGCAGCAGATGGAAGCCGGATTCAGCAGACAAGCATGGTGCCGAATGCCCGTGGTTGTCAGCGGACAACAGTCACAAGCACTAACTCAAAGATTAACGGTCGGCAGTCAGATTACCGTGCAAGGCTTTGTAAGCTGCCATCAAGGGCGCAACGGGCTGAGCAAATTGGTTCTGCATGCCGAGCAGATTGAATTGATAGATTCTGGAGACTAGCCAAATGGCACGTTATTTCCGTCGTCGCAAGTTCTGCCGTTTCACCGCGGAAGGCGTTCAAGAGATTGACTATAAAGACATCGCTACGCTGAAAAACTACATCACCGAAAGTGGTAAAATTGTACCGAGCCGTATCACCGGTACTCGTGCAAAATATCAGCGCCAGCTGGCCCGTGCTATCAAGCGCGCGCGCTACCTGTCTTTGTTGCCGTACACTGATCGTCATCAGTAATCGGCCACTGTCCATTAACGACTTTGAGAGGATAAGGTAATGCAAGTTATTCTGCTTGATAAAGTAGCAAACCTGGGCAGCCTGGGTGATCAAGTTAACGTTAAAGCGGGCTACGCTCGTAACTTCCTGGTACCACAGGGCAAAGCTGTTCCTGCTACCAAGAAAAACGTTGAGTTCTTCGAAGCACGCCGTGCTGAACTGGAAGCCAAACTGGCTGACGTTCTGGCTGCTGCTGAAGCTCGCGCAACCAAGATCAACGAACTGGGTTCAGTGACCATCGCTTCCAAATCTGGCGACGAAGGTAAACTGTTCGGCTCTATCGGCACCCGCGACATCGCTGACGCAGTGACTGCGGCAGGCGTTGAAGTTGCCAAGAGCGAAGTTCGTCTGCCGAACGGCGTTCTGCGTACCACTGGTGAGCACGAAGTGCACTTCCAGGTACACAGTGACGTGTTCGCACAGCTGAATGTAGTTGTGGTTGCAGAAGCGTAATTTACGCTGCTGTTAACCCGGTTAAAACGCCAGCCTCGCGCTGGCGTTTTGCTTTTCTGCGCCCGGCAAAACGCGCTACGCTTGAAGACGGGATAAAAAGGAGAGCGAGCGATGGCAAAGATTATGCTGCAGCGGGTTTATGACTTCAGCGCGCCGGCGCCGGAACACTGTTATCTGATAGACCGGCTATGGCCGCGCGGTATCAGCAAGGAGCGGCTGACGGGCGTGCAGTGGCTGAAACAGGTGGCGCCGGATGACGAACTGCGCAAGTGGTTCCATCAGCATACCGACCAGTGGACAGTCTTCGAAGAGCGTTACCGCCAACAGCTGGCTACCAACGACGCCTGGCAGCCGCTGGTGGCGCTCTTACGGCAGGGGAAAACGCTGACGCTGCTGTATGGCAGCAAGGACACCGAGCACAACCAGGGCGTGGTGCTGCGCGAGTTTTTGCTGGCGCAGCTGTAGGGATTAGCGTTCCCGGCGGTAGCTGCCGTCGGCCTGGCGGCGGAACAGCGCCTGGCTGTTGTCCACGGTGGTGACTGACAGCGCGTTAATCACGCCGTTAGCGTCGCGTTCGATACGCACTTCCTGGCCGGCTTTCATGTTGCTCAGCGGCTTGTCGCCGCCTTCCACCTGCGCCATGGCAAACACTTCATTTACCGGCAGATTGTTATCGCGAAACAGCTGGGCCAGGGTCTGGCCTGGCTGGATTTGGTAACGCTGCCAGTTGCCTGCCGGCGTCGGTTCGTTGGCTGAAGTGGTACCGCCGTCGTTTTGCAGATCGGCCTGCAGTGGCACGCTGGTTTCTTGGTGGGAGACCGGGAACGGCTGTCTTTCGGGCGAATAGGGCCACAGCAACGCCAACAGCAGAATGATGCCAAAGATCAGCACCCAGCGGCGGTGAAAGTAGGGCAGCGGCTCCATCCAATGGAAACGGTCCGGCAGATGCCAGACTTTGGCCAGCAGCGCTTTGAGCTGCTGCATTTTATCGTTGGCCGACGGTGGCTCCGATGGCGGTTCCGCGCCTTCAGACGTGGGTGCGGCGCCCGGTTTCAGGCGCTGGCTGACGTTCAGCCAGGTGCGCAGCAGCGGCTGGTAGATGCGGGTGGTTTTCCTTCTCCTGGGCGCGATTCTGCCCATGGTGACCTCTCTTCGACGGCGTAATAATGAGCGCGGCGCGGCAAGCGCGTTGCCTGCCCGATATCCTGCTTTCAGTATAGTCCGCTAACTGATTGAAGTGAAAGGCGGCTGAGCGGCAGGGCCGGCGTTTGCGGCTGCGGGCGTTAACAGAAGGTTATTGTTTCTTTTTCTACGACAAAAGTCATCATTCTCCACACAAGATTTTACCCGGCATTGACGCGCTGTTATGCTGCGCTTTCGACTTTTTACAGACTTAAGGAAAACCCCATGACAACCCCTTCTTTTGACAGCGTTGAAGCGCAAGCAAGTTACGGGATTGGTTTACAGGTCGGCCAGCAGCTGCAAGAGTCCGGGCTGGAAGGTTTGCAACCGGAAGCTTTGCTGGCGGGTCTGCGCGACGCGCTGGAAGGGAATGCCCCGGCGGTTCCGGTAGACGTGGTGCACCGTGCGCTGCGTGAAATCCACGAGCGTGCGGATGCGGTGCGCCGTGAGCGCCAGCAGGCGATGGCCGTTGAAGGCCAGAAATTCCTGGACGACAACGCCAAGCGCGACGACGTGACGCTGACCGAGTCTGGCCTGCAGTTCTCCGTACTGGAGCAGGGCAACGGCCCAATCCCGTCCCGTCAGGATCGCGTGCGTGTGCACTACACCGGTCGTCTGATCAACGGCGACGTGTTCGACAGCTCGGTCGAGCGTGGCCAGCCGGCAGAATTCCCGGTCAGCGGCGTGATCCCAGGCTGGATTGAAGCGCTGACCCTGATGCCGGTCGGTTCCAAATGGCAGCTGTATATCCCGCACAACCTGGCCTACGGCGAACGTGGCGCAGGCGCGTCCATCCCGCCGTTCAGCGCGCTGGTGTTCGACGTCGAGCTGCTGGAAATCCTGTAATCCTACCGAAGATTGCTCTGGGCGCCTTTATGGCGCCCTTGTTTTATGCGCCGCTCAGCGCGCGCGGGAACAGCAGATTGTTTTCCAGGCTGATGTGCTCCATCAGATCGCCGATGAACTCGTCGAGGCCGTTGTACAGCGCCCGCCAGGTGGTGCAGGCGCCCTCCGGTGGCGTCACGTTATCGGTGAGGAACTTCACCACCTCCAGTTGTTCACCCGCCTCGTCATGCTCATGTTCCATCACTGAGATCGGTCCGGCGGCCTGCGGCCCCATGCCTTGTTTGATCAGCGGGAACAGGATCTGTTCCTCTTTCATCATGTGATTCTCCAGATCCAGGCGGATCAGGTTCAGCTGCTTCGCCAGTCCGCGCGGGCAGGTGGGTTTGTCACCGTGCACACGTTCGACTTTTTCCGCCATCAGCACCAGTTCGGCCAGCTGCTCGCGGTGCCGCTGATGAAAGCGCGGCAGAATGTAATCAATTACTTCACCGAGCGGCGCCGTGCGCCAGTCCCGACTCTGCTCCGGTGTGGCGGCTAAGGCGGCCAGTTCGTTTTCCAGTGTGTCGATATCCAGCCCTTTGCGCTCGGCGGCGCGTGCCAGCGATTGCCGGCCTCCGCAGCAGAAATCCAGCTGATGCTGGCGAAACAGGCGGGATGCCCGGGGAATGGCGATAGCGAGCGCGCCAAGGGATTGATTGCGGTAATCCATGGTAGTGCCTCTTTAAACGAAGGGATTTTATAACGTGCATTTTAAATGCAATTTAAAGGGCGCGCCAGCGGGAAAATAGAGGTGATGGCCGGGGGAGTGCCCCGGCCTGGTGATTATTTCGCGCTTAAATCGATGCGATAGACCGCGAAACCGATACGGTCATTGCCTTCGGTGGTCATCGGGTATTGGGCGTGCTCTTTGATAAACGCCGTCGCTTTGTCCGAAGGCGAGGTCTCGAAGCGAATATCCAGCGGCTGCTTGCTGCTGAAGTTAGCCAAACGCCAATTGTTGTCCGCCTGCGGGCGCACCGCGCCATGCCGCTGGGTTTCGGCGCTGATGTAGGTCGCCAGCACCGAGCGGTTTTCATCCGGCGAAGCGAAGGCGATATGTTTGTCGCCGGTGCCGGCAAACTTGCCGCCGTAGGCGCGATAGTTGTTGGTGGCAACCAGGAAGGTGGCGTTCGGATCGATAGGCTTGCCGTTAAAGGTCAGCTGTTTGATACGCTCCGCCTTCTCGTTGATCAGCTGGCATTCGCCGTCGTAACGCGCCGGCTGGCTGACGTCGATCTGGTAGTTGACGCCGTCGATCACGTCGAAGTTATAGGTGCGGAAGCCGTCCCAGTTGATCAAGCCCTGCGGCTTGGCGCTGTTGACGTCGATCTGGTTGAACTGGCCGGCGGAGCACTCCAGCCACTCTTTCACCTCTTTGCCGCTGGCCTTCACCACCACCAGCGTATTGGGGTAGAGATAGAGATCGGCGGCGTTGCGGAAGGTGAGCTGGCCTTTTTCCACTTCGACGAAGCTGGCGGGATCGTTCTTGCGGCCGCCGACCTTGAACGGCGCCGCCGCCGACAGCACCGGCAGATCGGCCAGGTCCGGATCGCCCTGGATGTAATGTTCGACGTAGGCCTTCTGCGCATTGTTGACGATCTGCACCGTCGGATCGTCCTGCACCAGCGCCAGGTAGCTGTACATGTTGCCGTCGGATTTACCGATCGGCTGGCTGACGAACTCGCGCGTGCCTTTGTGAGCGTCCGCCAACACCTTCACCAGCGCGGCATCTTCCGCCGCCAGCGATGTCTTGTTCTCTTTATCGTAGATCGGCCGTGCTTCCGCTTTGGCGGCGGTCACTTTCCAACTGCCGTTATCGTTGTTGAGCTGCAGATCGACCACGCCGAGATGATCGCCCCATTGGCCCGGCATCACCGCCGGTACGCCGTTCAGCAGGCCTTTGTCGATATCCGCGCCTTTGATGTTGGCGAAGTCTTTGCTCGGGAACACCGCATGGGCGTGACCGAACATGATGGCGTCGATGCCCGGCACCTGGCTGAGGTAGTAGACTGAGTTCTCCGCCATTGCCTTGTAAGGCTCGCTGGACAGCCCGGAATGCGGGATCGCCACCACCAGATCGGCGCCCTGTTTACGCATTTGCGGCACGTAGCGCTTGGCGGTGGCGGTGATGTCGTCCACCGTCACCTTGCCCTGCAGGTTGGCTTTGTCCCACACCAGGATCTGCGGCGGCACGAAGCCGATATAGCCGATGCGCAGCGTATGCGCCTTGCCGTCACGGTCTTTCACCGGCGTATCGACGATGATGTACGGCGTGAACAGCGGTTTTTGCGTTTTGGCGTCGATGACGTTGGCGTTGATATACGGGAATTTGGCGCCGGCGATGGCGTTCTTCAGATAGTCCAGCCCGTAGTTGAACTCATGGTTGCCGATGTTGCCGACGACGTAGTCCAGCGTGTTCATCGCCTTATAGACCGGGTGCACGTCACCCGGTTTCAGCCCCTTGGCTGCCATGTAGTCGCCGAGCGGGCTGCCCTGAATGATGTCGCCGTTGTCCACCAACACCGCGTTGGCGGCCTGCTGGCGCGCCTGTTGGATCAGGCTGGCGGTGCGCACCAGGCCGAATTTGTCGGTCGGCGTGTCCTTGTAGTAATCGAAGTCCATCATGTTGCTGTGCAGATCGGTGGTTTCCAGCACGCGCAGATCGACGGTCGCCGCCTGCGCCGAGGCGCACACCAGCAGCGCAAGCGCGGACAGCGTCAGTGGATGCTTCATCATTTGGGGTTCTCTCCATTCCATTATTCGAGTGTTATCGCAGAGGGAAATGTAATTAACACTGCTTGCCACAGTAAACTGTGAAGTGTGGCAGAAAACGGGAGCAGGTAACGCGGGGAAGTTCACAGTTGTGCCCAACAAGATCTGAGGATTTCCCGTGGCTTAGCCGGTTGAGATGGATATTCGGCGTAAAAAAAACTAGTCTGCTAGCAGAGACAGAGGGAAATTTCCCACGGAGATGCAGAGTTGAGGTGCATGATGTTAGAGCGAATTTGCCAACTGTCCCGCGAGGCGGGGGCGGCGATCATGGCGGTGTACGACGGTGAACAACCGCTTGATGTCGCACAGAAAAAAGATGACTCACCGGTGACGGCGGCCGATCTGGCGGCGCATCACATCATCAAGCGCGGCCTGGCGGCCCTGACGCCGGAGGTGCCGCTGCTGTCGGAAGAGGATCCGCCGGCGTGGGAAGAGCGCCGCAACTGGACGCGCTACTGGTTGGTCGATCCGTTGGACGGCACCAAAGAGTTTTTGCACCGCAACGGCGAGTTCACGGTCAATATCGCCCTGATTGAAGACGGGCAGGCGGTGATGGGCGTGGTGTATGCCCCAGCGATCGACGTGTTGTATCTGGCGGAGCGCGGCAAGGCCTGGAAAGAAGAGAAGGGCGTGCGGCAGGCGATCGGCGTCAGCAACGCGCATCCGCCGCTGGTGGTGGTGAGCCGCTCGCATATCGACGACGAGCTGAAAGATTACCTTCAGCAACTGGGCGAGCACCAGACCGTGTCCGTCGGTTCCTCGCTGAAGTTTTGCCTGGTGGCGGAAGGCAAGGCGCAGCTTTATCCGCGCTTTGGGCCGACCAACATTTGGGATACCGCCGCAGGGCATGCGGTGGCGGTGGCTGCCGGGGCGCAAATTCACGATTGGCAGGGCAAGCCGTTGCTCTATACCCCGCGTGAATCTTTCCTCAACCCCGGCTTCCGGGTGTCGCTGTTCTGAGTTAGTTCGCCAACAGCTGGTGCAGTTTGGATATCACCTGCTGCACCTCTTCCGGCGTCAGCGCGCCGTCTTTAGCAAACTGAATGCGCCCTTGCTTATCCAGCACCACGATGGCTGAGCCTTTCGGCTGCAAATCCCAGGCCTTGCGCACGTTACCGTCGCTGTCGACGATAAACTGCGACCACGGGAACTCCTTCTTGCTGTCTTCAATGCTGCTGCGCACGAACATCGCGGTGCCCATCAGGGCATCGTCGGTGTTGACGATTGTCGTCGTTTGGTAACGATCGTGTGGTAGCTTCGCTTTCTTGATCGCTTCAATCAGTGGGGCGTTCATGTCTTTGGCGGAGCTGCGGCCGGCAATATGTTGTATCACTCGCACTTTTCCACTGAGCTGCGCGCTGTTCCAGTTTTGGTAGCTAAAATTACCGTCAGCGTAGTTGAGCTCTCCTTTGTCGCTGACGCCAACCGGCGCTACGCGCTGCTGGAGCTGGAAGTTGTGCGCGGAAGCGAAAAGCGGGGCGAGCAGCAGGGATACCATCAGCATGCGACTTGTTTTCATGCTTTCTCCTTGTAATGGGGGGAATTTGTGCGACAGCACTTCGACAGCCTAAAGCATAGGATGTGATAAGAGGTCTGTCCTGTTAACCGGATCGCAGATTTTCCCTTGGTTCGCTAATCATCAGATTTTGAAGGGATATCCTGAAAACGTTATAAATTATCATATACAATTCTGTCAAAAAGTGTAAATCCAGCGTAGATAACCAGGCAGAAGTGAACGTTCTGGTCTTTACTGGGTCTACTACATGCAATCAAGTTGCGTTCTGAATTTCGAGGCTGCCACCTTTGGCGGCTCGCTGAGCGCATGGATCAACGGGAGGAGCGTAAAAGAATGAGAATCTTCCAGCGTTATAACCCTTTGAAAGTGGCAAAGTACGTTAAGACCCTGTTTCGTGGAAGGCTGTATATCAAGGACGTAGGCGCATTTGAATTCGACGAAGGGAAAATCCTGCCGCCGAAGATTCGCGACAAGCGCCATTTCAGCGTGATGTCTGAAGTGAACCGTCAGGTGCTGCTGTTGCAGACCGAGATGGGGTGAACACCTCGCTGACAGCGGTAAAAAAATGCGGCCCCGATGGGGCCGCTGATGTTTCTGTCCTTCGCGCCGTCAGGCCGCCGGGGTGTCGTCTGGCGCTTTCGGCAGCACCGCCGCCGGTTTGTCGCTCAGCCGGGTGACCAGCAGCTGGTCTATCTTGTAGCTGTCGATATCCACCACCTCGAACTTGTAGCCGGCGTATTTGACGAAGTCGGTGCGTTTCGGGATCTTGCGCAGCATATACATCATAAAGCCGCCGATGGTCTCGTAGTTGCCCGCCTGCGGGAATTCGTCGATGTCCAGCACGCGCATCACGTCGTCGATCGGCGTGCCGCCTTCAATCAACCATGAGCTTTCGTCGCGCGCCACGATCTGTTCTTCCTGGCCCTGGCCGACCAGATCGCCCATCAGCGTGGTCATCACGTCGTTAAGGGTGATGATGCCCACCACCAACGCATATTCATTGAGGATCACCGCGAAGTCTTCGCCGGCGGTTTTGAAGCTTTCCAGCGCTTCGGACAGCGTCAGCGTATCCGGCACGATCAGCGCCGAGCGGATCTGCACGCCGCTGCTCAGCACCAGGCTCTGGTTGCCCAGCACGCGGTTCAGCAGGTCTTTGGAATCGACGTAACCCACCACCTGATCGATATGGCCGTCGCACACCAGGAACTTGGAGTGCGGATGGGTCGAGACCTTCTCCTTGATGCTTTCTTCGCTTTCGCGCAGATCGAAGTACACCACGCTTTCGCGTGAGGTCATCGAAGACGGCACGGTGCGCGATTCCAGCTCGAACACGTTTTCAATCAGCTCGTGCTCCTGCTTGCGCAGCACGCCCGCCAGGGCGCCGGCTTCCACCACCGCGTAGATGTCATCGGAGGTGATATCGTCCTTACGCACCATCGGCAGCTTGAACATGCGGAAGATCAGGTTGGCCATGCCGTTGAAGAACCACACCAGCGGGCGGAAGATCATGATGGAGAAACGCATCGGGTTGATGATCCGGACGGCGACCGTCTCTGGTGCAATCATACCGATGCGCTTCGGGGTCAAATCGGCGAACAGGATAAACAGGCTGGTCACCAGCACGAAGGAGCAGATGAAGCTGACCTGTTCTGCCAGTTCAGGCGACAGGAAGCGATCGAACAACACCTTGAAGGTGGGAGAGAAAGCCGCGTCGCCGACGATACCGCCGAGGATGGCCACGGCGTTCAGGCCGATCTGCACCACGGTGAAGAAGATGCCTGGGGTTTCTTGCAGCTTGAGCACTCTGGCGGCGTTGACGTTACCTTCGTCGGCCATCAGCTTCAGTTTGATCTTGCGCGAGGCGGCCAGAGAGATTTCCGACAGTGAGAAGAACGCACTCACCGCGATCAGAAAAAGAATCAGTAAAATACTGTTTAACATAATCTATCCATACGTGCCGACGGGATGACGGCGCTCTTGAGGAAGGGTAGTACATAGTAAAAAAAGCAGCGATAACAACCAGAAGGGAAGCTATCGGGCCGCAGAAGCGGCCCGCATAGTATAGCAGTTGCCCCACAGGGGCCGCCAGCGGTTAAAAAAGTGCCGCCGGCCGGCATCAAATCAGCCCTGCGGCGGCAGGCAAACGCCGATGCCGCCCAGCCCGCAGTAACCTTCCGGGTTTTTGAACAGGTACTGCTGATGATCGTCTTCCGCATAATAGAACGGCAGCGCCGGCGCGATCTCGGTGGTGATGACGCGCTTGTCGCCCGCCGCGTCCATCGCCTGCTGGAAGCGTTGCAGGCTGCTTTCCGCCTCGGCCTGCTGCTCTGGGCTCAGCGTATAAATCGCCGAGCGGTACTGAGTGCCGACGTCCCCGCCCTGGCGCATGCCCTGCGCCGGATCGTGATTTTCCCAGAATACCTGCAGCAGCTGTTTGTAGCTGACGACCTGCGGATCGAACACCACGCGCACCACTTCGGCGTGGCCGGTCTGGCCGCTGCACACTTCGCGGTAGGTCGGGTTCGGCGTATAGCCGCCGCTGTAGCCGGCGGCGGTGCTGTAGACGCCCGGCTGCTGCCAGAACAGACGCTCAACGCCCCAGAAACAGCCCATGGCGAAGATCGCCACTTCCATGCCTGCCGGCACCTGGGTCATCGAGTGTTCGGTGACCACGTTGAGCGTTGCGACAGGCATTGGCGTGGTGCGGCCAGGCAGCGCGCTTGCCTTATCGACGGTTTGTGATTTATCAAAAAATGGCACCACGGTTGACTCCTGTTGTCACAGTAAGAATTGACCCTACATGGCGGCGGTTCGGTTGTATCTCACCGCGTCTTTGCCCACAATAAGTGGCAAGTTGGATTTTGTATAAGCTTAACGCAGTATTTTGAGCGCCAAAAGTGAAGAATTCGCCTGTTGCGCGGCGGTGGCAAAGCGCGGCGGGCGGCGTCCGGAATAAGGTTGAAGAGGGCTGCCGTCATGATAGCGCGGAGTCTGCCCTGGCCCCGGAGCAAACACCATAACAGGAAAGTAAAATCAATAAGGAGAACACGTGCCAAAGTACCCGGTCATGTGCTTGATATCTGTGTTGCTTGCGGCACCTGCGGCCTATGCGGCGAACGTGCGGCTGCAGGTGGAGGGGTTAAGCGGAGAGTTGGAAAAAAACGTCCGGGTGCGCCTGTCGTCGATCACGCCTGAAGAGGTCGGCACCGACGGCCGCTTCCGCGCGCGGGTGGATGAGGCGGTGCGCCAGGGGCTGCGCGCGCTCGGCTATTACCAGCCGACCATCGAGTTTACGCTGGACGACCGACCGGGAATGTCGCGCCCGGTGCTGCATGCCAAGGTCAATCCGGGCGAGCCGGTGCGTATCGCCGGCGCCAATATCGTGCTGGAGGGCGGCGCGAAGACCGATGAAGACTACCTGACGCTGGTAAAGAAGGGGCGGCCGACCATCGGCGAGATCCTCAACCACGGCAAGTATGACAGTTTCAAAGGCTCGCTCACCGGCCTGGCGCTGCGCAAAGGCTATTTCGACGCCGACATGACCAAAAGCCAGCTCGGCGTGGCCGAAGATCTGCACAAGGCGTTTTGGGACATCGATTTCAACAGCGGCGAACGTTACCGCTTCGGCAAGGTGAAATTCACCGGTTCGCAAATCCGCGAAGACTATCTGCAAAATCTGGTGCCCTTTCATCAGGGGGATTACTACAGTTCGGAGGATTTGGCCGAGCTGAACCGCCGTTTGTCCGCTACCAACTGGTTCAACTCGGTGGTGGTGTCCCCTGATTTCAACGATGCCAAAGAGAACAAGATTTTGCCGTTGGACGCGCTGGTAACGCCGCGTACGCGCAATACCATCGAAACCGGTATCGGTTACTCCACCGACGTCGGCCCGCGGGTGAAAGGCACCTGGAAAAAGCCCTGGCTCAACGATCGCGGCCACAGCCTGGAAACCAGCGCCAGCGTGTCGGCGCCGGAGCAGCAGCTGGATCTGACCTATAAGATCCCGCTGCTGAAGAATCCGCTGGAGCAGTATTACCTGCTGCAGGGCGGGCTCAAGAACGTCGATCTTAACGACACCAAATCCGTGACCTCCAAAGTGGTGGCCTCACGCAACTGGGATCTCTCCAGCGGCTGGCAGCGGGCGATCAACCTGACCTGGCGCTGGGATAACTTTACCCAGGGCAACGTCAGCAACACTACCATGCTGTTGTACCCCGGCGTCAGCTTCAACCGCACCCGCTCACGTGGTGGCCTGATGCCGACCTGGGGCGACAGCCAACGCTACTCCATCGACGTGTCCGACACCACCTGGGGCTCCGGCGTGGACTTCGCGCTGATGCAGGCGCAAAACGTCTGGATCCGCACGCTCGCCGACAAGCATCGTTTCGTGGCGCGCGGGCAGGTGGGATGGATAGAAACCAACGACTTCGACAAGGTGCCGCCGGATTTGCGCTTCTTCGCCGGCGGTGACCGCAGCATTCGCGGCTACAAGTACAAAGACATTTCGCCGCGCGGCGACGATGGCAAGCTGACCGGCGCCTCCAAGATGCTGACCGGCTCGCTGGAGTATCAATACAACGTGACCGGCAAATGGTGGGGGGCGATGTTCGTCGATTCCGGTGAAGCGGTGAACGATATCAAGAAAAGCAACTTCAAGACCGGCGCCGGTGTCGGCGTGCGCTGGCAGTCGCCGGTGGGGCCGGTGAAGTTGGATATCGCCGCGCCCGTGGGGGACAAGGACACTCACGGGATGCAGTTCTACATCGGTTTGGGGCCTGAACTATGAGCCTGGTTAAAAAGATTTGTCTCGGATTTCTGGTCGTCCTGCTGTTGCTGATCGGCGGGCTGGCCTTTCTGGTGGGCACTACCACCGGTTTGCATATGGTCATCAACGGCGCGGCGCGTTGGGTGCCGGGGCTGGAGATCGCCGGCGTCAGCGGCGGCTGGCGCGATCTGACGCTGAAGGGCGTGAAGTATCAGATGCCGGGCGTGACGGTCAACGCTGGGCAATTCCATCTGTCCCTCGATCTCTCCTGCTTTAAACGCAGCTCGCTGTGCGTCAACGCCTTGACCGCTCAGGACGTGGACGTGGCGGTGAACACCAAAGAGATGGCGCCCTCCACGCCGGTGGAGGAGAGCAGTGAGCCGACCACCAATCTCAGCACCCCTTATCCGATCACCCTGCGCCTGTTGGCGCTGAACAACGTCAAGGTCACCGTCGACGACACCGCCATTTCTCTGGCCGAGTTCCGCACCGGCGCACAGTGGCAAGAGCGCGCGCTGACGCTGATGCCAACCAAGATCGGCTCGCTGCTGATCGCCTTGCCGAAAACGCCGCAAAATCCGTTGCCGGAAGCGGTGCAACCGGCGGTTGAGGTAGCGAAAAAGGTCGGTGAGCAGGTTACCGACGCGGCGAAACCGGCGCCGCAGCCGGAAGAGAAGCCGCTTGGCGAAACGCTGAAGGAACTGTTCGCCAAACCGCTGTTGCCGGATCTGCCGGACATCCGCCTGCCGCTGGATATCACCGTCAAAGAGATCAGCGGCGAACAGCTGCGCTTGACCGGCGATACCGACGTGCTGATCACGAGTCTGTTGCTGCAGGCCAGCACGCAGGATCAGCATATCCAACTGGACAACTTCGACGTGAAGTCGCCGCAGGGCACGCTGTCGGTGCAGGGGCAGGCGACCCTGACCGGCGACTGGCCGGTGGCCCTGACCGCCAACAGCGCGCTGAACATCGAACCGCTGAAGGGCGAGAAGGTGAAGCTGAACATCGGTGGCGGACTGCGTGATGAGCTGAAGGTCGCGCTGAACCTGTCCGGCCCGGTCGGCGCCCAGCTCGATGTGCAAACCCGGCTGGCCGAAGCCGGCCTGCCGCTGGCGCTGACGTTGCAGAGCAAACAGCTGAAATGGCCGCTGAGCGGCGAGGCGCAGTACCAGGTCAACGATTTTCGCCTGCGCTTTAACGGCAAGGCGACCGACTATGCGCTGTCGACACGCGCCAATCTGAAAGGCCAGGATCTGCCGCCGGCGGTGCTGACGCTGGACGGCAAAGGCAACGTTGAGCAGTTCAAGCTGGAGCGCCTGCGGCTGGCGGCGCTGCAGGGCAATACCGATCTCACTGCGCTGGTGGACTGGAGCAAGGCCATCAGCTGGAACTCGCAATTGACGCTGAGCGGCATCAATACCGCCAAGCAGTGGCCGGAATGGCCGGCGAAGCTGGATGGCAAGATCACTACGCGCGGCAGCCTGCACGGCGGCAGCTGGCAGCTGCAGGTGCCGGTGCTGCAGCTGGACGGCAACGTGAAGCAGAACAAGGTCACGGCGCGCGGTACGCTGAGCGGCAACGCCGCCGGGCAGTGGAAAATCCCCGGCATCGATCTGACGCTGGGGCGCAACCAGCTGAACGTCAAAGGGCAGCTGGATGAGAAAAGCTGGAACCTGGACGCCAACATCGACGCGCCGCGTCTGGACGGCGCGCTGCCGGGCCTGGGCGGCACCGCCAAAGGGCTGTTGAAACTGCGCGGCAATCTGCAGGCGCCGCAGCTGCTGGCGGATTTGACCGCCTCCGGCTTGCAGTGGCAGGCGCTGCGCATCAACCGCGTGAAAATAGACGGCGACGTGCGCTCCACGGATCAGATCCAGGGGCAGTTGGCGGTACGCGTCGAGCAGCTGAAGCAGGACGCGCTGGAAGTCAGCCTGCTGACCCTCGACGCCAAAGGCAGCGAGAAGCAGCATCAGCTGCAGTTGAAGATCGACGGCAAACCGGTCTCCGGCCAGCTGGCGCTGCAGGGCAGCTTCGATCGTCAGCAGCAGCGCTGGCGCGGCAATCTGAACAATACCCGCTTCGATACGCCGGTAGGGGAGTGGCGCCTGACGCGAGCCATCGCGCTGGATTACCTGAACACCGCGCAGAAAATCAGCATCGGGCCGCACTGTTGGCAGAACCCGAACGCCGAGCTGTGCGTGCCGAAGACCATTGAAGCCGGCCAGAGCGGCCAGGCTAGCGTGGTGCTCAATCGGTTCGACCTGGCGATGATCAAGCCGTTTCTCGGCCCGGAAACCGCCCTGAGCGGCGTGTTCACCGGCCGGGCCGACGTCAGCTGGAAACCGGGCGGCGCGCTGCCGGAGGCGAAAGTCACGCTGGCCGGCAACGGCGTCAAGGTGGTACAGCAGGTGCAGGGCAACGCGCTGCCTATCGCTTTCGATACGCTGACCCTCAACGCCGGCCTGAACAACGGCCGCGCGCAGGCCGACTGGCGGATCAAACTGACCAACAACGGCCAGTTTGACGGCAATATCCAGGTGGTGGATCCGCAGGTGCGGCGCACCATCAGCGGCAACGTCAATATCACCAACATCTCGCTGGCGCTGATCAACCCGGCGCTGATGAAGGGCGAAAGTGCAGCGGGCATGCTGAACGCCAACCTGCGTCTGGGCGGCAGCGCGCAGAAGCCGCTGGTGTTCGGGCGTCTGGCGTTGGATCGGGCGAAGGTGCAGGGGCACTGGATGCCGTTCGATATGACCGATGCGCGGCTGGCGGTGAATTTCAACGGCATGACCTCGACGCTGGAGGGGCTGCTCAGCACCACCCGCGGCCAGCTGAATCTGGCGGGCGATGCCGACTGGCGTGACATCAACGCCTGGCGTGCGCGCATTGCCGCCAAGGGCGACAAGCTGCGGGTGACGGTGCCGCCGATGATCCGCATCGACGTGTCGCCGGATCTGGTGTTCGAAGCCACGCCGCAGCTGTTCTCGCTCAACGGCAAGGTCGACATTCCCTGGGCGCGCATTACGGTGCAGGAGCTGCCGGAAAGCGCGGTGGGCGTCTCTTCCGACGAGGTGATGCTGGACGATCAGCTGAAGCCGATTCAGCCGAAGACCGCCTCGATCCCGATCAACAGCAACCTGATGATCCACGTCGGCAATGACGTGCGGCTGGACGCCTTCGGCCTGAAAGCCCGCTTGAAGGGTGATTTGAAAGTGGTACAGGACAAGAAAGGGCTGGGCCTCAACGGCCAGATTGACATCCCTTCCGGTCGCTTCCATGCTTATGGTCAGGATTTGATCGTGCGTAAAGGGCAGCTGATGTTCTCCGGCCCGCCGGATCAGCCGCTGCTCAATATCGAAGCGATCCGCAACCCGGAATCCACCGAGGACGACGTGACTGCTGGCGTGCGCGTGACCGGCCTGGCGGATGCACCGAAGCTGGAAGTGTTCTCCGATCCGGCCAAATCGCAACAGGAAGCCTTGTCTTATCTGCTGCGCGGCCAGGGCTTGAGCAGCTCCGGCGCCGACGGCAATGCCATGACGTCGATGTTAATCGGCATGGGGGTTGCACAAAGTGGTCAACTTGTGGGTAAAATCGGCGAGGCATTCGGCGTGAGTAATTTGGCTCTGGACACTCAAGGGGTTGGCGACAATTCCCAGGTTGTCGTGAGCGGCTATGTCCTCCCAGGCTTACAAGTAAAATATGGGGTGGGCATTTTCGACTCGCTGGCCACGCTGACGTTGCGTTATCGCCTGATGCCTAAGTTGTATCTTGAAGCGGTGTCTGGTCTCGACCAGGCATTAGATTTGCTCTATCAGTTTGAGTTTTAGCGATGCGAATAATTGTCTACGGCAGTTTACGGCGCAAACAGGGAAACAGCCATTGGATGACCAACGCCCAATGGCTCGGCGAGCACGAGCTCGAAGGCTATCAGATTTATAATCTGGGCCATTACCCGGCGGCGATCCCTGGAGAGGGCACGATACATTGCGAGGTGTATCGTATTAACTCATCGATTCTGGCAGAGCTGGACGAACTGAAAAGCAACACCAAGGACTATAAGCGCGAGCTGATTCAGACGCCTTATGGGAGTGCGTGGATCTACCTGTACAAACACAGCGTGGACGGTTACCCGCGGATTACCAGCGGTGACTGGCTGAAGCGTCTCGAAGAACAGTAAGAAAAAAAACACCGCTCAATGAGCGGTGTTTTTTTCATCGGACGGCGGCTGGAATTACTTCTTGGCAGCGCGTTCGAAGGAGGCGATGATTTCCGCTTTAGCCGCGGCAGCATCTGCCCAGCCTTCCACTTTCACCCATTTGCCTTTTTCCAGATCTTTGTAGTGCTCGAAGAAGTGAGCGATCTGGGCTTTCAGCAGTTCCGGCAGGTCGTTCACGTCTTTCACGTGATCGTACTCTTTGGTCAGCTTGCTGTGTGGTACCGCAACCAGCTTGGCGTCTTCACCAGCTTCGTCGGTCATCTTCAGTACGCCAACCGGACGGCAGCGGATCACGGAGCCCGGCTGCAGCGGGTATGGGGTTGGGACCAGCACGTCAACCGGGTCACCGTCCAGAGACAGGGTGTGGTTGATGTAGCCGTAGTTGCACGGGTAGAACATCGCGGTGGACATGAAACGGTCAACGAACAGCGCGCCGGTTTCTTTGTCGATTTCGTATTTGATTGGATCGGCGTTGGCCGGGATTTCGATTACTACGTAGATGTCTTCCGGCAGGTCTTTGCCAGCAGGGACCAGATTCAAGCTCATGTCGGTTTCCTTTAATCATCAAACCAGAAATGGAGTGGCGGCTATTATAGCGGACTCTTTTGCGATTTCCTGCCCTTTTCATCGTCGAAAACCCAGTGTGCCGGCGCAGGGATAATTTCCAGATTAATCCCGCCGCGGCATGAAGTTTTGCCTTCGCCTGCCGATAACTTCAACAAACAATAATGAGCTAGCAAAGCTGGCTCCGCGTTTTGCCACCCCTACTACGTCTGATCTCACAATTTCTGAAGCCGGGAAGAACTCATGCTAAAAAAGATTACGGTGAAGGCTGGGCTGATCGCCCTGCTGAGCCTGATGACCATGTTGCTGATCATGGTCAGCGTTATTGGCGTCAACGCGATTAACGAAGGATCGCGCTCGATCCATACCTTGAACCAGATCCTCGGTGAAGAGCTGGGCTCGCTGGCCAACAGCTCCAACCTGACGCTGCGCGCCCGAACCGCCGCTTCGTTGGCGGTGCGCCAACGGGAGATCGGCCAGATCGATGTGTCCGACGCCACCGTGGGCCGCATCTACGGTTACCTCGATCAGTCAAACAAGGAAATGGCGCGCTTTGTCGGCGTCGGCACCGTGACCGATCGCGGCCGCGAACTCTCCAATCGTCTGCAAAACAGCTATCGCGCCTACCTCGAGCAGGGCGTGAAGCCGATGGCTGCCGCCATCAAGGCCGGCAAAATCGATGAGTATTACCATATTCAGGAGACCCGCATCTCTGCGCTGAGCATCGCGTTTGAAAAGGATCTCAGCGATTTCCGCAGCTTTGCCATGAAGCTCGGCGAAAAGCAGGTGTATGACGCGGAAAACAACGCCAGCACCAAGATTTCGCTGATCGTGGTGGCGGGCCTGCTCAGCGTGCTGCTGGCGGTGCTGGCCTGGTTCGCGCTGCGCGTGATCATTTTGCGCCCGTTGGACGAGTCCATCGCGCAGTTGGAACACATCGCCGGCGGCGATCTGACCCATGAGATCCGCGGTGAGGGTGATACCGAGATGGGCCGCCTGGTGCGGGCGATGCAGCGTATGCAGCAGGCGTTGGCCAGTTCGGTCAGCAAAGTGCGCGATGCCAGCAGCCAGATCGACACCGGTTCACGCGAACTGGCGGCCGGTAACCTGCATCTGGCGCAGCGTACCGAAGAGTCGGCCGCTTCGCTGGAAGAGACCGCCGCCAGCATGGAACAGCTGACTTCGACGGTGAAAATGAACGCCGAGAACTGCGAGCAGGCCAACCAACTGGCGCTGAGCGTGTCCGATATCGCCAACCAGGGCAGTGACGTGGTCAGCCAGGTGATGAGCAAGATGCAGGCGATCACCGACAGTTCGCGCCGCATCGCCGACATCATCAGCGTGATGGACGGCATCGCCTTCCAGACCAATATCCTGGCGCTGAACGCGGCGGTGGAAGCGGCGCGTGCCGGCGAGCAAGGCCGCGGTTTCGCGGTGGTGGCCGGTGAAGTGCGCAGTCTGGCGCAGCGTAGCGCCCAGTCGGCGAAAGAGATTAAAGGGCTGATTGAAGCGTCGCAGAACCGGGTGCAGGAAGGCGAACAGATGGTGGAGTCGGCCGCGCAGACCATGAGCGGCATCACCGGTGAAGTGGGCCGGGTGACGGCGTTGATGCGTGAGATCTCGGCGGCGACGCGCGAACAAAGCAGCGGTATCGAACAGGTAAACCTGGCGGTGGCGCAGATGGATCAGGTGGCGCAGCAGAATGCGGCGCTGGTGGAAGAGTCTGCGGCGGCAACGCGCTCGCTGGAAGATCAGGCTCAGCTGCTGGCGCAGAGCATGGCGGCGTTCAAGCTGTAAGGCGATAAGGGTTCGGCGCGGTGCCGAACCCTTGCCAGAAACGCGTTACTCGTCCGGGTTTTCGGCGATGAAGCGTTCTGCGTCTTCTACCATCGACTTGGTGCCGACGAAGAATGGCGCGCGCTGGTGCAGTTTCACCGGCGTGATGTCCAGAATGCGGTTTTTGCCGTCGCTGGCTTTACCGCCGGCCTGTTCGGCCAGGAACGCCATCGGGTTGCATTCGTACAGCAGGCGCAGCTTGCCTTGCGGATGGCTGGCGGTGCTTGGGTAGATGTAGATGCCGCCTTTCAGCAGGTTGCGGTGGAAGTCCGCCACCAGAGAACCGATGTAGCGCGAGGTGTAAGGGCGCTGCGTCGCTTCATCCTGCTCTTGGCAGTACTTGATGTATTTCTTCACGCCGAGAGGGAACTTGATGTAGTTGCCTTCGTTGATGGAATACATGTTGCCGCTCGCCGGGAAGCGTACTTTCTCGTGGGAGAGGCAGAACACGCCCAGAGACGGGTCGTAAGTAAAGGCGTGGACACCGTAACCAGTGGTGTACACCAGCATGGTGGACGAACCGTAAACCACATAACCCGCTGCGACCTGGGCGCTGCCCGGCTGCAGGAAGTCTTCTTCGGTCACCGGTGTGCCGACCGGCGTGATGCGACGGTAGATAGAGAAAATCGTACCGACCGAGACGTTGACATCGATGTTGGACGAACCGTCCAACGGATCCATCAATACGACATACTTGGCATTTTCAGCTCGCTCGCCGTCGAATATCACGATTTCATCTTCTTCTTCGGAAGCGATACCCGCAACTTCACCACGCGCTTTCAACGCCGCTTTCAGTTTTTCGTTCGCGTACAGGTCCAGTTTCATCTGAACTTCGCCCTGTACGTTGGACACCCCGCTGGTCCCCAGAATATCAACCAGGCCAGCCTTGTTGATGTCGCGGTGGATGATTTTGGCGCCCAGTTTAATGGCAGAAAGTAACGCGGTCAGCTCGCCGGTGGCGTGCGAGAAGTCGTGCTGTTTCTCGACGATAAATTCGCCTAACGTTTTCATGACACAATCCCTGAATCTACGGATGGATAGCGGCCTGTTAACAAACCGCCAACGTTTTCGCGAGCAGTGTAGCCCAAAGATGCGCGCCATTCATAGGCAAATCCATTTCTTCTGGACGATTCTGAGCGTTAGAATATGCCGACATTCGATGCACTCACATGAGAAACCTATGCGCATTCACATTCTTGGGATCTGTGGCACCTTTATGGGCGGGCTGGCGATGCTGGCGCGTTCACTGGGGCATGACGTCACCGGTTCGGACGCCAACGTCTATCCGCCGATGAGCACGCTGCTGGAGAACCAGGGGATCGATCTTATTCAGGGTTATGATCCAGCCCAGTTGGATCCGGCGCCGGATCTGGTGATCATCGGCAACGCCATGACGCGCGGCAACCCGTGCGTGGAGGCGGTGCTGGAGCGTGGCATCCCTTACGTTTCCGGCCCGCAGTGGCTGCACGACGCCGTGTTGCGCGATCGCTGGGTACTGGCGGTCGCCGGCACCCACGGTAAAACCACCACCGCCGGCATGGCGACCTGGATCCTCGAAGCCTGCGGCTACCAGCCGGGCTTCGTCATCGGCGGCGTGCCGGGCAACTTCGACGTCTCGGCGCGCCTCGGCGGCAGCCCGTTCTTCGTGATCGAGGCCGACGAGTATGACTGCGCGTTCTTCGACAAGCGCTCCAAGTTCGTGCACTACAGCCCGCGCACGCTGATCATGAACAACCTGGAGTTCGACCACGCCGATATCTTCGACGATCTGAAAGCCATCCAGAAACAGTTCCACCACTTGGTGCGCCTGGTGCCGGGCAAAGGCAAGATCATCCTGCCGGACAACGACAGCCACCTGAAGCAGGTGATGGCGATGGGCTGCTGGAGCGAACAGGAGCTGGTGGGCGAAGAGGGTACCTGGCGTGCGCAGAAGCTGACGCCGGACGCCAGTCATTACGCGGTGTTCCTCGACGGCGAGCAGGTTGGCGAAGTGAACTGGGCGCTGGTGGGCGAGCACAACATGCATAACGGCCTGATGGCCATCGCCGCGACTCGCCACGTTGGCGTGCAGCCGGCGGACGCCTGCCGCGCGTTGGGCGATTTCATCAACGCCCGCCGCCGCCTGGAGCTGCGTGGCGAAGCCCACGGCGTCACGGTTTACGACGACTTCGCGCACCACCCGACCGCGATCCTGGCCACCCTGGCCGCGTTGCGCGGCAAGGTCGGCGGCACGGCGCGCATTCTGGCGGTGCTGGAACCGCGATCCAACACCATGAAAATGGGCATCAGCAAAAACGATCTGGCGCCTTCGCTCGGCCGCGCCGACGAAGTGTTCCTGTTCCAGCCGCATCACATTCCATGGCAGGTAGCGGAAGTGGCTGATGCCTGTGTGCAGCCGGCGCACTGGAGCGCGGATCTCGACACGCTGGTGGACATGGTGGTGAAAACCGCACAGCCGGGCGACCACATTCTGGTGATGAGCAACGGCGGTTTTGGCGGCATTCACGATCGCCTGCTGGACGCGCTGGCGAAAAAGCAGGAACCGAAGGTGACCTACTGATTGTTCAGTAGCATAAGCCACTCTAAGGGCCGCATTTGCGGCCTTTTTTACGCCCATAAAAAAGCCCTCGCGAGCGAGGGCAACGGGGTTCGTCGGATAGGACGACGAGAGGGTCTCTGGGAAATCGGCGTTTGCGTCAGAACTCGGCAGTGGCAGTGACGAGGGTAATCAGCTCTGCAAAGCCGTTCCCAGAGTTGTTATTTGTAAATCTCGGCGGTGGCGTGGTAGTTGCCTTCGTTACGCGCTTCGATCACGCGGTAGGCGGTCGCGCCTTTAGCGTCAGCTTTCTCCGACAGCGCCTGGCGAATGTCGGTCGGTGCGCCGTCGATACCGCTGACGGTAATGGTGCCGATAGATTGCAGATTGGCGGTCTGATCGTTAGTCACCAACTGGGCGGCAGATGCGCCGAAGGAGATGACGGACAGCAGACCGAGTGCAGCAAGAGTAGTTTTCATGTTCATGATAGCGATCCTTGGTCATAACAGCCTGGAAGGGCTTGGCAGCGATTTTTATTCTTGAAGGCCGTTATGACAGCGTTTGATTCCAGAGATGTATTGCCCGTTGCCGGGTAATGTCGTTACTTATTTGTAGATTTCAGCGGTCGCGTGGAAGTTGCCGTCGTTGCGCGCTTCGATCACGCGGTAAGCGGTCGCCCCTTTGGCGTCAGCTTTGTCAGACAGTGCCTGGCGAATGTCGGAAGGCGCAGCGGCGACGCCACTCACGGTGATCACACCGGCGGGTTGCAGTTGTGCGGCCTGGGTTGCATCAACAGATTGTGCTGCGAATGCACCAAATGAAAGCATGGACAGAACGCTCAGGGTTGCAACGGTAGCTTTAATTTTCATTATCTCACCTCATCGTATTCTTTTATCAGTTCCAACGAACTGTGATTCAGTTCACGAAAATGAGTATACAGCTAGTAACGCGAAAAATTAATAGTTCGCTAACAGTTGCTAGTGAAACTTTAACCTTATGATCCTTATTTTTTATAACTGTAAGGAATAAAAAACGCTCATAAAACGATCTTTTGATGTTAAATTTATGTAATTTCAATAAGGTAAGTGCTTTTAACCAAAAGTGCGGAAGATCACAGTGGGTACTGCTGGTTACATGGCGATGTCATGGAAATGTGTTGTTGCGGGATAAAAAAGCAGTGTTAAACGCGGTTAAAGGCCGGGGAGGTAACGCGAGGGTTAAAGAAGCGCTAACAAAATGCGGAAGGTAGCCGCACTTTGTTAGCGCCAGGTTTCACAGCTCTTGCTCAAACACGCCCAGGATCGCTTCATGCAGCTTCTGAGCGGTAAAGCCGCTGGACGGGGTGACGAAAATGGTATCGTCGCCGGCAATCGTGCCGAGGATGCCCTGGGATTTACCCAGTGAGTCGAGCAGGCGGGCGATCAGCTGCGCGGCGCCCGGGCTGGTATGGATCACCACGACGGCGTCGTTATGGTCGACGTCCAGCACCAGATTCTTCAACGGGCTGGTGGTGGTCGGCACGCCGAGTTCGGCAGGAAGGCAATACACCATTTCCATTTTGGCATTGCGCGTACGTACCGCGCCGAACTTGGTCAGCATGCGCGATACTTTGGATTGGTTAATGTTTTCGAAGCCTTCTTCTTGCAGCGCCAAAACGATCTCGCCTTGAGAACTGAATTTTTCTTCTTTCAATAACGCTTTGAACGTCTTGATCAGATCTTCCTGTTTTGCGGGATTACGCATTTTGCACCGTGGAATGTTGATAGTGGAAGTCATGATTATGCATATAGATGAATTTTTATGCAACAAAGGCCGCCCCAAAGAAAATAAAAAAGACCGGGCGGCGAGGAAAGGGCGGCATTTTAACAAAATCCGGCCGCGATGAATATGCCCTTTTGACGACGGAAAATCGGCCTACGGTGGTAAATAAAATGTTATTAAAATGATGTTGTTCTGATGTTGCGTAAGGGTGTAATGTAACGGCCGGTTAACTTGCTCGTGAATAACCTCGCACTATTTTTGATTAGTGTGCGCTATGCCCTTCATGCGCAAGCGATTTAATCTAAAATGGGCGCGACAGCGGCCGTTTTATTACACCTGCAGGCAAGAATTGGCTAATTTATTGTTTTAAAAGGTGTAATGACTCAAGGTCCGTAACCAACACATTCACGGCGCTTTATATATTTAAGATAATAAAGGAGTATAGGATGAAAGTTGCAGTTCTCGGTGCTGCTGGCGGTATCGGCCAGGCCCTCGCCCTTCTACTCAAAACCCAGCTTCCTTCAGGTTCTGAACTCTCTCTCTACGACATTGCCCCCGTTACCCCAGGCGTTGCCGTCGACTTAAGCCACATCCCAACCGCAGTTAAAATTAAAGGCTTCAGCGGCGAAGACGCGACCCCGGCTCTGCACGGTGCGGACGTGGTGCTGATTTCCGCCGGCGTGGCCCGTAAGCCAGGCATGGATCGCTCTGATCTGTTCAACGTTAACGCCGGTATCGTGCGTAACCTGATTGAGCAAGTGGCGAAAACCTGCCCGAAAGCCTGCATCGGCATCATCACCAACCCGGTTAACACCACGGTCGCCATCGCGGCGGAAGTGCTGAAAAAAGCCGGCGTTTACGACAAGAACAAACTGTTCGGCGTGACTTCGCTGGATATCATCCGTTCCAACACCTTCGTGGCCGAGCTGAAAGGCAAGCAGCCGGAAGAGCTGAACGTGCCGGTTATCGGCGGCCACTCTGGCGTGACCATTCTGCCTCTGCTGTCGCAGATCCCTGGTGTGAGCTTCACCGATCAGGAAGTGGCGGATCTGACCAAACGCATTCAGAACGCCGGTACCGAAGTGGTAGAAGCCAAAGCCGGCGGCGGGTCTGCAACGCTGTCCATGGGCCAGGCGGCCGCACGTTTCGGTCTGTCTCTGGTGCGTGCGCTGCAGGGCGAGAAAGGCGTTGTGGAATGCGCTTACGTTGAAGGCGACGGCAAATACGCTCGCTTCTTCGCGCAGCCGCTGGTGCTGGGCAAGAACGGCGTTGAAGAGCGTAAAGATATCGGCACCCTGAGCGCCTTCGAGCAGAAAGCGCTGAACGAGATGCTGGACGTGCTGCACAAAGATATCGAACTGGGCGAGAAGTTCATCAATAACTGATCGATACCGAGAGTCAGCCGATAAACGCCGCCGGACGCTGTTCCGGCGGTTTTTTTTGTTCCGCGTTCACGACTTGATGCGTGCTTTGCGATCCAGCAGGCAATCGCTGTGCGGATCGTAATAACGGCTTGGCCAGATCTCCGATGGGTGGATGCCTATCGCTTCGGCGATCAGCCATTCCCCCTTCGGCCACGGGCGCGACAGCGCATTGGCCAGCGTCGATGAGCTCAATCCGGCCTTGCGCGATACCGCCGCCAGCGTGGTGCCCTGCTTGCGTAGCGCCGCGATGATATCTGCCGGGTGCCAATCTGGGTTCCTTGAATTCATGTTTACATTCCTTTTCTGATTAGCCAAAGTTGCGTTAGTGGTATAACTAACGAGTCAAAGTTAAGCGTTTGAACAACGTGAAACGTTTATTCGGAAACCAGAATACCATTAAATTTCCTAAAAAATACCCAGGTAATTTCCAAAAATGACGTTGCCCACTATTGCCCAGAGATGATGGCCATGAAAAACGAGTGGTTTGCCGCCAAGGAACTGACAGGCATCGCAGGATTACCCTCCTCACCACAGGGAATCAATTTGATGGCCCGGCGCGAAGGCTGGATCAGCCGCAGGCGTAAAGGCGTGCAGGGAAAAGCGTTGGAATACCATATCGATAGCCTGCCTTCAGGTGTGCGTAACCTGCTGGTGCTGAAGGAAGACGGGGCGGCCTATGATGTAGAACGCCAGGATCCGTTGGCGGTCTGGATCGAGTATTACTACCATTTGACGGAGAGCGAGCGCGAGAAAATGGTGGCTTTCCTGATGCGGGAAGGGATTGGCGGCCTGCTGGCGCGTATCGACGAAGAGAGCAATACCTAAGCAGGCCCGCGTACGCGGGCCTGATGAGTGTATTGCGAAACCACGATTTCTTAAAAATCGCGTTGCACCGCTAAATGGGCCAGGCCTTCCAGCGCCGTGCGGTGCTCCGATGCCGGCAACACCTGCAGCGCGGCGATCGCCTTGTCGGCCTCTTGCTCGGCGCGTTGGCGGGTGTATTCCAGCGAACCGCATTGCTGCATCGCCTGCAGTACCGGCTCCAACAAATGACGGCCGTTGCCTTGCTCAATTGCGCCACGGATCATGTCACGCTGGGCGTCGTCGCCGTTGTGCATCGCGTGCAGCAGCGGCAGGGTCGGCTTCCCTTCGTTCAGATCGTCGCCGGTGTTTTTGCCCAGGGTGCTGCCGTCGGCGCTGTAGTCGAGCAGATCGTCGATCAGCTGGAAAGCGGTGCCGAGGTAGCGGCCATAATCTTGCAGCGCCTTCTCTTGTTCGGCGCTGGCGCCGGACAGGATCGCCGACGATTGCGCCGCCGCCTCAAACAGACGGGCGGTTTTGCTGTAGATCACCCGCATATAGCTTTCTTCGCTGATGTCGGGATCGTGCACATTCATCAACTGCAGCACTTCGCCTTCGGCGATGACGTTGACCGCCTCCGACATCAGCGCCAGCACGCGCAGGGATTCCAGGCTGGTCATCATCTGGAAGGCGCGGGTATAGATAAAGTCGCCGACCAGCACGCTGGCGGCGTTGCCGAACGCCGCGTTGGCGGTGGCTTTGCCGCGGCGCATGTCCGATTCGTCGACGACGTCGTCATGCAGCAGCGTGGCGGTATGAATGAATTCGATCAGGGCGGCGACGGTGACGTGCTTGTTGCCTTCATAGCCCAACGCCCGCGCCGCCAGGACGGCGATCATCGGCCGGATGCGCTTACCGCCACCGCTGATAATGTAATAGCCAAGCTGATTGATGAGCGTGACATCGGAATTCAGCTGTTCGAGAATTGTTGCGTTCACGGCCGCCATATCTTGCGCGGTTAACTCGGTAATTTGCTCTAGGTTCATTGTGTTTTTTTCAGCTGTGTTTCTCTTCACCGCGTTGAGATCGCTGCTCACATCGGTACATGGCGGTAACTGTCCCTATGATTGTACTTGAAAAACGGTTCAGATAAACGCCACGAAAGAAACTGCGCTTTTTTTCTTCTTTTTTCTTGTTCTGGTCTTATTCTGCTCTTGTCATACGCTGCTTTTTTGCGTAGAATTCGCGCCCTATTGTGAATATTTATAGCGCGCTCTGAACTAACACAGTCGGGCACGCGGAAAGCGGAGTTTTATATGTACGCGGTTTTCCAAAGTGGTGGTAAACAACACCGAGTAAGCGAAGGTCAGACCGTTCGCTTGGAAAAGCTGGACATCGCAACTGGTGAAGCGGTTGAGTTTGACCAGATTCTGATGATCGCTAATGGCGAAGATATCAAAATCGGCGTTCCTTTCGTCGATGGCGGCAAGATCAAAGCTGAAGTTGTTGCTCACGGTCGTGGCGAGAAAATTAAAATTGTTAAGTTTCGTCGTCGTAAACACCACCGTAAGCAGCAGGGCCACCGTCAGTGGTTCACTGACGTTAAAATCACCGGCATCAGCGCTTAAGTTAGGAGAGCGGATTAATGGCACACAAAAAGGCTGGCGGCTCGACTCGTAACGGTCGCGATTCAGAAGCTAAACGTCTGGGCGTAAAACGCTTTGGCGGCGAAGCAGTACTGGCAGGCAGCATCATCGTTCGTCAGCGCGGCACCAAATTCCACGCTGGTACCAACGTGGGTTGCGGCAAAGACCACACTCTGTTTGCTTTGAAAGACGGTAAAGTCAAATTCGAAGTTAAAGGCCCGAGCAATCGTAAATTCATCAGCATCGAAGCTGAATAATTTTTCGAGCCTTACGAAATAGATGTAAGCCCCGCAATTCGTTGCGGGGCTTTTTACATTTATGGGTTGCCTGAGGGCAGGCCCGTCAGCGTTGGCGAAGGTGATATGGATACGAAGCAGCAGGTCGGCGTTGGCATTTCTCTGGCGTTAACCACGGCGGTTTGCTGGGGCGCGTTGCCGATCGCGATGAAAGAAGTGTTGGTCGTGATGGAGCCGTTTACCGTTGTCTGGTATCGCTTTACCATGGCCGCCATCGGTTTGGGCGTGATCCTCGCGGTACGCGGCAAGCTGCCGCGGCTGACGATGTTCCGCCAGCCGCGTTGGCTGCTGCTGTTGGCGATCGCGACGGCGGGGCTGCTAGGCAACTTTGTGTTCTTCAGCTCCTCGCTGCAATACCTGAGCCCGACGGCGTCGCAGGTGATTGGCCAGCTGTCGCCGGTGGGCATGATGTTCGCCAGCGTGCTGATTTTAAAAGAACGTATGCGCATCACCCAGGTTATTGGCGCCCTGATGCTGATTTGCGGACTGATGCTGTTTTTCAACGTCAGTTTGATAGAGATCTTCACCCGGCTGACGGACTACACGCTGGGCGTTATGCTGGGCGTGTGCGCGGCGATGGTTTGGGTGAGCTACGGCGTGGCGCAGAAGGTGTTGCTGCGCCGACTGGCTTCGCCGCAGATCCTGGTTATGTTGTACACTTTATGTGCGATAGCGTTGTTCCCTCTGGCCAAACCCGAGGTGATTTTCCAGCTGAGCGGCTGGCAATTGGCGTGTCTGCTATTTTGCGGCGCCAACACGCTGATCGGTTACGGCGCGTTGGCGGAAGCGATGGCGCGCTGGCAGGCGGCGCAGGTGAGCGCGTTGGTGACGCTGACCCCGCTGTTTACCCTGCTGTTTTCAGATTTATTGGCGCTGGCCTGGCCCCAGGCATTCGCTGCGCCGACGCTGAACATCGTCGGCTATGTGGGTGCGTTTGTGGTTGTGGCGGGCGCCATGTTTTCCGCAATTGGTCACCGGTGGTGGCCGCGACGGGCAGAACCCCCCCTGGTTGCTCCTTTGAAGCAGCCCGGTGAATGATTTACGGAGACGGTAAATGAAGTTTGTAGATGAAGCAGCGATTCTGGTCGTTGCAGGCGACGGCGGCAACGGGTGCGTCAGCTTCCGCCGCGAAAAATATATCCCGAACGGTGGGCCTGACGGCGGTGACGGCGGTGACGGCGGCGACGTTTACCTGCTGGCGGATGAGAACCTCAACACCCTGATCGACTACCGCTTTGAGAAGTCTTTCCGCGCCGAGCGCGGCCAGAATGGCCAGAGCCGCGACTGTACTGGCAAACGCGGTAAAGACGTCATCATCAAGGTGCCGGTCGGCACGCGCGTGAAGGATCAGGGCACCGGCGAGATCCTCGGCGACATGACGCGTCACGAGCAGAAGCTGATGGTCGCCAAAGGCGGCTGGCACGGTCTGGGCAACACCCGTTTCAAATCTTCGGTCAACCGCGCGCCGCGTCAGAAGACGCTGGGTACCGCGGGCGAAGCGCGTGACCTGTTGCTGGAGCTGTTGCTGCTGGCCGATGTGGGCATGCTGGGGCTGCCGAACGCCGGTAAATCGACCTTCATCCGCGCGGTGTCTGCTGCCAAACCTAAGGTGGCCGATTATCCGTTCACCACGCTGGTACCGAGCCTGGGCGTGGTGCGTATGGACCACGAGCAGAGCTTTGTGGTTGCCGACATTCCGGGGTTGATCGAGGGGGCCTCCGAAGGGGCGGGCCTGGGTATTCGCTTCCTGAAACACCTGGAGCGTTGCCGCGTGCTGCTGCACCTGGTGGACATCGCGCCGATCGACGAAACCGATCCGGTGGAAAACGCCAAAGTGATCATCAACGAGTTGAACCAATACAGCGAAAATCTGGCGCAGAAGCCGCGGTGGCTGGTGTTCAACAAAATTGATGTGATTGGTGAGGAAGAAGCCGCCGAACGCGCCAAAGCGATTGTGGAAGGCATGGGTTGGGAAGGGAAGTACTACATGATCTCCGCCGCCAACCGCGAAGGCGTCAACGCGCTGTGCTGGGACGTGATGAACTTCATCAACACTCAGCCGAAAGCGATGGCGATTGAAGAAAGCGCGCCGGAAAAAGTCGAATTCATGTGGGATGACTACCACCGCGAGCAAATCGCGGAGGTGGAAGCCGAAGCGGAAGATGACTGGGATGACGACTGGGACGAAGACGACGACGAAGGCGTCGAAATCATTTACCAGAAGTAATTCGGTGATAAAGGGCTCAGCAACACTGGGCCCTTGTTATTTGAGCGCCTTTTCCGGCAACCAGCACTGGGCGTTCAGGCCGCGCGCATCGCGGCGGTTTTCCAGCGTCAATCGCCCCTGGTGCAGTTGCGCGATGCGGATCACGATATTCAGGCCCAGTCCGCTGCCGCCGTAGCGTTGATCCATGCGGCGAAACGCCTGCGTCAGCTCCCCAACCATCTCTTCCTTGATACCCGGGCCATCGTCGATGACCTGCAGCAGATAGCCGCTGTCTTGCGGCGTTAATCGCACCTGTATCGCGCCGCCTTCCGGGCCGTAACGGTGGGCATTTTCGACCAGGTTGCGCAGCAGCAACCGCAGCAGCACCGGATCGCCGTTCACCGCGGCGACGGCCGGCAATTGCCAATCCAGCGTCTGCCCGCGTTGGGCGGTCATTTCGTCGAGTTCTTCGCGCAGCGGTTGGATCACATCGGCCACCCAATCGAAATGCTGATAATGGCCGCTGGCGAAGTCTTGCCCGGCGCGCGACAGCATCAGCAACTGCTCGACGGTGTGCATCAGTTGATCGATGCGGGCGATCAGCGCCTGGCTGCCCTTGACGCCCTGTTTTTCCATCAGTTCCAGGTGCAGGCGGATGCCGGCCAGCGGCGTGCGCAGCTCGTGGGCGGCGTCGGCAGTGAACAGGCGTTCCTGTTGAATGGTGTTATCCAGCCGTGAGAACAGCTGATTGAGTGCATTGGTGACCGCTACCATTTCCTGGCTGTCGCTGGTGATTGGCAGCGGCGTCAGGTTATCGGCAGAGCGCTTTTCCAGCCGCTGCTGCAATTGGTTTAGCGGGCGGATGATCCAGCTGATGGCCCAAAACGACGCCAGCAGCGTGACGACCATCATGATCAGCGAAGGCGCCAGCAGCGACGCGATGGCCTCGGCGATCTCGGTATCGACGCGCTCGGTACGCACTTTGGCGGACAGGGTTTCATCCACCAGGAAACTGATCTGCTCCTGGCTTTCGTGCCACAGCCAGAAGGCGCTGATGAGTTGTGTGACCAGCAGGATCAGCGCCAGCATCAGCAGCAGGCGGCGGCGCATGCTGATCATGACGAGGGTTCCAGGCGATAGCCGATGCCGCGCACGGTGCGGATGCGATCCTTGCCCAGTTTGCGGCGCAGGTTGTGGATGTGCACTTCCAGCGTGTTGGAACCCAGGTCGTCCTGCCAGGTGTAGAGATCCTGCTGCAGGAGTTCACGATTGACCGTCTGCCCGGCACGCATAATCAGGCGCGCCAGAATGGCAAACTCTTTCGGCGTAACCTCCACCGGCTGTTGCTGCAGGTAGACCTGCTGGCTGGAGAGGTTCAACTGCAGGTCATCCACCTGCATCAGATTGTCGCTGTGGCCCTGGTAGCGCCGCAGAAGGGCCCGCACGCGCGCCTGCAGCTCAACCAGCGCGAAGGGTTTGACCAGGTAGTCATCGGCGCCGGCATCCAGCCCGTCGACGCGATCTTCCAGGGCATCACGGGCGGTCAGGATCAGCACCGGCAGATCGATCTGCTGGCGGCGCCACTGCCGCAGCAGTGCGGCGCCGTCCATGTCCGGCAGACCGAGATCCAGGATCACCATGCTGTATTGGCTGGTGATGAGTAGGCTGTTGGCCTCCGCCGCCGTGGCGGCGCAGTCGCAGACGTAACCTTCGCCGGTCAGCGCCAGTGCCAGCCCCTGTTGCAACAGTTCATCATCCTCAACGACCAGCAGCTTCATGACGATCCTCAGTTGTTTTGGTAAATGTCCCGATACAGGCGGCTTTCGAAGCGCACCAGCGGCGCGCGGCGCTGTTTCTGATCTTCTGGCGGCACGGCGTAGCCGGAGAGATACTGCACGAAGGCCATGCGCTGGCCGCTGGCGGTCGTGATGAAGCCCGCCAGGTTGTAGACGCCCTGCAGTGCACCGGTCTTGGCCGACACCTTGCCGTCGACGCCGGCTTCGTGCAGGCCGCCGCGGTAGCGCAGGGTGCCATCATAGCCGGACAGCGGCAGCATCGAGATGAAGTTCAGCTCGTTGTCGTGCTGAGCGATGTACTGCAGCGCCTGCATCATAGTCGCCGGCGCCAGCAGGTTGTGGCGCGACAGGCCGGAACCGTCGGCGATAATGGTATTGCCCAGATCGATGCCGGCCTTCTGGCGCAGCACCTGCCGCACGGCATCGGAGCCCGCTCGCCAGGTACCCGGTACGCCGAAGCGCTCGTGGCCGATGGTGCGGAAGACGGTATCGGCGATCATGTTGTCCGATTTCTTCAGCATGATCTTCAACAGATCGTGCAGCGGCGCCGACTGAGTTTGCGCGATCACCGTGCCGGTGATGCCGGGACGCGTCTGGCGTTTCAAGTGCCCGTCGATCTGGATACCGGCCTGGGTCAGTTCGTCTTTCAGGATTGCGCCCGCATAGCTGGCGCCGTCCTGGATGGCGAAGGCCAGCGGCAGCGGTTCGCTGCGTTGCGTCAGGCAGCCGGTCAGGGTAAAGCGGTTCAGTTCGCCCGGCACCACGTCCAGCTCGCAGTACTGCGCGTCTGCTGAGCCGCGCGCCAGGGTGCGCACCTGGCTAAACATATTGACTGGATAATAGGAGGCGACGCGGATAAACGCCATGTCGCCCGGATTCGGCGCGCTGTACAGCGAGACCGAGAAACAATTGCGATCGACGATGGCGGCGGCCGGCGGCGCACTGAAGCACTGCGTCAGATCGTTCCACGGCCAGCCGGGCGCCTTGTCATGGCTGGCGAAGACCGAGGTATCGACCAGCACGTCGCCGCTGATTTGGCGCACGCCCTGTTTCTTCAGGACGGCCACCATATTGCGCAGGCTCTGGCGCTTGAAGGTCGGATCGCCGCTGAAGCGGGCGATCAGGTTGCCGCGCAGCACGCCATCGCGGATATCGCCCTGGCTCTCCAGCGTGGTGGTGAAACGGTAATCGGGCCCGAGTTGCAGCAAGGCCGCCAGCGCGGTCAGCACTTTTTGGGTACTGGCCGGCAGCGCCATCTGCTGAGAGTGATAATCGATCGTCGGCGCGCCGGCACCGATTTTCTGAACGACCAGGGCAAGGTTGGCCCCATCAGGCAGATATTGTGTGTACTCTTCAACCGGGGCCGCATTCGCATTCAGAACAAATGCGCAAGCCAATGCACTGACAATTCGTGAAAAACGCATAATCTCGGGATAACAGCTGGATAACGTGCCGTCATACTACGGTGCAATCAGGGAAAAAGTAAACGATGACCCTCAAGGAACTCTAGGCTAAAATGCGTATCAAAATGCAAAACCAATCTTGGCTTGGGCCTCGTTCCGAGTCAGGTTTCTTTTGTTTGTCGCCTGGAGGCGGGTGGCGGTATGCCAACCGTGTTTTCATACGAATACGTCAGGATGACGGTTATTTGAACAGGAAAGATTTAGAGGTATTTATACGATGAACCAAATTCCGATGACCTTGTTTGGCGCTGAAAAACTGCGCGAAGAGCTCGAATATCTGAAAAGCGTGCGCCGCCCGAAAATCATTGCGGATATCGCTGACGCCCGTGAGCACGGCGATTTGAAAGAGAATGCCGAGTACCATGCCGCCCGTGAACAGCAGGGTTTCTGCGAAGGCCGCATTCAGGAAATCGAAGCCAAGCTGTCCAATGCTCAGGTGATCGATATCACCAAGATGCCGAACACCGGCCGGGTGATCTTCGGTGCCACCGTATCGGTGATGAATCTGGACAGTGAAGAAGAAGTGACTTACCGCATCGTTGGCGACGATGAGGCCGATTTCAAGAAAAATCTGATTTCGGTAAACTCGCCGATGGCGCGCGGCCTGATCGGCAAAGAGCAAGACGACGTGGTGGTGATCAAAACCCCCGGCGGCGACGTGGAATACGAGATCCTGAAGGTCGAGTATCTCTGATCGAGGCCGTTGGTCATTAATGCGCCAACGTTTTGTAAAGATAGGAAAAAGGCCGCAAGCGGCCTTTTATCTTCGTCAGGCGCATGGCACCTTTTCGTTAACCTGATGGTTATTAACGCGGTAGACTGATCTTGCGCTCTTTCGACGGGCGGTAAAGAATAAGCGTACTGCCGATAACTTGCACATTGCAGGCGCCCGTTTCACGCACGATAGCGTCGGCGATCAGGGTTTTGGTTTCGCGATCTTCAGCGGCGATTTTTACCTTGATCAGCTCATGATGCTCCAGAGCCTGTTCAATTTCAGCCAGCACCCCTTCGGTAAGACCGTTATTGCCCAGCATTACCACCGGTTTTAACGGATGCGCCAGGCCTTTCAGGTGCTGTTTTTGTTTATTATTCAGATTCATTGTCTTTTTTGCTTAAGTTGGGATTGAAAACGGTACATTCTACCGCCATCTCATGTATATCACCAAATCGGTCTTCACCGGTGTGAGTCTACGTGAGCAGCGACCCTGACATAAGACTCTTTTTATGATAGTTGGAAAACGAGATGGCTAATAAAAAGCGTTCGGCTAGCTCCAGTCGCTGGTTACAAGAACACTTTAGCGATAAATATGTGCAGCAGGCGCAGAAAAAGGGACTGCGTTCCCGTGCCTGGTTTAAACTTGATGAAATACAGCAGAGCGACAAACTGTTCAAACCGGGAATGACCGTGGTTGATCTGGGCGCCGCACCGGGCGGCTGGTCGCAGTATGTGGTCACCCAAATCGGCGGTACCGGGCGCATCATCGCCTGTGATATTTTGCCAATGGATCCTATCGTTGGCGTCGATTTCCTTCAGGGCGATTTTCGTGATGAACTGGTGCTGAAGGCGCTGTTGGAACGAGTAGGCGAGAGTAAGGTTCAGGTGGTCATGTCCGATATGGCCCCGAATATGAGTGGCACCCCGGCGGTCGATATTCCAAGGTCGATGTATCTGGTGGAGTTGGCGCTGGATATGTGTCGTGATGTCCTCGCACCAGGCGGAAGTTTCCTGGTGAAGGTGTTCCAGGGAGATGGCTTTGACGAGTACCTACGGGAAATTCGCTCCCTGTTTACGAAGGTTAAGATTCGTAAGCCAGACGCTTCCCGCGCCCGTTCGCGCGAAGTGTACATTGTAGCGACAGGGCGCAAACTGTAGTACCCTAACGCTGTTTGTTAACACAGTTGTAAGATGAGGTTAATCCCTTGAGTGACATGGCGAAAAACCTAATTCTCTGGTTAGTCATCGCGGTAGTGTTGATGTCTGTATTCCAGAGCTTTGGGCCCAGCGAGTCGAATGGCCGTAGGGTGGATTACTCTACCTTCATGTCCGAACTGACCCAGGACCAGGTTCGCGAAGCGCGAATCAACGGACGTGAAATTAACGTTACCAAGAAAGACAGTAACAAATACACGACCTACATCCCTGTCAACGATCCTAAGTTGCTGGATACGTTGTTAACGAAGAATGTGAAAGTTGTCGGCGAGCCGCCTGAAGAGCCGAGCCTGCTGGCTTCTATCTTTATCTCTTGGTTCCCGATGCTGTTGCTGATCGGGGTCTGGATCTTCTTTATGCGGCAAATGCAGGGCGGCGGCGGCAAGGGCGCGATGTCCTTCGGCAAGAGCAAGGCCCGCATGCTGACGGAAGACCAGATCAAGACCACTTTCGCCGATGTCGCCGGTTGTGACGAAGCGAAAGAAGAGGTGAGCGAACTGGTGGAATACCTGCGCGAACCGAGCCGTTTCCAGAAGCTGGGCGGCAAGATCCCGAAAGGCGTGCTGATGGTTGGCCCGCCGGGGACCGGTAAAACGCTGTTGGCGAAAGCGATCGCCGGCGAAGCGAAGGTACCGTTCTTCACCATTTCCGGTTCCGACTTCGTCGAAATGTTCGTCGGCGTGGGTGCATCCCGCGTGCGCGACATGTTCGAACAAGCGAAGAAAGCCGCGCCGTGCATCATCTTCATCGATGAAATCGACGCCGTCGGTCGTCAGCGTGGCGCCGGCCTGGGTGGCGGTCACGATGAGCGTGAGCAGACCCTGAACCAGATGCTGGTTGAGATGGACGGTTTCGAAGGCAACGAGGGCATCATCGTCATCGCGGCGACCAACCGTCCAGACGTGCTTGACCCTGCGCTGCTGCGCCCGGGCCGTTTCGACCGTCAGGTCGTGGTCGGGCTGCCGGATGTGCGTGGCCGTGAGCAGATCCTGAAGGTGCACATGCGCCGCGTGCCGTTGGCTGCCGACATCGACGCCTCCGTCATTGCGCGCGGTACGCCGGGCTTCTCCGGTGCCGACCTGGCCAACCTGGTCAACGAAGCGGCGCTGTTCGCCGCCCGCGGCAACAAGCGCGTGGTGTCGATGGTGGAGTTCGAAAAAGCCAAAGACAAGATCATGATGGGTGCGGAACGTCGCTCCATGGTGATGACCGAAGCGCAGAAAGAGTCGACCGCGTATCACGAAGCGGGCCACGCCATCATTGGCCGCCTGGTTCCTGAACACGATCCGGTACACAAGGTCACCATCATTCCTCGTGGTCGGGCGCTCGGTGTGACCTTCTTCCTGCCGGAAGGGGATGCGATCAGCGCCAGCCGTCAGAAGCTGGAGAGCCAAATCTCCACCCTGTACGGCGGTCGTCTGGCGGAAGAGATCATCTACGGGCCGGAAAAAGTCTCTACCGGTGCGTCGAACGACATTAAAGTGGCGACCTCCATTGCCCGCAACATGGTGACCCAATGGGGCTTCTCCGAGAAGCTGGGGCCGCTGCTGTATGCGGAAGAAGAGGGTGAAGTGTTCCTGGGCCGTTCCGTGGCCAAGGCGAAGCACATGTCGGATGAAACCGCGCGTATCATCGACCAGGAAGTGAAGTCGCTGATCGAACGTAACTACACGCGTGCTCGTTCGCTGTTGATGGAAAATATGGACATCCTGCATTCGATGAAGGATGCGCTGATGAAGTATGAAACTATCGATGCGCCGCAGATCGACGATCTGATGAACCGCAAAGACGTGCGTCCGCCGGCGGGCTGGGACGATGCGAACAAAGGCAACAGCTCCGACAACGGTGGCACTCCGAAAGCCCCGACGCCGGTAGATGAGCCGCGCACCCCAACGCCGGGCAACACCATGTCCGAACAGCTCGACAAGTAACAGCGGCTGTGTAATAACATCAAACCCCGGTACGCCGGGGTTTTTTTTTGCCCGGCGGGCAGTGAACCAGGCAACAGTAAGGTGGACCAACCATGCAGTTAACCGTGCGCGACATGACGCTCAACCTCTCCTATCCGCAGGTGATGGGTATCCTCAATGTGACGCCGGATTCGTTTTCCGACGGCGGCCGTCACAACACCCTGAACCAGGCGCTGCTCCACGCGCATGCGCTGATTTCGGCCGGTGCCACGATGATCGATATCGGCGGCGAATCGACAAGGCCGGGGGCAGCTGAGGTGAGTGAAGAGGAAGAATTGGAACGGGTCGTGCCGGTGGTGGAAGCGCTGGCGCAGCGCTTCGAAGTCTTCATCTCGGTCGATACCTCGAAAGCGGGCGTGATCCGCGAATCGGCGCATGCAGGCGCACATCTGATTAACGACATTCGTTCGCTGCAGGAGCCGGGTGCCCTGGCGGCGGCGGCGGAAAGCGGTCTGCCGGTCTGTCTGATGCATATGCAAGGGCAGCCGCGCACCATGCAGCAGGCGCCGCATTACGATGACCTGATTACCGATGTTCAGGCGTTTTTCGAGCATCATATTCAGCGCTGTAACGAGGCGGGGATAACAAATCAGAAATTGCTGCTCGACCCAGGCTTCGGTTTCGGTAAAAATTTGGCGCACAACTATCAGCTTCTGGCACGGTTGTCGGAGTTTCATCGTTTCGGTTTGCCGCTATTGGTCGGCATGTCGCGTAAATCGATGATTGGGCAACTGCTGAACGTGCCGCCGGATCAACGGGTTATCGGCAGCGTGGCCTGCGCGGTGATCGCGGCGATGCAGGGTGCGCAGATTGTCAGAGTGCATGACGTTAAAGAAACCGTCGAGGCGATGCGTGTCGTCGAGGCAACACTTTCAGCTAAGGGACAGTAGAGACATGAGCGAGCGCAAATATTTTGGCACCGACGGCATCCGTGGCAAGGTCGGGGACAGCCCCATCACGCCGGACTTCGTGCTGAAGCTGGGCTGGGCGGCCGGTAAAGTGCTGGCGCGTCACGGTTCCCGCAAGATCATCATCGGTAAGGATACGCGCATCTCCGGCTATATGCTGGAGTCCGCTCTGGAAGCCGGTCTGGCGGCCGCTGGATTGTCCGCCTCCTTCACCGGGCCGATGCCCACGCCGGCGGTGGCCTACCTGACGCGTACCTTCCGTGCCGAAGCGGGCATTGTCATTTCCGCTTCGCATAACCCGTTCTATGACAACGGTATCAAGTTCTTCTCAATCGACGGCGCCAAACTGCCGGACAACGTCGAAGAGGCAATTGAAGCCGAGATGGAAAAACCGCTGACCTGCGTGGAGTCTGCCGAGCTGGGTAAAGCCAGCCGTATCATCGACGCCGCCGGCCGTTACATCGAATTCTGCAAAGGTACCTTCCCGAGCGAGCTGAGCCTGAAGGGGCTGAAAATCGTGGTCGACTGCGCCAACGGGGCGACTTACCACATTGCGCCGAGCGTGCTGCGCGAACTGGGCGCCACGGTGATCGCCATCGGTGTTGAGCCGGACGGTATGAATATCAACGAAAAATGCGGTGCTACCGACGTGCGTCAGCTGCAGGAGCGCGTGCTGCAGGAAAAAGCGCACGTTGGCCTGGCGTTTGACGGCGACGGCGACCGCGTGATGATGGTGGATCACCTCGGCAACAAGGTGGATGGCGATCAGATCCTGTACATCATCGCCCGCGAAGGCCTGCGTCAGGGGCAGCTGCGCGGCGGCGCGGTCGGTACCCTGATGAGTAATATGGGGCTGGAGCTGGCGCTGAAACAGCTGGGTATTCCGTTCGCTCGCGCCAAAGTGGGCGACCGTTACGTGCTGGAGAAACTGCAGGAACTGGGCTGGCGCATCGGTGCGGAAAACTCCGGCCATGTGATCCTGCTGGACAAAACCACCACCGGCGACGGCATCGTGGCCGGGCTGCAGGTGCTGACTGCCATGGTGCGCAACCACATGAGCCTGCATGACCTGTGCAGCGGCATGAAGCTGCTGCCGCAGATCCTGGTCAACGTCCGCTTCGCCGGCGAGCATAATCCGCTGGAATCTGAAGCGGTGCGTAAGGTCACCGAGCAGGTGGAAACCGAGTTGGCCGGCCGTGGCCGGGTGCTGCTGCGTAAATCGGGCACCGAGCCGCTGATCCGCGTGATGGTGGAAGGCGAGGACGAGCAGCAGGTGACCGCGCTGGCGCATCGCATCGCCGATGCGGTGAAATCAGCAGGTTAAAACAGACAGTTAGCCATCGGGCTTGGCATCGCTGAGCCCGAATAGATGATTGTTGGCGTTTTTTTCCGCAAACGCGCCGGCGGCAGCAAATTGCCCTTGCGTGGGTTGGCGGCTTTGGTTAGTATTCACACCCGCTTCAGTAGGCAGTTTGTAAAAACGCCTGCTTGATGAGTGTGAAGCATTTGGCATGCGGTGAGGCCGCAAGGATACGGGTACTACTATGTACGAAGCTCTTCTAGTAATTTTCCTGCTGATCTCAATCGGGCTGGTTGCTCTGATTATGCTACAGCAAGGTAAAGGCGCTGATATGGGAGCCTCTTTCGGAGCAGGTGCATCAGGCACATTGTTCGGTTCGAGTGGTTCCGGTAACTTTATGACCCGCATGACTGCTGTGCTGGCGACGCTGTTCTTCGTCATCAGCCTGATTCTGGGCAACCTCAGCAGCAACCAAAGCAAGAAAGGCAGTGAGTGGGAAAACCTGGGTCAGCCAGTGAAAACTGAGCAGACGACCGCGCCGGCAGCACCAGCTAAACCGAGCAGCGACATCCCGCAGTAAGCCGCAAAAAGTTTGTAAACGGTGGTTGTGAACTCGAAGGAACAACGGCCGTTAGCAGTAAGAATCAGTACCGAGGTGGTGGAATTGGTAGACACGCTACCTTGAGGTGGTAGTGCCCTAACGGGCTTGTGGGTTCGAGTCCCATCCTCGGTACCAAATCCCAGAGATAACTTGCAATTTTGCGATTATCGGCGTAGTATTTGCCACGTTTTCGGACGCGGGGTGGAGCAGCCTGGTAGCTCGTCGGGCTCATAACCCGAAGGTCGTCGGTTCAAATCCGGCCCCCGCAACCACTTTCCTTTAAGTGTTTATTTTCAAATACACTTTTCGATTGAAATCCGCTTTTCTCGATCAACATTTGAAAATGACACTTGCTCGAAAGTTGTACCGAGGCCGCCTAGCGGCAAACAGGGTCCAGTTGCATAAAGCCCCGATTTTTCGGGGTTTTTTGTTATTTGGCAACAGAATCACTGGGCTATTTAGCCCTTTTTTTATGTCTTGGGGGTGGGCTTGTCCACATTAGAGCAACAGTTAACAGAGATGCTTTCGGCACCCGTAGAAGCGTTGGGCTTTGAGCTTGTAGGCATCGAATTCATTCGTGCGCGCCAATCGACGCTCCGCATCTATATTGATAGTGATAACGGCATCAATGTTGATGATTGCGCTGATGTCAGCCACCAGGTCAGCGCTGTATTGGACGTCGAAGATCCAATCACGGTCGCTTACAACTTGGAAGTCTCCTCTCCTGGCCTTGATCGCCCGATGTTCACCGCAGAACACTATACGCGTTACCTCGGTGAAGAAGTCAGCCTGGTCCTGCGCATGGCGGTACAGAACCGTCGCAAGTGGCAGGGTATTATCAAGTCTGTCGAAGGCGAGATGATCACGGTTACTGTGGAAGGGAAAGATGAAGTGTTCGCGCTGAGCAACATCCAGAAAGCGAACCTGGTACCCCACTTTTAAAGTTTGGAAGAGGCAACTAGGATGAACAAAGAGATTCTGGCTGTTGTTGAAGCAGTTTCCAATGAAAAATCCCTTCCGCGCGAGAAGATTTTCGAAGCGCTGGAAACTGCATTAGCCACCGCAACCAAGAAAAAATACGAGCAGGAAATCGACGTGCGCGTCAGCATTGACCGTAGAACCGGCGATTTCGACACCTTCCGCCGTTGGGTCGCCGTAGACGAAGTGACTCAGCCGACGCGTGAAATCACGCTGGAAGCCGCTCAGTTTGAAGATCCGAGCATCGAGCTCGGCGGCTACATCGAAGATCAGATCGAATCCGTGACCTTTGACCGTATCACCACCCAAACCGCCAAGCAGGTTATCGTGCAGAAAGTACGTGAAGCCGAGCGTGCGATGGTGGTCGACGCTTTCCGTGAACACGAAGGTGAGATCGTCACCGGCGTGGTGAAGAAAGTGAACCGTGACAGCATCGCGCTGGATCTGGGCAACAACGCCGAAGCGGTGATTGGCCGTGAAGACATGCTGCCGCGCGAAAACTTCCGTCCGGGCGATCGCATTCGCGGCGTACTGTACGCCGTGCGTCCTGAAGCTCGCGGCGCGCAGCTGTTCGTCAGCCGTTCCAGCTCGGAAATGCTGAAAGAACTGTTCCGCATCGAAGTGCCGGAAATCGGTGAAGAAGTGATCGAAATTAAAGCGGCAGCCCGCGATCCAGGCTCTCGCGCGAAAATTGCAGTGAAAACCAACGACAAGCGCATCGACCCGGTCGGCGCCTGCGTAGGTATGCGCGGTGCGCGCGTTCAGGCCGTGTCGAGCGAGCTCGGCGGCGAGCGCATCGACATCATCCTGTGGGATGATAACCCCGCGCAATTCGTCATCAACGCCATGGCGCCGGCCGACGTCGCGTCGATCGTGGTAGACGAAGATAACTGCACCATGGATATCGCCGTTGAAGCCAGCAACCTGGCACAGGCGATCGGCCGTAACGGCCAAAACGTGCGTTTGGCTTCCCAACTGCTGAAACAACACCGCGGCGACGATCGTTGGGAACTGAACGTGATGACGGCGGACGACCTGCAGGCCAAGCACCAGGCCGAGGCTCATGCCGCTATTGATACCTTCACCAAGTATCTTGATATCGACGAAGATTTCGCCACCGTACTGGTTGAAGAAGGCTTCTCCACGCTGGAAGAGCTGGCCTACGTGCCGATCAAAGAGCTGTTGGAAATCGACGGTCTGGATGAAGATACGGTTGAAGCATTGCGCGAACGCGCCAAAGCTGCATTGACCACGCTGGCCCTGGCACAAGAAGAAAGCCTGGGCGACAACAAACCGGCCGACGATTTGCTCAACCTGCCGGGTCTTGAGCGCAGCATGGCCTTTAAACTGGCCGCGCGTGGGGTTTGTACGCTGGAAGATCTTGCCGAGCAGGGTGTTGACGATCTGGCTGATATTGAAGGGCTTAGCGATGAGCAAGCCGGTGAGCTGATCATGGCTGCACGCAATATCTGTTGGTTTGGCGACAACGCGTAATAACTGTAGCAGGAAGGAACAGCATGACGACAGATGTAACCGTAAAATCGCTGGCAGCAGAGATTCAGACTCCGGTTGATCGCCTGGTACAGCAGTTTGCTGATGCAGGGATCAACAAGTCCGAGTCGGACTCTGTTACCCAGCAAGAAAAAGAAACATTGCTGGCGCACCTGAACCGTGAACACGGCAGCGCGCCAGGTAAACTCACTTTGCAGCGCAAAACGCGCAGCACCTTGAATATCCCGAGCACCGGCGGTAAAAGTAAATCGGTGCAAATTGAGGTCCGCAAGAAACGCACTTATGTAAATCGCGATACGCAGGAAGCCCAGTTGGCTGAAGCGGCAGAGCAGGCACAGCGTGAAGCGGAAGAGCAGGCACGGCGCGAAGCGGAAGAGCTCGCAAAACGCGAAGCGGAAGCGAAGCGCGCAGCCGAAGAGCAAGCCAAACGTGAGGCCGCGGAGATTGCTAAGCGTAATTCAGCGGAAAAAGAAAAAGTGACCAATCAACATACCGACGAAATGACCAAGCCAGCTCAGGCGGAAAAAGCACGCCGTGAAGCCGAAGCCGCTGAACTGAAACGTAAAGCGGAAGAGGAAGTGCGCCGCAAGGTTGAAGAGGAAGCCAAGCGCGTGGCGGAAGAAGCCCGTCGCATGGCCGAAGAGAACGGCGAGAAGTGGGCCCAGGCCGACGCGGCAAGCGCTGCGGTTGAAAGTGCCGACTATCACGTGACCACCTCTCAGCATGCGCGTGCCGCAGAAGACGAAAACGACGCCAAAGTTGAAGGCGATCGTCGTAGCCGCACCCGCGGCGGCAAAGCGACCAAGCAGAAGAAAGGCAACAAGCTGTCCGAATCCAAAGCGGATCGCGAAGAAGCGCGTGCCGTTACCCGTGGCGGTAAAGGCAAACGCAAGCCTAGCGCTCTGCAGCAGGGCTTCAACAAGCCGGCGCAGGTGGTTAACCGTGACGTGGTGATCGGTGAAACCATCACCGTGGCCGAGCTGGCCAACAAGATGGCGGTAAAAGGTTCTCAGGTCATCAAAGTGATGATGAAGCTGGGCGCTATGGCCACCATCAACCAGGTTATCGACCAGGAAACCGCACAGCTGGTTGCCGAAGAGATGGGCCACAAAGTTATTCTGCGTCGTGAAAACGAGCTGGAAGAAGCGCTGATGAGCGACCGTGATACGGGCGCTGCGGCTGAGCCGCGCGCGCCGGTCGTGACCATCATGGGCCACGTTGACCACGGTAAAACCTCTCTGCTGGACTACATCCGCTCCACCAAAGTGGCGGCGGGCGAAGCCGGCGGCATTACCCAGCACATCGGTGCCTACCACGTAGAAACCGAGAACGGCATGATCACCTTCCTGGATACCCCGGGCCACGCCGCGTTTACCTCGATGCGTGCTCGTGGTGCTCAGGCGACTGACATCGTGGTTCTGGTGGTGGCGGCCGACGACGGCGTGATGCCACAGACCATCGAAGCTATCCAGCACGCGAAAGCGGCGCAGGTGCCGTTGGTGGTTGCGGTGAACAAAATCGACAAGCCGGAAGCCGATCCGGACCGCGTTAAGCAGGAACTGTCTCAGTACGGCGTTATGCCGGAAGAGTGGGGCGGCGAAGCGCAGTTCGTTCACGTGTCCGCGAAAGCCGGTACCGGTATCGACGAGCTGCTGCAGGCTATCCTGCTGCAGGCCGAAGTTCTGGAACTGAAAGCGGTACGCAGCGGCATGGCGAGCGGCGTAGTGATCGAGTCCTTCCTGGATAAAGGCCGTGGCCCGGTGGCTACCGTACTGGTTCAGGAAGGTACGCTGAACAAGGGCGACATCGTCCTGTGCGGCTTCGAATACGGCCGTGTGCGTGCGATGCGCGACGAGCTGGGCCGTGAAGTGACCTCTGCCGGTCCGTCTATCCCTGTGGAAATCCTGGGTCTGTCCAGCGTGCCTGCAGCGGGTGACGAAGCGACCGTGGTGCGCGACGAGAAGAAAGCGCGTGAAGTGGCGCTGTATCGTCAGGGCAAGTTCCGCGAAGTCAAACTGGCGCGTCAGCAGAAGTCCAAGCTGGAAAACATGTTCGCCAACATGACCGACGGCGAAGTGTCCGAGCTGAACATCGTACTGAAGTCCGATGTGCAGGGTTCTTGCGAAGCGATCAGCGACTCGCTGCTGAAACTCTCTACCGACGAAGTGAAGGTGAAGATTGTCGGCTCCGGCGTAGGTGGGATCACCGAAACCGACGCGACGCTGGCTGCGGCTTCCAACGCCATCATCCTGGGCTTCAACGTGCGTGCCGACGCTTCTGCGCGCCGCGTGATCGAAGCGGAAAGCCTGGATCTGCGTTACTACTCCGTGATCTATAACCTGATCGACGAAGTGAAGCAGGCGATGAGCGGTATGCTGGCGCCGGAATACAAGCAGCAGATCATCGGCCTGGCCGAAGTGCGCGACGTGTTCAAATCGCCTAAGTTCGGCGCTATCGCCGGCTGTATGGTTACCGAAGGGACCATCAAGCGTCACAACCCAATCCGCGTACTGCGCGACAACGTGGTTATCTATGAAGGCGAGCTGGAATCCCTGCGCCGCTTCAAAGATGACGTTAACGAAGTCCGTAACGGCATGGAATGTGGTATCGGCGTTAAGAACTATAACGACGTGCGCGTCGGCGACATGATCGAAGTGTTCGAAATCATTGAGATCCAACGCACCATCGCTTAACGATTGCACATCTGCTTATATCTGTTTACGGGGGGCCTTTGTGCCCCCCGATTTGTCTGGAGAATCCAAAATGGCAAAAGAATTCAGCCGCGGTCAACGCGTGGCGCAAGAGATGCAGAAAGAGATTGCGGTCATTCTGCAGCGTGAAGTTAAAGATCCGCGCGTCGGCATGGCGACCGTTTCCGGCGTGGAAGTGTCCCGCGATCTGGCGTATGCCAAGGTTTACGTCACCTTCCTGAACGTGCTGACCGAGAACCACGATCCGGATCTGGTCACCAACGGCATCAAAGCGTTGCAGGACGCTTCCGGCTATATCCGTACCCTGCTGGGCAAAGCGATGCGCCTGCGCGTGGTGCCGGAGCTGACCTTCGCTTACGACAACTCCCTGGTGGAAGGCATGCGCATGTCCAACCTGGTGACCAACGTGGTGAAGAACGACGCCGAGCGCCGTTCCGCCTCAGGCGATGACAAGGAGGATTAATGAGTCGCCCTCGTCGCCGCGGCCGTGACATCCACGGCGTGCTGTTGCTGGACAAGCCGCAGGGGTTGTCGTCCAACGATGCGCTGCAAAAAGTAAAACGTCTGTACAACGCCAACCGAGCGGGCCATACCGGCGCGCTCGATCCGTTGGCGACCGGCATGCTGCCTATTTGCCTGGGCGAAGCGACCAAGTTTTCGCAATACCTGCTCGATTCCGACAAGCGCTATCGGGTGATCGCCAAGCTGGGGCAGCGTACCGATACCTCCGACGCCGACGGCCAGATCGTGCAGGAGCGCCCGGTGAATTTCACCCAGGCGCAGCTCGACGCGGCGCTGGATACCTTCCGTGGCGACATCCAGCAGGTGCCGTCGATGTATTCGGCGTTGAAATACCAGGGCAAGAAACTCTACGAGTATGCGCGCCAGGGGATTGAAGTGCCGCGCGAAGCGCGCAGCATCACGGTGTACGAGCTGCAGTTTATCCGCTGGGAAGGGGATGAGCTGGAGCTGGAGATCCACTGCTCGAAAGGCACCTACATCCGCACCATCACCGACGATCTCGGCGAGCTGCTGGGCTGCGGCGCGCACGTGATCTATCTGCGCCGCCTGCAGGTGGCGACTTATCCGATCGCGCGCATGGTGACGCTGGAACAGCTGAACGCTTTGCTGGCGCAGGCGCAGGAACAAGAAATCGCGCCCGGCGAGCTGCTCGATCCGCTGCTGATGCCGATGGACAGCCCGGTTGAGAACTATCCGGAAGTGAATTTGCTGCCGGTGGTCGCGGGTTACGTCAAGCAGGGGCAACCGGTGCAAGTGGCCGGCGCGCCGGCTTCCGGCCTGGTGCGCATCACCGAGGGTGAAGAGCGAAAATTCATCGGCGTTGGCGACATCGCCGAAGATGGTCGCGTGGCGCCGCGCCGCCTGGTGGTCGAGCATTTCGACTGACGGCGGGGCACTGCGTCGCCTTGCGATCGCACTGCGCTAAGAGTAGAATGGCGCAGCTTATGCATTGGGTTGCTGAATTAGAGATCGGCGCCTGTTTTTATTATCTATAATCTGGAGTATTACAATGTCTCTAAGTGTTGAAGCTAAAGCTCAAATCGTAGCTGATTTCGGTCGTGGTACTAACGACAGCGGTTCTACCGAAGTTCAGGTTGCCCTGCTGACTGCGCAGATCAACCATCTGCAAGGCCACTTCTCCGAGCACAAAAAAGATCACCACAGCCGTCGTGGTCTGCTGCGTATGGTTTCTCAGCGTCGTAAGCTGCTGGACTACCTGAAGCGTAAAGATGTAGCACGTTACACCAGCCTGATCGAGCGTCTGGGTCTGCGTCGCTAATCTAGCAAGTTTCAGTGGAAAGGGGCCTATTTTGGCCCCTTTCTTCTAGGAAGCATAAGCAAATCAGGTTAATGTATTACTGATGTTTCCAAACAGGTTCTTCCGTTACAGAGGTTCGCGCGGCTAATGAGAGGCTTTATCTCCTGCCTGAGATAAGGATTGTCATTAGTCGCGAGGATGTAGTGAGAAGGCAAATCGAGTCACAGGCGTGTCGAGTCGTCAATGCGATTGCGCGCCGCTAATCAAGGATATAATTTTGCTGACACCGATCATTCGCAAATTCCAGTATGGCCAGCATACCGTCACCATCGAAACCGGTATGATGGCTCGTCAGGCCACCGCCGCCGTTATGGTGAGCATGGATGACACCGCCGTATTCGTTACCGTCGTTGGCCAGAAAAAAGCCAAGCCGGGCCAGAGCTTCTTCCCGCTGACCGTTAACTACCAAGAGCGTACTTACGCCGCCGGCCGCATCCCGGGCAGCTTCTTCCGTCGCGAAGGCCGTCCGAGCGAAGGCGAGACCCTGACTTCCCGTCTGATCGACCGTCCGATCCGCCCACTGTTCCCGGACAGCTTCCTGAACGAAGTTCAGGTGATCGCGACCGTGGTTTCCGTTAACCCGCAGGTGAACCCGGACATCGTTGCGATGATCGGCGCCTCTGCCGCCCTGAGCCTGTCCGGTATTCCGTTCAACGGCCCAATCGGCGCAGCGCGCGTAGGTTACATCAACGATCAGTATGTGCTGAACCCGACAACTGACGAGCTGAAAGAAAGCCGTCTGGATTTGGTGGTTGCCGGTACTGCAGGCGCGGTGCTGATGGTTGAATCCGAAGCGGAAGTGCTGAGCGAAGATCAGATGCTGGGCGCCGTGGTGTTCGGCCACGACCAGCAGCAAGTGGTTATCGAAAACATCAACTCCCTGGTTGCCGAAGCCGGCAAGCCGAAGTGGGATTGGCAGGCCCCTGCGGTCAACGAAGCGCTGCACGCGCGCGTGGCTGAACTGGCCGAAGCTCGCCTGGGCGACGCTTACCACATCACCGAAAAACAAGAGCGTTACGCTCAGGTTGACGCGATCAAAGACAGCGTGGTTGAAACCCTGCTGGCGCAGGACGAAACGCTGGACGCCGGCGAAATCCAGGACATCCTGGGCAACGTCGAGAAGAACGTGGTGCGTAGCCGCGTACTGCGTGGCGAGCCGCGTATCGACGGCCGTGAAAAAGACATGATCCGTGGCCTGGACGTGCGCACCGGCGTACTGCCGCGCACCCACGGTTCCGCGCTGTTCACCCGTGGCGAAACTCAGGCGCTGGTTACCGCGACCCTGGGTACCGCGCGCGACGCACAGAACCTGGACGAGCTGATGGGCGAGAAGACCGACAGCTTCCTGTTCCACTACAACTTCCCTCCGTACTCCGTAGGCGAAACCGGCATGGTCGGTTCTCCTAAGCGTCGTGAAATCGGTCACGGTCGCCTGGCGAAACGCGGCGTATTGGCTATGATGCCTAAACCGGAAGATTTCCCGTACACGGTTCGCGTGGTGTCTGAAATCACCGAATCCAACGGTTCTTCTTCCATGGCTTCCGTGTGCGGCGCATCTCTGGCGCTGATGGACGCCGGTGTGCCAATCAAGGCTGCCGTTGCGGGTATCGCGATGGGCCTGGTGAAAGAAGCCGATAACTTTGTGGTTCTGTCCGACATTCTGGGTGACGAAGATCACCTGGGCGACATGGACTTCAAAGTGGCCGGTAGCCGCGACGGTATCACCGCGCTGCAGATGGACATCAAAATCGAAGGCATCACCCGCGAGATCATGCAGGTGGCTCTGAACCAGGCCAAGGGCGCGCGTCTGCACATCCTGGGCGTGATGGAACAGGCTATCAGCTCCCCACGCGGCGATATCTCCGAATTCGCACCGCGTATTCATACTATCCGCATCAACCCGGATAAAATCAAAGACGTGATCGGTAAGGGCGGTTCCGTTATCCGCGCACTGACCGAAGAGACTGGCACTACCATCGAAATTGAAGATGATGGTACAGTTAAAATCGCTGCGACCGACGGTGAGAAGGCGAAATTCGCTATCCGTCGTATCGAAGAGATCACGGCAGAGATCGAAGTGGGCCGTATCTACCAGGGTAAAGTGACCCGTATCGTTGATTTCGGCGCATTCGTCGCTATCGGCGGTGGTAAAGAAGGTCTGGTGCACATTTCTCAGATCGCCGACAAGCGCGTTGAGAAAGTGACCGACTATCTGCAAATGGGTCAGGAAGTGCCGGTTAAGGTACTGGAAGTTGACCGTCAGGGCCGCGTGCGTCTGAGCATCAAAGAAGCGATGGCGCCGGAAGCAGGTTCACCTGCGCCTGAAGCAGAATAACTGTATAGATAGTTTTACAGCTCCCCGCCATGGGGTTGGGAGCTGTTCGTATCGCGCGGGTAGGATACCCGCGTTTTAGCAAACGGAGGACAGGACGTTCATCCAATGTTTGTCTTCGGGAGTGGGAAATGAAGCCTTTCTTGCGCTGGTGTTACGTTGCGACAGCACTCATGCTGGCAGGATGCAGCAACCATGATTGGCGTAAAGACGAAGTTTTGGCAATCCCGTTGCAGCCTACGTTGCAGCAGGAAGTGATCCTGGCGCGCATGGAACAAATTCTTGCCAGCCGGGCACTGACGGATGACGAACGCGCACAGCTTTTATATGAGCGCGGTGTGCTGTATGATAGCCTCGGGTTACGTGCATTAGCGCGCAATGATTTCTCGCAGGCGCTGGCGATACGTCCCGACATGCCGGAAGTTTTCAACTACCTGGGCATTTACTTAACGCAGGCAGGCAATTTTGATGCTGCCTATGAAGCGTTTGATTCTGTACTAGAGCTTGATCCAACTTACAATTACGCGCGTTTAAACCGGGGCATCGCACTGTATTATGGCGGCCGCTTCCCGTTGGCGCAGGATGATCTGCAGGCGTTTTATCAAGACGACCCAAACGATCCCTTCCGTTCGTTATGGCTGTATCTGGTGGAGCGAGAAATCGATCCCAAGAAGGCCGAAGTAGCGCTTCAGCAGCGCTATGACAAATCGGACAGAGGGCAATGGGGATGGAATATTGTCGAATTCTACCTGGGCAAGATCAGCGAAAAAACGCTGATGGAACGCCTCAAGGCAGATGCAACGGATAACACTTCGCTCGCTGAGCATCTCAGTGAAACTGACTTCTATTTGGGTAAACACTACCTGAGTCTGGGGGACAAGGACACCGCTTCGGCGCTGTTCAAACTGACGGTGTCTAACAACGTTCACAACTTCGTTGAGCACCGCTATGCATTGTTGGAATTGGCGCTTTTGGGCCAAGAGCAAGACGACCTATCGGAATCGGACCAGCAATAGCTGACGAACACCTATCAGCCTGATGAACATTGGTTTTTAACCAAAGTTATCGCCTTAACGGGCGAGGGCTTTTTTGTTCGTTTTATAATCTAATTTGAGCCGGTTCACACTTTTCAATGAAAATGACTGAAAATTTTCTCGACGAGTTATGTAGACTGGCTGCCATTATTAATGAGGCACGTGTACATGACGACTGAGTTTGAAACCTCTTTTGCTGATCTGGGGCTGTCTGCTCCAATCATTTCCGCCCTGAACGATCTGGGCTATGAAAAACCATCTCCGATCCAGGCTGAGTGTATTCCTCACCTGTTGAACGGCCGCGACGTGCTGGGCATGGCACAGACCGGTAGTGGTAAAACCGCAGCGTTCTCGCTGCCGCTGCTGCACAACCTGCAGGCAGACCTGAAAGCACCTCAGATCCTGGTGCTGGCACCGACCCGCGAACTGGCGGTTCAGGTTGCCGAAGCGATGACCGATTTCTCCAAACACATGAACGGCGTCAACGTGGTAGCCCTGTACGGCGGCCAGCGTTACGACGTACAGCTGCGCGCTCTGCGCCAGGGCCCGCAAATCGTTGTGGGTACCCCAGGTCGTCTACTGGACCACCTGAAGCGCGGCACCCTGAACCTCTCTAACCTGAGCGGTCTGGTGCTGGATGAAGCCGACGAAATGCTGCGCATGGGCTTTATCGAAGACGTAGAAACCATCATGGCTGAGATCCCGGCAGAACATCAGACCGCGCTGTTCTCCGCCACCATGCCGGAAGCGATCCGTCGCATTACCCGCCGCTTCATGAAAGAGCCGCAGGAAGTGCGCATCCAGTCCAGCGTGACTACCCGTCCGGACATCAGCCAGAGCTACTGGTCGGTCTACGGCATGCGTAAAAACGAAGCGCTGGTACGTTTCCTGGAAGCCGAAGACTTTGACGCGGCGATCATCTTCGTTCGTACCAAGAACGCGACCCTGGAAGTGGCCGAAGCGCTGGAGCGCAGCGGTTACAGCAGCGCCGCGCTGAACGGCGACATGAACCAGGCGCTGCGTGAGCAGACCCTGGAGCGCCTGAAAGACGGTCGTCTGGATATCCTGATCGCGACCGACGTTGCGGCCCGCGGCCTGGACGTTGAGCGCATCAGCCTGGTTGTCAACTATGACATCCCGATGGACTCCGAGTCTTACGTTCACCGTATCGGCCGTACCGGCCGTGCGGGTCGCGCCGGCCGTGCGCTGCTGTTCGTGGAAAACCGCGAACGCCGCCTGCTGCGCAACATCGAACGCACCATGAAGCTGACCATCCCTGAAGTGGAGCTGCCAAACGCAGAACTGCTGGGCGAGCGTCGTCTGGCCAAGTTCGCCGCGAAAGTTCAGCAGCAGCTGGAAAGCAGCGATCTGGATCTGTACCGCGCACTGCTGACCAAACTGCAGCCGGAAGAAGAGCTGGATATGGAAACCCTGGCCGCAGCGCTGCTGAAAATGGCTCAGGGCGAACGTCCGCTGATCCTGCCGCCGGATCCGGTCTTCAAACCGCGCCAGCGCCGCGAGTTCAACGACCGTGACGATCGTCGCGGTGATCGTGGCGACCGTCGCGACAGCCGCGATAGCCGTGACGGCGACCGTCCGCGTCGCGAACGTCGTGACGTTGGCGAAATGCAGCTGTACCGTATCGAAGTGGGCCGTGACGATGGCGTTGAAGTCCGTCATATCGTTGGCGCTATCGCTAACGAAGGCGACATCAGCAGCCGTTACATCGGTAACATCAAGCTGTTCGCTTCCCACTCCACCATCGAGCTGCCAAAAGGCATGCCGGGCGAGATCCTGAATCACTTCACTCGCACTCGCATCCTGAACAAGCCGATGAACATGCAGCTGTTGGGCGATGCACAGCCGTTCGAACGTCGCGAGCGTCGTGACGGTGGCAACGGTGGCGAGCGTCGTGGCAACGGTAACGGCCGTCCGTTCAACGGTGAACGTCGCGAAGGCGGCCCACGTCGTTCCTTCGGAGAACGTCGCGAAGGCGGTAACGGCGGCGAGCGTCGTGGCGGTAACTACAACCGTGACGGCAAGCCGGCGCCACGCCGTGATGACAGCGCACCGGCAGCACCACGTCGTCGTTTCGGCGACGCGTAATCGCTGATTCACCGTTCGCGGTGAAGCACTCTGAAAAACCAGCCTGCGGGCTGGTTTTTTTATGCCTGAAAATTGCCGTCAAACGCCCCCGAATGGCGTATCATTCATAAGGTTTTTTCTTACGGATGATATGCACGGGAGATGCCATGAGTTGGCAGCAGTTCAAATCTCAATACCTGGTGCGCTTTTGGGCGCCGCTGCCGGCGGTGATCGCCGCCGGGATCCTTTCTACCTACTACTTCGGCATGACCGGCACTTTCTGGGCGGTGACCGGCGAATTCACGCGCTGGGGCGGCCATGTGCTGCAGTGGTTCGGCCTGCACCCTGAGCAGTGGGGCTATTTCAAGGTTATCGGCCTGCAGGGCACGCCGCTGGAGCGCATCGACGGGCGCATGATCATCGGCATGTTCGCCGGCTGCATCGCTGCTGCGCTGTGGGCCAACAACATCAAGCTGCGCCAGCCGCAGCACCGCATTCGCATCGTGCAGGCGCTGCTGGGCGGCATCATCGCTGGTTTCGGCGCGCGCCTGGCAATGGGCTGTAACCTGGCGGCCTTCTTCACCGGTATTCCGCAGTTCTCGCTGCACGCCTGGTTCTTCGCGCTGGCGACCGCCGCCGGCTCCTACTTCGGCGCCAAATTCACGCTGCTGCCGATGTTCCGCATCCCGGTCAAATTGCAAAAGGTTAAGGCTGCCGCGCCGCTGACGCAGAAACCTGAGCAGGCGCGCCGCCGCTTCCGGCTGGGCATGGCGGTCTTCGGCCTGGCGGTGGCCTGGTCGCTGTGGACGCTGTTCGATGCGCCGAAGCTCGGCATCGCCATGCTGTTCGGTATCGGCTTCGGTCTGCTGATCGAACGCGCGCAGATCTGCTTTACCTCGGCGTTCCGCGATCTGTGGATCACCGGCCGCACCCACATGGCGAAAGCCATTATCATCGGCATGGCGGTGAGCGCCATCGGCATCTTCAGCTACGTGCAGCTTGGCGTGGCGCCGAAGATCATGTGGGCCGGCCCGAATGCGGTGCTGGGCGGCTTGCTGTTCGGCTTCGGCATCGTGCTGGCCGGCGGTTGCGAGACCGGCTGGATGTACCGCGCGGTGGAAGGGCAGGTACACTACTGGTGGGTGGGGCTGGGCAACATCATCGGCGCTACGCTGCTGGCCTATTACTGGGACGATCTGGCACCGGCGCTGGCGACCGACTACGACAAGATCAACCTGCTCGACACCTTCGGCCCGGTCGGTGGCCTGCTGGTGACCTATCTGCTGCTGGCGCTGGCCTTCGCCGCCATGCTGTGGTGGGAGAAACGCTTTTTCCGCGCCCGGCCTGAGGCGCACGTGGTGAATTTGAGGAGCATGTCATGAAAGAGACGACGATAGTGCCGGACTACCGGCTGGACATGCTGGGCGAGCCTTGCCCGTACCCGGCAGTGGCGACGCTGGAGGCGATGCCGCAGCTGAAACCGGGGGAGATCCTGGAAGTGATCAGCGATTGCCCGCAGTCGATCAACAACATCCCGCTCGATGCGCGCAACCATGGCTATAAGGTGCTGGATATCCAGCAGGACGGGCCGACCATCCGCTACCTGATCCAGCGTTAACGCCGAGGCGGTGGGGTTCCCCACCGCCTTTTCGCTTTTTATCCCTTCACGATGTCGCCCTTCACGCCGGCAACAATCTCGAACGAACGCAGCCGTGCCTGGTGATCGAAAATCTGGCCGTTGACCATGATCTCGTCGGCATCGGTTTCACGCAGCAGCGTTTGCAGCCCGTGGCGCACCGTTTTTTCATCGCCGACGATCGACATCCGCAGCGCCTGTTCGACGCCGTATTGTTCACCGGCGGTCCACAGCGCGTGGATGTTATCCACTGGCGGCGGCAGCGGGCCGGGCGAACCACGGCGCAGATTGATGAACTGCTGCTGCATCGAGCTGAACAGGAAGCGTGCATCGCTGTCGCTCTCGGCGGCGATCACGTTGACGCATACCATGGCGTGCGGCTGCGCCAGCTGTTTGGACGGTTTGAAGTTCTCGCGGTACAGCTGCAGCGCCTGGAACAGCATATCCGGGGCGAAGTGCGAGGCGAAGGCGAACGGCAGGCCGAGCTGCGCCGCCAGCTGCGCGCTGTAGAGGCTGGAACCGAGCAGCCAGAGCGGCACGTGCAGCCCCTGGCCCGGCACCGCCTGCACCGGCTGGCCGGGCTGCGCATCGCAGAAATAGTTTTGCAGTTCCTGCACGTCGCGCGGGAAGGTATCCACATCGCCGGACAGGTGGCGACGCAGCGCCATCATGGTGCGCTGATCGGTGCCGGGCGCGCGGCCCAACCCCAAATCGATGCGCCCTGGGTAGAGCGACTCCAGCGTGCCGAACTGCTCGGCGATCACCAGCGGCGCATGGTTCGGCAGCATCACACCGCCGGAGCCGAGGCGAATGCTTTGGGTGCCGGCGGCCAGATAGCCCAGCAGCACTGAGGTGGCGGCGCTACCGATGCCGGTCATGTTGTGGTGCTCGGCCAGCCAGTAGCGCCGGTAGCCCCAGCGTTCGGCGTGCTGCGCTAAGTCCAGCGAGCAGTGGAAAGCGTCGCGTGCCTTGGCCCCTTGCGGGATTGGCGATAAATCCAGTACCGACAGCGGTACCGCAGTGTGTTCAGTCATGACATCGTCCATCAGAGAGTGGATCGCTTAAAGGGCGATTGCAGGAGTCTGCATACCAAAAAGCCGAAAAAAGATGCTTTTTAGTGTTAAAAGCATAATCCAATTTATAGTTATAAAAGAGGAGATATGTGCTTGTGATATCCTCATGAGAGCAATGGTGTTTTTTGGAGCAATTTGAGACATGGAAATGATGATCCCCGCCCGCCGCTTACCGTTCCGGGAGCTGACATAATGAAAAAAAAGACGCTGTTTACCCTGTTGCTGATGTTGGCGGCGATCGCATTGGCGATCCTGTTCCGCGCGCACAATCAGGATCTGTTGCTGCAGGGTGAAGTGGATGCCCCCGAAGTGATCGTCGCATCCAAGGCGAAAGGCCGGGTCGTTGAACGCCTGATCGAACGCGGCGACGACGTGAAAAGCGGTCAGCTGATCATTCAGCTCGATAGCCCCGAACTGATGGCGCAGCTGCGTTCCGCGCAGGCGACGCGCGACGAGGCCAAGGCGCAGCTCGAGCTGTCGCTGCACGGCACCCGTGAAGAGAGCATCCGCAACCTGCGCGCCAACCTGGCGCAGGCCGAGGCGCAGTACCGCAATGCGCAAAATGACTACAACCGCAACCTGAGCGTGGCCGGCAAGGGCTATATCTCGAAGTCCGAGCTGGACGCTTCGCGCCGGTCGCGCGACACCGCCTTCCAGCAGGTACAGGCCGCCAAGGCCAATCTGGATGAAGGCATTAACGGCGACCGCGTCGAGCAGCGGCAGCAATATGCGGCGGCGCTGCGGGCGGCGGAAGAGAATCTGCTGCAGATCCAGGCGCAGAGCGACGATCTGCAGGTGAAAGCGCCGGTGGACGGCGAAGTGGGGCCGATCCCGGCCGAAGTGGGCGAATTGCTGAACGCCGGCAGCCCGCTGGTGACGTTGATCCGGGTGCCGGACGCCTACTTCGTGTTTAACCTGCGTGAAGACATCCTGGCCCACGTGCGCAAAGGCGACAAGGTCACGCTGCGGGTGCCGGCGCTGAAGGACAAAATGATCGACACCGAGGTGCGCTACATCGCGCCGCTGGGGGATTACGCCACCAAACGCGCCACCCGCGCCACCGGCGACTTCGACCTGAAAACCTTCGAAGTGCGCCTGTATCCGTCACAGCCGGTGGACGGCCTGCGTCCGGGGATGAGCACCTTATGGCAATGGAAAGAGTAAGGGCCGGCTGGCGCTGCTTCAGTCACGCGTTCGACAAAGAGTGTCGCGTCGCCTTTCGCAGCCCGGTGGTGCACTGGCTGAGCTGGATCTTTCCACTGATCCTGTTTGCGCTGATCAGCAGCAACTTCTCCGAAGGCACGCTGCTCGATCTGCCGGTCTCGGTGGTGGACAGCGATCACAGCCCGCTGTCCAAATCGCTGACGCGTCGGCTGGACGCCGGCTCGCACGCCCACGTTGAGGCATATGGCGGCGGGCTGCCGGAGTCGCTGAGCCGCCTGCGCAGCGCGCAGGATTACGCGTTGCTGTATATCCCGCCGGACTTTGAGGCCAACGCGCTGTCGGGCAAACAGCCTAGCGTAGTGATGTACTACAATGCGTTGTTCTACGGCGCCGGGCTGTATTCCACCCAGGACTTTGGCGGCCTGATGAACGAAATCAACGCCAGCACCCGCAGCATCATCGCCACCGAGATGGGTAAAACGCTGCCGCCGTTGGCGGACGTGACGCTCTCCTACGGCAGCCTGTTCAACGCCAGCGGCAGCTATATCTATTACCAGCAGTTCGCCGCCACCATCCACCTGCTGCAGCTGTTCGCGGTGACCTGCATGATCTACGTGCTGGCGCGCAGCAAGTCGCTGCTGCAGGCCAAGCCGTTCAGCCTGGCGCTGCTCGGCAAGCTGGCACCGTACACGCTGTGTTTCACCACCCTGCTGATGGTGGAGATCGCGGCGCTGGTGGGTATCTTTGACGCCCGCGTCAGCGGCAATCCGCTGTTTATGCTGATGATCGGCCTGTTCTACGTGATGGCGGCGCAGAGCATCGGCCTGCTGCTGTACACCTTTACCGGCAGCACCATCACCGCCTACAGCCTGATTGGTATTTTGGTCAGTATCGCGATGACGTTCTCCGGCATGGCGGTGCCTGAGCTGTCGATGCCGCTGCCGGCGCGCATCATTTCCAACATCGAACCGCTGACCCACGCGCTGTACGCGATGTTCGACGTGTTCCTGCGGCAGGTGCACGCCAGCGCCATTTTCAGCGTGTGTGCGCTGCTGGCGGTCTATCCGCTGGTGGCCGCGCTGCTGGTGCGTAATCGCCTGCCGGCGCGGCTGGCAAAAGAGGGGAACGCCGGATGAAGCTCTATTGGCAAACCTTCGTTAAGGTACTGCTCGGCATGCTGGAGCGGCCGGTGTGGCTGATGCTGATCCTGTCGCTGTGCATCATGAGCCTGGTGTACGCCAACCGCACGGTGTGGGATCTGCCGGTGGGGGTGGTCGATCAGGACCACAGTACCGCCAGCCGCCAGCTGATCCGCCAACTGGACGCCACCTCCAAGATAGCGATTGAAACCTACGACAGCCTGGAACAGGCACAGCGCGATCTCAGCTGGCGCAAGCTGTTTGCGGTGATCATCATGCCGGTGGATCTGGAGAAGAAGATCCTCAGCGGGCAGAACATCGTGGTGCCGGTGTACGGCGACGCCACCAACCGTCTGGCCAACGGCCAGATCCAACAGGACGTGGTGGCGGCCTATCAGCAGCTGCTGACGGAGTACAACAACGGGCTGCTGCTGCGCAGCGGTTTCAGCGAACGGCAGGCGCAGATACTGCTGACGCCGATACTGGGGCAAACGCTGGACGTGTTTAACCCCGGCATCAGCTTCGCGGCGATCATCTTCCCCGGCTTGTTGGTGATGCTGTTGCAGCACTCGCTGCTGATCGCCTGTATCCGCGTCAATATCGCCATGAAGAGCATGCCCGGCGGCAAAGCGCCGCTGGCGGCGCACCTCGGCGGGCTGACGGCGCTGCTGCCGATCTGGCTGTTTCTGTCGATCGTGCTGTTCGTGCTGTGGCCGTGGGTATTGGGCTATCGGCAGACGGCGAACATCGCCGAACTGCTGCTGCTGACCTTCCCGTTCCTGCTGGCGGTACTGGGGCTGGGCAAGCTGGTGACCGAGTGCCTGCGCAGCGTCGAGATGATCTACCTGACGCTGGCGTTCATCACGACGCCGGTCTTCTACCTGTCCGGCACCATCTGGCCGCTGCAGTCGATGCCGGCCTGGGTGCGCGCCATCTCGTACAGCATTCCCTCCACCTGGGGCACCAAGGCGATCGCCGGCGTCAACCAGATGGGGCTGTCGCTGAATGAAGTGTGGGGCGACGTGGTGATGATGCTGATACTCGGCGTGGTCTACACCCTACTGGGCTTCGGCGTCGGCTTCTTGCGCAACAGCGTGGCGCTGCGCGGGATGTTCAGGAAACGGCGGGCGAGTTGATTGAAAACTCCCCTCGGTGAGGAGGGGAGCGAGGATCACCCCACCAACTCCAACCCCGCCACGCGGCGCCAGTAGCCGTTGCAGTCGACGTGGTTGGTCAAGGCCAGCGGCTGCTCGCCGCGCTCGTTGGCGCGGAAGGCGTCGATCTGTGCCAGCGTCTCGGCGCCCTGCGGCGACAGTCGCACGATGTCCACCAGCCCCTGCATGCTTGGCAGCTCGTTGCCGAGGTTGTAGCAGTAACCGCTCATGGTCTGGATGCCGTTGAGTACGAACACCTGCTGCTGTTCCTGGGAGCGCATCATGCGGCCCTGCGGATACTTGATGCAGCAGGTTTCGCACTCGTCCTTGCCGCGGTTTTCCGAGCGGGCGGTGAAGCAGCGCGCCGAATAGGCCAGCGGCAGATGGCCGTAGCTCAGCACCTCCACCTCGAAGTCGTGGCGGAAGCCCAGCTCGTCGCACTGCGTCAGCAGATTGGCCAGCCAATCGCGTGACAGCTCGACCGGCATGCACCAGCGCATCATGCCCTGGCGGCGCAGCAGGCGCAGAGTATAGGCGTTGTAGCAGTTCAGCGCATGGCCGGCGACGAACGGCAGACCGCGTTCCGCCGCCATGTTCACTGCGCCCAGATCGTTAGCTTCAAACAGGAACTCGCCGTTCTCCACATAGCGTTTCAGCTCATTCAGTTCGGACGGCGCCTGCAGCAGCGCCAGCGTGGAGATCACCACCTGCTTGCCGCTGCGGGCGATGTCGCGCGCCAGCGCCAGCCAATCGCCGACCTTCATCTCGCGCCGCTTGGTGCAGACGCTCTCGCCGAGATAAATGATGTCGGCGTTACTCTCCGCCGCCTGCTGATAGAACGCCGCGATGTCGTTTTTCGGCCAGTAGTAGAGTACCGGCCCCAGTGCGTATTTCATGTTTCCTCCGGCTACTGCCATTTGCGGTGATAGGCGCCCAGCGTGGTCTGGGTGCCCTCGGACATCGCGCCCAGCGTCTCCATCCAGGCGGCGTCGGCGCGGTAGGCGGCCGGATCGGCCTGGCAACGGTCGATCGCCTGGCGCCAGACGCGCGCCACCTGGCTGACGTAAGCCGGGCTGCGCTGGCGGCCTTCGATCTTCACCGAGGCGATATTGGCGGCCAGCAGCTCCGGCAGCAGCTCCAGCGTATTGAGGCTGGTGGGCTCTTCCAGCGCGTGGTAGCGCACGTCGTCCACCAGATAGCGGCCTTTGCACAGCGTCGGGTAACCGGCGTTTTCGTGGTCCTGATAGCGGTCGATCAGCACGTCGTTCAGGCGCGACTCCATGCCCTGCGGGGTTTGCTGCCAGCGCACGAACCGCGCCGGCGAACAGGCGCCGACGGTGTTCGGCGACTCGCCGGTCAGGTAGGAGGAGAGGTAGCAGCGCCCCTCGGCCATGATGCACAGGCTGCCGAAGGCGAACACTTCCAGCGGCACCGGGCTGGTGCGCGCCAGCTGTTTCACCTGATGCATCGACAGCACGCGCGGCAGCACCACCCGGCCGACCTCGAAGTTGCGCTGGTAAAAACGGATCGCTTCCTCGTTGGTGGCGGAAGCCTGCACCGAAACGTGGCGTTCCAACTGCGGATAGCGTTGGGCGGCGTATTCCAGCATCGCCAGATCCGCCAGAATCAGGGCGTCGGCGCCCAATTGGGCCGCCATATCCACCGCGCGCTGCCAGCGGGCATAGCCGTCGGGATGGGCGAAGGTGTTGATGGCGATATGCAGTTTGCGGCCGTGGCGATGCACGTAATCGACCGCTTCCTGCAGCTTTTTCTCGGTGAAGTTAAGGCCGGCGAAGTGGCGCGCGTTGGTATCGTCTTTCAGACCGATGTAAACGGCATCGGCGCCGTTATCCACCGCGGCCTTCAGGGCCGGCAGGTTGCCGGCGGGACAAAGCAGCTCCATAGATTTATCCTGGCTTAGCCGTGCGCCCGGCCGGGCGCACGCTGTCTTTAAAGGTTGCCGGCGGCGGTGTTCCGCCGGCAAATGCGAATCGGGGAGGTCATTTTAGGCAATGGGGCACACACAGGTTTTGATTTGAGGCAGCTTATGGCGTATTGATAAACATGGCGGTGAAATGCACTATTTGTTGATATAGACCGCTGAAGCCGCGCGTCAGTGTGGCAAAATAGCGGTAGTCCGTATTGAAAGGAGTGGATGACCGTGTTGGAACAACTACGAGCACGCCTTGTGCGCCAGGGGCCGTCGCTGCTGCGCATCCCGCTGAAATTCACGCCGTTCGCTCTGCAGCGTCAGCTGCTGCAACAGGTGCTGAGCTGGCAGTTCCGCCAGGCATTGGCAGATGGGGATCTGGAGTTTCTCGAATCGCGTTGGCTGAAGATCGAAGTTCGCGATCTGGCGCTACAATGGTTTATGACGGTAGCAAACGACAAACTGGTGGTCAGCCAGCACGCCGAAGCGGACGTCAGCTTCAGCGGCGACGCCAACGATCTGATCCTGATCGCGGCGCGCAAGCAAGATCCGGATACGCTGTTCTTTCAGCGTCGGCTGCAGATTGAAGGGGATACCGAATTGGGCCTGTATGTGAAAAATTTGATGGACGCCATCGAGCTGGAAAGCATGCCTGCGCCGCTGCGCATGGGGCTGTTGCAGTTGGCTGATTTTGTCGAAGCAGGGTTGCAGGAGGGCACGGCGTCGGCTTCCCGTGTGGTGGTATCATGCTGATCCGCGTAGAGATCCCGGTAGACGCGGCGGGCATCGACACCTTGCTGCGCCGCGCCTTTGGCCGCGACGACGAAGCCGATCTGGTGCAGCAGCTGCGCGAAGACGGCCTGCTAACGCTGGGCGTGGTCGCCACTGACGACGAAGGCGGGGTAGTGGGTTACGCCGCGTTCAGCCCGGTAGACGTGGCCGGCGAAGACCGCCAATGGGTGGCGCTGGCGCCGCTGGCGGTAGACGAAAGCCTGCGCCGCCAGGGGCTGGCTGAAAAGCTGGTGTACGAAGGCCTGGATTCGCTGAACGAATTCAGCTACGCCGCGGTGGTGGTGCTGGGCGATCCGGCCTACTACGGCCGCTTCGGCTTTAAACCGGCCGCCACCTATGGCCTGAACTGCCGCTGGCCGGACACGGAAAGCGCGTTCCAGGTGTATCCGCTGGCGGAAGACGCCCTGAATGGCGTCAGCGGCGAAGTGGCTTTTTCGGCGCCGTTTAATCGCTTTTAACGACCGGCAATAGATACGCCAACGACAGCGGCGGGTGATTCACCAGCCGCTCTTTTTGTATTTTGCTCAGCTGTTTGACGCGGTATTCCAGCTTCAGCGCCGTTGAGCGATCCCCCACCTGGCAGTGAAACGCCAATGTCAGTTCCCCTTTACCGCGCAGCGCCTTGGCGCCTTTGCCGGCTTGGTGCTGTGCCAGGCGGCGCGCCACGTCGGTAGTGATGCCGGTATACAGCATGCCGCTCGGTAAACGCAGCATATAGAGGTGCCAGGGAGTGGGGGTAGTGTCGGTCATCGTACGCCGTTTCGGTGGCCAGGGTCGGCGTATGATGGCATGTTCGCCGTCACAATCCCATCCCCGGCCGCCGGAGCCTTACCGCTTTACCCCTTTTTTCCCGCCAGCTCGAAGCGCGGCGAGACGATGCCGTACAGCGTCCAGCCGAGGAAGGTGGCGATGGCGCCCCACATCATCGCTTCTTCACCGGAGCTGTAGAGCGCATAGAAGCTGTACAGCGCGCCGATGCCGGCGATGATATTGGCGATGCGCGCCTTGTTGTCCGGCACCTTCGCCACTTTCTGAATAATGACCAGCGCCGCCATCGACAGGATGTAAGGGATGATGTTGGTCACCACCGCCAGGTTCACCAGCACGTTGAACTGCTTGTTCAGCGACGGGCTGATGGTCATCAGCGACAAACCGCTCTGGATGACGACGATGGTCAGCATGCCTTTAACCGGCGCGTCGGCCTTGCTCAGCTTGGAGAAAATTTTCGGGAAGAAGCCGGTGTCGGCGGAGGATTTGAACACCTGAGCGATGGTGAACTGCCAGCCGAGCAGCGAGCCGACGCAGGACATGACCATCAACGCCATGATGATCTTGCCGACCGTCGGGTTGAACATGTGGGAGAACGCCAGCCCGAACGGGGCGGTGGAGTTGGCCAGATCCATGTTCGGCACGATGCCAGCGATCACGTTGGTCGAAATGATATAGATCACCGCCGCGCTGAGGGTGCCGCCCAGTACGGCGATCGGCACGTTGCGCTCCGGGTTTTCCACCACGTCGGTGTTGGCGCAGGCGGATTCCAGCCCCAGGAACGCCCACAGGGTCATTGAGATCGAGGCGCCGATGGCTTCGAAGGTCGGCACCTGATGCGGGTTCCAGGCGGCGACGTAGGCGCTGCCGCTGAACCAGTACCAGCCGATGACCGAGATGCCCACCACCGGAATGATCACGCCCCAGACGGTGATGCCGCTGATTTTGCCGGTGATGCGCGCGCCACCGAAGTTGGCGACGGTCGCCAGCCACAGCACGCCGATGGTGGCGATACAGATCCCGAGCGGGCTGAGCGTGGTGTCGAACAGCTCGGTGCCGTAGCCGACGGCGGAAATGGCGATGGCGATGTTGGCGATCAGCAGCGAAACGCCGTAGGTGTAGTTCGCCATGAAGTTGCCGGATTTACCGAAGGCGTATTCGGCGTAGCCGCCCATGCCGCCGGATTTACGGCTGAACATGCCGCATTTGGCGAAGGCGTAGGCCAGCGCCATCGAGCCGACAGCGGTCACCAGCCAGGAAACGATCGAAATCGTGCCCACTTCGGCCAGCTTGGTCGGCAGCATAATTATGCCGGAACCCATCATATTCACGGCGGTCAGGATCGTTAATTGCACGACCCCCATTTTATTATTGGACTTACTCATGATCATTTTCTCTTTTAGGATGCGATCCGGGCGGCGGGAATCATCGCCGCCCCGTAAGGTGATTAATTTTTCATGACGTAGCCGTAAGCACGGTTCCAGCCGTCCTCATCCTGTTGGATATAAACGCCCTGTAATTCCGGCGCGAATCCTGGCAATAAATTGATGCCTTCTTCCAGTGCCAGGAAATAACGCTGCGCGGCGCCGCCCCAAATTTCACCGGGCACCACGCACAGCACGCCTGGTGGGTAAGGCAGGGCGCCTTCGGCGGCGATGCGGCCCTCGGCCTTGGCCAGCGACACCAATTCCACATTGCCGCGCACGAACTCGGTATTGGCATCCTGCGGATTCATTACCACGCGCGGGAAATAACTTTTGCGGAACATCTCTTTTTGCAGCTCTTTAACGTCATAGCTGACGTAAAGGTCGTGCATTTCCTGGCACAGCTGGCGGATGGTGTAGTTTTTGTAGCGCTGCTGGTGGTTTTTATAGACCGCAGGCAGCACCTCGCTGAGCAGGGAGTTTTGCTCGATGTGCTTCTCGAAGCGGGCGATCAGGGCCACCAGGTGCTGCATCTTGGCGATGTCTTCCGCCGGCGTCAGCAGGAACAGGATCGAGTTGAGATCGCATTTTTCCGGCACGATGCCGTTTTCGCGCAGGTAGTTGGCCAGAATGGTCGCCGGGATGCCGAACTCGCTGTAGCTGCCGGTGGCGGTATCGATACCCGGCGTGGTGAGCAGCAGCTTGCACGGATCGACGAAGTACTGCGACTCGGCATAGCCCTCAAAGGCGTGCCACTTCTCGCCGGGCACGAAGTTGAAGAAGCGCAGATCGTTGGCCATCGCCGCGGTGTCATAGGCCTGCCACGGCTTGCCGTCGATCTGATCCGGCACGAACGGTTTGATCATCGTGCAGGTGTCCAGCAGCATTTTGCGCGCTTCGATGCCCACGCGCACACATTCTTGCCACAGGCGCTGGCCGCTCTTGCCCTCGTGCATCTTGGCGTTGACGTCCAGCGCGGCGAACAGCGGATAGAACGGGCTGGTGGAGGCGTGCAGCATAAAGGCGTTGTTGAAGCGCTTGTGGTTGCAGTAGCGGCTCTGCCCCTTGATATGCTTGTCTTTTTTGTGGATCTGCGAGGTTTGCGAGAAGCCGGCCTGCTGTTTGTGTACCGACTGGGTGACGATGATGCCGGGATCGTTCTCGTTCAGCTCCAGCAGCAGCGGCGAGCAGTCTTTCATCATCGGAATGAACTGCTCATAGCCCACCCAGGCGGAGTCGAACAGGATGTAGTCGCACAGGTGGCCAATCTTGTCGACCACCTGGCGGGCGTTGTAGATGGTGCCGTCGTAGGTGCCGAGCTGGATGATCGCCAGGCGGAACGGGCGGGCTTCGTTGGCGCGTTCCGGCGCCACTTCGCGGATCTGTTGGCGCAGGTAGCGTTCGTCGAAGCAGTGCGCGTCGATGCCGCCGATAAAGCCGAACGGGTTGCGGGCAGTTTCCAGATACACCGGCGTGGCGCCGGCCTGGATCAACGCGCCGTGGTGGTTGGATTTATGGTTGTTGCGGTCAAACAGCACCAGATCGCCGCGCGTCAGCAGGGCATTGGTCGCCACCTTGTTCGAGGCCGAGGTGCCGTTGAGCACGAAGTAGGTCTTGTCGGCGTTGAACACCTTGGCGGCGTGCTGCTGCGCGGCGCAAGGCGCGCCTTCGTGGATCAACAGATCGCCCAGTTTGACGTCGGCGTTGCACATGTCGGAGCGGAAAAGCGTTTCGCCGTAGAAGTCGAAGAACTGGCGGCCCGCCGGATGTTTGCGGAAGAACTCGCCGCCCTGGTGGCCGGGGCAGGCGAAGGTGGCGTTGCCCATTTCTACGTATTGCGTCAGCGTGTTGAAGAACGGCGGCAGCAGCTCGCTTTCATACTTGGCGGCGGCGGCTTCCAGCTGTTTGCCGTAGAACTGGGTATTCTTGCCGCACAGCTCAAACACACCGTGCAGCGCCGGCAAGACGGCGTTATCCAGCTCTTCTTCGCAGCAGACGGCGACGAACAGCGGAATGTTCAGGCCGTGCTCTTCGATGCGCGCCACCATGCCTTGCGCGACGTCTTCTACCGATAGCACGATGGCGGCGACGTCATTGAAATCGCTGTGGTGCACATCGACGATGTCGCGTTCGGTTTCAAAGCAGCCGAGGGTTTGGGTGTTGGCGGCAATTTTTAATTTTTTCATTTTTCTCATTCTTCAGGCAAAGGCATTCCGCCGGCAAATAATTCCATTTGCCGTTAACGCCTTCACGAAAATAAAGGTGTGCGAGAACCCAGTGATGCCGAAAGGCATTAACTGTGTTCGCTGTTTTATTTAGCTTGGATGCGCTTGGCCGAAATTAAAAATGAATTGCGTGTCCTTCCCGGTTAACGAGAAAGAGATATTATCACCGGCGTGCGGAGAATAAATAAAACGCAATGACACTCTTATCAACGGCGTAAGAGCGAGGGGGAGGGTTATCTGTAGTTGAAGAATGCGAAACTAAAGCAGCTGCGATGAGCCATCATCATAATATGGGTTGTGCGCCTGATGTGCGCCATTTTTCGGTTATTGTTTTCCATTTTCTAATCCACCTTGCTGAGTGAAAAGATGGCGCTATTTTAACGCAAGGTGGGCTAAAAATCGTGATTAAAGTCACATAAATGCCGGTGTTTATAAATAACTATTCACCTGTTATGCAATGAATTGCATAAGTATCATCCGGGTCCAGAGGTTGGCATGTAAATGAATTGCTAATGCTCGCGGCCCTTAAGCGCTTAATTTCAATGGCGCTCGGAAAGGAATAAAAAAAGCGGTCAAATAACCGGCTACATGACGATCAAATAAATCCGCCTTGTGTTTTTTATGTTATCAATCTGCTTTATGCAAAAATAAATAAAAATTCATTATTGTTGTGTTTATATTCATGTGTGATTTTTGATGATTATCGTTATTTGTGACTCGCCTCAACAACGCAGGGTAAGATGAAGTGAGTGAACCGGGAGGCGAGTAACCTTGAATACCTCAGAACAACGGCAACAGATTGCGGATTTCATCGGCAAGCAACATGTCTTAACGCTGTGCGCCGGCGACGGCCTCGACATGTGGTGCGCCAACTGTTTTTACGTGTTCGACGCCGCGACGATGGCGCTGTGGCTGATGACCGAACCGCACACCCGCCACGGCGGGCTGATGCTGAACAACGGCCGGGTGGTCGGCACCATCGCGCCGAAACCGAAAAGCATCGCGCTGATCCGCGGCGTGCAATACCGCGCCGAGGCGGTGCTGCTGAGCGGTGAAGAAGCCGAGGCGGCGCGCGCGCGTTACCGCAAGCGCTTCCCGATCGCCAGGGCGATGAAGGCCTCGGTATGGCGGCTGGATCTGCACGAGGTGAAGATGACCGACAACACCCTCGGCTTCGGCAAGAAGCTGCATTGGGCGCGGTCTATACTTTAAGTCGACCTATTGATTACAACGGGAGATTGCATGGCGCGAGCACTGTTAGTCGGCGCAACCGGGCTGGTGGGGCGCGAGTTGCTGCAGCTGTTGCAAAGCGATCCGCAGATAACGGCCATCGTGGCGCCGACGCGTGCGCCGCTGCCGCCGCACGGCAAGCTGACCAACCCGGTCGGCGATGCGCTGTTCGAGCTGCTGAGCGGCCTGCAGCAGCCGGTCGATCTGGTGTTCTGCTGCCTGGGCACCACCCGCCAGGCGGCGGGCAGCGCCGATGCCTTCCGCTACGTCGATTACCAACTGGTGGTGGAGAGCGCGCTGACCGGCCGCCGGTTGGGGGCACAGCACTGTCTGGTGGTGAGTGCGTTGGGCGCCAACGCGGATTCCACCTTCCTGTATAACCGCACCAAAGGCGAAATGGAGCAAGCGCTGCGCGAACAGCGCTGGCCGCGCCTGACGCTGGTGCGGCCTTCCATGCTGGTAGGGGAGCGCCCTGCGCCGCGCCTGATGGAGCGCCTCACGCTGCCGCTGTTCAGGCTGTTGCCCGGCAAATGGCGCGCCGTCTCCGCCAAAGACGTGGCGCAGACGCTGCTGCAGCAGGCGTTCACGCCGGGCGAAGGGGTCAGGGTGCTGGAGTCGGATCGGCTGCACTGCTACCGAGACTGACGCTGAGGTGGTCGAACGCCAGCTCCAGCCCGGCGGGCAGCTCGTTGTCCAGCAGCCACAGATCGAGATGATGGCTGATGTGCGTCAGCAGCGTGCGCTTGGGCTGCAGCAACTGCTGCGTCTCCTGCGCGCGGGTCAGGTCGTTGTGGTTGCGCGGCGCCTGCGGCTGAGGCGGCAGGCTGCAATCGAGCACCAGCAGATCCAGCGCCACGTTCTGCAGATAGTCGGCGGTGGCTGGCGGCAGGCCGACGGTGTCGGTCAGGTAGGCCAGCGCAGCGCCCGCCGCCTGGATCAGGTAGCCGTGGGTCAGTTTGGAGTGTTGCAGCGGCAGCGGGGTGATGCGCATGCCGCCCAGTTCGACGGTGGCGAAGGGCGCCAGCGGCGGCTGAAACGCCAGAATGCCGGGGTGTTTGAACAGGTCGTCGCAGCCCTGTTCATCCGGCGGGCCATACACCGGAATGGAATTTCCGCACCCCCAACGCAAAGGAAATAACCCCTGAACGTGATCCATGTGGTAATGTGTCAGTAAAAAACGTTGAATTTGCCCCGCCGAAAATCGCCGCTCCAAAGCCGGCAATCCCGCATCCAATAAGGTCGTTTCTCCCTGATAGTTAAGCATGGCGCTGCACGCGCGCCGCCGAAATGCCGGCTCGCGCCGCGCCCGTTGGCAGCTCAGGCAGTCGCAGCCGAACACCGGCACCTGCTGCGCGCCGCCGGTGCCGAGAAAGGTCAGTTGCATCGCTTCCCTCTCCATTAAAGGTACTTCTGCGCAAAGCGGTGGATGTCGCGAAAATCCGCCAGCCGCGCCTGCAGCGTAGCGTGATCCCAGTGCCACCACTGGCTGCGTTCGATACGCTCGATCAGCGCATCGTCGAAGCGCATGCCGATCTTTTTGGCCGCCACGCCGGCGACGATGCTGTAAGGTTCCACGTCCTTGGTAACCACCGCCGCGCTGCCGATCACCGCGCCGTTGCCGACGCTGACGCCCGGCATCAGGATGGCGTTATGGCCGATCCACACGTCGTGGCCGACGGTGACGTGGTGCTCGCGCCGCCAGTCGAAGAACGCCGCGTCGTCTTCCCCCAGCCCGTATTCGGAAGCGCGGTAGGTGAAGTGATGCTGCGCGATGCGCTGGTAGGTCGGGTGGTTGCCGGGATTGATGCGCGCATAGGAGGCGATGGAGACGAACTTGCCGATAGTGGCGTAAAAGATCTGGTTGTGCCCGGCGGTGTAGGAGTAGTCCCCCATCTCCACCTCTTCCAGGATCGCATCGTCGGCCAGGTGCACATATTGGCCAAGCCGGGTGCGGTTAAGGGTCACGTTGTCGCCGATTTTCGGCTGGGCAAAGTCGTTCATGGCGTCGCATCCTGAGCTTGTCGGGTAGGGGTGGGCAGCAGCGCCAACAGCGCCGCCAGGGTATCGTCGAGTGGGCCGTCGTTGTGCAGCACCCGGCAGCCGGCGGGCAGACTCTGCTGATATTCCGCCGCCCGCGCCAGCCGCTGCTCGATCTGTTCGGCGCTTTCCCGCCCCCGATCCTGCAGGCGTCGGCGCAGGATCGCGGCGTTGACCTGCAGGCATACCGGCAGCAGCTGCGCACCGTAGCGCTGCTGCGCCTGCGGCAGGTGGGCGCGCGAACCGTTGACCGCCACGTCGATCCCCTGCAGCAGCCAAAGATCCACTTCGATCCCGAACGCGTAGCGCTGCTGGTGGGCCTGCCAGTCGAGCGCGAACAGCCCCTTGGCGCGGCGGCGCAGAAATTCGGGTTCGCTCAGCGCGATGTGATTCTCGCAGCCGGCGTCCGCCGGCCGGGTGATGTAACGGTGCGCCACCAGCGGCGCGCGGTCGGCGTCGGCCCGCAGTGCAGCCAGCAGGCTGTCCTTGCCTGCGCCGGAAGGCCCCATCAGGTAGATGAGCCGCGCCATCAGAACACCTGCCTGCCCTGGCGCCATACATTCTGCACATAAACGTGCTCGCCGTGCGGCCGCGCCAGCACCAGATCCGCCCGCAGCCCTTCGGCGAGGGAGCCGCGATCCTGCAGATCCAGCGCCCGCGCCGGGTTGCGGGTGATCATGCGCACCGCCTGGGGCAGATCGTAAGCGTTGCGTTCGTCCGCCGCGAGGCGAAACGCCGCATCCAGCAGGCTGGCCGGGTAATAATCGGAAGAGAGAATATCCAGCACCCCCAGCGCCGCCAGGTGGTGCGCCGCCACGTTGCCGGAGTGCGAACCGCCGCGCACGATGTTCGGCGCGCCCATCAGCACCTGCAGGCCCTGCTGGTGCGAAGCGCGGGCGGCCGCCTCGGTGGTGGGGAACTCGGCAATGGCGCTGCCCAGCGCGTAGGATTCGGCCACGTGCGCGGCGGTGGCGTCGTCATGGCTGGCCAGCGAGATGCGGCGCGCGCGGCAGTGGGCGGCGATCGCCTCGCGGTTCGGCGAGGCCCAGCGGGCGGACAGGGCGACCTGCTGCTCCTCGTACTCGCTCATCTGCTGGTCGTTGAGGTGGTATTTGCCCTGATAATATTCGCGGTACTTTTCGCGCGAGGCGAACTGGCGCTGGCCCGGCGAATGGTCCATCAGCGACACCAGCGACACCAGCGACACGCCCGGCTTGTCCATCAGCTGTTCGAACAGCGGCAGGGTGCTCTCGTGCGGCAGCTCGCAGCGCAGATGCAGCCGGTGCTCGGCGCGGTTCACCCCGGCGCGCTGGCTGTGGATCACCGCGTCGATCATCTTTTGCAGGTTTTCCAGCCGGTGGCCGCCGTCGCGCACGTCGCCGATCGCCACCGCGTCCAGCACCGTGGTGATGCCGTTGGCCACCATCAGCGCATCGTGGCTGCTCATCGCCGAATGGGCCGGCCAGTCGACGTTCGGGCGCGGGGTGAAGAACTTGTCCAGGTTGTCGGTGTGCAGCTCGATCAGCCCCGGTAGCAGCCAGCCGCCGTCGCCGTCCAGCGCCTGCGGCAGCCGGCTCGGGCCGTCGGCGAAGCTGCGGATCACGCCGTCCTGCATCTCCAGCGAGCCTTGCACCACCTGGTCATCCAGCACCAGCTTAACGTTATTGACGATCATCAGAGGGCCTCCAGCGCCTGCGGCGCCTGCATGTCATAAAGCCGGTCGGCGACCTGTCGGCGGACGCCTTCATCGTGGAAAATGCCGACGATCGCCGCGCCGCGCGCCTTGGCGCGTTCGATAAGCTGCACCACCGCCGCGCTGTTGCGGCTGTCGAGCGAGGCGGTTGGTTCATCCAGCAACAGAATGGGGTAATCGACGATAAAGCCGCGCGCGATGTTCACCCGCTGCTGTTCGCCGCCGGAGAAGGTGGACGGCGCCAGCGGCCACAGGCGTTGTGGCACGTTGAGCGCAGCGAGCAGCGCTTCGGCGCGTTCGCGGCACTCGGCGCGCTCGACGCCCTGTTCCAGCAGCGGCTGCATCACCACCTCCAGCGCGCTGATGCGCGGGATCACTCGCAGGAACTGGCTGACCCAGCCCAGCGTATGGCGGCGCACCGCCAGAATTTGGCGCGCATCGGCGCTGACCATGTCCAGCCAGTCGCCTTGGTGGTGGATCCAGATATGGCCGCTGTCCGGCAGGTAGTTGGCGTACAGCGAGCGCAGCAGGGTGGATTTGCCGCTGCCGGAGTGGCCGTGCAGCACCACGCATTCGCCGCCGTGGACCGTCAGGTTGGCGTCGTGCAGCACCGGCAGGCGGGTGCCGTACTGCTGGTGCAGCACAAAGGTTTTACTGAGATGTTCAACTCGGATTTGCATAGTCATCTGTTATCGCCTTGGGTTACGACAGCACCGAAGAAACCAGCAGCTGGGTGTAAGGATGGTGCGGATCGTCCAGTACTCGGTCGGTCAGGCCGCTCTCCACCACTTCGCCCTGTTTCATCACCAGCAGACGGTGGGCCAGCAGCCGCGCCACGCCGAGATCGTGGGTGACGATCACCGCCGCCAGCTGCATCTCCACCACCAGGTTGCGCAGCAGATCGAGCAGGCGCGCCTGCACCGACACGTCCAGCCCGCCGGTCGGCTCGTCCATAAACACCAGCTTGGGGTGGGTGACCAGATTGCGGGCGATCTGCAGCCGCTGCTGCATGCCGCCGGAGAAGGTGGTCGGCAGATCGTCGAGGCGCGACAGCGGGATTTCGACGTCTTCCAGCCACTGGCCGGCCTGGCGGCGAATGTCGCCATAGTGGCGCTGGCCGATGGCCATCAGCCGCTCGCCGATGTTGCCGCCGGCGGAGACCTGCGGCCGCAGCCCGTCGAGCGGGTGCTGGTGCACCACGCCCCAGTCGGTGCGCAGCAAGCGGCGGCGATCGCTCTCCGCCATGGCGTACAGATCGTGTTCCTGGCCCGCCTGCGGGCGGTAAAGGATCTGCCCGCGCTGCGGCGCCAGCCGCGCCGAGATCGACTTCAGCAGCGTGGTTTTGCCGGAGCCGGATTCGCCGACGATGCCCAGCACTTCACCGGGGTAGATGTCGAACGACACGCCGCTGAAGCCCTTGCCGGGGGCGTACAGGTGGGTGAGCCGGTTCACCGACAGCAGCGGGGTGGTGCTCAAAGGGGTGGAAGTCATCAGTGCTGCGCCTCTTGCGAAGATTGCGCCAGCTGCTGCCGGCAGTAGTCGGTGTCCGAACAGACGAACATGCGGTTGCCCTGATCGTCGAGCACCACCTCGTCCAGATAGCTGTGGCGCGAGCCGCACAGCGCGCAGGGTTCGTCCCACTGCTGCACGCTGAACGGATGGTCGTCGAAGTCCAGGCTCTCCACCTTGGTGAACGGCGGCAGGGCGTAGATGCGTTTCTCGCGCCCGGCGCCGAACAGCTGCAGCGCCGGCATCATGTGCATTTTCGGGTTGTCGAATTTCGGGATCGGTGACGGATCCATCACGTAGCGATCGTTGACCTTCACCGGGTAGGCGTAGGTGGTGGCGATATGGCCGTAGTGCGCGATGTCTTCATACAGCTTCACCTGCATCACGCCGTACTCCTCCAGCGCGTGCATCTTGCGGGTCTCGGTTTCGCGCGGTTCGATAAAGCGCAGCGGCTCCGGGATCGGCACCTGATAAATCAGGATCTGGTCTTCGCGCAGCGCGGTTTCCGGAATGCGGTGACGGGTTTGGATCAGCGTGGCCTCCGGCGTGCGTTCGGTGGTTTCCACCCCGGCGACGCGCTGGAAGAAGCGGCGGATCGACACCGCGTTGGTGGTGTCGTCGGCGCCCTGGTCGATCACCTTCAGCACGTCGGCGCGGCCGATAACGCTGGCGGTGAGCTGAATGCCGCCGGTGCCCCAGCCGTAGGGCATCGGCATCTCGCGGCCGCCGAACGGCACCTGATAGCCGGGGATCGCCACCGCCTTGAGGATAGCGCGGCGGATCATGCGCTTGGTCTGCTCGTCCAGATAACCGAGGTTATAGCCGGTCAATACTTCACTCATCGCGGGCCTCCTGGCGCTCGCTGTATTCCTGCCGCAGCCGCTTGAGCAGTTCCAATTCGGCCTGGAAGTCGACGTAGTGCGGCAGCTTGAGATGGGAGACGAAGCCGGCGGCCTCGACGTTGTCGGCGTGGGCCAGCACGAACTCTTCGTCCTGCGCCGGGCCGGCGACGCCTTCGCCGTAGTCGGGGCTTTGCAATGCGCGGTCCACCAACGCCATCGCCATCGCCTTACGTTCGGCGCGGCCGAATACCAGCCCGTAACCGCGGGTGAAGTGCGGCGGATGGTCCTTGGGATCGACGAAGCCGTTGACCATTTCGCACTCGGTCAGCAGGATTTCGCCGATATCGATGGCGAAACCGAGCTCTTCAGGCACGATCTCCACCGAAACGTGGCCGGTGCGGATCTCGCCGGCGAACGGGTGGTTGCGGCCGTAGCCGCGCTGGGTGGCGTAGCCGAGCGCCAGCAGAAAACCTTCGTCGCCGCGCACCAGCTGCTGCAGGCGCGCCGAGCGCGAGCAGGGGTAAACCGGCGGGTTGCGGGTGATGTCTTCCGGCGCGCTGCCGTCGTCCTGTTCCTCCCGCGCCAGCTGCTGGCGACACAATAGATCGAACACGTGGCTGCAGTTGTCCGGCAGCGGTTCGTCGGCCTGCGGCGCGCGCGGCGCCTCGCCTTCCGCCAGCAGCGCGAAATCCAGCAGCCGGTGGGTGTAGTCGTAGGTCGGCCCCAGCACCTGGCCGCCGGGCAAGTCCTTGTAAACCGCCGAGATGCGCCGCTCCAGCCGCATATTTTCGCTGGCCAGCGGCTCGCTGACCGCCAGGCGCGGCAGGGTGGTGCGATAGGCGCGCAGCAGGAAGATTGCCTCCACCAGATCGCCGCTGGCCTGTTTGATGGCCAGCGCCGCCAGCTCGCGATCGTAGATGCCGCCTTCGGTCATCACCCGATCCACCGCCAGCCCCAGCTGTTGTTCGATTTGTTCCGCGCCGATCGCCGGCAGCGCCTCGTCGCCGCGCCGCAGCTGTTCCTGCAGCTGATGGGCGGCCTCAATGGCTTTTTCGCCCCCTTTTACCGCTACGTACATCAGCACACCTCCACGCGGGTGGTCCGCGGGATCGCCAGCAGGCGATCGCCACAGGTCAGCAAGACATCCAGCCCCAGCGGGAAGCGCTGCGGGCGGTTGACCAGATAATCCAGCAGCGCCGGCGGCAGGCGCGGCGCAATCAGGCGTTGGCTCTCGATGCCGGGGCCGGTCAGGCGCAGCGCGGCGCCGTTCTCCAGCTCAGCAAGCTGCACCACCACCGTGGCGCCGCATTCCGGCGAGATTTCCGTGCCGTGCGGTAAGGCCTGCAGATCGGCGGCCTGCAGTTGTTCATCGAACAGGGCAAAACAGACCTCCTGCGCCGTGGCGGCCAGCGGCGCGCCGCTGTGAAAACGAATGTTTGTTAGCACTTGCTCACTTTTAAGCGCAGCGCACAGCAGCAGCGGCGTTTCCTGATCGGCCAGCGTCAGCAGCGCGGCGGTGCTGGCGGCGTTCAGCGGCGCCCAGGCTGGGCCGTTTGGCAGCGTCACCCGGTGGCCCGGTTCGCTCAAGGCTTTAAGAATCAAACGGAAAGCGTGCTGCGATTGGTCTATCGGTTGCTCAAAACCGGTCAATAAACTCATGGCTTAATCCCCTCGCACCAGCGTAAAGAAGTCCACCCGGCTGGCGGCGATCGCCCGGGCGCGCAGCTGGCGCTGTTCGTGCTGCAGCGCGGCCAGCGGCGCGATCAGCTGTTGTTGCAGGCGTTCGCCGTGTTCCGGCTGTTGCAGCAGCGCATCGGCCAGCGCGCACAGCTCGGCGTGCGCCTTGTCGCGCCCGGCGATATAGCTGTAGCCGTAGCCGCCGTTGTCTAGCTGCACCACCGCGCGGGTGACCGTCATGTCCCCCAACACGAAGCGGCGGCCGGTGGCGCCCATGCGCCCCTGCAGCTGGGCCAGGCCGATCTCCGGCGCGCGGATGCTGCGGTAACCCGGGCTGAGGTTCAGCGCCTGCCAGTGGCTGCGCAGTTGCTCGGGCCGGCTGTGCGCCAGCACCGACATCCAGCGTTGTCTCGACTCTAAGGCTTGCATTCAGTGCTCCATCGTCAGTTCAATCATGTCGGCGCGGGCCAGGCTGACGGAGTATTCCGCCACGTCTTCGCCGCCGCTGCGGACGTTAAGGGTGCGCACGCACAGCAGCGGTGCGTGGGTGGCGATCTCCAGCAGCCGGCTCTCTTTGGCCTGCGCGCGGCGCGCGCTGATGCGCGTCTGGCGGCGGGTCAGCGGCTGCTGCAGGTGCTGTTCGATAAACTGGTGCAGCGAACCGCTGTGGAACTGCTGCAGCGCCGGCCACCAGTCCAGATCGGGCAGATAATGGTCGATCACGCTCATCGGCACGCCGTTGACCCGGCGCAGGGTGCGCAGGTGGATCACCATTTCGCCTTCTTCACGCGAGAGTGCGCTGGCGACATGCCCATTACACGGGCGCAAGACAGAGAGTAAGCGCTCACTGGTGGGGTGGCTGCCCTGCTCGAATAGGTTCTGGCTGAAGCGGGTATTGGCGTGCAGCGGGTAGTCGTAAGGCCGCATCAGCACCAGAATGCCGACGCCGTGGCGGCGCTGCAGCCAGCCGCGCTCCACCAGCTGATCCACCGCGCGGCGCAGGGTGTGGCGATTGACCTGATAACGCTCGGCCAGCTGCTGTTCCGAAGGCAGGTAGTCGCCGCAGCGGTATTGCGTGCGCAGCTCCTGTTCCAGCTGTGCGGCGATCTGCTGATAGCGCGTGGGGTAAGTGGTCGGATGTCTAGATAACTCCATCATAATAAAAACCTCGTCATACCGATGGCTGTGCGATGAAGGCGGAAGCGGTGCGTTTCATCGTGCGTCTACCCTGTGGTTTTCACGTTGGCATCATGGTGCCGGGCGCAGATGACAATCGCGTTACGCGTCGGTGGCGAACAGATGAACTATTTAGGACAGCCCGGGCGTGCACGGGCGGCGACGGCGCGCTATGCTGGCGCCTCTGTTGACTGACTCTGGCCGCTACCATGCCGCAACCTCTGAACGCCCCTGAACCCGCCCCACGCGCCTGGCCGCTGTGGAAACCGATCCTGTTTCTGCTGGTGGTGGCCGTCGGCCTCTACTACGTCAAATGGCAGCCTTACTACGGCAAGGCGTTCGTGGCGGCGGACAGCCACTCGATCGGCAAATCGATCCTGGCTGACGGCGCCGCGAGCCCCTGGCTGGCGGCCTGGCAGTACGCGCTGGTCTACTTCACCGCGGTGTGGAAGGCGGCGCTGCTCGGCGTGCTGTTAGGCTCGCTGGTGCAGGTGCTGATCCCGCGCGACTGGCTGGCGCGTACGCTCGGCCACCGGCGTTTTTCCGGCACCGTGCTGGGGGCGCTGATCGCGCTGCCGGGCATGATGTGCACCTGCTGCGCCGCGCCGGTTGCCGCCGGCATGCGCCGCCAGTCGGTATCCAGCGGCGCCGCGCTGGCCTTTTGGCTCGCCAACCCGGTATTGAACCCGGCGACGTTGGTGTTCATGGGGTTTGTGCTCGGTTGGCCGTTCGCCGCCATCCGCCTGGTGGCGGGCGTGGTGATGGTGCTGGGCATCGCCTGGCTGGTGCAGCGCGTGACCGCCAACGATCCGCAGCCCGCCGCGCCGCAGCCGCCGGTGATGATGATGGCGCAGAACGACGAGCAGCCGTTCCTCGCCCGCTGGGGCAAAGCGCTGTGGGCGCTGTTTTGGTCGACCATCCCGATCTACGTGCTGGCGGTGCTGGCGCTGGGCGCGGCGCGGGCCTGGCTGTTCCCGCACGCCGACGGTGCCGTCGACAATAGCCTGCTGTGGATCATCGGCCTGGCGATCGTCGGCTGCCTGTTTGTTATCCCCACCGCGGCGGAAATCCCGATCGTGCAGACCATGATGCTGGCGGGCATGGGCGCAGGCCCGGCGCTGGCACTGCTGATGACCCTACCGGCGGTCAGCCTGCCTTCGCTGTTGATGCTCAACAAGGCCTTCTCCGCCCGGGCGCTGTGCCTGACGGCGGCGCTGGTGGCGCTGTGCGGCGCGGTGACCGGCGTGGTGGGGATGGGGTTGGTGTAACTTACCGTTGCTGATGAGTGGTTCGATGCTGTCTCAAGGAGGAGATGGCAATGGCCACGTTTAACAACCGGTAAAGCAGATCAATGGAGTCAGTGAGTTAACGCTTCTCCTGTCGGATATCATGACATGACATCGAGTTCGCTATTGTGAATTTAAATTCACTATAGTAAATTCGCGTGGACTAATTTTGTGTGTAAATACACCCAGTAATGACCACGGTAAGGTAGAAGAATGTTAAAAATCAGAATGTCACGTCCATCTGAAGCGTCAGAAATTATACAAATCTGGAAAAATTCTGTAGATGCTACGCACGACTTTCTCACTGCGCACGATCGACAAGAGATCGAAAAAGAGGTTGTCGGTTTTTTTTCTGAAACCCCCGTGTGGGTTGCCGCCGATCGGGAAGACCATCCGCTGGGATTTATGTTTTTACACGATGGTCATCTGGAGGCGCTTTTTGTCGATGCAGCAGCTCGCGGACGTGGCGTCGGCAAGCAGTTGATATCACATGCGCTGGCGCTTCATCCTGATTTAAGCGTCGATGTGAATGAACAAAACCAACAGGCCGTCGGGTTTTATCAACATATGGGCTTTGAAGTTTCAGGGCGTTCCGAGTTGGATAATCAAGGAAGGGCCTATCCCCTATTGCACCTAAGCCGATCGGCGGGAGTGTAGCCGTCGTGGCAGTGGCGCCTTATTGATTTTTTTGGCTAAAAGCAACGACGTATGCACAACCCTGCTCACTGTCGGGATTGCTCATTTGGTACTCGCTGGCAAAGGTCAGGGCAAAACAGTCACCGGCGCGTAAATGATGGGTTTGATTATTGACCCGAAAATCAAGGCTGCCACTCAACACCCACAGCGTTTGGCCGGAAAGATGCTCACTGGCGGAAGCGGGTATCGTAAGTTGACCAAGAGCAGGAATTTCAACTTTGATAAGTTCGGGACATGCGCCCGCTGGGGACAGAGACCAGCGGGTAATGCCCGACTTTTCATCTGTCCAATGTTGCTGCTGATGAGCAAAGAGCACCAGTGAGTTCTGGTGTTGCTCAAGCTCTGCGAAAAGTTTTGATAGCGTGATATTCATCGCGTTGGCTAAACGGCCGAGGATCGTGGCGCTGGGACTGGAGGCCCCTCGTTCAACCTTGCTGATCATGGCCTGACTGACGCCCGACCGTTGGGCAAGCTCTGCTACCGTCCAGTTGCGTGCCTTCCTATGTTTAAGCAATAAACGCGCAATGTCGCTGTCTACTATCTGATTTTTAGATGTTTTATCCATTCTCACCCTCACTTTCGCCAGCCTGATTATGCCATTACCACAATGAGGCTGAAATCACTGATTTTACAAGTTTGAAAAATCAGTCGCTCTCTCAGTCAATCATACCCTCTGTAGTATCTACGGCATCATTAGAGCAAGGTTTGCACCCCTAACATCCGCTTTTGGCACAGAGCCGCCTGTCAGATTAACTCTATGCTGCCGATGCGTCAGGTCGAGTTTGGATGAATACCTATTGAAACGTGTGTTGTTGGCTCATCGCAACCTATGCACCACCTGGTTGCTGCTGCCGCGCCAGATCAGCGCCGGGTCTTTTAAATCCTGCACGAACTTGCCGTCGACCAGCACGTTGATCCTGTCCACCACCTGCATTTGCTGCGCGTCCAGCTCCGCCAGCCGGTAGCCGGTCCACAGCCAGATATCCTTGCCGGGGCACTCGGCGCGCACCCGTTTCACCAGCGTTAAGATGCTTGGCACGTTGGCCGGATGCAGCGGATCGCCGCCGGAGAGCGACAGCCCCTGGCGCGGCACGCGCGTATCGTTCAGATCGGCGATGATGCGGTCTTCCAACGCCGGGGTAAACGGCTGACCGGAGTTGAGCCGCCAGGTGCTTTTGTTGTAGCAGCCGGGGCACTGGTGCACGCAGCCGGCGACAAACAGCGTGCAGCGGGTGCCGGGGCCGTTGACGACGTCGATCGGGTAGTACTGGTGATAATTCATGTGAGGCCTGCCCATCAGGCTATTTTACTGGCCATCTTGCCTCCGGGCAGTGCTGCCAATCCTCACGTACTGCGTGTACGCTGCGGTTGGTGCGCGCTGGCCGAAGGCAAACTGGCTGCGACAATTACGCCTGATGAACAGGCTTCTGCCTAGGCTGCACGGCGTTTCTCAGCCGAGCTGCCCGTTGCCGAGGTGTTTCACCCGGCGTTTCACCTCTTCCTGCTTGCCGGCGTTGAACGGCCGGGCATCGGGGCTGCCGAGATAGCCGCACACCCGGCGGGTGACCGAGACCTTGGCCGAGTCGTGGTTGCCGCATTTCGGGCAGGTGAAGCCTTTGCTGGTGCAGGAGAATTCACCGGTGAAGCCGCATTCGTAGCACTCGTCGATCGGCGTGTTGGTGCCGTAGTAAGGCACCCGGGTGTAGCTGTAGTCCCACACGTCTTCCAGCGCCTTCAGGTTGTGCTGCAGGTTCGGGTATTCGCCGTAGCAGATGAAGCCGCCGCTGGCCAACGGCGGGTAGGGCGCTTCGAAGTCCAGCTTGTCGTACGGATTGACCTTCTTCTCCACGTCAAGGTGGAAGCTGTTGGTGTAATAGCCCTTGTCGGTGACGCCCGGCACCACGCCGAAATCGGCGGTGTCCAGCCGGCAGAAGCGATCGCACAGGTTCTCGCTCGGCGTGCTGTAGAGGCTGAAGCCGTAGCCGGTCTCGTTTTTCCAGGCGTCGACGGCGGCGCGCAGCCGCGCGACGATCGCCACCGCTTTGGCGCGCAGCGCCTCGTCGTCATACACGTGGTTTTTGCCGCCGAACAGCGCATTGATGGTCTCGTGCAGGCCGATGTAGCCCAGCGAAATAGAGGCGCGGCCATTCTTGAAGATATCCGCGATGTTGTCGTCGGCCTTGAGCCGCACGCCGCAGGCGCCTTCCATGTACAAGATTGGCGCCACCCGCGCCTTGATGCCTTCTAGCCGGGCGATGCGCGTCATCAGGGCCTTTTTCGCCAGCTGCAGGCGCTGATCCAGCAGCGCCCAGAAGCGCGACTCGTCGCCCATCGCTTCCAGCGCGATGCGCGGCAGGTTGAGGCTGATGACGCCGATGTTGTTGCGGCCGTCATGTACCAGTTCGCCGTCCTGCTCGTAGGTGCCGAGGAAGCTGCGGCAGCCCATCGGCGTTTTGAACGAGCCGGTGACCTTCACCACCTGATCGTAGTTAAGAATGTCCGGGTACATGCGCTTGCTGGCGCACTCCAGCGCCAGCTGCTTGATGTCGTAGTTCGGATCGCCGTACTGGTGGTTGAGGCCGTCGCGGATGGCGAACACCAGTTTGGGGAATACGGCGGTCTTGCGGTTTTTGCCCAGCCCGGCGATGCGGTTTTTCAGGATCGAGCGCTGGATCAGGCGCGATTCCCAGCTGGTGCCGAGGCCGAAGCCGAAGGTGACGAACGGCGTCTGGCCGTTGGCGGTGTGCAGGGTGTTGACCTCGTACTCCAGCGACTGGAAGGCGTCGTAACACTCTTTCTCGGTGCGCGCCATGGCATAGCCTTTGGCGTCCGGGATCTGCCATTCCTCCGCCACCTGCAGGTGTTTGCGGAAGCTCTCGTCGACGAACGGCGCCAGGATTTCATCGATGCGGTTGATGGTGGTGCCGCCATAGATATGGCTGGCGACCTGGGCGATGATCTGCGCGGTCACGGCGGTGGCGGTGGAGATCGACTTCGGCGGCTCAATCTCGGCGTTGCCCATCTTGAAGCCGTTGGTCAGCATGCCTTTCAGATCGATCAGCATGCAGTTGAACATCGGGAAGAACGGCGAGTAGTCGAGATCGTGGTAGTGAATTTCGCCGCGTTCATGGGCCAGCACCACGTCGCGCGGCAGGATGTGCTGCTTGGCGTAGTGTTTGGCGACGATGCCCGCCAACAGGTCGCGCTGGGTGGGGATCACCTTGCTGTCCTTGTTGGCGTTCTCGTTCAGCAGCGCGCGGTTGCTCTGCTCGACCAGGCCGCGAATTTCCTGGTTCAGGCGGCCGCGCAGCTCGCGCGCCACGTCGCGATCGTGGCGGTATTCGATATAGGCGCGCGCCAGCTGTTTGTACTCGCCGACCATCAGCTGGTTTTCCACCGCCTGCTGGATCTCGTGGATATCGACGCGCGGCTGCAGCTCCATGCGCTGAGCGACCACGCGGGCGACGGTGGCGCAGTAGTCGGCGTCGACCACGCCCACCGCCAGCGCGGCGCGCTCGATGGCCTGCGCGATGCGCGCTTCGTCAAAAGGTACCTGGCAACCGTCCCGCTTAATCACTACTGGTTTCACGTTGTACTCCTTGTTCCCCGAGGGAGCGTTCATACCCGCCTGGCGTGGCGAGCAACCGTCAAATTTCGCTTATCCACAGGGCAAAGCCGCAGCGCGTAAGGGCTGTGGCGGCGTGTGGATGATTTTGTGGATAACTACTATATATAGGTGTTCGCAATTCTTAATGCACTATATATAGATATTGGCGCGATTCTTTTGATGTAGAACAAGGAAAACGGAAGAGCGTGTGCAAGCTGAACAGACGTCAATCGCCGGTTGGCCGATCGCGAAAATGTTCCAGCAGAAAATCGACCCAGACGCGCACCCGCGGCGGCAGATCCGCCGAGGCGTAATAGAGCCACAGCTGCACCGGGCGCGGCCAGCATTCCGCCAGCACCGGCCGCAGCGTGCCCTGCTCGAAGTGTTTCTCGACGTACCAGCGCGCCAGGTTGACGATGCCGAGCCCGGCCAGCGCCGCATCCAGCAACATCTCCGGGCGGCTGGCCACCAGCCGCCCGTTCAGATCCAGCGCCAGCGTTTCGCCCTGATGGCGCAGCTGCCATTTGACGTGGCGGCCGTTGGCCGGGTTGCGGTGCAGCAGGCAGTCGTGCCGCAGCAGATCGTGCGGCGTTTGCGGTTCACCGCGCCGCGCCAGATAGTCCGGCGACGCCGCCAGCACCATGTGCATCGGGTAGAGCGGGCGGGCCACCAGCCGGCTGTCGGGATCGACCCGGCTGCCGATGCCGACGTCGAAACCTTCGCCCACCAGATTCACCACCCGGGCATCCAGCGACAGATCGAGATCGATCTGCGGGTAGCGTGCCAGAAATTGCGGGATCAACGGCATCAGCATCTGGCGGCCGAAACCGGGGATCATCGTGACGCGCACCACGCCGGCAGGCGCCTGCCGTTCGCCGCCGGCGCTTTCCAGCGTCGCCGCCAACGCCTGCCACAGCGGCGCCACCTGTGCCAGCAGCGCTTTGCCCTCGTCGGTCAGCAACACGTTGTGGGTGTTGCGCTGAAACAGCCGCAGCGCCAGCTTTTCTTCCAGCGCGCGGATGTTTTTGCTGACCGCCGCCGGCGTCACGCCCAGCTGGCGGGCGGCGGCGGAGAAATTTTGCGCCTGCGCGGCGGCGAGGAAGGCCGGCAACAGGCGATGCACGTCAAAGGGCAGCGACATAGTGGTTGATACTTTCGGTTGAAATTGAAGTGACCTCTAACAGCCTACACCCGAAGCGGCGGAAATGGAAAAATGCCTCATCTTCTTATGACCGAGGAATCGTTATGCCACGCATTTTAGTGTTAACTGCCCACCGCACCCCCGACGAGTCGCGCATTAATAAGGCGCTGATCGAGGCCGTACGCCCGCTGCCTAACGTTACCGTACATGAGCTGATCCGCGCGTACCCGGATTATCGCATCGACGTGGCGCGCGAGCAGGAACTGCTGCAGAGCCATGATGCGGTAGTGATGCTGTTCCCGTTTTACTGGTACAGCTCGCCGGCGATCCTCAGCGAATGGCAGGATGCGGTATTAACCTACGGTTTCGCCTACGGCAGCGAGGGCACTAAACTGCACGGCAAGCCGTTGCAGCTGGTGGTGAGCACCGGCGGTAACGCGCAGGCTTATACGGCGCAAGGGTACAACCGTTATCCGGTGCAGGATCTGCTGCTGCCGTTCCACGCCATGGCCAACCTGACCGGCATGGATTACCTGCCGCCGCATTTGGTGCAGGGCGTGTTCGACATGAGCGATGAACGCCTGGCGCAAGAGGCCGCCGGCGTGGTGGCGCTGCTGGGGAAATGGTAGGGCGCAGCGCTCGCCGCGCCCTGCGGGGTTAGTCTTCGAGCAGCCACCACACCGCTTCGAACGGCCGCAGCGTCAGCGCCTGCGGCTGGTCCGCCGAATCGGCGTAGTTGCTCATCAGCGGGCGCCATTGCGCGGAGGCTTCCACGCCTTCCGCCGCCCAGGCCAGCGGTTCGCGGCTCAGGTTGGCCACCACCAGCAGGCGCTGGCCGTTCCAGCTGCGCTGATAGCACCACAGCGCCGGGTGTTCCGGCGCCAGATCCTGATAGTCGCCGTGGGTCAGCAGCGGATACTGCTTGCGCAGGGTGATCAGCTGGCGGTAGGCGTAAAACACCGAGTCGAGATCGGCCAGCGCCGCGTCGGCGTTGATCTGCGGGTAGTTCTCGGCGCAGCCGATCCACGGCGTGCCGGTGGTGAAACCGGCGTGGGGCGCGGCGCTCCACTGCATCGGCGTGCGGCCGTTGTCGCGCGATTTGTCGGCCAGGATCGCCAGCAGCTCCGCGTCACTGCGGCCCTGGGCGCGCAGTTCGGCGTACATGTTCAGGCTTTCCACGTCGCGATACTGTTCGATGGCGCGGAAGCCGGGGTTGGTCATACCGAGTTCTTCGCCTTGATAGATATAAGGCGTGCCCTGCATGCCGTGCAGCACCATCGCCAGCATTTTGGCGGCCGGCACCCGCAGTGCGCCTTCATCGCCGAAGCGCGACACGATGCGTGGCTGATCGTGGTTACACCAGAACAGCGCGTTCCAGGCGCGGTTATGCATCCCTTGCTGCCAGTGGCGGAAGATCTGCTTCAGTTCCACGTAATCCGGCGCCGCCCGCGTCCATTTTTCACCGCCGGCGTAGTCCACCTTCAGGTGGTGGAAGTTGAAGGTCATCGACAGCTCTTCGCCGCTCTGCGCCGCGTACTGCTGGCAATGCTCAAGCGTGGTGGAGGACATCTCGCCCACCGTCATCAGGCCGCGCGGCTGAAACACGTCGCGGCTCATCTCCTGCAGGAACTCGTGGATGCGCGGGCCGTCGGTGTAGAAGCGGCGGCCGTCGCCCTGGCTGTCGGACGGGAAGTCCTGCTGTTTGGACACCAGGTTGATCACGTCGAGGCGCAGGCCGTCGACGCCTTTGTCCGCCCAGAACTGACACACTTTCTTCAGCTCTTCGCGCACCGGCGGGTGTTCCCAGTTGAGATCCGCCTGCTCGGCGGCGAACAGGTGCAGGTAGTACTGGCCGCTGTCGGCGTGCCACTGCCAGGCGTTGCCGCCGAACTTGGAGCGCCAGTTGTTCGGCGGCGTTTCACCGTCGCCGTCGCGCCAGACGTAGAACTGACGATACGGGCTGTGGCGATCCTGCGCGGCCTTGAACCACGGGTGCTCGGTCGAGGTGTGGTTGAACACCATGTCCATCACGATGCGGATACCGCGCTGGTGGGCGGCGGCGATCAACTGCTCGAAGTCGGCCATCGTGCCGTAAGCCGGATCGATGGCGCAGTAGTCCGCCACGTCATAGCCGTTGTCCACCTGCGGCGATACGTAGACCGGCGTCAGCCAGATGGCGTCGACGCCCAGTTCCTGCAGATAGTCCAGCCGCCGGGTCACCCCGGCCAAATCGCCGTAGCCGTTGCCGGTGCTGTCCTGAAAACTCTTCGGATAAATTTGGTAGATGACGCCGTTCTGCCACCAGGGGGTTGGGTTGCTCATAGTTCAATACCTTTGAATCGTGACAACGAGCCCGCGTGAGCGGGCCCCTACATTCATCTTGCGTCAATCAAACCGGCAGCTCGCCGCGGGCGGCCTTGCGTTTGTAGACCATGATGGTCAGCACCAGCGGGATGACGATCGCCACCAGAATCGCCAGCGAGTAAATCAGCCAGAACTGCGGCTTGATAGACAGAATGCCCGGCAGGCCGCCGACGCCGATGCCGTTGGCCATCACGCCGTCCAGGCCGCAGATAAGGCCGGCGAAGGCGGAGCCGATCATCGCGCACAGCATCGGGAAGCGGTATTTGAGGTTGATGCCGTACATCGCCGGTTCGGTCACGCCGAGGTAGGCGGAGATCGCCGCCGGCACCGAGATTTCACGCTCGTTGGCCTTGCGGCTGATGATGATGATGCCGAGCACCGCCGAGGCCTGCGCGATGTTGGACAGCGCAATCAGCGGCCACACCGGGGTGCCGCCCATGCTCTGGATCATCTGCATGTCGATAGCCAGCGTGGTCTGGTGCACGCCGGTGATCACCAGCGGCGCATACAGGAAGCCGAACAGCGCGGCGCCCACCGGCGCGAAGCTGCCGGTCATCACCGATTTCACCGCCCAGGCGACGCCGTCGCCGATCATGCGGCCGAACGGCCCGATCAGCGCGTGTGCCAGGAACACCGCCAGCAGCAGCGAGACCACCGGCACCACCACCAGATAGAGATAGTCGGGAACGATCTTTTTCAGCCGGGTTTCGATCCAGCCCAGCGCCATGCCCGCCAGGATCGACGGGATCACCTGCGCCTGATAGCCCACTTTCTGGATCACGAACCAGCCGAAGTTCCACACTTCCGGCGTTTGCTGGCCGAGCAGGTAGGAGTTCATCAGCTGCGGCGACACCAGGGTGACGCCCAGCACGATGCCGAGCACCGGGGTGCCGCCCATCTTTTTCACCGTCGACCAGCAGATGGCCACCGGCAGGAACATGAAGATCGCTTCACCGAGCAGCCACAGGAAGTCGTAAACGGTTTTCCACGCCGGGTGCATCTGCGCCAGCGTTTGGCCGTCGGACATCGGGATGTCGCCGATCACGTTGCGGAAGCCGAGGATCAGACCGCCGCTGATCAGCGCCGGCAGCAGTGGGAAGAAGATCTCGGCGAAGTGGGAGATGGTGCGCTCAGTCCAGGTCATGTTCTGGCGCGCGGCCACCTTGGCCTGCTCCTTGTCGGCCTCGTTGACGCCGGTGCTGGCGATCAGCGCCTGATAGTAGTCGCCGACGTCGGTACCGATCACCACCTGGAACTGCCCGGCGTTGGTGAAGCAACCCTTGACCATCGGCAGCGCTTCGATCTCTTTCGGTTTCGCCTTGTTGGGATCGTTGAGGACGAAACGCAGCCGGGTAATGCAATGGCTGACGGTGGCGATGTTCTCGCGGCCGCCGACCAAAACAATCAGGCGATCAATATCCTGCTGTTTTACTTTGCTCATTATGGGATACCTGCAGAGGTGTTGACTGAGTAATGATCAAAGCTTAGCCACTCGGCTTTTTGAATGAAATGGGAACGTTCCCGGATTGGGGCGAGGATCACAAAATGACAAAAAATGGTCAACTTCTCATCAGGTCGTCAGGAAAGTTTGCTGGGCACCACCAGGCGGCGGATCCCCTGTTCGCCACTGAGCTGTGCCAACAGCTGCTGCGCCGCCAGCAGGCCGGCGCTGCCGTAGCCGAACTCCACCGACAGGGTGTCGGGGAACAGGAAGCTGAGCAGCGGGGTGTTGCCGATGGCGCATACCTGGATGGCGCGCGTCGGCTGTTGTTGCAGGTATTTGATTGCCCCCAGGGCGATGCTGTCGGAGGCGCAAATCAGCGCGCTGGTGTGCGCGTCAATCACTTCGGCGGCGTGCTGGAAACCGCTCTGGTAACTCAGCTCGCCCAGCGTGGCGCGCGGCGTGAGCGTGAGGCGTTCACAGGCGTCGAGATAGGCCTGATAGCGGCGCTGGCCGGTGGTGGCGTCGCTGAGCTGCACCCCCAGATAGCCGATATGCCGATGCCCTTGCTGATACAGGCGATCCATCAACAGGTTCACCGCGCCGGCATCGTCGTAGCAGACGGACGAGAAGCCGTCGTATTCGCGCACCATCACCACCATTTTTTCCTGCCACGGCTTGAGCATCGCCGCGGTCAGGCCGGTGAAGCCGAACAGGATCACGCCGTCGACGTTGCGCTGATGCAGTACGTGCAGATGCTCCTGCACCAGGCGGGTTTCGAACTGGCTCTCCATCACGATCGGATCGAAGCCTTGCTGATACAGCAGCGGCAGCATGGTGCGCACCGCCTGGTTTTCCGACGGCGAGTCGAGACGGGAAACGATGATGCCCACCACTTTGTCGCTTTGGCCGCGCATGGCGCGCGCCGACTTGGAGGGCGTAAACCCTTGCTGACGGATCACCGCTTCCACCCGTTCACGGGTTTGCGGGCTCACGCTGCCTTCATTGTTCAGTACGCGTGAGACGGTGGATTTACCTACGCCGCTCAGGCGTGCGATGTCCTTGATGGTCAGCCGGTTTTGCATGGTTTACTTTTCGTTGAAGTGGACAGGCGTAACATAACGGCCTGTAAAACAATGCCCGTCAGCATAGCTCATTTTCCCACGCGGATCTTGAGGCAAAACGGGATTGTTACACTGCGCTGAACGGCCGCTCCTGCCGCTCTGTTTTCCCTTTACCGGAGGTGATCCCCATATGGACCCCGACCCGACTGCTTTAGACACTCACTCGGTTCACCGGTAAAACCTCTCCGCCTGGCGCTGCTGTTTTACCGGTGAAGTACATCACGGTAACCGGTGGCGCGCGCTTCGTCGTTCGCTCCTGCTGCTGAAAAAAAGAATAAGGATCTGCGTTGGCAGAGGCTTTTTGGCGCACCCGCCATCCGCCCGGCCGATGACGATCCCCGTTTACCCGCTGCCGTGAGGCACCGGGCGACGAGGTGCGAACCATGAAACTGAAAAAACTCCCCCGCCAGCTGCTGGGCCTGTTCGCCCGCGGCCTCCCGCGCCGTTTGGTGCGTCGCGACAGTCTGCTGGACGGCGTCGGCGGCGCTGCGCGCGATATGCCGGCCGGCCTGGCTCAGCAGCGGCTGGCATGCGCCGCCGCAGAAACGATGCAGCTCTTTGAGCGTTTTCACAGCCACCCGGAAGGCATCACCGCCCATGAGGCGGAACAGGTGCGCCAGCGCTGCGGCGAGAACGTCATCGACGATCAGCAGAAAGAGGCTTGGTGGCAACACCTCTGGCACTGCTACCGCAACCCGTTCAACCTGCTGCTGACCGCGCTCGGCATGATTTCTTACGCCACCGAGGATCTCACCGGCGCCTTGGTGATCGCGCTGATGGTGCTGATCTCCACGCTGCTGAACTTCATCCAGGAGGCGCGATCCAACCGGGCGGCCGACGCGCTGAAGGCCATGGTGAGCAACACCGCCACGGTGATCCGCAGCGATGCGCTCACCGGCAAGAGCGAGCACGTGGAGCTGCCGATCGCGCAGCTGGTGCCGGGCGACATCATCAAGCTGGCGGCCGGCGACATGATCCCGGCGGATCTGCGCGTGCTGTCGGCCAAGGATCTGTTCATCAGCCAGGCGGCGCTGACCGGTGAATCGCTGCCGGTGGAAAAATCCGCGGCGCCGCAGGCGTTGGCGGCCGATCCGCTCGACTGCCAGAACCTGTGCTTCATGGGCACCAACGTAGTCAGCGGCACCGCGCTGGCGATGGTGATTGGCACCGGCGGCGGCACCTATTTCGGCCAGTTGGCGCAGCGCGTCACCAGCCAGGATGAGCAGCCGAACGCCTTCCAGAGCGGTATCAGCAAGGTCAGCTGGCTGCTGATCCGCTTTATGCTGGTGATGACGCCGATCGTGCTGCTGATCAACGGCTACACCAAGGGCGACTGGTGGGAGGCGGCGCTGTTCGCGCTGTCGGTGGCGGTCGGGTTGACGCCGGAAATGCTGCCGATGATCGTCACGTCGACGCTGGCCAAAGGGGCGGTGAAGCTGTCGCGCCAGAAGGTGATCGTCAAACGCCTGGACGCCATCCAGAACTTCGGCGCGATGGACATTCTGTGCACCGACAAGACCGGCACCCTGACCCAGGACAAGATCGTACTGGAGCGCCACACCGATGTGTTCGGTGCCAGCAGCGAGCGGGTGCTGCGCTACGCCTGGCTGAATAGCTTCTACCAGACCGGGCTGAAAAACCTGCTCGACGTGGCGGTGCTGAGCTGCGCGGAGCAAAATCAGCAGCCGGAGGCGCTGCAAAACTACCGCAAGGTGGATGAGATCCCGTTCGATTTCGTGCGCCGCCGCATGTCGGTGGTGGTGGCCAAAGACAACGAGTATCACGAGCTGGTGTGCAAGGGCGCGCTGGAAGAGATGCTGGCGATTTGCAGCCACGTGCGCCACGAAGACGAGGTGATCCCGCTGAGCGAGGCGCTGCTGGCGAGGATCCGCCGCATCACCGACGATCTCAACCAGCAGGGGCTGCGGGTGGTGGCGGTGGCCAACAAGATCCTGCCGGCGCAAACCCATGAATACGGCGTGGCGGACGAGTCGGATCTGATCCTCGAAGGCTACGTCGCCTTCCTCGATCCGCCGAAGGAAAGCACCGCACCGGCGCTGGCGGCGCTGAAACAGAACGGCGTCACGGTGAAGATCCTCACCGGCGACAACGAGCTGGTGGCCGCCAAAGTGTGCCGTGAAGTCGGGCTCGAGGCCGATCATCTGCTGCGCGGCAGCGAGATCGAGCAGATGGACGACGAGCAGCTGGCGCAGGCGGCGGCGCGCACCACGGTGTTCGCCAAGCTGACGCCGCTGCACAAGGAGCGCATCGTCAAACTGCTGCGCCGCCAGGGGCACGTGGTGGGCTTTATGGGCGACGGCATTAACGACGCGCCGGCGCTGCGCGCGGCCGATATCGGCATCTCCGTCGATTCGGCGGTGGATATCGCCAAGGAAGCGGCGGACATCATCCTGCTGGAAAAAAGCCTGATGGTGCTGGAGCAGGGGGTGATCGAAGGGCGCCGCACCTTCGCCAACATGCTGAAATACATCAAGATGACCGCCAGCTCCAACTTCGGCAACGTGTTCAGCGTGCTGATCGCCAGCGCCTTCCTGCCGTTCCTGCCGATGTTGCCGCTGCACCTGTTGATTCAGAACCTGATGTACGACATCTCGCAGATCGCCATCCCGTTCGATAACGTCGATGACGATCAGATCACCCAGCCGCAGCGCTGGAACTCCGCCGATCTGGGGCGGTTTATGGTGTTCTTTGGGCCGATCAGTTCGATCTTCGACGTGCTGACCTTCAGCCTGATGTGGTGGGTATTCAAGGCCAACACGCCGGAAATGCAGACGCTGTTCCAGTCCGGCTGGTTCGTGGAAGGGCTGCTGTCGCAAACGCTGATCGTGCACATGATCCGCACGCGCAAAATTCCGTTTATCCAGAGCCGCCCGTCCTGGCCGCTGTGCATCATGACGCTGGCGGTGATCGCCACCGGCATCGGCCTGGTGTTCTCGCCGCTGGCCGGCTTCCTGCAGCTGCAGGCGCTGCCGCTCGGTTACTTCCCGTGGCTGGTGCTGATCCTCGCCGGTTACATGGTGCTGACCCAGTGCGTGAAAGGCTGGTTCGTGCGCCGCTACGGCTGGCAATAACCCGTTCGCCCCCTCCGGCCGGGAGGGGGCAACTGTGATCCCGTCCGCTTTTTCACCGCAACGGTTGGACATCTGTTCTGTGCTGAGTCTTTATCTACAGCGTTGGCTGTTTTCCCCTGCGCCTTTCAAGCCACCGCGTTGTTGGCTGTACGCCCGCCCCCCAGTGACTTAGCAGACCTAAGCGCCTGGGGATGCGGGCGCTTGCCGCCTAGCGGTGGTTTGAAATTCATTGGGGATATTTTGTTTTTTTCCTCTGAGGAATTTCCGATGCACAGACCTTTCCGTTATACGCTACTGGCTTCATCGTTATGGTTTTCTTGCGGCGCGCTGGCGCAGCCGGCGGGTGATTTGCCGCTGATGCCCTGGCCGCAGCAGGTGGAAGTGACGCAACCGGCGGGCAAGCTGGTGCTGGATCGCCGATTGTCTCTGACGCTGCAGGGTGATGATTTGGGCGACGCGCTGCCGCGCTGGCGCCAGCGCATCGAGTTGCAGACCGGCTGGACGCTGGCGCTGAGGGAAGAAGCAAACGGCGCGGCGATCAAAGTGGTGATCAAGGACCGGGTGGCGGCGCAGCCGCTGCCGGGCAGCGATGAGAGCTACCGGCTGGCGGTCACGCCGCAGGGCGCCACGCTGACCGCCAACACTCGCTTTGGCGCGCTGCGCGGCATGGAGACCCTGCTGCAGCTGCTGCAGACCGACGGGCAAAACACTTTCCTGCCATTGGTGGATATTCGCGACGTGCCGCGTTTTCCGTGGCGCGGCGTGCTGCTGGATTCGGCGCGCCATTTCCTGCCGCTGCCGGACATTCTGCGCCAGCTTGACGGCATGGCGGCGGCCAAGCTCAACGTATTCCACTGGCACCTGACCGACGATCAGGGCTGGCGCTTCGCCTCCGAGCATTACCCCAAATTGCAGCAGCAGGCCAGCGACGGCCAGTTTTACACCCGTGAGCAAATGCGGCAGGTGGTGGCTTACGCCACGGCGCGCGGCATTCGCGTGGTGCCGGAGATCGACATGCCGGGGCACGCCTCCAGCATCGCGGTGGCCTATCCCGATCTGATGAGCGCGCCGGGGCCGTATCGCATGGAGCGCGAGTGGGGCGTGCATAAGCCGACGCTCGATCCGACCCGCGACGAGGTGTATCAGTTTGTCGATACGATCGTCGGCGAGCTGGCGGCGATCTTCCCCGATCCTTATCTGCACATCGGCGGCGACGAAGTGGACGCCAGCCAGTGGCGGGCATCGCCGTCGATTCAGGCGTTTATGCAGCAGAACGGGCTGGCGGATACCCATGCGCTGCAGGCCTACTTCAACCAGAAGCTGGAAAAGATCCTCGAGAAGCACCAGCGGCAGATGGTCGGCTGGGATGAGATCTACCATCCGTCGCTGCCGCGCTCGATCGTCATTCAATCCTGGCAGGGGCAAGACTCGCTGGGCGCCAGCGCGCAGGACGGCTATCAGGGCATCCTCTCCACCGGTTTCTACCTCGATCAGCCGCAAAGCACCGCCTATCACTACCGCAATGAAATTCTGCCGCAGCCGCTGGGGGTTGAGACGGCGGTGCAACCCGGCGAGCAGGCGCAAAGCTGGCGTTTCAGCATGCCGCGTCTGAAGGGTAGCGCGGTGGAGGGCAGCTTCACGCTGATCGAGGGCAAGCAGGGCTGGCGCGGCTTTATCGATTTCAACGGCAAGTCGCGCCGCGCGGTGCACGACATCGTCTGGCGCACGCCGCAGCAGGTGACGTTCCGCGTCGATACCTGGATGGGCGACACGCGGCCGGTGGTCACGCTGCAACAGGACAAGCTCAGCGGCTATACGCTGGTCGGCAACGTGCGTTACCCCACCAGCGGCGACAAGCTGGCGGCGGCGCCGGCGGGCAAGATGCCGGTGGTGCCGGACGAGAAAGGGCAGGCCAATATTCTCGGCGGTGAAGCGGCGCTGTGGGCGGAAAACGTGCGCGCGCCGCTGATCGATCTCAAGCTGTGGCCGCGCGCCTTCGCGGTGGCGGAGCGGCTGTGGTCGGCGCAGGACGTTACCGACGAAAGCAACATGTACCGGCGGCTGGCGGCGATCGACGCCTGGTCGGTGGTGTCGGTCGGCCTGCAGCAGCATGCGGAAACGGCGCGCGAATTCACCCGGCTGAGCAACAGCGTGCAGATCGCGCCGCTACAGATCCTGGCCGAGGCGGTGGAACCGGCGCAGTATTACACCCGGCAGCACCTGAAGTTCCAGGCCGGCAACTATCATCAGTTCGAACCGCTGAACCGCTTTGCCGATGCGCTGCCGCCGGAGAGCGGCGCGGTGCGTGACATGCATGCCCAGGTTGCGGCTTTGCTGAAGGATAAGCGCGATAAGGCGGCGGCGCAGGCGCTGCGCGAACGGCTGCAGCGCTGGCAGGCGAACGGCGCGGCGCTGCAAACGGCGATCGCGGGCAACCGCACGCTGCGGGAGCTGGCGCCGGTGGCGCAGGACGTCGATGCCCTGGCCGTATTGGGGTTAACGCTGCTGGATCGCCATCAGCAGGACAAACCGCTGAGCCGGGCCGAGGCCGAACAAGCGCAGCGCCGGCTGGATGCGGCGGCGCAGACGCGCGACGAAGTGGTGATTGCCGCGGTGTACCCGCTGGAGGCGCTGCTGCGGGGGCTTAAAACGGAGTGAGGGTGACGGGGCTCGGCCAGTTGAGCCCCGGTTTCATTACGCCTGTAGCGACAGCGGCGCATACCCGATGGCGTGCTGCAGGTAATTCAGCAGCAGCTGGCGGGTGAAGCGCGGCTCATCGATACCGCTGCCCTGCAGGAAGCGTTGCAGGTTGCTGCAGTCCCACCGATAGGTGTCTTGATAGAGCTCCACCGTCGATAGCTCGTCCACCATAGGATCCTTGAACAGGCTGAGCAGCGGGTACAGCGGCGCGTCGCTGTCGTTTTCCCATTGGGCCCGCCACTGTGCGAAGGGCAAGGGACGAAAACGATAACCGAACTCGCGCTCCAGCAGGCTGAAAAACTCACGCAGCGTCAGATTATTGTCACCTTGATGGATCAGGTTGAATTTCTGCCCCAGCGCCTGCGGATTGCGAGAGACGTGGGCGATGGCCCGGGTCATGTAATCCACCGTGGTCAACCCTTCGCGCATATCCCGTAAATCCGGCACCGTGCCGCTGCTGATGCAGGTTTTCACCAGCCGTCCCCACCATTGATAATCGGCGTTGACGCCGGTACGGCTGTGGCAGGTGGCGTAGCCCAGGCGGAAGGTCATCAGCGGCAGGCCTTGCGCCGCCGCCAAATCGGCAATTTTCTCCATCACCCATTTGCTGCGCACGTAGCCGATATCGCGGCTGACCGCCGGCAGGTTTTGGTCGATATCGTCGCTTTCCCGCATCACCCGCTTGCCGGTGTGCAGATGCCCCCAGCTGTATACGGAGATGGTCGACAGCAGCATCAGCGGCTTGGTGCGGCTATGCGCCGCGAAGCGAATGATTTCCCGCAGGCCCTGCACGTTGTCACGCTTCATGTAGGCGTAAGGCTGGATAAAATTCACCGCGCTGGCCGAATGGTAAATCAGATCGATATCTCGGCTTAACGCCCTGTAGGCCGCCGGCGTCAGCGAAAAGTCGTGTTCCGCTACGTTGCCAGGCACGATATGAATGCGTGCGTGCTGGCTGGCGTTCAGCGCGATCCGGTAGCGCTGCAGCACCGCCTCCAGCCGCTGTCTCGGCGGCAGTTTGGCGCTGTCGCGCACCAGACAGTACAGCTCGGCGTCGGTGGTGCGCAGCAGATCGGCCAACAGATGCGCGCCGACGAAGCCGGTGGCGCCGGTCAGCAAAATGGCGCGCGGCGCGCTGATTTGCCGCGGATCGAACGTCGGATCGATGACGAGATCCGACGGCAAATAAACATCATCCTGCAAGGCACGCGCTTCGCCTTGCCGCTGTGTCGGTTGCCGGTCTCTGCGTTGTGCCAGTGCCTGCGCCAGGGCGCCCAGAGTGGGATATTCATAGATGTCGTGCACCGAAGTCTCGACGGCAAATGCCTCGGCCAGCGCCGCCATCAGTTTGGCCGCCAACAGCGAATGGCCGCCCAGCGAGAAAAAATCATCGTCGGCTGCGGGCTGTTCCACTTTCAGCAGCGAGCGCCAGAGATCGGCGACGACGCGCTGGTCGGCGGTCAGCGGCTGCGCAACGCCGACACTGACGCTGACCGGTTGGTAATGCGCCAACAGAGCCGCTTTGTCGATCTTGCCGTTGTTGTTCAGCGGCATGTGTTCCAGTAAACGATAATCGGCGGGCAGAAATGCGGTGGGCAGCGTTTCTTTCAGTTTCTGTCGGACGCGTGCGGTCACGTTTTCGCTGTCACTCTCCGCGATCAGAAACGCCACGATTTTCTTGCCCAGCGGATCGTCAGCCATTGCCACGGCGGCCACCGCTTTACGGACGCCCGCAACCTGCAGCATGGCGTTTTCGATTTCGCCCAGTTCAATGCGATTGCCGCGGATTTTGACCTGATCGTCGATACGGCCCAGATATTGAATGCGGCCATCCGCCAGCCAACGAGCCCGATCGCCGCTGCGGTACAGGCGCAATCCGGCGAAGTGAGGCGGGGTGATGAAGCGCTCGGCGGTCAACGCCGGATTGTTCAGGTAGCCGCGGGCCAGACAGCGGCCGCTGATATACAGCTCGCCGGGGCGATCGCCGATCACGGGCTGCAGTCGGTCATCGAGGATGAAGATTTCGGTATCGCCGATGGGCCGCCCAATGCTGGCGGGCGGGTTTTGCGTGGCGCAAGCCACCCGGTTGCAGGTGACGAATATGGTGGCTTCTGTCGGGCCGTAGTAGTCGATCAATGAATAATCGATGCCGCGCAGATCGACCGGATGGAGTTTTTCCCCCGAGCTGAACAGATACCGCAGCGCCAGGTTGGCCGGCTGCGGCGCGCCGACCACGTCGGCGACCAGCACGGCGGGCAGGCTGGCGTGGGTGATACCCTGTTCGGCAAAATAGGCCAGCAGTACTTCCGGCTGCAGGCGAGCGTCTTCCGGGGGCAGATACAATGTGCCGCCGCTGGTCAGAGGCGACCAGATCTCCCATTGCGCGACGTCGAAACTCAAGCCGGCGATCAGCGTAGAACGACTTTCGGCATCCATAGCGAATTGCTTGTTATGCCAGAGAATTAAATTCAGCAGCGACTGATGTTCGATCAGCACACCTTTCGGTTTTCCGGTGGTGCCTGAAGTGAAAATGAGATAAACGATGGCATCGGGAGGCGGAGAGATTGACGTTATATTTTCCTGCGGCGAAATTGATATATTATCAATATAAATAATATCCTCGCTGAAGTTATTTTCCGATAACGTAATCGCCGCGTTGCTGGTGAGTATTAAAGGGGAACCGCTTTGCGTAACGATATCCTGTATTCTTTTTTCCGGGTAACGCGCGTCGATGGGAATATAGCCTGCGCCGGCTTTGACGATCGCCAACATACCGATCAGCATTTCCGGCGTGCGCAGCGTGACGAGCGGCACATAGCTGCCGGGTGCCACGCCCCGCCGTCGCAACAGCGCGCACAATGCGCTGCTGGCTTCATCCAATTGACGGTAGGTCAGGTGTTTATTATCGCTGACGACGGCGGTTTTTTCCGGATAACGGGAAACTTGTTGGATAAAATAATCCAATACGCTAGGTGCCATGGTTATCTCCTGTCATTATTCACGAAGTGAACGAAATGAAACAGCAATGACCCGGCCGGGTGAAAAACAATTATAGGCGTATTTTTATTGAGGAATTGTAAATGTGAACGATATTACGCTATCGCTATAAATTAATTGGGTTAATAAAATGATTATCAATAAAAACGGCCAGTCTGCACTGGCCGTGATTCGCATGCGTGTCGATTAACGACGCACGGCGATGGCTTCGATTTCGATCTTCACGTCTTTCGGCAGACGCGCCACTTCTACGCAAGAGCGGGCCGGGAACGGCGCGCTGTGCTCGGTGAAGAAGGCTTCGTACGCGGCGTTGACGGTGGCGAAGTCGTTCAGGTCTTTCACGAATACGGTGGTTTTCACGATGTCGGCAACGATCAGGCCGGCGGCTTCGACGATCGCTTTAACGTTTTCCAGCGACTGGCGCGCCTGTGCGGCGACGTCGTCGGCGACGGCGCCGGTTTTCGGATCGACCGGGATCTGGCCGGAAGTGATGATCATGCTGCCCAGATCAACGCCCTGCACGTAAGGACCAATGGCTGCCGGGGCGAGTTCAGTGCTGATATTACGTGACATGTTTTCTCCTGATAGACCCGTTGTCTTTCACGCCGCCGCGCGGTCGGCCGCAGCGTAAAATTCGGTGGGTAGCAACGTGGGTAGAGTAATTTTCAGAGGACCCATTATAGGGCGTCACCGGGAGAATGACAGCGCCATCTCCCGGCGCCCATGCCGGGCTTAGTCCGCCTGCAGTACCACCTGATGCTCGAACTCTTTTTCGCAGTAGCGGCATTTCAGGTGCACTTCGCCGCCGCGCGATTTGACGCTGAAGCTCGACGCCACCGGCTCGCTGCGGCTGATGCAGTTGCCGTTCGGGCAGGTCAGCACGCCGTCGATGTGGTCCGGCAGGCTGAGGGTCAGCTTGCGCACCACTTCATAGTTGTCGATGCGGTTTACCGTGGCCTTCGGCGCGTACATCGCCAGCTGGTTAGCCTGCTGCTCGGTCAGGAAGGTGTTCTCGATCTTGATCAGATCCTTGCGGCCCAGCTCGTTGGAGGGCAGGTTCAGGCCGATGGTGATGCGCTGGTCGGTGGCGGTCAGCTTGAACAGCGTCAGCAGCTTGAAACCGATCTGCGCCGGAATGTGGTCGATCACCGTGCCGCATTTGATCGCTTCGACCTGCAGTTTGTTGTCGTGAGTCATGGCGGTTCCCCCTTAAAGAGCCAAATCTGCGTTGAGCACCAGCGCCAGCAGCGCCTGGCGGGCGAAGATGCCGTTGCCCGCCTGCTGGAAGTAGTAAGCGTACGGCGTTTTATCCACGTCGGTGGCGATCTCGTCGATGCGCGGCAGCGGGTGCAGTACCTTGAGGTTGGCGCGTGCGCCGGCCAGATCCGCAGCGCGCAGGACGAACTGCGCCTTCACGTTGGCGTACTCGGACGGATCGAGGCGCTCTTTCTGCACCCGGGTCATGTAGAGAATATCCAGCTCCGGCACCACTTCTTCAATGCTGCTGTGCAGGCTGTACTCGATGCCTTTCTCTTCCAGCATTTTCAGGATGTAGGCCGGCATCGCCAGCGCGTCGGGGGCGATGAAGTAGAAGCGGTTGCCTTCGAACTTGGCCAGCGCCTGGGTGAGCGAATGCACGGTGCGGCCGTATTTCAGGTCGCCGACCATGGCGATGCTGAGGTTGTTCAGGCGGCCCTGGGTTTCCTGGATGGTGAACAGATCCAGCAGGGTCTGGGTCGGGTGTTGGTTGGCGCCGTCGCCGGCGTTGAGCACCGGCACGTTGCCGGAGAATTCCGAGGCCATGCGCGCTGCGCCTTCCTGCGGATGGCGCATCACGATGGCGTCCACATAGGTGCTGATCACCGAAATGGTGTCGGCCAGGGTTTCGCCTTTTTTGCCGAGCGAGGTGTTGCTGCCGTCGGCGAAACCGACCACCGAGGCGCCGAGGCGGTGCATCGAGGTTTCGAACGACAGGCGGGTACGGGTCGAGGCTTCAAAGAAGCAGCTGGCGATCACCTTGTGTTTCAACAGTTCCGGCTGCGGGTTGGCTTTCAGACCGGCGGCGGTGCGCAGCACCAGCTCCAGATCCTCGCGGCTGAGATCGTTAATAGAGATGATGTGTTTGTGATACAGCGGGTTGGCCATTTTTCACTCCTCCTCGACGCGTGCCCGTGGCGCGGGACTTTTTAAGGCAAAAAAAAGCCCCTCAATGAGGGGCTTGAAAAGATCGGTTTAGCAACAGGAGAAACAACGGCAGCTGGCCGCCGATAGGCAGTCGGTTTTGTCGATTGCGGCTAACAAAACAAACGTCGTTTTTCATGCTTTCTCCTGGCAAATTGTGGCGCATTATACTCGCGCTTTTCGCCACTGCAAGCGTTAAAACGCCGTTTTTTGCCGCCCCGCAATCGATTGGCCGGCGATGGCCGCTCGCCGGCTATTTGCTGACGCGATCGTAGTAGACCATGTCGGCGTTCAGCCCTTGTTGATAGCCTTTGACGTTGTCGCGCAGCACCACTTCGGTTTTGGCCTGATCGATAAACACGTACGGCGAACTGCGCTGCAGCTCCTGCTGCATGGCGGTGTACAGCGCGCGGCGCTTGGCCGGATCGGCTTCGGCCAGCGCCGCCAGCGTCTGCTGGTTCAACTGCGGGATCTGCCAGCCGTTCAGCCCGGCCACCGTGCTGCTCTTGCCGTCGTTGTAGGCGAAGGCGCTGGCGTTGGAGTGGGCGTCGAAGTAATCCGGGATCCACAGGCGGATCGCCGCCTGATGCTGCCTGGCGCGCACGCGGGAGTAAACCTGGCTGCCCGCGGCCGGCAGCAGCTCGATCTTCACGCCGGCGGCGGCGAAGCTGCCCTGCAGCGCCTGCGCGATGGTGATGAACGGCGGTTTGTTCTCCACGTCCAGCGTAAAGGCGGCGTGGGTAATCCCCGCCTTGGCCAGGATGGCTTTCGCCTTGGCCGGATCGTAGCTGAACGGGTTGGTCTCCAGCGCGCCCGGCAGCCCGACCGGCAGGAAGCTCTGGTGCACGAAGTATTGTCCCTTCAGCAGATCCTTCGTGATGCCTTGATAATCCACCAGGTAGCGCGCCGCCTCCCAGAAGGCCGGGTTGTTCAGCAGCGGATTGGCGCCGTTGCCGGTGTTGAATACCAGGTAGTTTTGCTCGGCGGACGGGATCTCCAGCACCTTGACGCCCGGCTGGTTCTTCAGCGTGTCGGTCTGGTCGGCGCCCAGTTCGCGGGCGATATCGGCGTCGCCCTGCTGGAGCAGCAGGCGGCGGGTGGCCGGATCTGGCACGTTTTTAATGATGATGTTTTTCAGCTGCGGCTTGTCGCCCGGCGAGGTGGGGTTGGCGTCCAGCACGATCGCCTGATGCGGCTGATAGACGCGCATCTTGAACGGGCCGCTGCCGGCGGAGTGCATCTTCAGCCAGGCGTTGCCGAAGTCGCCGTCTTTAACGTTGGCCAGCGCCGCTTTGCTGTCGACGATCGAGGCGATCGGCGTCGAGAGGATATTCAGCGCCACCGCCGGGCTGACGTCCGCCGTCCAGCGCAGCTGCACGGTATGTTCGTCGATCTTCTTCAGCTGCGCGTCGATGTTGTCCGGCTGCCAGCCGAGCACGTTGAGGATGAACGCCGGCGATTTGTTCATTTTGACCGCGCGGCTGTAGGAAAAGATCACGTCGTCGGCGGTCAGCGGGTTGCCGGAGGCAAACGCCGCCTGCGGCCGCAGTTTCACCGTCAGCGTTTTGGCCGCCGCATCGCTCTGCCAGCTTTCCGCCAGCACCGGCGCCACCTTGGCCGGATCGTCGCGATCCGCCTGCACCAAGCGCTGATACAGGCTGGGCACCGTCTGGATGCTGGATAGTTCGTTGGCTTCCGCCGGATCGAGGCTGACGATGTCATCCAGCGATTGCACCACCACCAGCGTATTCGGCGGCGTGGCGGCTAACGCGGCGGCGGGCAGGGCGGCGAGCAGGAACAGCGGTAAGAGTTTGGTTTTCATCGATGTGTATCCCCTGAAGGCGCCGCAAGGCGACGCTAAGAACGGTTTGTTATCGTTGGTTTTTACGGCGCGGGCGCCGTCGGCCTGCCACGGTAGAACCTTTGCCGGCGGCGGGCAAAGGCCAATCCGCTATTTGATATTCCAGGAATATATTAGCCGCCCTGGCCGGGGGTGCCAGGGCGGAGGGGGAACAATCAGAGGGTTTCGCTCAGCGTGGCGACCAGCACCGCCTTGATGGTGTGCAGCCGGTTTTCCGCCTGATCGAACACCACGCTGTGCGCCGATTCGAACACCTCGTCGGTCACTTCCATGCCGCCGTGCAGATCGTACTGCTGCGCCATCTGCTTGCCGAGCGTGGTTTGATCGTCGTGGAACGCCGGCAGGCAGTGCAGAAACTTCACGTTCGGGTTGCCGGTCAGCTTCAGCATCGCCATGTTGACCTGATACGGCCGCAGCAGCGCGATACGCTCCTGCCAGGTCTCTTTTGGTTCGCCCATCGACACCCAGACGTCGGTGTAGAGGAAGTCGGCGTCTTGTACCCCTTCGGCGATGTCTTCGGTCAGGGTGAGTTTCGCGCCGGTTTGCTGCGCCAGCGCCTGGCATTCGGCCACCAGCTCCGGCTGCGGCCAGCAGGCCTTCGGCGCCAACAGCCGCAGATCCATGCCCGCCAGCGCGGCGGCTTCCAGCAGCGTGTTGCCCATGTTGTTGCGCGCGTCGCCGACGTACGCCAGCTTCACCTCGCTCAGCGCCTTGCCCGGCAGGTGTTCCTGCACGGTGAGCAGATCCGCCAGCAGCTGAGTGGGGTGGAACTCGTCGGTCAGGCCGTTCCACACCGGCACGCCGGCGTGTTCCGCCAGGGTTTCCACCAGCGCCTGGCCGTAGCCGCGGTATTGAATACCGTCGTACAGGCGGCCCAGCACCCGGGCGGTGTCTTTCATCGACTCTTTATGGCCGATCTGGCTGCCGCTTGGGCCGAGATAGGTCACCTGCGCGCCCTGATCGAATGCGGCAACTTCGAAAGAGCATCGCGTACGGGTCGAGTCTTTTTCGAAGATGAGCGCAATGTTTTTGCCCTGCAGCCGGCGCAATTCCTGCCCCTGCTTCTTGGCCTGCTTCAGATCGGCCGAAAGCCGCAGCAGCGCCTGCAGCTCGGCGGGGGTGAAATCCATTAACCTCAGAAAGTGACGTTGGTAGAACGCATTGCCGGTGCTCATAGTCCGATTCCCTGATCGCTCAATTGAATTAAAATTCACTTTATATGTATGAATATTCAATTTCAACCCCGACGAGCAAATCTTTCACGTTTATCGTGGAAGCAATGTCGGCGGTGTGTGAAAATAGAAGGAATGAAGGCCATTTGACTTGAGGATATAGGCATGGCAAACCGCGAATTGCTGGAAGAACAACGTGAAGAGACCCGCCTGATCATCGAAGAACTGCTGGAAGACGGCAGCGATCCGGACGCGCTCTACACCATCGAGCACCATCTGTCCGCCGAGAAATTTGAGGTTCTGGAGCAGGCCGCCGTTGAAGCCTTCAAGCTGGGCTACGAAGTGACCGACGCCGAAGAGCTGGAAGTGGAAGACGGTTCGATGGTGATGTGCTGCGACGTGATCAGCGAAGTCGGCCTGAACGCCGAGCTGATCGACGCCCAGGTAGAACAGCTGGTGGCGCTGGCGGAACGCTGCGGCGTCAACTACGACGGCTGGGGCACCTACTTCGAAGATCCGAACGGTGAAGACGGTGAGGATGACGAAGACGGCGACTACATCGACGAAGACGACGACGGCAAACGCCACTGATTAATCCCGCTTATTCACATGGGCCGGCTCTCGCCGGCCCCTGATATCCCCGTCGTCTTTCAAGCTGCAGCGTTGTTGGCTGCACTCTCTCACCCCAGTCACTTACCTGAGTAAGCTCCTGGGGATGAGTGAGCTGGCCGCCTAGCTGCGACTTGAAATACATAGGGCAATGAAGCCGATGACATACCAATCCCTGTTAGCCCCGATTTTAAGCTTCCTGCACTGTGAAACTCCCGACTCCTGGATCGACGCCGCGCGCCGTCCGGAAAACCTGCAGCTGTTGCTGACCGACCACCTGGTGTGCGAGCTGAAAGCCGCACAGACCGGCATGTGGCTGATCCGCCGCTATGTGGCGGACAAAGAGAGCGGCGACGCGCTGTTGGCGCTGCTGCGGCCCTACGAGGCGTTTCTGCACGAAGCGCAGGGCGCGCCCGACACGCTATTCCGCCAGGGCCAGTTCACCCGCAAGATCCTGCCGAAAAACGGCTCGGCCTACGGCCAGGATCTGGCGGATCGCATGGTGCTGTTGATCAAGGAAGAGTTGCACCACTTCTCACAGGTGCTGGAGATCATGCAGGCACGCGGGATCCCATATCGCAAGATCACCGCCAGCCGCTACGCCAAGGGGATGATCCGCGAGATCCGCACTCACGATCCGGCGACGCTGATCGACAAACTGATCTGTGGCGCCTACATCGAAGCGCGATCCTGCGAACGCTTCGCCAAACTGGCGCCGCACCTGGACGACGAGCTGAACCGCTTTTACGTCTCGCTGCTGCGATCCGAAGCGCGCCACTATCAGGACTACCTGACGCTGGCCGAGCAGATCGCCGGCGGCGACATCAGCGAACGGGTGGCGCATTTCGGCCGCCTCGAAGCTGAACTGATCCTGTCGCCGGACAGCGAGCTGCGCTTCCACAGCGGCGTGCCCGCCGCCGCCTGAGGTTGAAGCGCGCCCTTACTGCGGCGCGCCCAGCAACAGATCCACCGCCTTTTCCGCCAGCATGATGGTCGGCGCATTGGTGTTGCCGCTGGTGAGCTGCGGCATCACCGAGCAGTCGATCACCCGCAGCTGTTCAAAACCGTGCACCCGCAGCTGCGGATCGGTCACCGCGTCCTGCGGCGACGGCCCCATGCGGCAGCTGCCCACCGGGTGATACACCGTCTTGCAGAAGTTGCGCACGAACTCTTCCAGCTGCGCCTCGTCGCGCGTCCACTCCGGCTGCGGCATCAGCAGATCTTTGATCAGCGGCTTCAGCGCCGCGGTTTGCAGGAAGCCCAGGCCGAACTTCACCGCGCGCACGCTGCCGGCCAGATCGTCCGGGTGACCGAGGTAGTTGGCGTGCAGCCTGACCGGATCGCGCGGGTTGCTGCTGCGCAGCTGCACTTCGCCGCGCGCCTTCGGCTGCAGGTAGCCGACCTTGAGCGTGAAGCCGTGAATGTTCGGCAGCGGCTCGCCGGGCACGTCGTCCCAGCTGTCCAGCAGCGGCAGGAAGTGGATCTGCACGTCCGGCCGGCCGTCGCCCTGGCTGTCGGTGAAGGCGGCGCCTTCCAGCACGTTGGATGAGAGCACCCCGCTGCGAAACGCCAGCCACTGCGCGCCGTGGCTCAGCGCCTGCAGGCCGCGATCGGCGCCGAACAGGCTGATCGGCTCGCGGGTGCTGACGTTGATCGACATGTGCAGATGGTCGTGGAAGTTTTTGCCCACCGGCAGATCCGCCCGCACCTCGATGCCCAGCTGCTGCAGGTGGTCGCGCGGGCCGATGCCGGACAGCATCAGCAGCTTCGGCGAACCGACCGCGCCGGCGCTGACGATCACCTCTTTGGTGGCGAGTGCGGTCACTTCCGCGCCGCCGTTCTGGCTGTAAACCACGCCGGTGGCGACGTTGCCCTCGAAGGTCAGCCGGTGCGCCAGGGCGTTCAGTTTCACCACCAGCCGCCGTTCGTCGCGCACTGCCTTCAGGTAGGTGCGGGCGGTGCTGGCGCGCTCGCCGTTGCGGGTGGTGGTTTGGTAGAAACCGACGCCGTGCTGGCTGTCGCCGTTGAAGTCGTTGCGATAGGGCAGGTTCAACTCCTGGCCGGCGCGGATAAACGCCATGCTCAGCGGGTGGCGGTAGCGGTTCTCGCTGACCGGCAGCAGCCCGTCGGCGCCGTGGTAGTCGTCGGACAGGCTTTCGTTGGCCTCGGCGCGTTTGAAGTAGGGCAGCACCTCCCGGTAGCTCCAGCCGGTGCAGCCGTAGCGTTCGGCCCAGTCGTCGTAGTCCTGCGGCTGGCCGCGCAGGTAGATCATACCGTTGACCGAACTGCTGCCGCCCAGCACCTTGCCCTGCGCGATCTGCATGCGGCGGTTATTTGCATGAGGTTCCGGTTCCGTCTCGTAGGGCCAGCTTTTTTTGGCGATGATCTTGGCCACCCCGGCCGGCATCTTGATAAACAGGTTATTGTCGTCGCCGCCGGCTTCCAGCAGCAGCACCCGCGCCTGGGTGCGGCGGATCAGCTGCGCCGCCAGCACGCAGCCGGCGGAACCGGCGCCGACGATGATGTAATCAAAGGTATTTTCCGACATGACAGCTCTCCGTGCGCGATTGGGATACTGGCAGAGTAGCGCGGGGGGAAAAACGGTCAATTTGCGATCGTTAATTTATTAACGAACTTCACATTAAATTTACATCATGGTTTTTAACGTCAGTTTATCTGCTTGAAAAACGGCGTTATAGCGAGTTTTACTGATTGATTGCGATATTAATAAAATGGCGCAGCACGCTGCGCCATGATAGAGAGGCGGGGGACGATTACAGCGTTTTCAGCATGGTGACTTCGCAATCGACGTGGCCGGTGGCGCCCATCGCGTGGTCGATGTGTTCGAAGCCCAGGTGTTCGTACAGCGCAACGGCCTGCGTCAGGCTGGCGGTGGTCTCGAGGTAACAACAGCGGAAGCCGTGCTGGCGGGCGAAATCCAGCGCCTGCAGCGCCAGGCGTTTCGCCAATCCCTTGCCGCGCAACACCGGCAGGAAATACATCTTCTGCAATTCGCAAATATCGTCTGCGCCGCCCTGCAGCGGCGCGATGCCGCCGCCGCCGGCGACCTGGCCGTCCACCTCGATCACCCAGTAAGCGCTGCGCGGCAGGCTGTAGAGCTGATACAGGGCGTCCAGATTGGGATCGGAGACGGTATAGCCTTTATCCGCCGTCAGGCCGTGCTCGGCGGAGACTTCGCGAATGACGTGAGCAATGGCGGGATTGTCTTCCGCCGTGATGGGGCGCACCAGCAGGCGCGCCGGGGTTGCTGTTGTCATGTTTACACTCGCCATTGAAAGAGACCACGTTCGTTTTCGTTTTTATCGCAGCACGAAACGCGCCGGGGATTATTTCCCGGCGGCGTCCCTGCAGCAGTAATATCTTGTAATAACATCTAACCCGGCCCGGATGCAACGGCGATAAAAAAACAGCGGGGAAGACCCCGCTGTTTTTCAGGCGTTGGCGTGAGCCGGTGGATTACAGTGCGGCGATGGTCGCCTGCTGTTCCTGCAGCTTCACTTTGCCTTCTTTGCAGGCCGCCAGACGATCGCGTTCTTTGGCGACCACCGCCTCCGGCGCGCGTGCCACGAAGCCTTCGTTCGCCAGCTTGCCTTCGATCGAAGCGATTTCCGCATCCAGTTTACCCATCTCTTTCGCCAGACGCGCGATCTCGGCGTCCTTGTCGATGAAGCCGGCCATCGGGATCAGCAGCTCGGCGCCGTCCACCAGCTTGGTGACGGAGACCGGGCCTTTCTCACCGGCTGGCAGCAGCGCGATGGATTCCAGGCGCGCCAGACGGGCGATAAAGCTTTGGTTCTCCTGCACGCGGCGCTGGGCGTCGGCGCTGCAGTTGCGTAGCAGCACGTCGAGCGCTTTGCTTGGCGCGATGTTCATCTCGGCGCGGATGTTGCGCACGGCGATGATGGTTTGCTTGATCCACTCCAGATCGTTCAGCGCCTGCTCGTCTTCCAGCGCGGCGTCGTAGGCCGGGAACGGCTGCAGCATGATGGTGTCTGCGGTCGTGCCGGTCAGCGGCTTCACGCGCTGCCAGATGGTTTCGGTGATGAACGGAATGATCGGGTGCGCCAGGCGCAGCAGCGCTTCCAGCACGGTGATCAGCGTGTGGCGGGTGCCGCGCTGTTCCGCTTCACTGCCGTTGCTCACCACCGGCTTGGTCAGCTCCAGATACCAGTCGCAGAACTGGTTCCAGGTGAATTCGTACAGGATGTTGGCCGCCAGATCGAAGCGGTAGGTGTCCAGCGCTTCGCGGTAGGCTTTCACCGTGCGGTTGAATTCGGCCAGGATCCAGCGATCCGCCAGCGACAGCACTTTCTCGCCGCCGTTGAAGCCGCAGTCGTGCGCTTCGGTGTTCATCAGCACGAAGCGGCTGGCGTTCCACAGCTTGTTACAGAAGTTGCGGTAGCCTTCCAGGCGCTTCATGTCCCAGTTGATGTCGCGGCCGGTCGAAGCCAGCGCCGCCAGGGTGAAGCGCAGGGCGTCGGTGCCGTGCGGCTCGATGCCGTTCGGGAACTGCTTCTCGGTGCGCTTGCGGATTTTCTCCGCCAGCTGCGGCTGCATCATGTTGCCGGTGCGTTTTTCCAGCAGATCTTCCAGCGAGATGCCGTCGACCATGTCCAGCGGATCGATCACGTTGCCTTTCGACTTGGACATCTTCTGGCCTTCGTCGTCGCGGATAAGGCCAGTCATGTAGACGGTCTTGAACGGCACCTGCGGCTTGCCGTTTTCATCCTTGATGAAGTGCATGGTCAGCATGATCATGCGCGCGATCCAGAAGAAGATGATGTCGAAGCCGCTGACCATCACGCTGGTCGGGTGGAAGGTTTTCAGCGCCTCGGTCTGCTCCGGCCAGCCCAGGGTGGAGAAGGTCCACAGGCCGGACGAGAACCAGGTGTCCAGCACGTCTTCGTCCTGGGTCAGCACCACGTCAGCGCCCAGGTTGTTCTCGCTGCGCACTTCTTCTTCGCTGCGGCCCACGTAGACTTTGCCGTTCACGTCGTACCAGGCCGGGATGCGGTGGCCCCACCACAGCTGACGCGAGATGCACCAGTCCTGAATGTCGCGCATCCAGCTGAAGTACATGTTTTCGTACTGCTTCGGTACGAACTGGATGTCGCCCTGTTCGACCGCTTCCACCGCCACTTTGGCCAGCGGCGCGGTGCGCACGTACCATTGATCGGTCAGCATCGGCTCGATCACCACGCCGCCGCGGTCGCCGTAAGGCACCGTCAGGTCGTGCGGTTTGACCTCGTCCAGCAGGCCCAACTGATCGAAGGCGGCAACCACCGCTTTACGCGCCGCGAAGCGCTCCAGGCCGCGGAACTCGGCCGGGATTTCGTTGCAGTAGTCGGTGCAGACTTCGCCCAGGGTGTTGAACACTTCCGCTTCCTGACGGATGTCGCCGTCGAAGGTCAGAATGTTGATCATCGGCAGGCCGTGGCGTTTGCCGACTTCGTAGTCGTTGAAATCGTGCGCCGGGGTGATCTTCACGCAGCCGGTGCCTTTTTCCATATCGGCGTGTTCGTCGCCGACGATGCGGATGCGGCGGCCGACCAGCGGCAGAATGATCTCTTTGCCGATCAGGTCTTTATAGCGTGGATCTTCCGGGTTGACGGCCACGCCGGTATCGCCCAGCACGGTTTCCGGACGGGTGGTGGCGACCACCAGGTAGTCTTTGCCCTCGGCGGTTTTCGCGCCGTCGGCCAGCGGGTAACGCAGGTGCCACATGGAACCTTTGGACTCGCGGTTTTCCACTTCCAGATCGGAGATGGCGGTGCGCAGCTTCGGATCCCAGTTCACCAGGCGCTTGCCGCGGTAGATCAGGTCTTCTTTGTGCAGACGGACAAACACTTCGCGCACTGCGTTCGACAGGCCTTCGTCCATGGTGAAGCGCTCGCGCTCCCAGTCCACGGAGTTGCCCAGACGGCGCATCTGACGGGTGATGGTGCCGCCGGATTCCGCCTTCCACTGCCAGATTTTGTCGATGAACGCATCGCGGCCGTAGTCGTGGCGGGTTTTGCCTTCTTCCGCGGCGATCTTGCGCTCCACCACCATCTGGGTGGCGATGCCGGCGTGGTCGGTGCCCGCCTGCCACAGGGTGTTTTTACCCTGCATGCGCTGATAGCGAATCATGGTGTCCATGATGGTCTGCTGGAACGCGTGGCCCATGTGCAGGCTGCCGGTGACGTTCGGCGGCGGGATCATGATGCAGAAGCTTTCCTGGCTGGTGTCGCCGTTCGGCTTGAAGTAACCCTGATTCTCCCAGTGATCGTACAGCTTCTGTTCGATCTGTTTTGGGTCGTATGCGGTGTCGAGCTGACTGTTTGTCTTTTCCATTCTTTATCGTATTCAGTGAGTTGGCGGCGTAGCCGTGGTCAAATGGAAGCCGACGCTGCGATAGGCCTTGTAACGGTCGCGCGCCAACTGTTTCAGAGTGTCTTCGTAAGGAACGAAGTCTACCACTTCATGGAAAGCGGTAGCAAAATCGGCAAACTGCGGCAGCAGGGCGATCAGCAGATCGCGCGGGGCATTGCCGCGCTTGCCGGGCCAGCACAGTTCCACCGGCGCGCCGTAGTGCGGCCCTTCGCCGGCCAGATTGTGCGGCACGAATTCATGCGGCTCGCGCTGCCACAGCGCTTCGTCCAGCCGCTGGGCCTGCTCCTGGCTCTCGCAGGCGATCAGCACCCGCTTGCCGGAACGGAAGCCGCTGGCGGCAACGGCGCAGGCCACGGCCTCATGGGCGCTGAGCGCGCCTGACGGTTCCGCGTTGTCGAGCAAATAAAACGTCGCCTGTTTCATTAAGGATCCACCGCTGCCGATAAAAAAATGTAGGGGCACAGCATGCTGTGCCCCTTGGGATTATACCTGAATTACCGCTCAGATTTAATCGTCGCCGTTCAGACCTGCACGGTTGAGCAGGAACTGCGACAGCAGCGCCACCGGGCGGCCGGTCGCGCCCTTGGCTTTACCGGAGCGCCAGGCGGTGCCGGCGATATCCAGGTGTGCCCAGGTGTACTTGCGGGTGAAGCGCGACAGGAAGCAGGCGGCGGTGATGGCGCCACCAGGGCGGCCACCGATGTTCGCCATGTCGGCGAAGTTGGAGTCCAACTGCTCGTAGTACTCGTCGGCCATCGGCAGGCGCCAGGCGCGGTCGCCGGCCTGCTCGGAAGCGCCCAGCAGCTCGTGCGCCAGCGGGTTGTGGTTCGACATCAGGCCGGTGATGTGGTGGCCCAAGGCGATCACGCAGGCGCCGGTCAGGGTGGCGATGTCGATCACCAGCTCCGGTTCGAAGCGCTCGACGTAGGTCAGGGTGTCGCACAGCACCAGGCGGCCTTCGGCGTCGGTGTTGAGCACCTCGACGGTCTGGCCGGACATGGTGGTCAGCACGTCGCCCGGACGATACGCCCGGCCGCCCGGCATGTTTTCACAGCCGGCCAGCACGCCGATCACGTTCAGCGGCAGGTTCAGCTCCGCCACCACGCGCATCACGCCGTACACGGTCGCCGCGCCGCACATGTCGTATTTCATCTCGTCCATGCCGTCGGCCGGTTTGATCGAGATGCCGCCGGAGTCGAAGGTCAGCCCTTTGCCTACCAGCACGATCGGCTTAGCGTCCGGATTTGGGTTGCCCTTATATTCCATCACCGACATCAATGATTCGTTCTGCGAACCGGCGCCGACCGCCAGATAGGCGTTCATGCCCAGCTCTTTCATCTGCTGTTCGCCGATGACGCGGGTGGTGATGTTGGTGCTGAAGGCGTCCGCCAACTGACGGGCCTGCGAGGCCAGGTAGCCGGCGTTACAGATGTTCGGCGGCATGTTGCCGAGATCTTTGGCCGCCTTGATGCCGGAAGCCACCGCCAGGCCGTGCTGGATAGCGCGCTCGCCGCTGGTGAGCTCACGGCGGGTCGGCACGTTGAACACCATTTTGCGCAGCGGACGACGCGGTTCCACCTTGTTGCTTTTCAGCTGATCGAAGGTGTAGAGCGTCTCTTTGGCGGTTTCTACCGCCTGACGCACTTTCCAGTAGGTGTTGCGGCCTTTCACGTGTAGCTCGGTCAGGAAGCAGACCGCTTCCATCGAGCCGGTGTCGTTGAGGGTATTGATGGTTTTCTGGATCACCTGCTTGTATTGGCGCTCATCGAGCTCGCGCTCTTTGCCGCAGCCGATCAGCAGGATGCGCTCGGAGAGAATGTTGGGCACATGGTGCAGTAGCAGCGTCTGCCCGACCTTGCCTTCCAGTTCGCCACGGCGCAGCAATGCGCTGATATAACCATCACTGATTTTGTCGAGTTGTTCTGCGATAGGGGACAGGCGGCGCGGTTCGAAAACGCCGACTACAATACAGGCACTGCGCTGTTTTTCCGGGCTACCGCTTTTTACACTGAACTCCATGCACTCTCCTGAATCTTAAAGACAAAGGCGGACGCTACGGCTAGAATAACCGACTCCGTAACGATCTCCTGCCATTTGAGTTAACGGATTATGTTAACCTGAACGGCATAAATTGCTCTGTTTTGGCGACTATAAGCAAGTTCCTATAGGACACCCAAACGGCTTGATGTTGTAATACTATTTTAGCTGTGAAGGTTGCCATATGATGAGAATAAATGGCGGATTAACGATGAAATTATCGATTTTCCTGCAAAAAGACAAGTTTTCACAGGCGTAATAAGCGTGATCATCATAAGATATCTGGTACGGGAAACGCTCAAGAGCCAAATCGCCATCCTGTTCATCCTGCTTCTGATCTTCTTTTGTCAGAATTTGGTCAGGGTGTTGGGCGACGCGGTGGACGGCAATATCCCGACAAACTTAGTACTCTCTCTGCTCGCGTTGGGCGTGCCGAAAATGGCGCAGCTCATCCTGCCTTTGAGCCTGTTTCTCGGCTTGCTGATGACGCTTGGGCGGTTGTATACCGAGAGCGAAATCACCGTTATGCACGCCTGCGGGCTGGGCAAGCGCACCCTGATTATCGCCGCCATGATCCTGGCGCTGCTCACCTCTGCGATCGCGGCGGTGAACGTGTTTTGGGCCGGCCCCTGGGCTTCGCGCTATCAGGACGTGGTGGTGAACGAAGCCAAGGCCAACCCGAGCATCGCCGGGCTGGCGGAAGGGCAGTTCAAACCCTCGCAGGACGGCAACGCAGTGCTGTTTATCGGCAACGTGAAGGGCAGCACCTTCAACGACGTGTTCCTGGCGCAGCTGCGACCGAACGGCAACCAACGCCCGTCGGTGGTGGTGGCCGAGCACGGCAACATCGTGCAGCAGAAAGACGGCTCGCAGGTGGTGACGCTCGACAAGGGTACCCGCTTTGAAGGCACCGCGCTGCTGCGCGACTTCCGCATTACCGACTTCACCGACTACAAGGCGGTGATTGGCCACCGCACCGTGGCGGCCGATAACACCGAATCCGAACAGATGTCGATGCAGACGCTGTGGGAGTCCGACGATCCGGACGCGCGCGCCGAGCTGCACTGGCGCCTGACGCTGGTGGTCTCGGTGGCGCTGATGGCGCTGCTGGTGGTGCCGCTCAGCGTGGTGAACCCGCGCCAGGGCCGCGTGCTGAGCATGCTGCCGGCCATCCTGCTGTATCTGATCTTCTTCCTGCTGCAGACCTCGCTGCGCTCCAACGCCGGCAAGGGCAAGCTGGATCCGATGCTGTGGCTGTGGCTGGTTAACGGCGTTTACTTCGCGATCGCGCTGGCGCTGAACCTGTGGGATACCGTGCCGATGCGTAAGCTGCGCGCACGCCTGAGAGGAGCGGCCTGATGTTTGGCGTATTAGACCGGTATATCGGTAAAACGATTTTCAACACCATCATCATGACGCTGTTCATGCTGGTGTCGCTGTCCGGCATCATCAAGTTCGTCGATCAGCTGCGCAAGGTCGGCCAGGGCGAGTACACCGCGCTGAGCGCCGGCATGTACACCCTGCTGAGCGTGCCGAAAGACATCGAGATCTTTTTCCCGATGGCGGCGCTGCTTGGCGCGCTGCTCGGCCTGGGCCAACTGGCGACGCGCAGCGAACTGGTGGTGATGCAGGCTTCCGGCTTTACCCGCCTGCAGATCGCCGGCTCGGTGATGAAAACCGCCATTCCGCTGGTGCTGCTGACCATGGCGATCGGCGAGTGGGTAGCGCCGCAGGGCGAGCAGATGGCGCGCAACTACCGCGCCCAGCAGATGTACGGCGGCTCGCTGCTCTCCACCAAGAGCGGGCTGTGGGCGAAGGACGGCAACGACTTCATCTACATCGAGCGCGTCTCCGGCGACAAAGAACTCTCCGGCGTGAACATCTACCACTTCAACGATCAGCGTCGCCTGGAGACGGTGCGTTATGCCGCCACCGCCAGCTTCGAGAACGGCCTGTGGCAGCTTTCGCAGGTGGACACCTCGGATCTGACCAACCCGAAACAGGTGACCGGCACCCAGACGCTGACCGGCGAATGGAAAACCAATCTGACCCCGGACAAGCTGGGCGTGGTGGCGCTGGATCCGGATTCGCTCTCCATCAGTGGGCTGCACAACTACGTGAAGTACCTGAAGCAGAGCGGCCAGGAATCCAACCGTTACCAGCTCAATATGTGGAGCAAAATCTTCTCGCCGCTGTCGGTGGCGGTGATGATGCTGATGGCGCTGTCGTTCATCTTCGGCCCGCTGCGCAGCGTGCCGATGGGTATCCGCGTGGTGACCGGCATCAGCTTCGGCTTCCTGTTCTACGTGTTGGATCAGATCTTCGGCCCGCTGAGCATGGTCTACAGCATGCCGCCGGTGCTGGGCGCGCTGCTGCCGAGCATGCTGTTCCTGCTGATCAGCGTGTATATGCTGCTCAAACGCAAGTAGCGGGGCGAGTGGTGGTGAAGAAAGGCGTGGCCGCGGGGCCACGCCTTTTTTGTTGGGGGGATTAGCTGACGCTCAGCAGCGCGATGCCAGCATCCTGATAGGCCTGCGCGTCTTCCGGCAGGCGATCCAGCACCAGGGTGTCGATCTGGGCAGGGGAGGCGAACTGCGCCAGCGAGGTGTTGCTCAGCTTGGAGTGATCGCACACTACGATCACTTGATTGGCATGCTCAACCATCGCGCGCTTGGTTTCGGCCAGCATGATGTCGGCCACACAGGCGCCTTGTTTCAGCGACAATGCGTTGGCACCCATAAACGCCTTGTCGATGTTCAGCGTATCCAGCAGCGAACGGCCGTTGATGGCGACCGCGCAGTGATAACCCTTTTTGACGATGCCACCCAGCAGGATGATCTGGATCGATTCGACGTCTTCCAGACTCTTGGCGATCATGAAATCGTTGGTGACCACGGTCAGATTGCGGCGCTGGCGCAGATGGCGGGCGATCTGCAGGGTGGTGGTGCCGGTATCCAATACGATGATGTCGCCGTCTTCCACCAGGCCGGCGGCCAATTGACCGATTTGCTCCTTGGCGCTGAGGTTCACCTCTTCACGCTGATCAGAGCCGACCTCGAAGCTGGCGCGGGTGCGCAGAATGGCGCCGCCGTGGGTGCGTGTCAGCATACCGGCGTCTTCCAGAATGCGCAGATCGGTGCGGATGGTGGCGCCGGAGACGTTAAAGCGCGAGCTCATTTCCCCCACGGAGAGCTTGCGCTTCTCTTTGAGAATGGCGAGGAGTTTTTCCTGGCGCTCTTCTGCGAACATGCTCACTCATTCACTCCTGACAGGCACAATGGACGTGCGGCTAATATACCCCGCGTATCGGCGGCAGGCAAAGCGCTTGCCGGCCACCGAGGGCAATATTCCACCGGGCATTATCCGTGCGAGATGTGAAGGTTACGGCGCGTCGATCCTTTTTGGTATAGTCTACCCAGCAGCGTATTGGGTAGCGGGGCAGGCAGTTAATGGAATATGAAGAGAATATCAGTCACATTATCAGCAAGCATCTGGAAGCGGCATTAGGCGATTTCGGCGAGCTTATCTGGGCCTACGTGGTGTTATCCAAGAAAGATATGTCATGTATCTTTGGCGTTACCAATTATCCCGGTGAATGGGTAAAGCAATATAAAGAGCAAGGGCTACAATATACCGATCCGGTAGTCATTACGGCGCTCAATCGCCTGACGCCTTTTGCCTGGGATGAAAATCTGATGGCCGGTGCCGGCTTCCGCTTTTCTGAGTTGTTCGAGCAAGCACGCGAATTCGGCGTAGCCGACGGCTATACCTTCGTGTTGCATGATTTTAATAATAATCTGGTGACCCTTTCCTTTACCCTCGCTGCCGAGCGCAAGGCGGAAACCATGCAGATGCTGAATCAGCATAAAGGCGATATTTCATTGCTGTTGGCATCGACCCATGAGATGTATTTGACGCTGACTTCACTGTCCGAAAAAAACACCGCGCGCCAAGAAAAAAACGCCCGTTTTACCGAGAGAGAAAACGAGATCCTCTATTGGGCCAGCGTAGGGAAAACCTACCAGGAAATGGGTATGATCCTGGGGATCAAAACCTGCACCATCAAGTTTCATATGGGGAACATTGTCAAAAAGCTGGGGGTGGCGAATGCCCGGCATGCTATCCGTTTAGGGATGGAACTTCAGCTGATTAAACCGGTGGGGTGATTAGAATGCAGGTTCGTCGCTCAACGGCCAGGCGTTTAGCATGTGCTCGTCTTGCGTATTCAACTTTTTGAATATTTTGTTTTTTAATGCCTCCTGGCTCTGACGATCAACGTGGCCCAACAGCAAATGAACGGGCTCGTTCTTTTCCGATATGCCTGTCTTCAGCAGCGTGACGTTCCAGCCGGAGCTTTTGATGATATGCAACATCGGATGGCTGGAGACGGCCAGTATGCCGTCATAGCCGTGTTGCCGCGCATAGTTGATCAGCGATAAGAACAGCGCCAGAGTCACAGGGAACCGGCGACCCAGCAGTGACTGGGTTCTTTCTTTATCGACGAAAAAGCGTGTGGATTCGATGAAATTCCCTTCTGGAATGACGATGTCATGAAAGAAAGAGGAAAATGCGCTGTTCAGCATATTCTTGTGTTTCATATCAATCATCCTGGTACCACAAACTATCATGTTGTCCTTTACGCCAAATATATAGTTTGTCTTATCATTATCAAACTCATCCAGCTCCTTGCCGTCTGAACAGTTCACGGCCCATTGCAGCCTGTCTTTAAAGACATTTTTCCTTAAAACATAAAGTTCTGCTGATTTTTCGGTGCTCATTGATGCGTAGTTGGTGCTGTAAATATTAAACATAATGTTACCTTTGAATAAATTAAGAGAAATAACTTTATCCAGTAACATCAGCGAAGTTTCACTACGAGCATGCCGGTGCGTGAGAATGATAAGGCTTTTTAAGCGATCGGCGCTAACCTTATTATGCCGTGCCGCGAGGCAGTTTCAGGGCAATGGCACAGTGAACACAGCAGGCCGGCGAAATTGAACGGCCTGGCCGATTAAAGACAGGAGAGGATTCCAGAATTGCTATCATGGGCTGCCCGGCCTTGTCTGCCATGGCGAAATATTAACTGGTGATTTTATAATGAATGGTGTCTTAATTATTTTAATAGTGAATTGGTGATATTTTCCTACTGAAGATTTGCCTATAAGGCATGACTTCGTCGTCCCGCAGAGGAATAAGCGTGAAAATGGCGGCCAGTGTGATTTTTACAGTTGTCCTCGGACCTGTACTCCTGCGTGACCAAGTCCGCTCTTAAAAAATATCTGATAGAGATCACATTATTGTAATGACAGGAACGGTGCTATTTCGTGATGGTTCTGCGGGTATGTTGGGCTGCTGGGTGAAATGAGCAATGTGTGGTGGTCTTGATAGAACGCCGTGGCGGCTGAGATACAGAGCGAAAAATAGTGCTAGCACCCGATTTCCGCTATGTGAAATAATAACCCAACTGAACTTATGAAGGTCTAGTAGGGTACTATACTTTAGTCTAACTAGCTTCTAACTCCCTAAGGCGATACACTTTTCTAGTCAATTTTTGATGAAAAAAACATAAAAAAAACCTGACCTCGTAGGGTCAGGCTGCCAAGATCGGCCAACACCAGGGAAAATTTTCTTACACCATCTTAAAGCTATCAACTCAGCAGAGGCAAGTGTTCTCTGCTGGTTTTTAGCTTTGGGTTGCTGTTTTGTTACGTATGCACGCTATTTTCTGTTGGTTCTAGATAAAATCCCATATCAAGAAATAACATCTCTCCCCTGACAACCCCGTTCCCATTGACTTATTCCAGTTATGACTGCCGTAGATGAAAAAATAGTGTTGTCGAAATGTTGTGCAAACATATTTTTTATTGGCTGAATTATTGTGATGCAATTATTTTCAGCATTGTTATCCCGGTTCGGGATTATTTGGCATCGTTTACATAGATCGGGGGAGTAACAAGCATAACCCGACAAGCGGCGAGCCAAGGTTATAAAGACGCGTGAGCTGACAAAAAAGCGAATGAGGCCCGATGGCTTATAACAGCCATCGGGCCTTGTGCTATGTGGGAAGAAACATTACAACGGTTGGCTGAACTCCACCCGCTCACCGTCCGGCCCGGCGATCATCAGATAGCGCACGCCGTTGGCGCCGCTGGGCTGCAGCGTCGGCCCTTCAATCACCGGATAGCCCAGATCCGCCAGCCAGCGTTGCGTGGCCGCCAGATCGGTGACCCGCAAAGCGATGTGGTCGATACCATAGGCGCTGGCGGGGCGAGTCAGCCCTTCGGCGGGTAGCTGGTATAACTCCAGCGTTAACTCACCCAACTGCAAAAACTGTACGGTGACGGGGCCGCTGAGCGCCAGCGTTTGCCGGGGTTCGAAACCGAGTGAACGATAGAAGCCGGCGGCTCGTTCGATATCGGCGCAGCGCAAACCGACGTGCATCAGCCCGTTAATTCGGTGTGCCATATCAAATCCCCTTGCGCGCGCAGTAGAAGCCATAGAAGGCGACGTAGGCGAAGCAGATCAGCGGCACCGCGAAGGCGATCTGCATATCGCCGCCGTTGAGATCGGAGATGATGCCCATGATTAACGGCACCACCGCACCGCCGATGATCGACATCACTACGATCGAACCGGCTACCTGAGTTTCTTCGCCCAGCCCTTTGATCGTCAGGCCAAAGTTGGTTGGCCAGCACAGCGCCATGCAAAAGTTGACGCCCATGATCGCCACCACCGCCAGCAGGCTTTGGATGTTGACGGCCAGCAGCAACAGCAGCACGCATACCGAACAAAACACGCCGAGCAGCCGCGCCGGGCTGAACTTTTTCATCAGCGCGGTGGTGACCACCTTGCCGGCCGAGTAACAGACCAGCGTGGCCAGCAGCCAGTAGGTGGCTGAATGCTCGGTTGCCCCCTGTTCAATCATCTGCACAAAACGAATGGTGAAACTCCACAGCCCTACCTGCGCGCCGACATACAGGAACTGCGACAGCACCCCCAACCGGAAGCGCGGCAGCGCCAGCAGGATCTTCAGCGATTGCATCAGCGGCTTGCCCGCTCCCTGGTGCGAGCGCTGGGTTTTGCAGGCGGGGAATTTCACCGCCACGAAGATCAGCGCCAGCACGATCAGCGCGCTGCCGATGATCAGATAAGGTGTGACCACCTGTGACACCATCTGGGTGCGTGCCGCTTCGGCCGCCGCCGGTGGCATCTGCAGCAGCTCGGCGTGGCTGGGATCGTTTTTGCCGAACACCAGCTGCTGGCCGATCAATACGCCAAAAATGATCCCCAGCGAGTTGAAGATCTGCGAGAAGTTGATGCGCTGGGTGGAGGTTTCCAGCGGCCCCAGCAGGCTGGAGTAAGTATTGGCGGAGGTTTCCAGGAACGACAGCCCGGTGGCGATCACCCCCAGGCAGGCCAGGAAGGCGCCGTAGGTCATGATCTGCGCTGCCGGGATAAACAGGAAACAGCCGAGCGCGTACAGGCACAGGCCGATCACGATCGCCACCTTGTACGAGTAGCGTTTGATCACCGCTGCGGCGGGCAGCGCCATCACGAAGTAGCCGAGGAAGAAGATCGACTGCACCAGTGCGGTTTGGGTATCCGACAGATCGAAGCCTTTTTTGAACTGGGCGATCAGAATATCGTTCAGGTTGCCGGCCATGCCCCACAGGGCGAACAGGCAGCAGACCAGCATCAGCTGCAGCCAGGGCGTGGCGGGCAGATAGGCGCTGCGGTCGATGCTTTCGGCCGCGGCGTGTTGTGCCACGTCGCCTTTGTTAATCAGAGAGTCGCTCATTGCGGTGTTCCTTCATCCGGAGAAAAAGAGAACGAGCTAATAACGTCAAGCTGCTCGTAGAGGGGTTGCGCCTGGCGGTAGAGCTGTTCGAACAGCTCGAAGCAGCGCAGGTAGTGCTCGTGTTGGCGCAGATCGGGGGTAAATTCGCGCTCGATGCTGACGGTGCGGCTCACCCCTTGGGCGAAACTGCTGAACAGCCCGACGCCGACCCCGGCGACTATCGCGCAGCCGGTAGTGCCGTTCTCCTGATTGCGCGTTTGCAGCAGCGGCAGGTTGTAGACCGAGGCCTTGATCTGCAGCCACAGTGGGCTACGTGCGCCACCGCCGGAGGCGATCATTGCCTCCGGCTCCTGTGCGTGGCGCCTGAGCTGCTGCAGATTACGCAGGGAGGCCAGCGCTACGCCTTCCAGCACCGCGCGGTAGAGATGCGGCTGCCCATGCTTGCGCTGCAGGCCGAAGAACTGCGCGCGCGAGTTGGTGTGTTCCGCCAGCCGCTCGCCGGTCAGGTAGGGCAGGAACAGCAGCCCCTCGGCACCCGGCGGCACCTCGGCCGCCATATCGAGCATCTGTTGGTGGCTGAGTTGGCCGGCGCTTAGCGCCGAACGCGCCCAGCGCATGGCGTCGCCACCGGCATCGAGCAGGGTAAAGCCGCCCCAGGCCGAGTTGGCCAGGTGCAGGTTGTTGACGCTGGCAGAGAGCAGCGGGTGTTCCGAGACCACGGTGAGCAGCGTGGAGGTGCCGGTGCTGTCGGAGGCGATGCCAGCCTGATAGACGCCGGAACCGAGCAGGGTAGCGGCCATATCCGCCGTGCCCGCTACTACCGGCACGCCCGGCGGCAGACCGGTAACGCTTGCCGCTGCGGGCGTAATGTGGCCAATCACCTCGCTGGAGAGGTGGATGGCGGGCAGCTGATCGGCGCGCAGCCCGAACTGCCGTAGCGCCTCTGGCGACCACTGCAGCGTGGCGCTGTCCATCAGGTAATAGCAGGAGGCTTCACTGTAGTCGGTGGCGCGTACGCCGCAGAGCCGGAAATTGACGTAATCCTTAGGCATCAACACCGTGGCGATGCGCTCCCACTGCGATGGGTGATGCTCACGCAGCCAGGCCAGCTTGAACGCCGGCCAGGCGGCGGTGGGGGGATTGTTCAACAGTTCGAGCCAGGGCTGCGGCGGCTGTTGGTGGCTAAAGCGCGCCACCTGCGGCTGCGCGCGTTTGTCGTTCCACAGCATGGCGCGATCGACGACCAGCTCGCCGTCGGCATCGAGCAAGACCGTGCCGTGCATTTGCCCGCAGGCGCCGACGGCGGCGATACGCGGCCAGTATTCGGCGTAGCGCGCGTACAGCTCCTGCGTACACTGGCAGACACTCTGCCACCACAGTGAAGGCGGTTGTTCCGACCAACCGGCCTGCTGCGTGATCTGTTCGTACTCACGCTGGGCGAAGCCAAGGATTTCCCCGGTGTTGGTGACCAGCCCGGCGCGGGTGCTGCCGGTGCCGATATCAAGGGTAAGAAGTAAATCTTTCATTGTTATCACTCCCGTGGCGGATGGTGCGGGCCACCCGCAGAAGCGTGCGCTGGGATCGCGCAAGATTAGTTATCGTTCAGCTCTGGGAACAGGCCTGGATCCTGTTCGAGCTGCTCCAGCACGCGCTGGGTAGCCGCCGCGCTCATGCCAAAGCGGCGTACGCCCAGCCGATACAACGCGCGCACCGTGTCCAGATCGCGAATGCCGCCGGCCCCTTTGATCTGGATGCGGCCACGCAACTGATCGGCGATGATCGCTACTTTCTCTACCGTAGCGCCGGTCGGTGCCCAGCCGGTGGAGGTTTTCACCCAAGCCATGCCGACCTCGACGGCGATGTCGCACACCCGACGGATCTGCTGCTCGTTCAGATAGTGCGTCTCCAGAATGACTTTGGCCGGCACCGGCGCGGCGGCCTCGACTACCCGGCGCAGATCTTCGCGCACATAGTCGTAATCCCCCGATAGCACCTTGCCGATGTTCACCACCATATCGACCTCGCGCGCGCCCTCGGCGATCAGCTGGCGTACCTCCTGCACCTTGAGGTCGGTAGTCTGCCCGCCGCCGGGAAAGCCGACTGGCCCGCCAATCATCACGCCCGCCTGACCGCGCTCCGGCAGCAGGGTGCTGAGGAAACGCGTCCAGCAGGGCAGTACGTGCACCGAGATGATGCGATAGCGGCAGGCCAGCGCGGCGCAGTGACGCACGTCTTCCTCGGTATTGGTGGCCTGCACTGCGCTCAGATCGATCAATCTGGCCATGCTTCTGGTTGTTTCATTCATTGCGTTTATCCTTCTTTTATTTTCATTTGATTTTATTTATTCACCTTATTCTCTTTCATATGGCTTTAAAATCAGCATTTGGTGAAATTGTGATCGGATCTGCGGTTTTGGAGTGAGGGGCGTGAAAGAGCGGGAGGAAGATGCGGTAAACGCCGCAATAAGAGGGTAAACGGGGATTGTGACGCTTTTTTCAACATTTAACTCATTGAATGCCTGATAACTCTTGCGCACCGATCGCGGGAAGGTATAATGCACCCGTTTTCCGCATACTACTTCAGTGCCGAAGTGGCGAAATCGGTAGACGCAGTTGATTCAAAATCAACCGTAGAGATACGTGCCGGTTCGAGTCCGGCCTTCGGCACCATACAAAGTTTTTTTCAAGTCTACTAACGTCTACTTTAGTCCATAAAAACAATAAGTTAAGCAGAGTTTTGGCTTTTCTTAGTCTGTCCACGTCTACTTACTTCTATCCACATATACCAACGAATGATGGTATAACTGGTGGTATCTTCGGTTCGATTGATTTTGATACCAACAGCGGAGGTATCAACTGATGGCACTTACTGATATCAAAGTTAGGACTACCAAGCCCTCCGACAAACCTTTCAAACTCACAGATGGGCAGGGTATGCACCTGCTGATCAACCCCAATGGTTCAAAATACTGGCGACTCCAATACCGTTTCGGGGGCAAACAGAAAGTTTTAGCATTGGGTGTTTATCCAGTGGTCTCTCTTGGTGAAGCCCGCAGGAAGCGAGATGAAGCCAAAAAGTTGGTATCTGATGGTATCGATCCTTCTGAGAAGAAAAAAGCAGATAAGATTGAGCAAAGTGAAGCCTTGACATTCGAGGCTGTCGCAAGGGACTGGCATACTGCCTGTAAAAGGAAATGGTCTGATTCCCACAGCGAGAGAGTTCTAAAAAGCATGGAAGATGGTCTCTTTACTACTATTGGTAAAAGAAAAATATCCGAGCTTAATACCAGAGATCTTCTTGCCCCTATCAAGGCTGTTGAAGCTTCCGGGCGACTGGAAGTTGCTTCCCGACTACAGCAAAGAACGACGGCAGTAATGCGATATGCTGTCCAGAACGGGCTGATAGATTACAACCCTGCTCAGGAGATGGCAGGAGCTATTGCTGTAGCCAAAAGAATCCACAGGCCAGCTTTGCCATTCGAACGATTTTCAGAACTCTTAGAACGAATTGACAACTTCAAAGGTAGGAAACTCACGAAGTTAGCCGTAAAGCTGACATTGCTCATTTTTATCCGTTCCAGTGAACTCCGATTCGCAAGATGGTCGGAGATCGACTTTGAAAATGCGATGTGGACTATCCCTGGAGAACGCGAGCCATTGCCAGGAGTCAAACATTCCCATCGAGGCTCAAAAATGAAGACCCCACACCTCGTGCCGTTAAGTCGTCAGGCCTTAGAACTTCTAAAAGCAATCAGAGAAATCAGCGGTGAATGCGACCTTGTATTCATTGGCGATCATGATTTCAGAAAACCTATGAGCGAAAACACAGTGAACAAGGCGCTCAGGTCGATGGGTTATGACACAACCGTTGAGGTATGTGGGCATGGTTTTAGAGCGATGGCTTGTAGTGCTTTGATCGAGTCAGGAAAGTGGTCGAGAGATGCTGTTGAGAGGCAGATGAGCCATCAGGAGCGGAACTCCGTTCGTGCCGCATACATTCATAAAGCTGAGCATTTGGACGAGCGTAGGTTGATGTTGCAGTGGTGGGCTGATTATCTTGATGAAACAACTAAGAGAAGAATTGCACCTTTCGATTTTAATAACTAACTGATTTTTATAAGTAAAATGGCGTATTCAATAACCAATTGAGACGCCATTTTTTTATTTGCGATTTATGTGCTATTACGAAGTAAAACTTTTTACAACGGAGTGGCATTAATGAAATCTTGGGTAAAAATGAATAGTTGGACATCAGAAGACACCAAAGCAGTTAAAACGTGGTTTGATTTGGACAAATATCGAGAGTTTAAAAACATTTCTATTAATATGCTTTACCATGAAATATGGTCGAGAACCTATTTTTTCAAACCAGTAATAGAAGAAGGAATGCAGAAAACAGTATTGAAAAATTATATGCAGATATTGGATGGTGATCCTTTTCTTATCAAAGAGAAGCACTTAAAATATATGGATGCCGAAAATAAATTATATCAACCCCCATACTTTTTTATTACTACAGTTGATCGAATAGCAAATATCAGTTTTGCTTGTATGAGAAAGGCTTTATTCATAAGAGCAAATACAGAGCAATATAAAATAGATTCCACTATTGAAAATGAATATATTTCCGAACAAATCCCTGAACAGTTTCCTACTACGATTATGTTAGAAATCGATCTTGCGGGTGGAAGCGATGATGAGATAGCTGAGGCCCTGCGAGTATCATTACCACAATGGCGAAAAGTAAAAGGCGTTAAACCTGCACCACTTGATGCAGTCAGATTTGGTTATGGGGCAATAAAAAAATTAATTAGCTATCGAATTATCCCTATGCTTGATTTGCTCGCATGGTCAGAACGAAAAAAAGTACTTCTGTCTGACGACAGACTATCTCGATTACTATACACGGATGAAGATGATGATAAGGCGATTCGCCAAGGATATCATATAAGAGATGCTGATCGGCCTTTCGCAATGAAAACTGTAGAAATTGATTTTTTAAGACAATTTAACTTTTTTATTAATAAAAATCAGCATGTTAAAGAAATGAGGGTTTCGGATGTTATGAAACTGTCAGATACTGATTGATTATATTGCAATGGTTGATAAATATATTTTAAGGAAGAGTTTTCTGAAAATAGAGATTTATTATTATTTAAAATGCGGTAACGATTATGCGAAATATGACAATTTTCCCAAAATATGATTGTGCTATAATATAGAAGCAGAACGTTTCCCATTTTGGGAAGAAATGAAGAATGCCAGATTAGACAATATATATAGCACATAATTGATATAATGTCAGGAAAAATCTGACAATAAAGAGGCTAATCTATAGCCTCTTTTTAATTTTGTTTAGAACTTTTCTGTTATGAATTTTGGATTCGATTATATTTTTTTCTCTTTTAGCAGTGTGTATGTTATTTAATGTAATGAATTTTTTTGTCAGATCTTGATAGTTTTCTGTGAATATATTTTCAGATATAGCAAATGAATTATCTTCCTGTTTTGTTAAAATTTCTTTGCCGAGCATATAACTAATTAAAGAGGTTGTTTCATCTGGTATTATCGTTTTTCGCTCACTTATATCATCAATTAGGAATTGTAAGAAATCAAGATATTCTCTTGGTGTTAGATTACATAGGTATTTATCATAGAATTCATAACTACCAATTTTGATTAATTCGCTTTTGAAAAGATGCTCATTACTATAATAATACACTCTAATGTGGTCAATGTTCTCTTTAATATTAATCATTTTGGGGTCCTTAAGAATTATTGTTATAATAAAATAACATGTAAAAGCTATTATGCAATAGAATTTAGAAGGTTTTTATTATAAAAATAAATTTTTCAAGTTAACTGCTTATTGATGAAAAATACATAATTAGAGGCTACCTTAATACGCAATTGAGCAGATAGTTATCTTCTCTAAGCTCAAATCTAGTGAGTAAAGGCTTTCGATCTTGTAAAAATTTAGGTGAATGAAAGAACTGTTTTCTACCTGTAGCCTTTTGATGTGAGGGTTTCGGATGTTATGAAACTCTCAGATTCTGAGTGATATGAATCTCCAGAGTCTCATAGTTTCGAACTAGGGATGGCTCTGGTGTTCGCAATCTCGCTTCATCCATTCGAAATTCATTTGTACTGTATCCCTGTAGAAACAACAGAGGACATACATATGGAAAATCAAGCTCGTCTCATCCGTTTACCAGAAGTCATGAGGAAAACTGGATTTGGTAAAGCGTGGATCTATCGTCTTATCAGCCAAAATCGGTTCCCACAGCCAGTAAAGATCGGTGTTCGTGCTACCGCTTTTGTCGAAAGCGAAATCGATGAATGGATTCAATTAATTATCGAAAATTCAAGAAAGCATGTCGCTTAACAGAAATGCTTCTTCATCGCTTTTTAACTATTGATAATGTATTAAAAAAAAGAAATTTACAGATCTTATGAGTTTACGTAGTGGGTAAAAAAAAGAGGCTTTGTAAAATTTGCATCTGAAAAAATGAATATATTTGACGTAATTCTTTACCTTTTTTCTGGCTGAGCTTTTGCTATAAGACTTAGAGATAGTTTTCTTAATATCGGGTATGGATACTACTTACTAGCCGTACCTGTTTATTTGACGTCAAATAAATTTTTCCAAGCCGTTAATATATATATCAAATAAACTAAAGTCATTGTAAAAAATTTGAATTATTTTGAATTGGAATATATTTAATAAGTGAGAGTGATATTAATTTGTAAAGAATGAGGTCAAAATGGGATATAAAGTAAAGAAATTCATCATGAGTAATGGGGAGCGAGGATGCCTGATCCTTGATAAAAATAGTAATCTACCAGCTTACTATCAAAATCTATTTCTTACTACAGACATAAGAAATAGAGGCGCAACCGCCTCAACTATGGAAATAGTTGCAACTAACTTACTGATTTTTAGTAATTTCTTAGATAGTAGGAAAATTAATATAGTTGATAGAATTGAGCTTAAAAAGTATCTCAGCGTTGCAGAAATAGATGATCTGGTAAGATATGCGAAACAAAGATTCGACAGACAAAAAATTATAAATATAAAATCAGCAAGTAATAGGTTTATTGCGAAGAGAACCTTTAGTTATAGAATACACGTTTTTTCACGCTACCTTAAGTGGTTATGTGGATTAGTTCATTCGTCAAAGGGGATTCATGCAAAGTATGAAGTAGACGTATTTATTGAAAGTATCAGAGCACATATTCCAAGAAACAGTTCATTGAATATGAATGAAATATCTGAAAAATCGTTAAATGAAGAAGAGATCAAAGTGCTTTTCCGTCTATTGGAAATTGGCGGGATTGAAAACCCTTTCCATAAGGAAGTACAGGTCAGGAACAGACTAATATTTACCTTGCTCTTAAATTTAGGTTTAAGGGCTGGAGAGTTGCTCAATCTTAAAATAGATGATTTTGATCTCAGAGACAACACTTTGAGTGTAGTCAGAAGACATGATTCAAAAGAAGATGGAAGATCTTATCAACCATTAGTAAAGACTGGAGAAAGGGTTATTCCGTTATCTGATGAGTTAGCCTGTGAAATTTTTGATTACATAAGCAATAGCAGAGAAAAAATGACAAAAAGGAAAAAGCATAATTTCTTATTGGTGGCTCATTGCACCGGAAAAAACGCAGGAGAACCCTTAAGCATTTCAGCTTATGAGAAGGTGATATCAACACTGAAACGAGCAAGTCCAGAGCTATATAATCTTTCAGGCCATAGGTTAAGGCACTCTTGGAATTATATGTATTCTAAAGGAATAGAAGGTGCTGAATTAGAATATAGTAGAAGGAAAGATTTAAGGAATTATCTAATGGGTTGGTCAAAGGAGTCAATAATGTGTGATAGATACAACTATAAATATATATCGCAACAAGAGAAGAATGTCGTCCTAAAGATCTATAAATCGGTAAGTAAAATAATTAGTGGAGTTTAGTATGGAAAACAAATGTATTGAAAGTGAGCAAATCTTTTTTGCTAAGATGAATAGGTATAGTTTCAAACTGTCAGATAAGAAATGGCAACTGGATAAAGAAAACTGCGTATACCCTCATAAAGTTGTAGATAGAATGCCTACAAAAATGAAACTTAGCTACTTAAAAACATTGGCTTACTATGCGTCTGAATATAGTTCTTTCTATATTCAAAGCATTAACAATCTATTTTATAAGTGGTTTGGTGCGATGACTATCGATACTATTGATGACAAAGCCATATACCAATTGAATGTTTATTTAGGTTCAGCGAGAAACTATAAGCTAAACATAGTTAAGGCCTTCATCACTAAATGGAAAAAACTCAATTACCCTGGAGTAGAAGCGACTGCCCTTAGAATGTTGGAGAAAATAAAAATCATTCCAAACCAAACAGGAGAGGCAGTTAAAAGACGAGATCCAAATAAAGGACCTTTAACTGAAACGGAACTAAATTATATCCTTAACTCTGTTAGCAAATTTTATCTTCAGAAGAAAATTCAACGCTTCTTATATTGTTATATTCTTCTGTTGGCAATAACAGGAAGAAGGCCATTACAGTTAATCTCTCTAAAAGCTAAGGATCTCATTAAAAATGAGAAAGGGTATTTTTTAAATGTACCAAAAGTAAAACAAAGGAAATCATTCAGAAATGAATTTAACATGGTAATGATAGAAAAGTTCTTATATGACAGCTTATCAATGCTAATTAATGAAAATCAGGTGTTTGTAGAAGATAAATTTAGTGTTGGGATTAATAACTATAGAGGCGAATTGCCAATCTTCATGGATTTAGACAAGATTACGGAAATAAAAAGAATTGAGGATTTTCTATCTGATTTAACAACAGATTTTTTCCATATGAAAAATTCAGTCATGTCAAAGCTATTAAAACGCTTTCCTTCAAAATTCGATGTTAGATCAGAAAGGACTAACAGCTATATAGAGCTTAATGCCAGAAGATTCAGATATACATTAGGGAGTCGACTGGCTAATGAAGGAGCCTCAATTGAGGTGATTGCTAAAGCGTTAGATCATAAATCAGCAAACTCTTCTATGATTTATATAAAAAATAATCCTGACAGTGTTTATGATATTGATAAGAAACTAAGTGCATTTTTTAAACCCTTATCCCATATACTTATGGGCGTAGAGATTGAAGAAAACAAGAACTTTTTTATCAAGTATGTTTTAGATTCATTTTTATTATTAGAAGATACGAAAGAGGAATTTAAATGTTTATCTTGTAAAAAATTCAACCCCTGGAGAACATAATGAACAATATATTTATTTTTGAACCAAGTAATAAAAACAACCCACACTATAATGTTATTAAGTTCATCGAGTTTTGTAAGGATACCATTTCTAATAATAATTTAACAATTTCTTGGGAAAGCAATAAATGGAAAGGTTTATATAGATTTACTAAGTTTAACTTAAAAAACAACCTCAGCAGCAAGGAATGCTTAGATGATAGTTTTATTAATTTTGCTAAAGCATATATGTTGCATGTGCATTCATTCAATAGATCTAAGACGAAACACTCAACATTATCAATGTTGAAGATTGTAGAATTCGTTTTACTGAAAATCAATATGGAAGCTAATGTAAGTTATTGCAACAATTCAGTTTTTGATGAATGCATAAGAATTGTCTCTGAAAAGTATTCTAAAGCACACGCATTTGCTATTGGAAGAGAACTTGAGAAATTGAGTTCTTTTTTAAGTGATAATAGGATGACTAACTCATCTTATTTATTTTGGGTAAATCCAATTAGGTATAGGATTACTCAGTCTTGGACTGGTTATGATTCTTCACTTGAAGGCCATCCTAGATTGCCTGATATCAAATCAGTTATTGCGATTGCTGAGATTTTTTCAAAGCGGGATGAACAATTATCTTCAAGAGATATATTTACTACATCTGTGCTTGCTTTACTTATGTGCGCACCGAGTAGGATATCAGAAATTTTAGCTTTGCCAGCGGATTGTGAAATTACAGAATGTGATGGAAAGGGCATTCAAAGATACGGTTTGAGATTTTTTTCAGCAAAAGGGTATGAAGGTAATATAAAATGGATTCCAACTCTAATGATACCTGTAGCTAAACAGGCAATTAGCAGATTAAAAGAATTATCAAGTCAAGCGAGGTTATTGGCTGCTGAAATTCAAAAAAATCACTCTAATTCAACGATGGGAACCCTTAAAGAGAATATACCTCAAGATTTCCCTTGGTATGATAGAGAGAAGAAAATTGAATATTCTAATGCGCTTTGCTTGTTAACTGAAAGACAGTTAAATCAAAACAATAAGAAAATGTCAGATAAGTTATTCAGACCTACAATGAGTTTTTTTAAAACTGACATTGTTGATTCTGATTATATAAAAGGACATTTTAATATCTTTAAAAGACATGGTTATATAAATGAAGATGGTAGCCCATATTTGCTGAGAACACATCAACTGAGGCATCTTCTCAACACATTTGCTCAAATAAATGGTATGGATGAATTTAGTATTGCTCGCTGGTCTGGACGTAAGCTAATTTCTCAAAATGTTTCTTATGACCACAGATCGCATCTTCAAATGTCTAAAGCAATAAGAGAACAAAAGTTATCAGTGTGTGTTAATGAGCACAGAAAAAAGGATATTCCAGTGGTGGATCTTAACGAGTTTGATTCACTTAGTAGTGGTGCGGTACTTGTATCAAAACATGGATACTGCAAGCACTCATATGCGTTTAAGCCGTGTGAACATTATCCGATTGAGAATTCTGATTTAGATAACGAAACGATTTCAAACATTCACGATAAAATCTTAAAAAGAACACTGTATGATAAAAATGATGGGAACATAAATGCTGATAGATGGTATGAATTCCATAAGAGAATAAAAAAAGGAGAATAAATGGCTAAACATATAAATGGTTATCATGAGAAGAAGATTGTAGATGTTATTAACACATGGTCTATAGATGAAAAACTAACTTGGGATGCCTTGTGCGACAGGTTAGTAAGGATTATTGGGAAAAGACCATCAAGACAATCCTTAAGTAGTCATGTAAGGATTGCAGAAAGCTTCAGTGTGAAAAAAGCCACTATCAAATCTGGTGCAATACACACTGTAAAACCTGCTAATTTAAAAGTGGCTTCTCAACGAATTAGAAGACTTGAAGCAGAAAATGAAGCTTTGAAGGCATTAAATGAACGCTATTTAGAGCAGTTCAAAGTATGGCTTTATAATGCTCATCTTAAACAAATAACGATTGAAGAACTTAATCATCCGTTACCTGCAAAATACCTTTAATAGAATTGATAGGTTTTAGCTATTGACATGGTAAAATATTATGTTATTTATTTTCTTGTCAGGACGACAAAATTTCACTATTGCAAGGATGCATATTATGGATAAAACAAATATTAACTTAATGGAAAGGTATCTACTTCTGCTTGATCGATTCGTTGATAAACTCGCTGAATCTGGTTTCTCAGAGCAACGAATTATAGAACAATCATATCTTTTTTGTGCAGGATTTTATATCAAATACCAAAGTGGTATCGAAAAAATGACCTTCTCCAACAGGGAGGTTGTTTTAACCTTTCTGCTACTTTCATATTATAGTCATATAAATAAACTGGATGATGATTTGATCAACAAAGAGCGTATGAAAAATGTATGTTCTTCATTGATTAACTTTATAGTCAGTAATGGTAGCCGAACAGAGAAAGTCTATGCTAATGAGAAAAGGAAATATGAAGCTTCGACCCTAAAAAGATCGTTATCCATCAAAGAGAAGAAAAGAAAATATGGATTGTGATTATTTTAAAAGCCCGTAGTAGGGATCTACGGGCTAACTCTTTGTTGCTTATTATTTTTTATTTTTTTACTAAATCGATAAGATTTGTGATTTCATGATCAAATCTAGCGCTTCTTCTTTTAATCCATTTGATACAAACAAAGCTTCCGATCCTTGATAGGAAATATGTGAGCCACATATACTTGTGCTCATCCCAAACATATCCATCTTTAAAGCCCCAAGGCAATGTGAGAAATGAAATAAGTGCAGCAGCACAAAGTAAAATGAAAACAATAGAGAATAGTTTCGAAACAGGCATTGCTCTGTAATACGATGCTGTAGAAGCATTATGGAATAGCATTGTCAGAAAAGCGGGGATGACAACTTTTTGCCTGTTTAAGTTTACTTCATGTTCTCCCGTGTTCTTATTAACGATAAGTGCATCTTTATACACGTTATACGAACCATCCTCACTATATTGGCGAAGCTCGTATTTATAAATAGTGTGTGAACTTCTGAAGGGGATACCATAGTCGGAAATCTGCTTCTCATCCCCAGCGTCGGTTTTTACCCAGATCTGATTATTGCTTGGGTTGGAATTAATGACAGTGCCAGAGAAAGTCTTAACAAACGTGTAAGTTTCACCAAACAGATCAAATTTTGGGGCTGTAATCTCGGCTTTCCGACGATCAGAAAGACCAACGTTGACTTCTTCATTGCGGCGTTTCGTGGTGGAGATGCTCATACAAGTTCCTTTGTGTTAGATGTTAAATTCATATTCGATGTATGAAGAAATCAGGGACTACAGATGAGATGGTATCTGCCATTTCAAAACCTGCATGTTAGTTGAATACGTAAATAGGCTAGTTAAATCAGTTTGTTATATTCTTTGGTGTGAAATCACATTTTGACTGGGTTTACAGGAAAGGCAAATCACTTGTACCGATCGATTAAAGATTAATGATAGATATTAACTATCAACACTAGATTATCGATCGGTATAAACGATCAACTCATTGGTCTATACCTATCAAAAAAGGCTTGCCAGCCCTACATTGAAAGCGAAGCTCTGTACGATTTATGTGGTGCTTCAATGGCAGTTTTGGGGGATGATGATGTTATCTCTATCATTCTCACGCTAGTGATGGTTTTGTGTTTTCGAGGACGTTTGAGGGTTGGGATTTTGAGGTTTTTCAACATACGATAAATTACATCTAGGTAGGGGATGTATTCCAACCACCTGAACGCTGACACGGCATCGCTTCGCTTGGGCGCTACTTTTAACGCTTCGGTTGCAAACGCTTCTTGAGCACCAGCACCTGCTTCTAAGTGAATCGGTTTGACTGAAGCGTTAGTGTATTCGTCCTGACCAGCACTGTTATCATGGATAAGCGCTGCTATGGGGCTGTTAGCTTCCGTTGTTGTGATTTCATGTGGATGTGTTGCTATGGCACTATCAGGCGCTTCGCTAACCGATGCCTTACTGACTGAGGGCATTTTCAATGCAAACAGGAAAGCATTGTCGCGTTCCGGCTGGTAATCTAGCCTGTTTTGTAAGGCAGACCAGGAATAACCTTTACCTAACTGCGAAGCTTTGAAAGCAATGCCCTGATATTCGAATGAAAACCCATTCATTTTCCCTGTTGAGGCAATATTCGGAAGCGCTTTGATATTGTTGGCGGCAAGCTGCATTACAAAATCAGTGGTGGATGGTTTATCGACAAGTAATGCTTCCAGGGCTTCCTGAACAACCGATTTGGGTGATAGCTCTCCTTTATACTTCTCCATCATCGCTTCGTTACGCGATAGCTTTTTAGGCTTCGGTATTGCGATTATCGGTTTTTGGGGCGGGGATTTTCTGGATAGCGAAGCTGGGGATGGTGATGCTACCGATTCTGGCCCTTTGGTTTTGGTCAGATGGTGATCTATTTCTAACTGTTGGATGATACGGGTGCTGATGAGGTTTTCATTTTTGCCCAAGTAAAGACTTCTATTGGATAGATCTATACGACTGGCAATAATGTGGATGTGCTGGCCGGCCGCATCATCATGAAGGACATAGCATCTGAGGTGCGTTTCAGAGAAGCCCATTCGGGACATGTAATCATCAGCAATCCCTGACCACTGAGCATCTGTCAGCGATTCGTTTTTGGGCAAGCGAAGCGAATTGTGCCAGACTGGTTTAGCAACATCCGTGCGAAGCGTTTTAGTCGCATTGAATTCTGCAATCAACTCTCCGACATCGCTTCCATCCATGTTCCCGCCAATTACTATCGGATCTTTTTTATGATGAGAAGCTGGTGTTAATGCGTAAAGCACGACCCCTGCGAAGCTCTTACCCCTGCGGATTTTTTGCATTCCCTTCATGGGAAGCTCTCCACAGGTCAGCGGTAATTAAATGCAAGCGAAGCTCTGAGACCTGACGCTTTACGGCGAAGAGTTCAGTTTGCGTCAGAGAGCTTTCATAGCTCTTGCTATCAAGATGAGCCACGAGCTTGTTTAGCTTCTGCGAAATCTCACCAAGGGTTTTCCAGGCTTCAAAATTGATGACTGGAACGACAGCAGGAAGTTTATTAAGTAAAGATAAGCGAAGCCACTCGCCTTTACGATGACGGCCACGTCTCTCATTGAGAAGCGTTAGCTCTTCATCATTTAATCTGACACTGATGCAATGAGAACGAAGCTGGTTGTGTGAGAGCTTCGCTTCGCTAACGCTTCCATTACGGGAATGCTTACTTACAACGATCTTATTAAAAGTATTACTTTCGACCATAGGAACCCCTTTTCATATAATTAAATAAAAGCATATTCCTTATGCTTAATTTATTTATATGATAGATGCGAATAATGTCAATGTAGTGTCTTGATTTTGCTTTTAATTTTTTTTCAACCGAAGGGCGGAAAAAACAAGGGGAACTCGAAGAAGCAGCGTGGCGCTTCGATGAGTTAGCCCTTGCTTAATTTATACTATTGACAAATTCCCCAAGTTTTATATAAATGAATAATTATAAATAGAGGAGGATGTATGAAATTTAATATGTGTGTAAATGAAAATGGTGTTTATCATGAAGCTTTCGATTTTTGGGATAATGCCATATTAAAAGCCTTGTTTGAATATGATAGGCTAATAGAGTTAGGAATTATTGAAGCAAAAGTTAATGAAGAGGAATTTTGCGAAATTATCACTTTTCTATCTATAAGTCCGCATGTTGTTTCAAGTTTGCCAAATTCAAGTTTTTATCTTAATTCTATGAGTTCAGATGATGTTCCTCCTATTACACTAGAACGAATAAGGCTGGTAGTTAGCCAGCCTATCAGTAATTTTATACATCATGGGTTAGTTTTAGGTAATGATGGATCTTGCCAGTGAATTGAACTTGTTTCGTTTATTTAAAGTGTTAACATAATATGCTCCATCAAAATTAATAACTTTCTCAAATAAGGTTTTTTCATAAGATCCATTACTTGTTTTTTCAATGATACACAAAGTAACTGATTCCTCAGTGTATTCTGTTGATAATGTATGGTCATATAGATAGAACGATATATTTGAATTAAGTGAATTATTTTGGGGGATTATACTAAAGTTGGTTTTTCCAAAGTTAGAATTACTTTGAAATGTAAATAATTTTGATTTGATATTTATTTTGTTATAAATGTCGGGATTTATTTTGCAAGAAGATAAATCTTGAGATTTCACAACATATAAAAATGCAACAGGTAAGTTGAATAGATTAATTGAATGATAATAATAACCCTGGCATGATTCAAAATCCTTAAGCATTTGTCTCAATACTTTTTCACTAAATAGTATGCCAGTTGCTAATTCGAGATGATAGATTAACAAAGCAAAATGATTTCTTATTGCATCCTTTATTATATCATTTGTTGCATGATTTAATGGTCGTTTGATTTTTTCATCAAAGTTCGTAGGATTCGCCAAAGAACAATTCTCATAGGAATTTTGATCATAGTTGGCTAAATCAGTAACATTATATTTACAATGTTTTGCATAGAGGGTGTTGCTTTTCGTTTGTGGGACTATCCTATTCACTAAAATAACGGGATTATGACAAGCTGGACATAATGCAAATGCCTGTGTCTTGCCATTTATCTCTTGCAAATATGGATGCTCTTTATTTGTTTCTTTATCATACTTAGGTTTTGTTAATGGATAAGCATATCCTTTACTTTTTTTTAGACTGAATACATTCATTATCTTCTCGCTTTAATTTAGAGTTGGATTTTTTTGAAAATATTCTTTATACTATCTTCAATCCCGTGTCTTTTTATTTCATACGCAATAAACGGATATCTTTTTTCAATAAAATGCATATCTACATGTCCGTCTATCAAATCCATAATAATACCTAATCTATTATCTACCAAGCCTTCATCTGCATTAAGTTTTAAAACTTTTATTGTATTTTCTACTTTTGCTTTAATGTCAGGCTCAAGGTTTTCACCAGCTTTAACGAGACAACTTGGAAAATCTAAAACAAACCATCCTGGTTTAATAGTAAAAGGATCGCAAATATTGTCTGCACTACCTTTGTATTGATTAATTTTATCCAAACATAATCTATAATTACTCCATTCATAAGCAAGTTTAGGATATTTACTCTTTGGTAAAAAATGATCAACTGCACCTGGTGCTGTTGGTAATGATATACAACTATAAGCACAAATGGCTTTATATGAAGAATGTAAGCTATGGGCCGCTTTTTTCCAAAAATCCCTACCTGAGAAGTCTTTAGAAGAGGGATTAGGTTTGCTTATAAGAAAAGCAGCACCTTTTTGACGGACATTCTTATCAAAATCTTCTGGTTCAGGCATTAATTTTAGAGGTATCATATGTCGAATCCATTCTTTTCAGCAAACATCATCCACCGTGGCCAAAACCGATCAGAAGCAGATAGATACTTACGTAATCTTAAAGTGATCTGTTCAATTGAACGAATACTTGGATCTGAAGATTCTTGTAATTTTTTTGCATCTTCTATAGCCGATTCTCCTTCTTGAGAACGAGCTTGACGAAGTTCAAATATCGGCGACATTAACCATGAAGAGATGTCTCCGTACTTTATAAAATCTAACTCCTCTAAGGTTATAAGACCATACTCGTCAAGTTGTAAATGGAAAAGACTATCTGTTTCATCGTTAAATACTTCCTCTGAAGATGCCATTACTAAAGGTGAGTGGGTTGCTATAATAAATTGTATTTTTAATTCGTTCGAAAATACTTTATTTAGTTCGATTAAAGAAGGTAAAAATGCTCTTTGCCATTTTGGATGCAAATGGGCTTCTAATTCATCTACAAGTACAACCATGTTATTCTGGGGAGGGATATTCATCATTTTTGAAATAACTTGATGCTCATTCCATGCCCAAACGATCATGTATGCTAATGCAACAATCCTTCTTACCCCAGCAGACGCATTTGTTATAGGTATTTCACCGTAAGGGTGTACGAGTGTAGGTATGATTCTAGGGTCATCAGGTATTCTTACAGGTTTTCCAGGGACTAAAATACCCAAATCAGGTGGGGATAGTTTTTTCAATACATTTTGGAAATGTATGAAATGTTGGCTATTTTTGTCGTTTTGCCACGTAATCCAATCCCTAATGAGTCCTTCTAATATACCACTCTGACCATTCCATATTTCGAAACTTGTAAATATAGCTTTTTCTTTATCGTTTTTAGAGGGTTGTGATGAATATTTTCTTGCAGGGTCCCAGACGGCAAAAGAACCGTCAACCTTACCATATACAATTAGACCAGGTATAGTTGGACGATCATTTTGCGTTGGCCAGCAAAAGTTTTCCCAGTCATAATTTACTGTGTTTTCTGTTTTAAAGTTCTCATTACCTTTAATAGAATAAGTTAAACTTATCCTGTCTCCACGCAGTCGAGGATCTGGATAAGCTTCTCGATCTGTCCATGTATTGGTTAATGCCCACCAGGCTGACTCTAAAATAAATGACTTACCGAGACCATTATCCCCTGTTATAATATTCAAACGTACCTTAGGTTCTATAGAAAGGTTTTTAGCGGGACCTATGTTTTCAATAGATAAAAGTGATAGCGTGCCACCATTTTCTGGTTCTGAATCTGGCGGCAAAGGCAGTTTTCCTTTAATTTTATTCCAAGTGATACATTCGTTTAAAAGTAAATTTTCAATTGAAGTATCTTGGTCTTCAAATAATAAACTTAATTCTTCATCTGTAATGTTAAAGTCAGAAACAAAAAGGGCTTTAATATCTTGATATGAGGTTTTCTCATTAAAATTATTGTATTTATATATCCATATGCATAACGAGAGTAATGGAATCTTATTCTTTTTTATGGATTGATGAGATGAAAGGTAAGTAAGATAATTATTTCCCCACCCCCAATATTGAGTGTTTTTTTCATGAATAAATGCATCAATAAAGGAACGAGTATTTATTGACTGTAAGCCAGATGAAGCATAATCATTCTTAAGCCAATTACTGATTGATTTAAATGGCTGATAATAGAAATCAGATTCAGGCGAAATTTTGTGTGTTTTTTCTAAGAAATTTTTGTTTTCAGCATCTAAAGGGAATTTTATGCTGCTTCCCACAGGTAGTTTGTTCATCTTACAAACTAAAAAAGTTATCCCAAAAAAGGGATGAACTTTTTTAAGGTTATGTATTGCCTGTAGCACGGCATCTTGGCTAAAATACATGTTCAAATGTTCTCCATATTTAATGCAGAATATTCGCAAAACTCAGGATTAAGATCTATACCAATCGATGAATACCCCATCTGTGCCGCTACCCTGCAAGTTGTTCCGCTACCCAAAAATGGGTCCAATACGGTACCATTAGGCTTACAGCCAATTTTTAGACATCTCTCGACTAAAGCATCCGGGTATGGTGCTGTATCAAGCCCCCCCCCGCTTTTCGGTCTTGCTGGTATAGTCCACATATCCTCTTCGACTTTTTGTTCTATCAATTCTTGTTTGTTAAAATAATATTTTCTGCTTTTAACAAACATGAACACATACTCATAGCTTCGGCTTGGTCTGTCTTTAACCGATTCAGGCAGACATTTTTCTCTATGCCAAATGATTGAACTACGAATAACCCATCCACGAGTAGCCATTTCAATAGCTACTCGCCATGGAATTCCAATCATAGATTTTCTTTGTAAACCAATACCCATTCCACCACTTTTATCTACAGCTCTAAGACCGAAACGGCGTTTATTACTTTTTCTATCTTTACCTTGTGATTGACCTTTTCCAGAATAATATGTATCACCAATATTCATAAACAAAGTCCCTTCAGGATTGAGGGCTTCTTTCACATTGTCCATAACATCAGCAATAGCATTGACGTACTCTTGCACTGAATCTTCCAAACCAATTTGACCATCAACACCATAGTCTCTAAGCCAAAAATAGGGAGGTGATGTTATTGCACAATCAACACTATCTTTTGGAAGGTCTTTTATGATCTGGGATGAATCTCCATTATATATTTCCCATTTCGCTCCAGTTGAAGATAATCCTTCCCAATGCTTTCTTAAATTTACGATGTTTTCTGTTGATTCAGTTTCAGTATTGTCGAAGTTCAACTCTATATTTTTAGTCATTTAAATTATCTTTTGAAATACTGTTAGAATTAGATTGGTGGAATTGTGGTAAGAATTGAATTAACTGTTTTGATTTGACTTTCGCTTCATTTAAATCAAAATGTAATTGTAATTCCATCCAATATTCAGGAGGTGTTTGAAAGAAATGAGCTAATCTCAATGCTGTATCACCTGTAATCGATCTGGTACCCTTTATAATTGTAGTGATTCTGTTTTTGGGAACACCTATCTTCCTTGCTAATTCCGAAGCACTTAATCCACATTCTTCAAGCTTACATAATAGTAACTTTCCAGGATGCTCAATTTTCATTTCAGAATCCTATAAATATTTTCGCTAATATAGTATAATAACAGCGTTACGTCAAGCGTAACTTTAGTTGCTTATAAAACACACACTTGTCATATAATATGATGGATTAAAAAAACATGATATTTAATGAGCGATATTCAAAAAGTGTTCTTAAACTAAAAAATTCACAGTTCTGCATTTGATGATAGCAAATAAAGAGTTTTTAACTTCATTATTCTATCGGAATTAGATAATCCATCAATGTTTTTTCATTAGTTTTTAAACTATGGAAACTAATATTTCCTGTTCGCGGGAATTGAATCCACCAGCTTCATGATTCCATACGACATTATTTTTCATGTTAAAACTATGCCTCATCCTTTTCTTTAACTCTTCTCGCCATTTCAATAATTTCTTTCAGATATTGCAAATGATTCACAATATTCTTAAGTGCTAATGCTCCGAGTGATAACCCTAAAAGAAAAGCTAATCCAAATACAATTAATGTATTTGCAGTGCCAGAATTGAAAAGCCCTTTTGATATGGCATCACCCAATCTATTTAATCCACCAAAACCTTGAGCTGTAGAGTATGCTAATCCAATTATTGATAAAACAGCAGTCTTCTCTCCAAAGAAATCATTTACTCTTGACTTCAATCGTTGTATCTTTAGATTCAACCAATCTATTGAATAGTTCAACTCAGCCAACGAGTATGGCAGCAGTTTTTGTATGTTCTGTTCATCATTGTCAATTTCACAAATTAGATCATTAAAAATTTCCTTTTTAAAATTCAACATGAATTTTAAAGCTGGAATAATAGGTGTGAATAGATATACTATACCAGAAATAGAATTGAGAATATATAAACAGAATGCGGGTAAAATAAATGGTTCTTTGGGAAGGCTAAAGATCTTATAAGTAGCTATCATTATAAGCATTAGTACAAGAGAGAAGAAAGATATAAGAAATGAATATACTTGAGTCTTTCTAAGTAAATTACTTTTTTTATTTATTTGATTATAAGGAGCATAAGAATTCATTTTGCTTATTGTTTTTACAATTTGATTTGCTCTATACATTATTTATAATTCCGTTGCTAAACTATTGCTTAGGGCCATTGATTAAAGGATGTATAGATTTTACACTATCAATCCGAAATGACTAATACAGTCTGTTCGATTATCACCTATCGGGTCTGATGGTATCAATGATGGGATCGTGCCTGACGTGGTAATTTTTAATCTCTTAAGATCATAAGGATAATTGCGATGTTCGAGTCCGGCCTTCGCACCATTAAGTACCGCGCGAACAAGAAGCCACCGAAAGGTGGTTTTTTTGTGCCTGGAATCTGCCTACCGCAATTACCTACCCACTTTACTGTATTGACACATTCCTCATCCCCGTAAAAACCGGATATTCCTGATGTTTTGCTAATTCCTATCTAATTGATATTGAATATCAAAATTGCGTTCTATTGGGAACTGTTGGCTCAAGGCATTCCAGGATGGAGGTAGGGATCACGCGGGTATTAATGCGACCTGCGCTGATGAGCACTAGAGAAGGCCGCCAATGCCCCGGAATAAATTTTGTCAGGGCTATCGCATATGGTGTAAACGTCCGCACTCCGTTCCGCAGCTAGCTTGCTCTTCAAATTAACAGCTTATAAGCTGTATTGATTGTAAAACACCCTATGAGCTGTATTTTGCATTTACAGCCTGTAAGGTGTAACGTGGGCAAAACAGCCTATAATCTGTACACAGCGATAAGCCAGCGAGCCGCTATTTATGAATACCGTCTATCCGTTAAAAACACTGAGCCAGCTACGCCCTTTGCTGGTGGGGTTTCGTAAAGCAAAAGGTCTGACGCAAAAAGACGTTTCGGAGAGGCTGGGCGTCACTCAACAGACCTATGCGCGCCTGGAGTCAAACCCTGCATCAGCCAGTCTGGAGCGCCTTTTTAGGGTGTTTAATGTGCTGGGGATTGAAATTGTGTTTTCTTCAGAGCTTGCCTCTCCAGGGGGTGAAACGGAAGAAATCTCTACAATTCATATAGACTCGCCGGCAAGACGGGAACAGTGGTGACGAAATGCGTCGTTCGCAACAACGGTTAGCTATCTGGATGAACGGTATTCCGGTGGGATACTGGGAAAAGCGTAAAGGCGAAGATCGGCTGGAGTATCTGCCTGAGTGGATTGCAGATAGTCAGGGGAGGCCTTTGTCGCTTTCTTTGCCTTTCACGCCAGGGAATCAGCCTTATCGCGGTAGCGTGGTACGCGATTATTTCGATAACCTGCTGCCGGATAGTGAGGGGATCCGCCGACGTTTGGCTATGCGCTATCATGCCGAAAGTCTGGACCCTTTCGATTTATTGGCCGAACTGGGTCGCGACTGTGTTGGTGCCATACAGCTTCTCGATATCGGTGAGCAACCTGCTGATATCTTTTCCATCAGGCAGCGTCCGCTTGCAGAGGCGCAAATCGCCGAAATGCTCCGCAATACTGCCACGACGTTACCGGGGCTGCAGGGACAGGATGACGATCTGCGTTTATCCATCGCCGGCGCTCAGGAAAAAACGGCGCTGCTGTGGCATGACAACCAGTGGTGTTTACCTGAGGGAAATACGCCGACCACGCATATTTTCAAATTAGCGCTAGGCCTGGTGGGAAACATGCGGGCCGATATGCGCACGTCCATCGAGAATGAATGGCTCTGCTCCATGATTGTTGAACACTATGGTGTGCCGGTAGCAAGTACCCATATTGCGCAGTTTGAAGATCAAAAGGCACTGATCGTTGAGCGTTTTGACAGAAAATTATCAAGCGATAAACAGTGGTGGATCCGCCTGCCGCAAGAGGATATGTGCCAGGCTCTGGGCGTTTCGCCGCTGAGGAAGTATCAATCAGATGGTGGCCCCGGTATTACCGATATTATGGAAATTCTGAGTCGCTCGGAACAGGCTGAAACAGATCGCAGGCACTTCTTTAAAGCGCAGATTATTTTTTGGCTGCTGGCCGCGACAGATGGCCACGCAAAGAATTTCAGTCTTGCACATTTACCGCAAAATCGTTACCACCTGACGCCATTGTACGATGTGCTATCGGCCTGGCCGCTGATTGGCCCGGGTAATAACCAGATAGCCTGGCAGAAGTGCAAACTGGCGATGGTCGTTCGCGGGAGCAGTAACCATTACCTGCTTAGCCAGATCCGACGCCGCCACTGGATAAAACACGGTGAAATAACTGGGTTAGGCCAACAGGAGGTTGAATCCATTATTGAAGAGCTGCTGGCGGCAACCCCGGGAGTGATTGAACGTGTTACTGGGCTGCTACCTGATTCGTTCCCGGCTGAATTAGCGGCATGCATTTTTGAGGGTATCAGGCAGCAGTGCGCGCGGTTGGTAGGGGGATGATGGTAGGAACTGGTCACCTATGACGATTAGGTTGCTCAAAACATCACCATTTCCCGTGGGTTTTTATTAATAGATAATAGTTTCAGTTCCCACATCGTACGGTTTAAAAGTAAATAACGTTTACTGCTATAGGTCGTATTCAGCACGTTGTAGTGTCGCGCAGTAACATCGCATTGAAGCAGATAATTTTTCATAAGGAAACACCGTTTATGCGCTATTTTTTGACAAGATACAGGGATTCGATCCTCGCTTTTACAGGCATAGTCATTGCTAGTATCTCACTTGGGTTTGCTATCTGGCAGGGAAAAGAGCAAATCAAGCACAATCATATTTCTGTAGAGCCGAGGATAAATGCTTATTTTTCCAATGATAGCCGTAAAAAACAGTGGGGGATTTATGTTACCAACAACGGTATGGGAACAGCCTTTGTTAAAGGAATTACGGTGATAGTAAATGGTAAACCCGTCGATGCCGTTGACAACAATATCTTCTTCGGCGCTGTTCTGGCGTTAGGACTTCGCGCAGAATGTTTTGCGATTGGAGGTCCGCGTCTCAATGATTCTTTCAAGGTGGGAGAAGAAATATTTCTGGTAGAGGCAAGAGATTCAGATAAAAGCTGTGCGGGTGATCTATTGAGCTTGAAATGGGCTTCACAACAACCACTGCAACTGGACTTTGTGCTGGATACGGAGTCCATCTATGGCGATCATTTTCGCTATACCTACTCACAGAATCGGCAGGTAAGACTGGATTAACATCTAGAAAATACAATGTGAGATTACTGGTGTCGCTCCAGGCCCAATCAAGATACGAAAATTGCTCATGAAAGACGACTTAGTTAGGAAATTTAATTATGTGGTGATAGGTCTTTCTCTGGGTAACGACGCTTAATATAGTGGTAATTATGCGGGTTTGTTTAAAAGTGCTAAAAAAGCAACCTCAAACCAAGTGATGCAAGATTCAACTATCCACATAATTTCTTTGGGTTTTTTCTGTAATGAATATCAATCAATGTGGGGTTGTTAACCTAATAATCATTCTCTAAAAATATAATATCATTTTATATAAATCAATCTGTACGATTATATAGAACGATGTACTGATGGTAAATTGGGTGAGCTTTCATGCTTCTTTCTTAGCCTGTGCCTGCTGACAGGTGAAAATCACTACGCACCGATGTCACAGCAAGCAGTATTGATTCATGTATAATCTACCCATCTTTACACGTCTCCTTTCAGGTTATTGATATGGCTAACACAAATTTCTCTCAAACGGCTGCTTTCATCTGGGCAGTTGCCGATCTGCTTCGCGGTGATTTTAAACAATCCCAGTACGGGCGGGTGATCCTGCCGTTTACACTGTTGCGTCGCCTTGAGTGTGTGCTGGCGGGCACCAAAGAAGCGGTGCTGGCAGAAGTGGAGAAGCTGAAGGCCAGCCCTCTGCCGGAAGAAGGGCGAGAGAAGTTTTTGTTGCGTGCGACCAAAGGGCTGTCTTTCTTCAATACGTCGCCGATGGATCTCGGCAAGATGGGGCAGAACGACATCAAGGCCAACCTAGAGAACTACGTGCAGTCGTTCTCTAAAGATGCGCGTGAAATCTTTGAACACTTTAAATTCAGTGAGTTTGTTGGCCTGCTGGAAGATGCCAACCTGCTATACAAAGTCGTTAAGAAATTTGCCACCACCGACCTGAGCCCTAAAGCGATTTCTAACCATGATATGGGCTTGGTGTTTGAGGAGTTAATCCGTCGTTTTGCAGAGAGTTCTAACGAGACGGCGGGGGAGCACTTTACCCCACGCGATATCGTGCGTTTAACCACTTCGTTGGTATTCATGGAAGATGATGAGGCACTCTCTAAAGAGGGTATTATCCGCACCATTTACGACCCTACCGCCGGCACGGGTGGCTTCCTCTCATCGGGTATGGAATACGTGCACGAACTGAATCCCAAAGCCGTGATGCGTGCCTTTGGCCAGGAACTGAACCCCGAATCCTACGCTATCTGTAAAGCCGATATGCTGATCAAAGGCCAGGATGTCAGCCGTATCAAGTTGGGCAATACGCTTTCTAACGATCAGCTTCCGCAGGAGCAGTTCGACTATATGCTTTCTAACCCCCCCTTTGGCGTGGATTGGAAAAAGATTGAAGGTGAGATTAACGACGAACATCAGCAGAAAGGCTTTAACGGGCGCTTTGGCCCAGGCCTACCGCGTGTCTCTGATGGTTCGCTACTGTTTCTGATGCACCTGATCAGCAAAATGCGCGACAGCCACAATGTGGATGGTAGCGTAAACAATGGTGGGCGTATCGGGATCATCCTCAACGGTTCACCGCTGTTTACCGGTGGCGCAGGTAGCGGTGAGAGTGAGATTCGCCGTTATATTCTGGAAGCCGATTTGTTGGAAGGTATCGTCGCATTGCCTACCGATATGTTCTACAACACCGGCATTGCGACTTACGTCTGGATTTTGTCGAACAAGAAAGCGCGGGCGCGTAAAGGTAAAGTGCAGCTGATTGATGGCACTAACCTGTGCGGCAAGATGCGAAAATCGTTGGGTTCTAAACGTAATCTGATGGGCGAGGACGATATCAAGCTTATCACTCGCACCTTTGGTGATTTTGAGGTGGTGGATGCCACCCCGCTTGAAGAACTTGGGATGGAGAAAGTGGCAGAACAAAAATCCAACCGCGGTCGCCAACCTATCAGCGCTAAAACCGAAGCGCCGAAAACCTTCGCCAGCAAAATCTTTAACAGCACCGATTTTGGCTATCGTCGCCTGACCATTGAGCGCCCTTTGCGCTTGTCTGCACAGGTCACCGATGAAGCGATTGCCACGCTGCGCTTTGCACCGAAGCCGTTTAACGCCCCAATGGAACGCCTGTATGAAGAGTTCGCTGCCCAGTGGCATGACGGTAACTACGGTGATTTCTCCGATATCGAAGCAGAAGCCCGAACGATTATCAAAGCAGAATTTGCCGAGCTGAAGGAGAAGCAGATTAAAGATCTGCTCGACAGCAAGCTGTGGCTGGCACAGCGTGCATTGATGGCTAAAGCTCAGCAAATTCAGGCAGCATTAGGCGCTCAGGCCGGTGGAAAAACGCTGGTGAGCAACGATTTCAATCAGTTCCAGCTGACCCTGAAAGGGGTAATCAAAACGGCTGGTGTGAAGCTGGATGCCAAAGAGAACAAACAGTTTATCGATGCGATTACCACTAAGAACCCGGATGCTGAGCCAGTGGTAAAAAAGGTTCTGAAAGAGGCTGCCCAGCCACTGTACGGCGCATTTGAGTACAAAGGCAAAGTGGTGGAGTTCGAGCAGGATGGTGACCTGCGTGACAACGAGAACGTACCGTTAAATCCCGCCGTTTCCACTAGTGAACTGATTGAGAGCTACTTCACAGCAGAAGTGTTGCCGCACGTGGCGGATGCCTGGATTAATGCTGATAAGCGTGACGCGAAAGACGGCGAAATTGGCATTGTCGGTTATGAAATTCCATTTAACCGCCATTTCTACGTCTATCAGCCACCGCGCCCGCTGGAAGAAATTGATGCCGATCTGGATGCCGTTAGCGCCGAGATTATGAAGCTGCTGCAGGAGGTCCATTCCTGATGACTAAGTATAAGGCGTATCCAGAGTATAAGGATTCTGGGGTTGAGTGGCTGGGGATTGTTCCGAGTCACTGGAAAACTGTATCTATATCCAGATTGTTTTCCAGGGTTAAGCGAACCGGATACAAAGATAAAGAATTGCTTTCTGTTTATCGGGATTATGGAGTTGTGCCAAAATCCAGCAGAGATGATAACAATAATAAACCCTCAGAAGATTTGTCACCTTATCAATTGGTTGAGGAAAATGATTTGGTGATGAATAAAATGAAAGCCTGGCAGGGTTCAATCGCGATTTCAGAGTATGAGGGGATAGTTAGTCCGGCATACTTTGTTTATCAACCCAATAAGATTATTTTTGAACTTGCGCATCTAAGATATGTGCATTACCTACTTCGTAATCCTATCTACGTTACTCAATATTTGAGCCGTTCAAAAGGTATACGAGTCAATCAATGGGATCTAGATCCTGATGAGTTTAGAAATATTGAGCTTCTGCTTCCTAGCAAGAATGAGCAGGAAAAAATATACGGTTTTCTCGATCACGAAACCGCAAAAATCGATAAGTTGATCGAGAAGCAACAGCAACTGATTGAACGGCTGAAAGAAAAACGTCAGGCAGTGATTAGCCATGCCGTCACCAAAGGGCTAAATCCTGATGTGCCGATGAAAGATTCTGGTGTTGAATGGTTGGGGGAAGTTCCCGAGCATTGGCGAGTCAGTCGAGTTAAGAATTTTGCAAAAATTGAAAGTGGACATACTCCCAGTAAAACTAAATCAGAGTATTGGGTCAATTGTATCATCCCATGGGTCTCATTGAATGACTCAAAGCAGTTAAAAGATGTTGATTATATTGATGATACTACCTATAAAATAAGTGAGCTAGGGATGGCTAATTCATCTGCTCATTTGTTACCTGCTCGTGCTGTTGTTTTTACACGTGATGCATCAATAGGACTCAGTGCTATAACAACAAAACCTATGGCGGTATCGCAACATCTGATTGCTTGGCTTTGTAATGAGAGATTTGTCGTCCCTGAGTTCCTGCTTCTTGTGTTTTATGCAATGGAAAAAGAATTTGAGCGTTATACTTTCGGCGCTACGATAAAAACAATAGGTATGGATAATGTTAGAGGGCTGAGATCAGCATTTCCACCAATTGATGAACAGCATAAATTGATAGAATGGGCATTTAAGAAATTAGAAAAAATTAAATTTTCCATTAATAAAGTAGAAGATATAATTTCCCTTCTCCAAGAACGCCGCACCGCCCTTATCTCCGCCGCCGTCACCGGTAAAATTGACGTCCGTGATTGGGTTGCACCTGATATGCAAGACGCTGAGGAGCCACAGGAGACCACCGCATGAGTATGGACACCACCAAAGAGCTGATTTTCCAAAATGAAATGATTGCTCAGATGGTCAAAACGGGTTGGATTGTTGGCAAAGGCGACGGCTACGATCGCGAACGTGCGCTATATTCGCAGGATGCGCTGACCTTTGTGCAAACCACGCAGCCGCAGGAGTGGGAAAAGTTTTCAAAGATTTATCCTACCGATACCGAACGTCACTTCCTCGATGCGTTGGTCGCTCAGCTGAGAAAAGCGGATATCAACGCTACCGATATGCTGTCGCGGACCTACGGCACCCTCGGCGTATTGCGGCACGGGATCAAAAGCCATAACGCCCGGTTTTCCCTGTGTCAGTTTAAGCCTGAGCATAGCCTCAATCCGGAAACGCTCGCCCGTTATCAGCAGAATATCTGCCGTATTGTGCCGGAACTGGTGTATAGCCCACACGCTTCGAAAGCGGCATTTGAAGAAGCGGGTACAAAAGCGAAAAAATGGCGTATCGATCTGGTGTTGTTCGTCAACGGTTTGCCGGTGGCAACGTTGGAGCTGAAGTCTGAGTTTAAGCAGGCAGTGCAAAACGCCATTACGCAATATAAGAAAACGCGTTTACCAAAGGATCCCGTTACCAACAAGCCGGAACCTCTGCTTACGTTCAAACGTGGGGCACTGGTGCACTTTGCCGTCAGTCAGTACGACGTGTTTATGGCGACCAAACTCGACGGTGATAAAACCTTCTTCCTGCCATTTAACAAAGGCACTCATGACGGCGGTGCGGGGAACGACATCCCGGAAGATGCAAACGACTACGCCACTCGCTACCTGTGGAATGAGGTGCTGCTCCCGGACAATCTGCTGAAAATTCTTGCTAGCTTTGTGCATCTACAAATCGAAGAGAAAGAAGAGTGGAATGGCCTTAAGGGTAAGAAAGAGAGCCTGATCTTCCCGCGTTATCATCAGTGGGATGTCGTGAACAAACTGATTATCGCTGCGGCGGAAGAGGGCACTGGCAATAAGTACCTGATTCAGCATAGCGCGGGCTCCGGTAAATCTAACTCTATTGCCTGGACCGCCCACCAACTTTCTCGGCTGCATGATAAGCAAGGCGAGAAGCAATTCCACTCGGTGATCGTGGTGACGGACCGTACCGTGCTGGACGACCAGCTCCAAGACACGATCTACCAGTTTGAGCATCAAGATGGGGTGGTCGGCCGTATCAATAACAAAGAAGGCGACGGTTCTAAATCAGAGAAACTGGCTAGCGCGCTGGAAAACTCGCAGCCAATTATTATCGTTACCATCCAAACCTTCCCGCATGTGCTGAAGGCGATTGAAAATAGCGTCAGCCTTAAGCAGCGTAAATATGCGGTGATTGCTGATGAGGCGCACTCTTCTCAGAGCGGTTCTACGGCGCGTCAGTTGAAAGAAGTGCTGATGACGGAGGAAACGGATGACGATGCGGTGATGACCTCGGAAGATATTCTCGATGCCACCGTCGCCGCACGTAAAGGCAGCAACAATCTCAACTACTATGCTTTTACCGCCACGCCAAAAGCCAAAACGTTGGAGCTGTTTGGCCGTCGTCCTAACCCGTTTGAACCTGCATCAAAAACCAATAAGCCGGAAGCATTTCACGTTTACTCCATGCGTCAGGCGATTGAAGAGGGCTTCATTCTCGATGTCCTGAAGAATTACACCAACTATAAGGTGGCCTATAAGCTTCTGCAGAAGCTGGACGATCCCGATCGGGAAGTCGATAGCAATAAAGCAAAGGTCAAACTGAATCAGTGGGTTGCGTTGCATGAACATAATGTTTCGCAGAAGGTAAAGGTGATTGTTGAGCATTACCGTAAGCATGTGATGCATCTGTTGGGAGGGCAGGCTAAGGCGATGGTGGTCACCAGCTCCCGTAAAGCCGCGGTGCGTTACAAGCTGGCCTTTGATAAATACATCACTGAAAACAACTATCAGAAGATCAATGCCATGGTGGCATTTTCCGGTGAAGTGGAATTCTATGAAAGTGACCACAATAGCCTTGCGTTACTGAACCAAAAGTTTACTGAAATCAACATGAACCCTGGGTTGAAAGGCAGGGACATGCGCAAAGCGTTTGAGACTGATGATTACCAGGTGATGTTGGTCGCGAATAAGTTCCAGACCGGTTTTGACCAACCCAAGCTATGCGCCATGTATGTGGATAAAGCGCTGGGCGGCGTGGAATGCGTCCAGACACTTTCACGGCTCAACCGCACTTACCCAGGGAAAAAAGAGTCGGGAACCTTTGTACTCGATTTCTATAATGAGCCGGATGACATTCTGGCGGCATTTCAGCCTTACTACCAAACGGCAGAACTGACTGATGTCAGCGATCCGCAGTTAGTCTTTGAGCTGTTCGAAAAACTTCGCACCAGCGGCATTTTCCTGTGGAACGAAGTGGAGCAATTCTGCGAGGCGTTCTTCACCAAGAACAAATCCAATGCTGCGATAAGCAATATCTGCAAGCCGGCGGTTGAACGCTGGAAGCACCGTTATACCTCAGCGATTGATGCCTATGTGTTGGCTAAAGAAATGTTTGAACGCACCAAGAAGACCGGCGATGTGGTGCTGATAACTAATGCAGAAAACAGCTTTAAGACGTGCAAACAGGAAAAAGACAAGCTGGATATCTTCAAAAAAGATCTCGGTAGCTTTGTTCGTTTTTATGAGTTTATGTCGCAGATCGTAGATTACGATGACAAAGGCCTTGAGAAGCTGAGCCTGTTCGCAAGGCATCTTCGCCCGTTGCTGCATGAACAGCGTATTGAAGACGATGAGATTGATTTAAGTAATGTGGATATGAGCCATTACCGCTTATCGAAGCTTCATGAACAACATCTGAAACTGCAGGAAGATGCAGAAGAATACAAAATCACACCGGGTAACGATATGGGTACCGCGAAGCCAAAGGACAAGAAAGAAGAGTTTCTGTCCAATATTCTGGCGCGCCTAAATGATCTGTTTGTTACGGATAATCTTAGCGATAAAGACATGATCAACTACGCCTTTACCGTGCGTGACAAACTGTCGGAAAACCAGGCGGTGATGACGCAGATCGCTAACAATACGCGTGAACAGGCGATGCTGGGTGATTTCCCGAAAGCGATCGATGATGCAGTGATGGACAGCAATGAAGCCCAGCATGAGATGATGGTGCAGTATCTGTCCAACCCTGAACTCGCCAGGGGATTTGCCCGCGTGGTGTTTGATATGCTCAAAGGTGCTTAAAACGGGAGCCGCTTTGGCTTTGTTGTTATAGGGGGCTTCCCCCTAAAATGTCACAGTACAGGAATTTCGTGATGGATATCGTTGCCGATATTGAAGCAGGTAAGCTGACTCTCGATGAAGTGATCGGTTCTCTGGCCGAATATAAAGACTATTCGCATTCAGAGTGGGATCGTCGTTACCGTGAATTCACTGCGTCACTTCAGCAAACGCCGACATTTTCTGAGCCCGAAACGGATGATCTGGTTAAACGGCTTTGGTACGAGCGTGATAATGGTATTGCCAGTATCCGGCAGGGCGTTCCATCGTTGGCTGAATTCCAACAAAGCCTGCCGTTATTCAGAGAGCTGACCGAGCGCATTCGTCGCCAGCCTAATGAACAAACTTACCAATATGTAGAAGCCGCTTTGCAGCAAGCCAAGGAGAGCGGGCAGCTCAAGCGAATGTATTGGAGTTTGCGGAATCGTGTCTTTGCGGCGTTTACACCGGCAACCTGCACCAGTACGGTGGACGAGAATGCATTCACCAAAACGGCGACGTTTCTGAATGATCGATTTTCCCTGGCGCTCACGCTTACCGGAAATTGGCTGCAAAAAAACCATGAACTGAAGAATGCGATTAACGCACGGTTACCAGATGCGGACCCTTACTATGTCAACATGGCAATCTGGCATCTTTACGAATTGCTGCGTGAGCGAGATGGCGAACAAAAGCAACAGGAAGTGGCTAACCATCTTGCCGTAGAAAGCCATAAAGTCGTGAGCCCGCAGATACCGCAGCACTCACCTGTGAACGCTATCTACTTTGGTCCACCGGGCACCGGGAAGACTTTCGTCTTGCAGCAAAAGATGAAGGAGTACACCACCCAAGCGGCCTCCGCTGACTATGATGCTTGGTTAGATTCTCGTCTCGAAACGCTGAACTGGATGCAGGTGACTGCGTTAGTTTTGTTAGATCTTAATAGAAAAGCCAAAGTTCGTTTGCTGATTGAGCACCCTTGGTTCCAGCGTAAAGCTCTATTGAATGGCCGCAGCAGTAATCTATCGCAAACTGCGTGGGCAACGCTGCAATCCTTTACCGTGCCAGAGTCTACTACGGTCGAATATAAAGGCCGCCGTGAGCCCGCGATTTTCAATAAAACGGCAGAGAGTGAGTGGTTCCTGGTTAAGCCGCAGCTAGAACAAGTGGAAGACCTTATCTCGCTTTATGATGAGTTAAAGCGAGGCCCACAAACCGCAGAGGCGATTCAGCGATTTGCCGCAGTCACCTTCCACCAATCCTATGGTTATGAAGAGTTTATTGAAGGGATGCGAGCCCGTGCAGATGACAATGGGAATATTTCTTACCCCATAGAGCCGGGTATTTTCATGCGGCTATGCCAGCGGGCCAAGGCCGATCCGGCGCATCGCTATGCCATTTTTATTGATGAGATCAATCGTGGCAATATCTCCAAAATTTTCGGCGAGCTGATTTCTCTTATAGAAATCGACAAGCGCGCTGGGATGAGCAATGCAATGAGTTTGCAGCTGTCTTATAGCGGACAAGTATTCAGCGTTCCTGGCAACGTAGACATTATTGGTGCAATGAACACTGCGGACCGTTCGTTAGCGCTGATGGATACCGCATTGCGTCGCCGGTTCGACTTTGTTGAGATGATGCCGGATCTTTCATTGCTCAGCGGGGCGAGAGTAAAGGGCATTGAGCTTGAGTCTTTGTTAGAGAAGATTAATAGCCGAATTGAGGCGCTCTACGATCGTGAGCATACCTTAGGGCATGCCTTCTTTATGCCAGTTAAAAAAGCCTGTGATGCGAAGGATGAAGACTTGGCATTTAAACAGCTGAAAGCGGCCTTCCAGAAGAAGATCATCCCCTTATTGCAGGAATACTTCTTTGACGACTGGAACAAAATCCGTTTGGTATTGGCGGATAATCAGAAACAAAACGACAGCCTCCAATTCGTGATGGAGCAAAGCGACGATCTGGAGATTCTTTTTGGTGCCGATCATGGTTTACGGCGCCACGATCAGCAATCAACCGCCTACGAACTGAAAGCGTTTGAGCATGAAGTCTGGGATTTGCCACAGGCTTACCGTGCGATCTATCAACCTGAAGAAGCCACTCAGGCTGTACAAAATGGGTAAGGTGATCTCTGTTTTTGAGTATGACCTGTTAGGCGTTGAAAAAGAGTCGCCGGTTGGCGCTGTTCCTCTTCCTCCTGAGGTTTTTGACTATTTAGAATCGCTTAGCCTAACCAGTGAGAAAGGAAGCCAGCTGCTTAAACTCACCTCACGTTCTGGGCGCCGATTGCTACAGGTACAGAATTACGCAGGGATACTCTATACCCCTTATGGCCTGCAACTGGAGATCCTGCCCAAGATAGGCAAAAACCTTACGTTGGGGCAAGCGCGCGAAACGCTACTGATTATGCTAAGTCATCTGTCTGGATTTAGGCATATTCAAACCCAGCAGGCTTCAGTTCATGCGCAACGAATGCCTTTACTGGAGATCTTTATCAACCAGTTTTTGCATAGCGTTAGCCAGCTACTTAAGCAGGGACTGTGGTCAGATTACGTGAAAGAACAGGCTAACTTGCCCTTTATGAAGGGCAAGTTGATGCTGTCAGCGCAGTTACGCCATAACGTAGTGAACCGTCATAAATTCTATCTTGATTACGATGATTATTTACCTGATTGTGCGGCCAATAGGCTATTACGTTCTGCACTTTATCAGTTGGGTAACCTGAGCCTGTCCTCAGATAATCAACGTTGGTTACAGGAATTACGCTTTGCTTTTGGTGGTATCCCGTCGAGTAGAGATATAAAAGGTGACATATCGAGTTTGCGTTTGGAACGCGGTATGGCTCATTACCATGAGCCTTTGGCGTGGGCGCAGTTGATATTGCAGGGTATGAGCCCCAGCGCTCTACAGGGCGATGCTAAAGCGTTGTCACTCTTGTTCCCGATGGAGGCGGTATTTGAGTCCTTTGTCGCGTCAACGCTTGCTGACGAATTGCCGGATGGTTTCAAGGTGAAGCCGCAGGCTGCAAGCTATTCGTTGGTTAAACATGGTGAGAGGGACTGTTTTAAGCTGCGCCCAGATTTGTTGATTCAATCACGTCATCCGGTCAGTACCAAAATGGTGCTAGATACCAAATGGAAGCTGATTAATAACAACTCGCAGGAGAAACCTCTCTATGGCATTGCACAATCCGATCTCTACCAAATGTTTGCCTATGGCCAAAAGTATCTTGGTGGCTCAGGAGATATGTATTTAATTTATCCTGCGCACGATGACTTCAATCACCCAATACACCAGCATTTCGCATTTTCAGACACACTCAGGTTATGGGTTGTTCCGTATCAGATCTCTGCAAAGCGTGGGCAGAAAATGATGTGGGGAAAAGATAATCCCTTTATCTAGGATTATCTTTTAAAAGGCTACAGAGAGTGTTTCGGTCCTAGAGGCACTGTAATAATACTCGCTACTTATATGTAGCCTCTTTCAATTCCAACTTCACCATCAGCTGCTTATTCACCTCTTTCCCATCCACTCCGCTATGAATCCGTCGATGGCAAGTTGGGCAGATGGCGCCCACCCACTGCGGGTGATCGGGGCCTTCGTCGGCTAGGCGTTTAGTGTGATGAGGTTCGAGGTAGGGATCGCCGTTCCTTTTCTTGAACGGTGCCGGCTGATCGCAGGCTTCGCAGATGCCATTGGCGCGCCGCAGCACGTACTTTTTTACGTCTTCGCTGCGTTTGAACCAGGATTTTTTGCTGTCGCTCTGTTGGCGCTGGCCAGATTGCTGGGAGGACTGCAGTGCCTTCTTGCGTAACTGCTCGAGCGTCTCTGTCTGCGTATCAGCTTCATCGGCGTCTGCATCTTCTTCAACCGCGTGCAGTGACGAGACTTTGAACAGGTTAAAGGTAATGCCTTGGCGCATGTTATTTTCGAAGTCTAAACACTGAATGTGATCCCAAGAGTCGCACTCAAACATGCCAAGATAGCGGACGCCTTTTTCTTTCTTGTTGTCTTCGAATAGGAAGATATCTTTGCCGTCTTTCTTATGGTCACGGATGGATTTATTGCCTCGAATAAATTCCATAGGGCCTTTTTGGCCTTCTCCTGTATAAGAGAAGCTGCCTTCGGCTGTCCATCCATCTTTATAGCCGTAGGTTTCGCCACTTTCACCGGTGAAGATAAAGATCACCGGGAATTCCCGCGGGGTCCAGATGCCGCCTTGCAGCTGCCCGCCGTAAAGCTCGATCAGTGCTTTGCGTGTGTACAGTTTGCCTTCGGTTAAGTAATCAAAAGGATGCGGCGTTTCGACGATCTCAAAACCGAGATCTTTGAGAAATTGGATGGCTTTTTCTGTTCCGCTATCGGCGTTGATTCCTTTAAACGGATAGCCATGCTGCTCACTGTATGCTCTAGCGGCAATGCCGCGGATATCGTACTTCTCGCCATTATAATGAAGGGTGTATTTTTTAAATCGTTTTATTTCATGTTGTTTTAAGAATTCATCTCGGCCAAGTTTTTTATATTCTTCGATGGCTTTTAAAACAGATTCTTTTGCAGATAACGCCTCTATTGCAGTTGCCAAAACCACTCCCTCACATTGCCGAGTAGACTCTGAGCAATGTGCTTGCTGACGAGAGCAGTATGCATCAATACCCAGCAGTTAACTCATCGATTTACCGAATGCGTTAACTATGCCAGGTAGGGGAGGAAATGCCTACCTTGATGAATGTTTTTGTTGTGACATGTCATTCAGATCTATTGGAAATCGTGGGTGGGAAGGGCGACGAGTGCAGGCATCGCCCTGATTGCTATTTATGTTAGCCGCAGGCTTCCATCTCCCGCAGTGCCCGCCCATAAAGATTACACAACGCAGGAACCAGATGCGCCGTGGCGTTGAGATAGTGATTCAGCTGTTCCCAGCCTTCAGTGTCCAGCTGTGGGTGCTTTTGCAGCAAGTGGCCGAACAACATCAGGCCGTGGCACAGCCCTTCAGCCTGCTCGGCAGAGAGTGCGGCCAGGTCTAAGAGTTCTGAGGGATTGTAAGCGCTGAGATCGAGGTGGTTAAACAGTTGGCGGTAGAGGGTGAGGGTGCTTGCAACGGATTCTGTAGTGGGAACCTTTGTCATGGGTGCATCTCCGTATGTCATTGATTAATGACTATCACCAGAGACGCTAAACTCGGGTGGTAGCCCAGACGGGGTTAGCGTCACCGGGACATACGAACCGGCGCTTCTTACGAAGCCCCCGCCTGAGCCACCATTATTTGGAGTGAACTAAAGCTGCTGCATTATTACATAATACAGCGGTAGTATGTCAGATTCGGAACGCTAACTCCGGCTGCGGATTTTGCCGCAGCGGAAAAACTATAACGTTATCAGTAAAAGGAGAAAATAACCTGTATGGAATTACAGATCGTTTACTCATGAGACTGGAATGCAGATCGCAGTTATTAATTTGTAATTCGGACCAATCAATTAGGATGATTCATTTTATAAGTGAATTATTAATTGTGTGAATTTAGTTATCAAGGAACACGTTGGAGTGAATGAATGCAAAAGAATGGTTGAATATTTATCCTGCATGCCTTGAGTGCTATTATTAACCTCTTTGTTAATGCTCGCGGCAGTGAGTTTCTTAAAATAATGACAGGGATGCACAACGATGGAAAAGAAAGAGGGCGCTTTAAGGCTATTAACCTCCGGGGAGATCGGCCTTGCTAAGTCGGTATTTGGTGGTTCAATTATTTATGGGAAAGTCTGGGTTCATCACGATAGCTATTTCCCTTTTGGCTTGCAAAATCGAAACACTGCGATGTCACCCAATGGTGAGCTGTATTTTAGAGACTGGTACGTGCCCGATTTCTCAAAGGAAGGTTATAGTCATAGACATCTTTTCATCCATGAGATGGTTCACGTTTGGCAATACCAGCGTGGTATGTGGGTTAAGACTCGGGGCCTCTACAGTTGGTTGGCAAATTACAGTTATGAACTGGATGGGTCCAAGCCTCTAAAGAACTACGCTATGGAGCAACAGGCTCAGATTGTTGCTGATTATCATTTGTTGACCTCTTCAGGTTATGCTGTTTGGAGAAACCGCTTCGGCAAGGAAGTGACTTACAGCGGCAATGACTATGCCGATGTGAGAAAAGTAAAAGAAAAATATGAGAAAGTATTAGTCGGTTTTCCTTACAAGTAAGAGGATTGGTTATGAAGGCGAGAGTGTTCTGTGCCGTTGTTGGCGTGTCCTTGCTAAGCGCTTGTATAGGCGATCGTCTCGATCAGCGCTATGCGCCGGATATCCCTATCACCGCCCATGCTAAAGCGAATGGCGACATCTGCATCTATCCGTCACCAAAGGAAAACGAAAGGCAAGATACGCTCTATCTCACTGGTGATACGGATGAGAAATTGATTGAGGTGGCGAATCAGGATCTGAAGAATGGCATTTGTGTTAGCCAAGAAGATTACCCGTTTCAGGAAAATCATACCTACAGCATGAGGCTAAATTTTGTGCCGATTGAGAAGCGCAGAAACCTGCAGGATATTTCCGGCAGGGCCTTTATTGCTCACTTCAAAGTGACAAAGCTCAATGGTATTTACGAAATTGAAAATATCACGCAGGGCAGTAGATAACGCAGAGACAAAATGAAACGGATCTTCCCCCTCTCATTCCCCTTCCTGCTCGCCGGTTGTCCGTCGATAGGTGATCGTATCCCCGTAGACTACCCCGCAACCGCCAGCCTGCGTGAGGGCAAAGTATGCATCACCGTTCAGCCGCAGGGAGACGAAAAGCTCGCGGGTATTTCGATATACCGATTGGATGAGGCGCAGAACCGCACATTCAAATTCTTCGATCCGCTGCGGGATGTTGCCCCCAATCAGTGCGTCCCTGATGAAGGCTACGTATTTACGCCGGGGCAGCAGTACCATTTCTCCGTGAAGCTGGTCTCCCAGAAGAAACAACAGGCAGGTGAGTTTCCCTCTGCACGTGAGTTCGTCGCTGAATTTGCCCTACAGCAAGCAGCAACAGAGCTGCGTCTAGTGTCCCTCCCTCCATCCCATTAGCACCATATGCCCATAAAGGAGCCCACCCACAGGCTCCCATATCCTAACCTCGCTTACCCCAACCCCCCAATCCTTCCTCGAATCTCCTCCTCCGGCAGATCCACGCCGATAAACACCAGCGTGCTCTTGCGCTCTTCCTCCGGCAGCCATTCCCGATCCCAGTCGGCGTTGTACAGCCGCTGCACGCCCTGGAACAGCAGGCGGCGCGGTTCGTCTTCGATAGACAGAATGCCTTTATAGCGCAGCAGGTTGTCGGCGTATTCCAGCAGCAGGCCTTCCATCACGTCGGAGATTTGCATCAGCGGCAGCGGGCGCTCCAGTGTCACAACAATTGAGCGGATGTCGCTCTGCGGTTGCGGGATGCGGCGGAACAGCGGGGCGGGCGGCGTCAGGTTGAGCTTGTCGTTCAGCGTAAAGCCTTCGATGTCGAACAGCACGCTCAGATCGATATCGCCGTGCGTCACCTTGTAGACCGGCGCTCGGGCGTTCATCCGCTGCAGCCGCTGGATCAGCGCTTCGCAGTCCGGCGCCACGTCGGTTTTGGTCAGCAGGAGGCGGTCGGCGTAGCCCACCTGCGCCTGGGCGATGCTGAACTGGCTCAGCTGCTGCTCGGCGTGCGCCGCGTCCACCAGGGTGATGATGCCGTCCAGCAGGAAGCGCTCGCACAGGATCTCGTGCGAGAAAAAGGTCTGGGTAATCGGGCCGGGATCGGCCATGCCGGTGCATTCGATGATCAGCCGGTCGAACGCCAACTGGCCGCTGTCGACGCCGTCCAGCAGATCCAGCAGCGCGTCCGCCAGTTCGTTGGACTTGCTGCAGCAGATGCAGCCGTTGCTCAACGTGGTGATGCGGCTGGCGCGATCGCCGATCAGCGCGTCGTCGATCGGCACTTCGCCGAACTCGTTCTCGATGACCGCGATTTTATAGCCGTGTTCGGCGTTCAGGATGTGGCGCAGCAGGGTGGTTTTGCCGGCGCCCAAAAAGCCGGTCAGGATGGTGACTGCAATGGGTTTCATACGGGTCCTTGTGACTGCGGGTTAACAGCAGCGCATGCCGCCTTTGCCGCCGCCGCCGTAGCGCGCTTGCTGGCGCTCGCGGAAAAATTCTTTATAGGTCATCACCGGCTTGTCCGGGTGGTTGTCTTTCATGTGCTGGACGTAGGTATCGTAGTCAGGCACGCCCACCAACATGCGCGCCGCCTGCCCGAGATATTTCCCCGCCTGGCCGAGATTTCCGAACATAAGCCTTCTCCAACTTTACCCTGCATCACTACAGCGCTTGCTTAAGCCTGATATTAGGGGAAGCCGGGGGATGGGGTTCCCGCAGGGATGCCCCACCTCCGGGTCGCCCCGGGTATCTCGATTGCATCGCGCCGCACGCCTGGCATCTTGCGATACGTAGGCCGTGCGGCTTTGGGTACTACTTAACGTTTATTATGCAGGGTATCCGTTAAATCACATCAATGCTGGGTCGAAACTTTGACTTCCCCCTCAGTTACGCCGTCGGCGGGCGCGGCCTGCGGCACCGGCACGTAAGGCGTTTCCTGGTCGGTGCGTTTCGGGTTCTTGTGCGCCGCCATCGCGGTTTTCACCCCGTAGAAGATGATGCTGTACACCACCAGCAGGAACAGAATGCTCAGCCCGGCGTTGGTGTAGTTGTTCACCACGATGTGGTTCATGTTGGCGATCTGCTGGGCGCTCAGCTCGGCGCCGCCCTCGGCGATTTTGCGTTTGTACTCGCCGGCCAAGAAGAAGAAGCCTTCCAGCTGCGGGTTGTCGCTGAACAGCTTCAGGCCCAGCGCGTAGGTGGTGCAGATCAGCAGCCACACCGCCGGCAGCACGGTCACCCAGATGTATTGGGTGCGCTTCATCTTAATCAGCACCACGGTGCCCAGCACCAGTGCCACGGCGGCCAGCATCTGGTTGGAGATGCCGAACAGCGGCCACAGGCTCTTCACGCCGCCGAGCGGATCCACCACGCCCTGATACAGCAGGTAGCCCCACAGCCCGACGCAGCCGGCGGTGCCGACGATGCCGGCTACCAGCGAGTCGGTTTTCTTCAGGAACGGCACGAAGTTGCCCAGCAGATCCTGCAGCATAAAGCGGCCGGAGCGGGTGCCGGCGTCCAGCGCGGTCAGGATGAACAGCGCCTCGAACAGTATGCCGAAGTGGTACCAGAAGCCCATGTTGGCGCCCGGAATGATCTGGTGGAACACGTGGGCGATGCCCACCGCCAGCGTTGGCGCGCCGCCGGCGCGGTTCAGCACCGAAGGTTCGCCGATGTCGGTGGCGGTTTGCAGGATCTGTTCCGGGCTGATGACGAAGCCCCAGGAGCTGACCGCCGCCGCCGCATGCACGGTCACGTCCTTCAGCGAAGCCATGATCATCGGCGCGTCTTCGGTGCCTAAGCGGTGCAGATCCGGCATGGTGATGCCCAGCGCCGCCGGCGGGGTGTTCATGGCGAAGTACAGGCCCGGCTCGATGATAGAAGCCGCCACCAGCGCCATGATGGCGACGAAGGACTCCATCAGCATCGCGCCGTAGCCGATAAAGCGCGCGTCGGTCTCATTGGCCAGCAGCTTCGGCGTGGTGCCGGAGGCGATCAGCGCATGGAAGCCGGAGACCGCGCCGCAGGCGATGGTGATGAACAGGAACGGGAACAGGGTACCTTTCCACACCGGGCCGGTGCCGTCGACGAACTGGGTGACCGCCGGCATTTTCAGTTCAGGGTTGAGGATCACGATGCCGATCGCCAGCCCGACGATTACGCCGATTTTCAGGAAGGTCGCCAGGTAGTCGCGCGGTGCCAGGATCAGCCACACCGGCAGCAGGGCGGAGACGAACGCGTAGCCGATCAGCGTGAAGGTGATGGTAGTGTCTTTAAAGGTCAGCGCCGGGCCCCAGTACGGGTCGTGCGCCACCACGCCGCCGAACCAGATGGCGGCCACCAGCAGCACGATGCCGATGATTGACACTTCACCCACGCGGCCGGGGCGCAGGTAGCGCATGTAGATGCCCATAAACAGCGCGATCGGCACGGTGGAGCAGACGGTGAACACCCCCCACGGGCTTTCCGCCAGCGCTTTCACCACGATCAGCGCCAGCACCGCCAGGATGATGATCATGATCAGGAAGCAGCCGAACAGCGCGATGGTGCCCGGTATCGGCCCCATCTCTTTTTTGATGATCTCACCGAGCGAGGCGCCGTTGCGGCGCGAGGAGATGAACAGCACCATAAAGTCCTGCACCGCCCCCGCCAGCACCACGCCGCCCAGCAGCCACAGCGTGCCGGGCAGGTAGCCGACCTGCGCGGCCAGCACCGGCCCCACCAGCGGACCGGCGCCGGCGATGGCGGCGAAGTGGTGGCCGAACAGCACGTTCTTGTTGGTCGGCACGTAGTTCAGGCCGTCGTTGTTGACCACCGCCGGGGTGGCGCGGCCGGCGTCCAGCTTCATCACCTTGGTGGCGATGTACAGGCTGTAGTAGCGGTAGGCCACCAGATACACCGCCACCGAAGCGACGACGATCCACAGCGCGCTGATGTGTTCGCCGCGGCGCAGCGCCACCACGCCGAGGCAGGCTGCGCCGAGTATCCCCAGCAGCATCCACGGAATGTGCTTTAAAATCCCCTCTCGTTTCATGAGGTATCCTTAATTCCAGTCTGCAAAATATGAATGAACTCATCCGCTTGTAAGAGATGTCAGAGTGGCGCGGTGAGCCGTAGCGTCTTTCCCGAGGTAAGGCGGGTTTAGGAACAGCTCATCATCGCCGGGGGTAAGGGGGGAAGACAGGCGTATTTCGGTCAGCGGTCAGATCCGCCGGGTGAACGGTTGGATTGGCGGGGTAAGCGGTTTGTTGCATAACCAACAGCCGCCCGTCAGCCGCTGTTGCCAATGCAGCACCCGCCCGAACTCGCTGGCTTTAAACTCCCGGTTTTTCAGCCAGATGCCTTAATGCGGCGGTTGGCACACATCCTGCTATCGGTTTTATAACCAAAACAATGTTTTCAATATTTGTAAGTCAATAATGGTTATATGCGCGCCGCATAACGGCGCCGACGGTCAGAGGGAGAGAAGCATGTCAGCAGCAAACCACTCGCAGCAGCCGATTCAGTTCGCCTACTGGGTGCCGAACGTTTCCGGCGGCCTGGTGATCAGCAATATCCCGCAGCGCACCGGTTGGGACATCGGTTATAACCGCAAGCTGGCGCAGATCGCCGAGCGCGCCGGTTTCGACTACGCGCTTACCCAGATCCGCTTCACCGCCGGTTACGGCGCGGAAAACCAGCACGAATCGGTGTCGTTCTCACAGGCCCTGTTGGACGCCACCGAGAAACTGAAAGTGATCGCCGCGCTGCTGCCGGGGCCGTGGAACCCCACGCTGGCGGCCAAACAGATCGCCACCATCAGCCATCTTTCCAACGCGCGCATTGCGGTGAACATTGTCAGCGGCTGGTTCCGCGGCGAGTTCAAGGCCATCGGCGAGCCGTGGCTGGATCATGAGGAGCGCTACCTGCGTTCGGAAGAGTTTATCCGCTGCCTGCGCGGCATCTGGACTGAGCCCAGCTTCACCTTCGCCGGCGATTTCTACCGTTTCCGCGACTACTCGCTGAAGCCGAAGCCGCTGGCGCCGTTGCCGGAAATTTTCCAGGGCGGCAGCTCACGCGCGGCGCGCGACATGGCGGCGCGGGTCTCGGACTGGTATTTCACCAATGGCAACAGCGTGGAGGGCATTCGCCGGCAGGTGGAGGACATCCAGAGCAAGGCGCAGGCCAATCACCATCGGGTGAAGGTGGGGGTGAACGGTTTCGTCATCGCCCGCGAGAGCGAACAGGCGGCGCAGGCGGTGCTGCAGGAGATCATCGATCACGCCAACCCGGAGGCGGTGCAGGGCTTCGGGCACGAGGTGAAAAACGCCGGGGCGGCCTCGCCCGAGGGCGAGGGCAACTGGGCCAAGTCCACCTTCGAAGATTTGGTGCAGTATAACGACGGGTTTAAAACCAACCTGATCGGCACGCCGCAGCAGATCGCCGAGCGCATCATCGCGTTGAAAGACGCCGGGGTGGATCTGCTGTTGCTGGCATTTCTGCACTTCCAGGAAGAGGTGGAGTACTTCGGACGCGAAGTGATCCCGCTGGTGCGCGAACTGGAACGCCAGCGGGCAGCGGCCTGAGCGTTCAACCCGTTTGCAGAGTTTGTAGCAGGTGGATAAAGGCGGCGCTGAGCGGCGGCGTGGCCGGCTCATGGCGGGTAAAGACGTAAAAGCGCGCGCTGATGTCGATCTCGTGCGTCGGGATTTTCTGCAGGTGCAGCTGCGGGGCGTAGTGCGCGACCACCCGATCGCTCAGCAGCGCGATATAGCCCTGCTGCCTGACCAGGCACCAGGTCGCCAGAAAGGAGTCGGTCTCGACGATCTGGCCGTGCGGCGTGTAACGCTCGGCGATCTCGCGGATGGCGGAGTGCCCCACCGAGCAGGAGCGCGGCACCACCCATTTGGCTTCGGCCGGCGGCTGCCCGGCGCCGGTCAGGTCGCCCCCTTGATAGAGCGAGAAGCGCTCGCTCTTCAGCGCCTGCATGGCCAGATCGGCGCCGCCCGCCGCGCCGTTCAGGCTGCTGACCGCCAAATCCAGCTCGCAGTTTCTCAGCCGGGCGAGCAGGCCTTCCGGGCCGTCTTCCACCACCGTCACCCGGGTATGCGGGTAGCGGCGGTTGAAGCCTTCGAGCACCTGGGGCAGGTAGCACAGCAGCGGATCGACGCTCATCCCCACCCGCAGGCGCTTCTCGCCGCCGGCGCTCATGCCGCGCAGCTCGTCAAACGCGCTGAGCAACTGATTGGTGGCGGCGTCTATCCGCCGGTAAAACAGCTCGCCGACCGCCGTCAGGCGCACGCCGCGGTTGCTGCGCTCCAGCAGCCGCGCGCCGATGGTCATTTCCAGCTCTTTGAGCACCCGGCTGAGCGTCGGTTGCGAGACGGCCAGCTTTTTCGCGGCATCGTGCAAACTTCCGCAGTGAACGATGTCTTTGAACATCGTCAGATGAGCCAGTTTTGGCATGGTTTTCATGGTTGATCTCCCTGGAAGTGAACGGCATTAGCCGGAGCCGGCGATGCGGCTGTAATAGGCCTGTTTCATCATGCTGTCGTTCAGCAGTTTATTGATGGTCTGGTCGAGCACCGGCGTGGTGACGGAGGCCGGCATCAGCGTGGCGGTGATCTCCACGTCGTCGTCGCCAAAGGGTTCGATATCCAGATGCGAGATAAAGCAGTTTTCTCCTTGCAGCACCTGTTTGAATTTGGCCAGCGCTTCACGCTGTTCATGCTCGAAGGCAATGACGCAAATCTGGTAGGTGGATTCGCCGTTAACGTCATTGAAGGGCTGTTTGTTGACCATATTGACCAGCGGGCGCAGCAGGGTGTTGGCGGCGAGCACGAACAGCGTGGCGGCCAGCGCATCGCCGTACAGGCCGCAGCCGGCGCAGGCGCCAACCGCCGCGGAGCCCCAGAGCGTGGCGGCGGTGTTCAGGCCGCGGATGTTCATCCCTTCTTTCATGATGGCCCCGGCGCCGAGAAAGCCGACGCCGGAGACCACGTAGGAGATGACCCGCACCGCGCCGCCGCTGCCGTCGATGGCCATGGCCAGGTGGACGAAGATCGCCGCGCTGGTGGCCACCAGCGTATTGGTGCGCAGCCCGGCGGTGCGCTGGCGGAATTGTCTTTCGTAGCCGATGGCGGCGCCCAGGACGGACGCGGTCAGCAGCGTCAGCAGTGTATGAATGAAATGCATGATAATAACTCGATGTATTATCCGCTTATCATGAGCCACCCGTGGCGGGGTGACTCTTGATAAACAGGTAGTTAAGTTGGCGGGATCCGTCCCGCCAGGCCAGGGCGGCGCTCAGTGCGCGGCGGCGATCTGCCGGCTGAGCGTCTCGCTGATTTTGTCCGTCAGCGGCTGCATCCCCTCGCGGGTGCGCGTCTCGCGGCGCTGCGCGATGTGATAGCAGCCGTCGAGGGTGCCGGCGCCCAGCAGGAGGATGCGATCAGACATCATCACCGCTTCCTCTACGCTGTGGGTCACCAGCACGATGGAGCGGGTTTTGATCTGGCGCGAGCTCCAGATGCGCAGCAGATCGCTGCGCAGGTGTTCGCCGGTATAGACGTCCAGCGCGGAAAACGGCTCATCCAGCAACAGCAGCATCGGTTCTACCGCCAGCGCGCGCGCAAAGCCGACCTGCTGGCGCATGCCGCCGGAAAGCTCGCGCGGGTAGGCGTCGCGGTAGGGCGCGAGACCGACCAGATCGAGCATTTTCAGCGTCTGGGTTTCGACCACCTGCGGCGGCAGATCCTGCGCCTGCAGCCCGAAGGCGATATTTTGATAGACGTTCAGCCACGGGAAAATGGCGAAGGTCTGGAACACCATGTTGATCTGCGGATTCGGCCCCGAGACTTTTTTATCCCCCAGCATCACGGTGCCCAGATCCGGCGCGATCAGGCCGGAAAGTATGCGCAGCAGGGTGGATTTGCCCGAGCCGGACTGCCCCAAAATGCTGACGACCTCGTTATCGTAGAGGCGCAGGTTGATTTCATTCAGCACCAGGCGTTTTTCTTTACCGGTAGGCTGAACGCTTTTGCTGACGTTATTAACCGTCAGCAACGTGGTTTTTTTTACCATCATGATGTTTCTCCACTCAATTAAAAATATGAGCATGGAAAAATGACCGATAGTTATCGCCGCGCAGGGGTAAAATAAATGCGAGCGCAAATAATCCTGAGCGTTATCGGACTGTTAATAAGCGTATGCTGGAAGGATTAGCCTGTCAGGCGCGCCGGAGCGGCGTGCGCGGAGGCCATGCGCTGAAGGGGTAAAGCGAAGGGATGTGGTAACTGACGCATATCCTGACACTTTCAGGATGCAATGGGATGACTATTGCTCCTGTGACCTCAGCGATTCCAACAATAAAATAAACAACCAACTGTCGCCGTCCATATCATTTCCCCGTTATTTTTCGTGTGGCCATAATACGCGTGATATTGCCTGTGATTCAATGTGGTTAGGCGGAATTATCGCGGCAAAATGTAATTTAATATGAATGCGGGAAAGTTTTTCTTTATTTATTAAACGGGGCATCAACGAAAAACATGAGAGTGAATATAGGCGCTATTTTATGGAAATATAAACCTGAATTAAACGAGAGAATAACAGGGCGGGCGCAAGACAAATAATGAACCGGCCGCAGCGCGCGCTGCGGCCGGTATCGGGTCAGAACTGATACATGATGCCGGTTTCGACAATGTCGTCGGCGCCGGCGCCGACGGCGTTCTGCCGTTGCAGCAGGTTGAGCTTGTACTCCACGTAGGTCGACATATTGGCGTTGAAGCTGTAATTCAGCGCCAGATCCAGGTATTTGACCAGATCGGCGTCACCGATGCCGGGCAGGTTACGGCCGCGCGTTTGCAGGTAGGCCACCGAGGGCGTGACGCCGGAATCGAAGTGATACTGCGCGACCGCCTCGACGGCGTCCGCGCGGGGGGCGAAGCCGGCGTAGCGATCGCCGTCGACATAGGTCATGTTTTCGGTGCGCGCATAGCTGGCCGCCAGGTAGAGGTTGTCCAGATCGTATTTCAGCCCCAGCGTCCAGGCCCGGGCGCGATCGCCGTCAGCCAGGCCGAAGCGCTGCTGCGCCAGGGTGCGCGCAGAGTTGGCGTAGGCGGCGCCAACGTTGAGCCCCGCGCCGGTGTCGTAGGTGGCGGAAAAGGCGTAGCCATCGCCGTTTTGCGTCTGAATATCCTTCGCCCGCAGAGCGTCGTCCCCCCGATTCTTCCCCTGATATTGCAGGCCGAGATCCAGACCGTCCAACAGCCCGCCCAGGCTGCGGTTGTGGTAGGTCAGCAGGCCGTTGGCGCGGCCGGTCATGAAGTTGTCGGCCGCTTCGTAGCTGTCGTTGCCGAATTCGGGCAGCACGTCCGTCCAGCCGGCCACGTCATACAGCAGGCCGTAGTTGCGGCCGTAGTCCAGGCTGCCCCAGCGGCCGAACGTCAGCCCGGCGAAGCCCAGCCGGGTATAGCTATTGCCCGGCCCGGCGCTTTCCGGCTGATCGAGCCCTGCCTGATATTCCCATTGGCCATACCCTGTCAGCGCGTCGCCGATCTGCGTCTCGCCTTTGAAACCGAAGCGGGTATAGGAGCGGTCGCCGTTATTGTCGGCGTCGCTGCTGAAGTAATGCACGCCGTTCAGCTGGCCGTACAGATCCAGTTTATTGCCGTCTTTATTGACGATTTCCGCGCCGGTGGCGGCGGCCGGCAGCAGGATGATCAGCGTCATCAGCACGCTTTTATGGTTCATTTCAGTTCCCCAAGTGGATGAAAACAGGGCCGTTAACCGGCCGATTGCGCTTGCGCGATTTTTTTGTACAGGCAGCTGCGGATCCGATCGGTGAGGTGCCGCAGGCTGTCCCGGTTGCGCGCCGCACGCGGGATATTGACGCTGAATTCGTCGTCGATCCGTTTGCTGGCCGCGTCCAGGATCAGCACCCGATCGGACATCAGCACCGCCTCTTCGACGTCGTGCGTCACCATCACCATGGCGCGCGTGCGCAGCCGGCTGTCTCCCCACAGCGCCAGCAGGTCGCCCCGCAGTTTTTGCGCGGTAAAGATATCGAGGGCGGAGAAGGGTTCGTCCAGCAGCAAGAGGTCGGGCTCTACCGCCAACGCCCGGGCGAAGCCCACCCGTTGACGCATGCCGCCCGAAAGCTCGCGCGGCCAGGCGTGCTCATAGCCGGTCAGGCCCACCAGGCGCAGCAGCGCCCCCAGCCGCTCGGCGATCGTCTGCGGCGGCAGCTTTTGCGCCAGCAGCCCGAAGGCGATGTTGTCGTACACCGTCAGCCAGGGATAGAGCGCGTAGGACTGAAACACCATGCCGACGTTGGCGCTCGGGCCGTCGACCGGTTTGCCCGCCAGGGTGAGCGTGCCGCTGTCCGGTGGGATCAGCCCGGCCAGCATGCGCAGCAGCGTGGACTTGCCCGAGCCGGATTGCCCCAGAATGGTGACGAACTCGCCGGCGTGTACGGTCAGCGATACGTCGCGAAGCACGGGTTTGGGGCGCTTGTTTTCGCCGATAAACGTCTTGTTCAGCCGGCGGGCGCTGATAATTACCTCTTGAGTCACCATGTGGTTCCCCCTTGATCAGTCATATTTGAATTTGGTTTCCGCGATGCGATACAGCGGTTGCCAGACGAAGATGATGCACAGCGCTACCAGCGCGCACATGGCGGCGCAGCCCAGCGCGGACTCCGGGTTCTTGCCGGCGTCGGTGACCACGGAAATGAACGCGCCCAGCCCGGTGGCGCTGAGGGTGGTGCTGCCCCACTGGATCACCTCGGCGGCGATGGCGCTGTTCCAGGCGCCACCGGCGGCGGAGATGATGCCCGTCACGATGTAGGGGAAGATCGCCGGCAGCATGTAGTAGCGCCACCAGCGGAAGCGGCGCAGGCCGAAGGTTTCGCTGACCTCGGTGATTTGCGTCGGAATGGCGGAAACGCCGGCGATCACGTTGAACAACACGTACCACTGGGTGCCCAGCATGATCATCGGGATGGCCCACCAGCCGAGATCCTGATGATAAATGGCGATGAAGGCGGCGATCAGCGGGTAGAAAATGTTGGGCGGAATGGCCGCCAGGATCTGGATGATCGGCTGGAAGATCTTCACCAGCCGCGGATTCATGCCGATCCACACCCCCAGCGGCGTGAAGATCGCCACGCTGAGCAGCATGGCCGCGGCCACGCGCGCGGTGGTGAGCAGCATCCATTCCGGCAGCATGGCGAAGTACTGTTTGGGGAAGTATTCCCACAGCCGGTAACCGAACCAGACGCAGGCCAGCACCACGCCGAGATACCACAGGCTGCGCCACAGCCAGTTCCCCTTGGCGGCGAGCCTGAACAGGCGGTGCAGGCCGAGGGCGTACCACAGCCGCGGCAGCTTGAACAGCCACAGGTCAGCCAGCGCGCGCAGCGTGCGGCCGAGTGCCGCGCCGACGTGCGAGAAGGCCAGGCTGTTGTAAAACCACGGATTGCCGAGCGGGCGATTGGCGGTGACGTCTTCGTATTTGAAGCGCGCGGTGTAGCGCACCAGCGGGCGGAAAACCAGCTGATCGAGCAGTACGATGTTGGCGGCCAGCGCGACGATCGCATACAGGATCGCCGGCACGTTCTGCTGCGCCAGCGCTTCGGCGATATAGGAGCCGACGCCGGGCAGTTCGACCGAGCGATCGCCGACCGGAATGGCCTCGGAGGCCACCAGGGCGAACCAGGCGGCGGATTGCGACACCATGGCGTTCCACAGCAGGCCCGGCACCGAATAGATGAACTCCAGCCGCCAGAAGCGTTGCCACGGGTTGTAATTGAAGCTGCGGGCGGCTTCGTCCAGCTCCTTGGGCACGATGCGCAGCGTCTGATACAGCGTTAGCATCATGTTCCAGGCCTGGCCGGTAAACACCGCGAAGATGGCGGTGCACTCCAGCCCCATCACGCTGTGCGGGTAGAGGTTGAGAAAATACACGGTCGTGAAGGTCAGGAACCCCACCAGCGGCACCGACTCCATAAAGTTGACAAAGGGCAGGATCACCCGGCGCAGCGGCGCATAGCGCGCGGCCAGCACGGCGAATACCACAGAAAACAGCAGCGACCAGGCCATACCGAGGAGAAAGCGCATGCTGGTTCTGAGCGAATAATAAAGCAGGTTCCAGGCATCGAGATTAATGGCAGAGACGTTTTGTTCATTGAAGTCGCCGTGCATGTCGCCCCACGCGCGAATAAAAAAGGCAATGAAAAAAACACCGATGGCGATAACGATAAAGTCATTTAAATAAGACTTCTTGAAAAAAGATGTACCCCGGTTATTTTGCATAACGCAATACCTTATTTTTCCCATAAGAAATCCGTCGCCGCTCGGGGAATATGCCCGGCGACACCAGATAAATACCGCTGTAGCGGTTGAGACAGACGTTGTTTTCGCTGCGGGGCGATGGGCGGGCAGGCAGAGCGGGAAAACCGTCAGAAGGGGAGCGGATGCCGCATTCTGTGTCTTTCAGAATGCAACGTGGATGGCATTACTGAAAGGTGCCCAATAGCATTAGCATAAAACTAAAACTTTCATCGCCCATAGGGCCCTCCTCGGTTTAAATATGGCCCGGAGAGGGTAATGTGTTTTGCTAATAAAAAGCAATTGGCGGCGTAGGGTTTTTACGGTTGATATGTAACAGGATGAATATTCATTTTTTAATCGCTATATTCAGAAAATAAAATAACCTATTTTGATGGCGGTAAATACGGTGAAAATAAATCACGGCGAAATAAAACGGCGCGCCCGAAGGGGGCGCACCGCCGTAAATTAATAAACCTGCCTGCCGTTGATGCCGGCGGGGAAAATGCCGGTGGCGAACAGATGCCCGTTGGCCTGGATCTGATCGTCGGGCAGCATCTCCAGCGGGAATTCGCCCGCCAGGCAGCTGAGAAAGGCGTTGCGATCGTCGGTGGTGGTAAAACCGATCAAATCGTAGAACAGCAGCGACGCGATCAACTGGCGATGTTCCGGGATGCGCCGCAGCAGCGCCGCCGACGGAAACGGCAGGTGGAAGAAGAACGCGCAGGCGTTCAGCAGCCCCTGTTCCTTCAGCGCCTGCGCGCAGGGCAGCAGCTGGTAGTCGTCGATGCAGACGATGTCGCCCGGACACAGGTGCTCGCAGGCGATATCGGCAAACCGGCGGTTCAGCTGCCGGTAGGCGCGGTAGTTTTCCGGCGTGAAGTGCGCTTTCTCCGGCTGGTTGTGGAACACCGGCCACAGGCCGTCGTGGTAGTAGCCCTGATAGTGGCGGCGGAACTCTTCGATCGACAACGGGAAGGTCACCTGATCATAACCGGCACGTTGGCGGCAACTGATCGGGCGCTGCGCGAAATTCTGCACGTCGCCGTTCCAGCCGAGCCACAGCCCCGGTTCGGCGTCGGCCGCCAGCGTCTGGCCGGCGCAGGCCAGATCCTTGCCGTCGCACTGCTTGTTGGAAATCAGCACCAAACGAGACATGAGGGGCTCCTTATCAGTGAAGGGCACGCAGGGCGTGCGCCGAACCATCGGCGCGCCAGGGCGCTTGCAGAGCGGGCAGCGTGACGCGCAGGCCGCGCAAAGCCGGGTGCGCCAGGCAGCAGCGCGTCAGCCAGCTTCCCAGCCCGACGCCGCGGTACTCGGCGCTGACGAACAGTTCGCTCACCGAGGCGAAGGTGGCGTAGTCGGTCACCATGCGGGCGAAACCGAGCAGGTGGCGCTTGCGGTATAGCCCGAAGCACAGGCCGTGGTGTACCAGGCGCTCCGCCGCCGCCCGATCCTGCAGGCTGAGGAAACGCTGGATCGCGTCGATATCCAACAACTGCCGATCGGTGCTGATATGAAAAACGCCTTTGCGCCAGCAGAGCAGCGGCTGCACGGACGCCCGTTGCGGTTGCATGTTCATGATTATCCTTAGGTTAACGAATCGGAGGTCGGTTACAGCATCCAGCCGAGTTCGGCGGCGGTGACCTGTTCCTCGAAGCGGCGCAGCTCGGCGCTTTTACAGGTGTGCCACAGGGTACAGAACGCCGGGCCGAGCAGCTCACGCAGCGGATCGCTGTGGCGGAACAGTGCCAGCGCCTCCTGCTGGCCGAGCGGCAAGGGCGCGGCGTTATCGCTCTCGCAGCCGTTGGCGGCGGGCGGCAGCGGCAGCGGGTGTTCCAGCCCGTGCAACAGGCCGCCGAGCATCACCGCCAGCGCCAGATAAGGGTTGGCGTCGGCGCCGGCCAGGCGGTATTCGATACGCTGGTTGGCGCTGTCGGCGCAGGGCAGGCGCAGCGCCACCGTGCGGTTGTTGTGGCCCCAGGAGGCGCGCAGCGGCACGTGCATGCCGGGGCGGAAGCGGCGAAACGCGTTGATGTTGGGCGCCAGGATCGCCATCGATGCCGGCATCAGCGCCAGCATGCCCGCCATCGCCTGCTGCATGTTATCGCTCAGTTCGCCCGGCGCGCCGGTCAGCAGGTTCTCGCCGTGCTCGTCCTGCAAGCTGATATGGAAATGTAGCCCGCTGCCGGCGGCGTGGGCGCAGGGCTTGGCCATAAAGCAGGCGTGCTGGTGATGCTGCTCGGCAATCTGCCGCGTCAGGCGTTTCAGCGCCATGATCTGGTCGCAGGCTTCCAGCACGCGCCGGCTGTGATGCAGGTTCAGCTCGTACTGGCCGGAAGCGGCTTCGGCCACCACGCCGGTCAGCGGCAGGCTTTGCAGCCGCGCGTGCCGTTCGATGTCGCTCAGCAGCGCATGGTGGCGCTCGGGCGCATCCACCGCGAAGCTCTGCGTCGGGCAGGCTTCCGCCTCGGCGGGGCGCTGCGGATCCTGCAGGTAGAACTCCAGTTCGGCCGCCACCACCGGGAAGCAGTTGCGCTCGTGCAGGCGCTTCAGCACCCGTTGCAGCACCACGCGCGGCTCCAGCTCGCAGGCGCCGCCGTCGGCGTTTTGCATCGTCAGCAGCAGCTGGGCGTGGCGTTCGGGATCGCGCGCGCAGGGGCGCAGCGTGCCGGGCACCGGCAGGCACAGCCGATCCGGCTCGCCCGCCCGTTGCCCCAGCCCGCTTTCTTCAATCACCCGGCCGTGCAGATCCAGGGCGTAGATCGACAGCGGGAAGTAGCAGCCTTTTTCCAGGCCAAAGGCTTCGGCGATCGGCAGGCGCTTGCCGCGCAGCTGGCCGTTCAGATCGTGCAGATAAATATCCAACTGTTCGGTATCCGGATAGCGCTGCAGGTAGTGTTCCAGCTCTTTGCGGAAGGTGCGCGTCGGCGATGCGGGCAGCTCCGCCAGCAGAGGATTGAAGCCGATGATATTAGCATGCATGGCGCGCTCCAGAACGAAGACCGGTCACGGCCAGAGGCAGGGATAAACGCATGAGACAACTCTCTTGTGAGGCCATAGCGGCGATGTGAAAAGGGTATCTGCGGCGGCAAAAACTGTCTGTAAAAACGCCGTAACGTTAACGGGGCGCGGAATAAAAATGCCGTAAAGAGCGCGGCGGGTTGGCCGGGTCGGTACGGTCTATACTGGCGAGATGGGCCGTAGAAGGAGAGGTAACGATGAAGAGAATAGGGCTGCTTATCGCCGCGCTGGCCGCGTTCCACGCCACCGCGTCTTCCCCACAGGCGTGGGCCGAGAGCGAACGGGCGATGCGCGCCGCCTGCCTGAAAGCCAGCGGGCTAAAAAACGCCAGGGTGGAAGGGGAGATTATTCACTACGGCGATGACGTCGGCTATTCGGCGCTGTTTATCGGTGGGCGCTACCCGCAGCCGTTTATGAAAAACCAGCCGGGCAGGGAGCTGTGCTTATATCAGCGCGCCACGCAGAAGGTGGCGGTGCAGGCGGTGGAGGGGGAATAAATAATCCCAGTCTCCTTACTGTAGCTGTATTTCTCCCTTGGGATTAATTCTTAAGTTGAATTCTTTCATGTATTTACGCCTTTCCGTGTCGTTATTCATCGAGATGCCGAGCAAGACTGAGTATTCTCCCGCTGCCCAGTTTACTTGCGGATAGGTGACGCATTGCCCTGGTTTCAGGTCAGGCAACGGAGTGATTTCTGGTGAGGTCCAGACGATATGCCATTGCTGTTGTTCCTGTCGTGAGACGATCACTCCCCGGTTTTGCAGTTTGTCGCCGCTGCGAACGCTGTTGATAGGCACGGCAAAGCAAGGTTGATTGTCTTTGAGCGAGACATCCAACGGATGGTACCAGGGCTGAGTGGATTGACAGCCGTTCAGTAGCAGTACGCACAGTAAAGAGAGATAAGGTCTTGTCATAGCAAGGTGTTCCGGTTCTTTGGATTGTGCAGGAAAGCTCGCAATACCCATTCATAACGTTTTTTGATGTCTGGCCCAATAATGCCGCTGTAGTTGGTGGCTACGTGGAAGCGATGGGCGGCACGCTGCGCCTGGACGTTGAGCTGCCGGGCGGCAAGCACGTCGGGTTTACGGTTTAAGCGCAGGCTGCCCGCCACTCCCCGCCATTTCCCGTTCGATCACCGTCGCCAGCGCCTGCGCAGCGGAAGAGAGTTGGTGCTGTGCCAGGCGGATCAGGCCCACGCGCCGTTCGATGATCGGGCCGATCAGCGGCACGCAGACCGCCCCCAGCTCATCCATCTGTTTCTCGCACAGCGCCGGCACCGCGCTGGCGCCGAGGCCGTTGGCCACCATGCGCCCGACCGTCACCAACTGGTGGCTTTCAAACGCCACCTCCAGCGTTCGCCCGCTGCGGGCCAGCTCCTGCTCCAGCAGCAGCCGCACCGCCGATGGCCGCTGCAGGGTGATGAAATCCAGCGTCAGCAGCTCCTTCCAGCTCACCTGCGCCTTGCGCGCCAGCGACGAATCCTTCGGCACCACCGCCAGAAAGCGATCGCGGCACAGCGGGGTAAAGTGCAGGGTGTCGCTCGGCTCCGGCTCGAAGGCGATGCCCATCTCTACCCGCCCTTCGCGGATCATTTCAAACACCTGCTCGTTGATGACGTCGTGCACCGCCACGTTGATGCCGGCATAGCGATCGCGAAACGCCTTGAGGATCGGCGGCAGCGGGTTGCCGGCGAACGACGGCATGGCGGCGATCGCCACCTTGCCCATCTGCAGGGTGAAGCGCTGACGCATCGCCTCTTCCGCGTTGTCCCAATCCGCCAGCAGCTGGCGCGCCATCGGGAAGAAGGTTTCCCCCTCCGGCGTCAGCGTCACCCGGCGGGTGGTGCGCAGCAGCAGCGGCCCGCCCAGCGCGTCTTCCAGCCCACGGATCGCCAGGCTGAGCGCCGGCTGAGAAATATTCAGCCGCTCGCTGGCCTGGGCGAAATTCAGAGTGTGAGCTACCGCTAAAAACGCGCGTAACTGTTTGATGCTCATTTTCATTTTGGTTGGCGTTAACTCTTTGTTAATTGTCGGTTAACGAGTGATTAATAAAAATTCTAAATGAATGCGGCATAAAAACAAAATTAACAAATCATTTTTGTGACCTGAAGATGCCCTCACGCAAGGCAGGGCATTTCGCCCTGCGCCGCAACATGCAGGGGCAACGATATGGCAGGGCTCGACAAACGCGTCGGCAGCTACCAGGAAGCGCTGGCAGGCCTGACGGACAACATGACGGTGCTGGCGGGCGGCTTTGGCCTGTGCGGCATCCCGGAGAATCTGATCGAAGAGATCCGCCGGCGCGGCGTGCGCGGGTTGACGGTGGTTTCCAACAACTGCGGCGTCGACGGGTTCGGCCTCGGGCGGCTGCTGGAAACCCATCAGATCCGCAAGGTGGTGGGATCTTACGTCGGTGAAAACGCGCTGTTCGAGCAGCAGGCGCTCAGCGGCGAGCTGGAGGTGGATCTCACGCCGCAGGGCACGCTGGCGGAGAAGATCCGCGCCGGCGGCGCCGGTATCCCGGCGTTCTTCACCGCCACCGGTTACGGCACGCCGATCGCCGCAGGCAAAGAGGTACGCGAGTTCAACGGCCGCCCCTACATCATGGAAACCGCTATCACCGGCGATTTCGCCATCGTGAAAGGCTGGAAGGCCGATCACTTCGGCAACGTCATCTACCGCCACACCGCGCAGAACTTCAATCCGCTGATGGCGACCGCCGGGCGCATCACGGTGGTGGAAGTGGAAGAGATCGTGGCGCCGGGCGAGCTGGATCCGGCGGCGATCCACACCCCAGGCATCTATGTCGATCGGCTGATCCAGGGCACCTTCGAGAAGCGTATCGAACAACGCACCCTGCGGGCATAAGGAGAATTCGCATGCTTACCCGTGAACAAATGGCGCAGCGCGTGGCGCAAGAGCTGAGGGACGGTTACTACGTCAACCTGGGCATCGGCATTCCGACGCTGGTGGCCAACTACGTGCCGGCGGGCATGGACGTGATGCTGCAGTCGGAAAACGGCCTGCTGGGGATGGGCGAGTTCCCGACCGAGCAGCAGCTGGACGCCGACATGATCAACGCCGGCAAGCAGACGGTCACCGCGCGCCTCGGCGCGTCGATCTTCGATTCGGCGCAGTCGTTCGCCATGATCCGCGGCGGCCACGTCGATCTGACCGTGCTGGGGGCGTTTGAAGTGGACGTCGAGGGCAACATCGCCTCGTGGATGATCCCCGGCAAGATGGTCAAGGGCATGGGCGGCGCGATGGATCTGGTGGCGGGGGCGGAGAACATCATCGTGGTGATGACCCACGCCTCGAAGGGCGGCGAGTCCAAGCTGCTGCCGCGCTGCACGCTGCCGCTGACCGGCGCCCGCTGCATCCGCAAAGTATTGACCGATCTGGCCTATCTGGAAATAGAAGACGGCGCCTTCGTGCTGCGCGAGCGCGCGCCCGGCGTCAGCGTGGCGGAGATTGTCGCCAAAACCGCCGGCCGGCTGATCGTGCCAGAGCAAGTGCCGGAAATGCGTTTCTGAAACGGGAGGTGAATGTGCAACAACGTGAAGTGGTGATCGTGGGGGCGACGCGCACGCCGGTCGGCAGTTTTCACGGCGCGCTGGCGCCGCTGACGGCGGTGGAACTGGGCACGGCGGCGGTGCAGGGGCTGCTGACGCAAAGCGGCGTGCCGCCGCAGCAGATCGATGAAGTGATCCTCGGCCAGGTGCTGACCGCTGGCTGCGGGCAGAATCCGGCGCGCCAGACCGCGCTGAACGCCGGACTGCCGTTTACGACGCCGGCGCTGACCATCAACAAAGTGTGCGGCTCCGGTTTGAAGGCGGTGCATCTGGCGGTGCAGGCGATCCGCAGCGGTGACGCCGATGCGGTGATCGCCGGCGGCCAGGAGAGCATGAGCCGGTCGCCTTACCTGATGACTGGCGCGCGCGCCGGCCTGCGCCTCGGTCACGCGCAGATGATGGACAGCGTGATCCACGATGGCCTGTGGGACGCGTTCAACGACTACCACATGGGCATCACCGCCGAGAACCTGGCGGAGAAATACGCCATCAGCAGAGAAGAACAAGACAGGTTCGCCCTGCGCTCGCAGCAGAAGGCGCAGGCGGCGCAGCAGGCCGGGCGTTTCGCGCAGGAGATCACGCCGGTGACGGTGCCGCAGCCGAAGGGCGAAGCGCTGCGGGTAGAGCGCGACGAACAGCCGCGCGACACCAGCCTGGAAGCGCTGGCGCGGCTGCGCCCGGCGTTTCGCAAGGAGGGCACGGTGACCGCCGGCAACGCCTCGTCGCTCAACGACGGCGCCGCCGTGGTGTTGCTGATGAGCGCGGAAAAAGCCGCTGCGCTGCGCTTGCCGGTGCTGGCGCGCATCGCCGGTTACGCGTCGTCGGGCGTCGATCCGGCGATCATGGGCATCGGCCCGGCGCCGGCCGCGCGCCGCTGCCTGGAGAAAGCCGGCTGGCGGCTGGAGGACGTCGATCTGATCGAAGCCAACGAAGCCTTCGCCGCGCAGGCGCTGGCGGTGGGCAAAGAACTGGGCTGGGAGGCGGAGCGGGTGAACGTCAACGGCGGAGCGATCGCGCTGGGGCATCCGATCGGCGCGTCCGGCTGCCGCATTTTGGTGTCGCTGCTGTACGAAATGCAGCGCCGCGAGGTGAACAAGGGGCTGGCGATGCTGTGCATCGGCGGCGGGCAGGGCGTGGCGCTGGCGGTAGAGCGCCCGTAAACAACCGAGGAAGGCACGATGCAGTCATCTGACTATGCGGTACTGGGCGCCGGGCTGATGGGGGTGGGTATCGCCACCCACTTTATCCGCCACGGCCATGAGGTGCTGCTGTATGACCCGGATCCGCAGCGCCTGGCGGAAGCGCCGGCGGTAGCGAGCGGCATTCTGGCCGAGCTGAGCGACGTCGGGCAGTTTGATCGCGGTGAGCGCGACGCGGCGCTGGCGCGCCTGCGCGTGACCGGCGATCTGAATGGCGTGGCGCGCGCCCGGCTGCTTATCGAGGCGATCCCGGAACGGCTCGAGCTGAAGCACGCGCTGTATGAGCAACTGGAGAGGCTGATCGCCGACGACGCGGTGATTGCCAGCAACACCAGCGGCCTGCCGCCGGACGAGCTGGCGGCGCGCATGACCCATCCGCAGCGGCTGCTGATCGCCCACTTTTGGCACCCGCCGCACCTGATCCCGCTGGTGGAGATCGTGCCCGGCCGCGCCACCGATCCGCGCCATCTGGCGGCGGTGCAGGCGCTGCTCGGCGGGATGGCGCTGGAGGCGGTGCTGCTGGAACGCGCCGCGCCGGGGTTTGTCGGCAACCGGCTGCAGTTTGCGGTGCTGCGCGAGGCGCTGCACATCGTCCACAGCGGCATCGCCAGCGCTGAAGTGGTGGATCAGGTGATGCGCGCCTCGCTGGGGCGGCGCTACGCCATGGTCGGCCCGCTGGAGGCCGCCGACATGACCGGGCTGGCGACGGTGGCGGACATTGCCCGCCACCTGTTCCTGGAACTGGCGACCGGCGACGAGATGATGGCGCTGGTGGAACAGCGGCTGCGGCGCGGCGATACCGGCCAGCGCAGCGGCCGGGGATTTTATCTTTGGGATGAAGCGCGCAGGGAACGCATTCAACGGCGACGGGCGCATCAGCTGCGCTTTGCGCTGAAACCGTAATTTCGCACGCCGTACCTGACAATAACAACGATAGCGAGGTGCCTGATGAGCGTTTTGATTGCCCTGGCAGCACTGGGATTACTGATGCTGGCCGCCTACCGCGGCTACAGCGTGATTTTGTTCGCCCCGATCGCCGCGCTGGGCGCGGTGCTGTTGACCGATCCCGGCGCGGTGGCGCCGACCTTCACCGGGCTGTTTATGGAAAAGATGGTCGGCTTCGTGAAGCTCTACTTCCCGGTGTTCCTGCTGGGGGCGGTGTTCGGCAAGCTGATCGAGCTGTCCGGCTTTTCCCGTTCGATCGTCGCGGCGGCGATCCGCATTCTCGGCCGACGCCACGCCATTCCGGTGATCGTGCTGGTGTGCGCGCTGCTGACCTACGGCGGGGTGTCGCTGTTCGTGGTGGCGTTCGCGGTCTATCCGTTCGCCGCCGAGCTGTTCCGCCAGAGCGGCATCCCCAAGCGGCTGATCCCGGCCACCGTAGCGCTCGGCGCCTTCTCCTTCACCATGGACGCCTTGCCCGGCACGCCGCAGATCCAAAACATCATCCCGACCAGTTTCTTCGGCACCAATGCCTGGGCTGCGCCCTGGCTGGGGCTGATCGGCTCGCTGTTCATCATCGCGGTCGGTCTGCTGTATCTTGAACGCCAGCGGCGCAAGGCGCAGCTGAAGGGGGAGGGTTACGGTACCGATCTGCTGAACGAGCCGGAAACCCCGGACGACATCAACCTGCCGAACCCGCTGATCGCCATCCTGCCGTTGATTTTGGTCGGGGTATTCAACCTTGGCTTCACCCATTGGATCCCGCAGTGGTACGGCGCCAGCCACGACCTGACGCTGCCGGGGCTGGCCAAGCCGATCACCACCGATGTGGCGAAGATCACCGCCATCTGGGCGGTGGAAGCGGCGCTGGTGTCGGGTATTCTGCTGGTGGTGGTGTTCGGCTTTCGCAATATTCGCGGCCGGCTGGCGGAAGGCAGCAAGACGGCGGTCGGCGGTGCAATTCTGGCGGCGATGAACACCGCCTCCGAATACGGCTTCGGCGCGGTGATCGCCGCGCTGCCGGGCTTTTTGGTGCTGTCGCAGGCGCTGTCGGCAATCCCCAACCCGCTGCTGAACGAAGCGATCAGCGTCACCCTGCTGGCCGGCATCACCGGTTCGGCCTCCGGCGGCATGAGCATCGCGCTGGCGGCGATGTCCGACAGCTTTATCGCCGCCGCCCATGCGGCACACATTCCGCTGGAGGTGCTGCATCGGGTGGCCTCGATGGCCAGCGGCGGCATGGACACCTTGCCGCACAACGGCGCGGTGATCACCCTGCTGGCGATCACCGGCCTTAGCCACCGGCAGGCCTATGGCGGTATCTTCGCCATCACCCTGATCAAGAGCGCCGCGGTGCTGTTCGTGATCGGCGTGTTCTACCTGACCGGCATTGTTTAAAGGAGCGATACCATGAGTGTACAAGGCAAAACCGCGCTGGTGACCGGCTCGACCAGCGGCATCGGCCTCGGGATAGCATCCGTGCTGGCCGCCGCCGGCGCGCGCGTGATCCTCAACGGCTTCGGCGACGTGGAGCAGGCGCAAATGCAGGTCGCGCGGCTGGGCGCCGCGCCGGGATATCACGGCGCCGATCTCGGCGATGCGGGCCAGATAGCGGACATGATGCAGTATGCCGAACGCGAGTTCGGCGGCGTGGACATTCTGGTGAACAACGCCGGCATTCAGCACGTGGCGCCGTTGGATCAGTTCCCGGTGGAGAAATGGAACGCCATTCTCGCCATCAACCTGTCGGCGGTGTTCCATACCTGCCGATTGGCGCTGCCGGGGATGCGCGAGCGCAACTGGGGGCGCATCATCAACGTGGCGTCGGTGCACGGGCTGGTGGCGTCGAAAGACAAGTCGGCCTATGTGGCGGCCAAGCACGGCGTGGTGGGGCTGACCAAGACGCTGGCGCTGGAGACCGCGCGCACGCCCGTCACCTGCAACGCCATCTGCCCCGGCTGGGTGCTGACGCCGCTGGTGCAGCAGCAGATCGACAAACGCATTGCCGCCGGGACCGATCCGCAGCAGGCGCGCGATGAGCTGTTGGCGGAGAAGCAGCCTTCGCAAGCGTTCGTCACGCCTGAGCAGCTCGGCGAGCTGGCGCTGTTCCTGTGCAGTGATGCGGCGGCGCAGGTGCGCGGCGCTGCCTGGAACATGGACGGCGGCTGGCTGGCGCAGTAGTGAATTCTCTCTCCCGGAGCGCGCAACGCGCTCCGTCGTTATTTCCCGCCTTTAGTTAATTCCCCTGCGTGACGGTTTACCTGCGGCAATAATATTTATTTGTTATTTGCTATCTTTATTCCCGGATAATCACGCCGGGTTATTTTGGATAAAAGATGCGGATTGGTTTATTTCGTGCTGCGGTTATTACATTGTTTTTCTCTGCGTTACAGATGAACACGTTTATGCTGAAAATAAAGCCAACCTGGAATAATGGCAGGTTATGACGTGAATTTTTATATCTTGCGTGCGCTGTTTACATCGGGTAATTATTTCCGCGTGGCTTAAGACCACCGTGTTTATAACAATAATTTTTTCGGGCAGGGGTAATAATGAGAAAAAATACAACGCCAATATTCATTGGCGGCGTCTTGCTGTCGGCGTTATCCGCCGGCGCACAGGCCGAGATCACCATTCTGGATAAAAACCCGCAGAGTAATGTGTTGCTGGCGCCGCTCAGTTTAAAGGTGGGCGGCAGCATTCGCCCCGAGTGGATCTTCAATAACGGCCCGGAGCCGGGCTATGACAAAAACGGCCACGACGGCGGCACGCGTTTTCGCTTCAGCGGCGACTATGCGCTGACGCAGGACACCTCGATCATCGGCTATTACGAGTGGGGCGTGGATCTTGCGCACGCGCTCAGCTGGGACGGGCACTATAACGAAGACGGCAAGCGCGACTATCAGCGCCAGCTGTACGCCGGTTTCAAGGGCGATCGTTACGGTACCCTGACCTACGGCCATCAATACGGCATCTATTATTCGGTGGTCGGCATCAAAAGCGACGTCTGGGATAACGATGGCCATGCGGGCGGCACCGGCATCGGTATTTCCGGCGACTACGACGGCGGCAATAAACCGAAAAACAGCATCAAGTACACCAATGATTTCGGGCCGGTGACGCTGTACGCCAACTATTTATTGCCGGAAGACGATCTGCACACTGCGGATAACCTGATTTACCGCCGCAAGGGCGGAGGTGGGTTGGGCTTCGATTACAAGGTGACGAAAGACTTCACCTTCAGCGCGGCCTACAGTTATACCGATGCGAAGATCAAAGACAATCTGTACAGCGAAAAGGATTATCACCAGCAGCTGTCCGGCACCGCGTTGACCTGGCAGCCGAACAACTGGTACATCGTTGGCACCGCCAGCTATTACAAAGACTATGTGCCGAGCACCCGCCAGCGCACACTGTCGCACTTCTTCGCCGGTGACGGCTACGGGCTGGAAGGTTTTGTCGGTTACACCTTCAATATCGACAAGCCGTTCCTCAAATCGATCCAGCCTTACGTGGCGGCGGACTCGCTGCGGCTGAAGGGTGACGAGGCGTATCACGCCAACCACGTTTACCTTGGCGCGGGCACCACCATTGGTTACGGTCTGTCGGTGTATGTGGAGCGCACGCTGGCCAACAGCAGCGACAACGAGCCGGACTCCACCTGGATTACGGTGTTCTACGACTTCTGATCCGCCTCTTGCCAGGCCGGCATACGCCGGCCGTTCACATGCTGATCGCGCCGCCCAGGGGTTGCCCGGAGGCGTTGCGCTCCGCCAGATAACGCGCCGGCGGTTTGCCCACCGCCTTTCTGAACATGGTGACGAAGCCGCTGGCGCTTTCATAGCCCAGATCCAACGCTACCGTCTGTACGCTCTCGCCCTGCGTCAAGCGCTGCAGCGCCAGCATCACGTGCAGCTGGCGCCGCCAGTGGCCGAAGCTCATGCCCATCTGCTGTTGCAAGGTGCGGCTGAGGGAGCGCTCGCTCATGCCGATGCGCTGCGCCCACTGCCCGAGGGTGGATTTGTCCGCCGGGCAGCTCAGCATGCCTTCGGTCAACTGCCGGATGCGCGCGTCGTCTGATACTGGCAGGTGCAGATTCTCGATCGGCGCGGCCACCAGCTGATCCAGCAGTACCGCCGTCAGGCGCCCTTCGGCGCCCTGTTCGTCGTAGAGCGGCTCGAAGGTGGTGGCCTGCAGCAGCAGTTCGCGCAGCAGCGGCGAGACCGACAGCGTGCAGCAGCTTTGCGGCAAGCCTGCGACGACGTGTTGATCGACGAACAGGCAGTAAGCTTCCGTTGAGCCGGCGCCTTGGGCGTTGTGCAACACGTTGCCCGGCATCCACAGCGCGCACTGCGGTGGCACCAGCCACAGGCCGTTTTCCACTTCGCAGCGGATCATGCCGCGCACGGTATAGATCAGCTGCGCCTTTTGATGACGGTGCGGCTCGACTTCCCAGTCCTGTTCGATAGTGGAACTCTGTACGGCGAACAGCGGGCGCGGCACCTGATCGATATCGAGATTGCGGCGAGGGATCTGTACTTTCATGAGAACAATTCTCAATTTGGCGGAATTGAAAAGTATTATGTCCTGATTGCGCAATGTGGTCTAGCGTCGGTGCCGATAAAGTAAACGCCAGTCCTAAAACCCTTTCGCGAGGAAACTGATTATGTCACTCGATACCGCCACTTTTCCGCTGGTGTGGATGCGCCGAAACGGGCGCGATACCCAGGCCGAGCTTGCTGAATTCAGCACGCTGTTGGCGCGCGCCGAACCCTTTGTCTTGATGACCGACCGCAGCGTCGGCGATGAAGGTGAAGAGCACGATCGCGATGCCCGCACCCAGGTGGCGCTGTGGAAACGCGATAACCGCGAGGCGCTGAAGCAGTGGGTGAAAGGCATGATCATGCTGGAGCCGGATGACGCCAAACGCGCGGCGGCGGAAGAATTCGCCGAATACGGCGCCAAATTCTGGGGTTATCCGATACTGGTGGCCACCGATGAAGCCACAGGCCGGATGCTGGCGCAGACATTACTGAGCAAATAAGGGGAATACCATGCACCAGCAACAGGTGATTGAACAGCTGCTGGCCTGGATCGAACAGAGCCTGGATCAGCCGCTGACGCTGGACGACATTGCCGCCAAGTCCGGCTACTCCAAGTGGCATTTACAGCGGATATTCAAGCAGCATACCGGCCATATTCTCGGCACTTACGCGCGCCGCAGAAGGCTGACCGCCGCCGCGCGCGAACTGCGCCTGACCGGCACCAGCGTGGCCTGCATCGCCGATACTTACCAGTTCGATTCACAGCAGACCTTCACCCGCTGCTTCCGCAAGCAATTCGGTTTGCCGCCGGCCAGCTATCGCCGCAGCCAGGATTGGTCGAGCTATGGCCTGCAGCCGCCGCTGCGGCTGACCGAAGCGCCGTTGCCGCAGGCCGACATCGTGACGCTGCCCGCCATGCAGCTGGTGGGCAACACCCAGCGCCGCAGCTTCACGCTGGGGCAGTTGGCGGACTCCAAGTGCGAGCTGCGCCGCCATGCCTGGCGGCAACTGCTGCGGCCGCAGGCGCTGCCGGAGGTGGTGTACGGCCTCACCAGCCTGGAGGTCGACAGGCAACGCCGGGGCTACCCGCGTATGGCGTATACCGCCGCTTTGCCGGACGAAGGGGCGATGGGGGAGCGGGTGACTATCGAACAGGGAGAGTATGCCCGTTTCACCTATCAGGGGCAGGCGGAAGGGTTACAAAACTTTATTGTCCGATTGTATGACACTGCCATGCCGCAGATGAACGCCATCCGCCGGCCGGGGCAGGATATCGAGCGTTTCTATCCGGCGCAGGAGGGCTGTTGCCCGCTCGGCGGCGCGGCGATCCGCTGTGAATATCTGATCCCCATTCGGCGGGGGGAAGCGTTGGCCGCCGCCAGTTAGGCGGCGGTTCTCGCAAAAAATCGCCTTCGTGGCGCGTCAGGTTACAAAAAATTGCGATATTACATCGGTAATGGTTCACACTTTGATTGATGTGCACATATAATGCGCATCCGGTCAAACCCCCCTGGCTTTTCAGGCCGCAGCGCCGTTGGCTGTCGGCTGAAATTCAACGGGGTAAAGTGGCCGTAGAAACCGATATCCCTAATCGCCAGTGGCCTTGACCAACACGAAGATGAAAATGAGCATTCGCGCGTTATTAACCCTGTTTACGGCACTGGTTGCTTTCAGCCAGGCTGCCTTCGCCGTCGTTTACCCGTTGCCGCCAAAAGACAGCCGTTTGGTGGGCGAGAATATCCAAATCACCGTACCGGAAGACAGCAAACTGCCGCTGGAGAGCTTCGCCGCCCAGTATCAGATGGGGCTGAGCAACATGCTGGAGGCCAACCCGGGCGTGGATCCGTTCCTGCCGAAGGCCGGCAGCACCCTGACCATCCCGCAACAGCTGATCCTGCCGGACGCGCCGCGTGAAGGCATCATCATCAACAGCGCAGAGATGCGTCTGTACTACTACCCGAAAGGTTCCAACACCGTGGTGGTGCTGCCGATCGGTATCGGCCAGTTGGGTAAAGACACCCCACTGAACTGGACCACCACCGTGCAGCGCAAGAAAGACGGCCCGACCTGGACACCGACCGCCAAAATGCGCGCCGAATACGCGGCTGACGGCGAAATCCTGCCTGCGGTGTTCCCGGCCGGCCCGGACAACCCGATGGGGCTGTATGCGCTGTATGTTGGCCGCCTGTATGCCATCCACGGCACCAACGCCAACTTCGGCATCGGCCTGCGCGTGAGCCACGGCTGCGTGCGTCTGCGTGCTGACGACATCAAGTACCTGTTCGAAAACGTGCCGGTCGGCACCCGCGTGCAGTTCATCAACGAACCGATGAAGGCCACCGTCGAACCGGACGGCTCGCGCTACGTGGAAGTGCACAACCCGCTGTCGGCCAACGAAGAGCAGCTGCAATCGAAAGATCCGGTGCCGCTGACCATTTCCGCGCCAGTCGGCAAAGTGCTGATGGACGCCGGTGTTAACCAGAGCGAAGTGGACGCGGCGATCAAGGCCCGTTCCGGTATGCCGGTGAAAGTGAACTGAAAGCCTTCCGGCCTCAGTGAAAATGCCAAGAAGACGCCTGCGGGCGTCTTTTTTTATGCAGTTTTGATAGGGACTCAATTGAGCGTAGGCGCAGTTTGTAGAACGCTCTACGCTTGCTCTAAACGCCATCATGGAACTTCATGGCTATATAGTAGATGAAGTAGGCCAGAACAAACCCAATGCAAGAAAAAATCGCATAAACAATATGATATGAAGAGTCGGAGAGCAGCGTGAAATAGGCGATGCATAGCAAGGTCATGGTGATGACGGCATAGCTAATCCCTATGATGACTCTTGATATGAGCACTGAAAAAACCTTCATTTCGACACCTTTTCAAAAAATAGCTCGGTAATGCGGTCAAACTCGCCTCTGTTTTTTCGCCAAATCTCTATCGCTTGTTCAAATGGCTTTGTTTTGGGTTCTACCAGAAAATATAAGAGATCCAAATTTCCCGCACGCCTTAAGTTATCGTAAATTTCAGGGTTTCGCTGTCGTAACTGGCGTGAGGTATGGATTGCTCTTGAGTTCATAGCTCCGAGGGTCAGCAGTGACGTTAGGGCATAACCTGTTGCGAGGCGAATAACCACCCGTTCGGAAAGCACCGCCCCTAAGTTAACCATCAGAACCTGATTGCTTACAAACCTGCCTGCAATTTTCCCGGATCCTTTTTCAACCCATCTTTTGACTTTATCTACATCGACTTTTTTCAGATATTCGTCAACGACAAGTTTAACGATTTTGGTCAGTGAGTGTTGGTTAGCAAGTCCAGCTTTAATGAGGCGAAGCATTCTTTCTGTGTCATATCGATTTATAGAGCGGTTATCTGTATTGATAAAATCATATGCCAGGTATCCTATATCGACGGGAAAGGAGATAGCCCCTTCGATAAAACCGCCAAAGAAATTACTTTTTGAATTTACAGCGTTCGCCATCTCTTGGGCGATTTCCTTCGCACCTTTTGCCATGACTCAATTCCCTTTTGCTTATCGTCCGGTGACAGTCTACTCAACAGAACTGCCTTTCTCTATACGGAAACTACTTATTCGATTTGCTGAATTGTATCGTAATCGTAGGGGGCGTTGGATTGCAGCCCCAGGAGATCAAAGCGTTGCGCGAGCAGCTATGTTTAAGCCAACCGGTTTTTGCCCGTTATCTGAATACCAGCGTGTCGACCATACAGAAATGGGAGACGGGGGTGAAGCGGCCGGGCGGCGTGTCGCTTAAGCTGCTTTCGATCGTACGCAAGCACGGGCTTGAGGTCCTGTTGTAGTGACCGTTTGGGCTGTCACTATTCTCACATTATCCTCTCTGGCTTTGGCTCTCTGAAATGCCCGAATCGCAATTATTCCAATAAAAACTATCGCTAATTAATAAGTTATATCTTCTCCGTTATCGCCTGCCATTGAAAAAATTCTCGCAAAAAAACCACACTGTGAAAATAAGATCACACAAGCGTAACAAAAGGTAAACATACCCCTCCTATATTGGCTGCTTCGCTTTTGGGAGGGAGTGTCATGCGTAACTGGAACGAACCGAAAAAGAACAAAGCGCACATCGAACTGATCCCGATGATCGACGTGATGATGTTTTTATTGGTGTTTTTCGTCTTGATTAGCCTGAACGTCATTCCGGCGCTCGGGCTGAAAACGCAGCTGCCGTCCGCCGGCAGTGCGCAGCAGCTGAAACCGCAGAAGAAAGCGATTATCACGCTGGGGGCCGACGAACAGCTGCAGCTGGATGGCCAGCCGATCGCGCTCGGCGCGTTGGTCACTACGCTCAAGCAACAGCAGCAGGCCAACCAGACCACCACCATCATCGTCAACAGCGACAAGGGTGTGGCGGTCGAGCGGCTGGTGGCGGTCATGGACAACCTGCGCCAGGGCGGTTTCTTCTCCGTCTCCATCGCGACACGGAAGCTGTGACATGTATCTGCTCTATCGCTCACGTCATCTTTTCAGCTGGCTGCCGGCGCTGATTGTCGCCGGTTGCCTGCTGTTCGCCAGCCAGCAGGCGGCGCTGAAGATCCAGCCGCGCTACGACGAAACTGCCATCGAACTGGCGCTGGTGGAGCCTGAACCGGCGCCTGAACCTCAACCGGAAACGCCGCCGGAACCTCAGCCCGAACCGCCGCCGCCCGAGCCGGAGCCGATCCCCGAACCGGTGGTGCCGGCGCCGGAACCGATCGTGGAAGCCAAGCCGGTGCCGAAACCGCAGCCGAAGCCAAAGCCCAAGCCGGTAAAAGAGAAAGCCAAACCGGTAGAGAAACCTAAACCGACGCCGGCGCCCGCCGCGCCGCGCGCGCTGGTCAGCAAACCGGCGGCGCAGCCCGCACCGGCCGCCCCCGCGGCGCCGAAGGTGAACGCGCAGGCGATTGAAAACGGCTATCTGCTGGCCTTGCGCCGCGAGCTGGAACAGCGCAAGCGCTACCCAAGCGGGCGTCAGGCCTCACTCGAGCGCCCGCAGGGCAACGTCGAAGTGTGGCTGGAGGTCGATCGCAGTGGGCGGGTGCTCTCTTCCGGCATCGCCAACAAAGCCGCCAGCATGCTGCTGAACCGCGCGGCGATGAGCAGCCTGCAAAGCATCAGTTCAGTGAAGCCGTTCCCGAGCGAGGCGTTCGCCGGGCAAACAACCAAAAGATTTACCGCAACGTTCAATTATCAGGCGCCTTAGCGCAAGGGTTAATCGTTTGATTTTTATGGGATGCACACAATGAAATCGTTTAATCGTTCTGGGATCTATCTGGCGGTGATGTCGGCGATGCTGCCGGGCGCCGCGCTGGCGGCCGACGCCACCGATGTCGGCACCATCAGCGTCAAGGGGCAGTCGCTCGGCGGCGGCATGATGGTGCAGGATGACAGCGCCAAGGCGCGTTCTACCGTCACCAAAGAGGCGATGGACAAAATGCCGTCGGCGGCCAACGCCATCGACAAGCTGAAATACACGCCGGGCCTGAACGTCAACAGCAACGATGCCAGCGGCCTGAGTGGCGTGGACTACACCATGCGCGGCATGAACTCGGATCAGATCGGCCTGTCGATGGACGGCATTCCGATCAACGACTCCGGCAACTACGCGGTATACCCGAACCTGCTGGGCGATGCGGAAAACCTGGAGGAGGTGTTCGTCACCCAAGGGTCTTCCGAAGCGGACGGCCCGCACATCGGCTCCAGCGGCGGCAACATCGGCCTGGTGACGCGCCGCCCGGCGAAAGACTTCGGCGGTTTCGTCAAGCAAACGCTGGGCAGCAACAGCCTGAGCAAAACCTTTGCCCGCCTGGAGACCGGCGAGTACAACGGCTTCAGTAACTGGCTCTCTTATTCGCACACCGAGGCGAAGAAGTGGCGCGGCGAGGGGCGACTGTATTCCGACAAGTTCGAGATGAACTCGCTGTACGAAGACGGCAACGGCAACAGCAGCAACCTGGTGATGAAGTACAACCGCCAGAACAACACCAACTACAACACTCTGAGCAAGGCGCAGTTCCAAAACGACGGCCGTGACACCGACTACGTCACCACACCGGAGTACAACAGCAAAGGGCAGTTGAACAAGTACTACAAGATTGAACGCAACCCGTTCGAAACCTTCACGCTGTCGTTCACCCAGAAGCTGCAGCTGCGCGATAACCTGTCGCTGACTCTGCAACCGTATTACTACTGGGGCAACGGCGGCAGCTTCAACGGCCAGACGGCCTCGGTGCTGTCCAGCACGTCGGACAAGGCCGGGCAGTATGACCTCAGCAACCTGCAGTCCAACACCTATTACCGCCCGTCGTGGACCCAAACCTGGCGGCCGGGCATCACCACCAAGCTGAAGTGGGACATCAACGATCAGCACAGCCTGGACATCGGTTACTGGTACGAGCGCGCGCGCCAGCTGCAGACCCAACCGTTCATCAGCATCAAAGATGATGGCAATCCGGCGCAAATCTCGGGCAAACCGGGCGGATCCGATCAGGTGAAGGACGCCAACGGCAATACGGTGCAGGGGCGCAACCAGTACACCATCACCCCGGCGCAGAAGGTGTGGCTGCAGGACACCTGGTTCGCCACGCCGGACTGGACCTTCGTCGGCGGCCTGGCCTATCAGTACGTGGAGCGCAAAGGGGACAACCGCGGCAGCCTGTACAACGTGCCGGAGAAGCGCAAAGCCACCTATCACGAATTCCTGCCGAACTTCAGCGCCAGCTATAAGGTGAACCAGGAAAACCAGGTGTTCTACAACCTGACGCGCAACATGCGCACGCCGCCAAACTACGTGCTGTACAACGTCGGCGACTCGCTCAGCACCAAGCCGGAACTCAGCTGGAACCACGAACTGGGCTGGCGTTTCCAGCAAGAGGACATGCTGCTGAGCGCCACGCTGTTCTACATGCGCTACAGCGATCGCCAGATCTCCACCACCAACTCGGCCGGCGATTACGAGATGATGAACATCGGCAATGTGGAGAACAAAGGGCTGGAGCTGGAGTGGAGCGGCCAACTGCCGCATAACTTCAACTACTACACCTCATATACCTATACCCAATCGAAGCAGAAGAGCGACATCGTCAGCAACGGCGGGCAGCCGCTGCCGACCTCCGGCAAAGAAGTGCCGAACGTGCCGAAAAACCTGCTGAACATGACGTTGGGTTATGACGACGGGCTGTATTACGGCAGCGTCAGCGGCAAGTACGTCAGTGCCTTCTACGGCGATCTGACCAACGACGAGAAGATCGGCGGCCGCACGGTGTTCGATCTGGCGGCGGGGGTGCATCTGCCCGTGGACAAGAAAATCGTCAAAAGCGCCGCGCTGCGCTTTGGCATCAGCAACCTGTTTGACAAGGAATACCTGACCTCGGTGCGCACCACCACCTTCAACGCGGCGCCGTACGGCGGCGTGAAGGCCAGCACGCCGTATTACAACGTCGGCGAAGAACGCACCTTCAGCGTCTCGCTGGAAGCCACCTTTTAACTGAATACCCCGCCGCCTGCCCGGCGGCGGGGAAGAGGAGCCCTGTATGGACGCCAATCTGTTGCACGACATTATTTTCTACGTGATGTACGCCGCGCTGGCGATCGCGCTGGTGATCATCATCGAACGCACGCTGTACTTCGCCTATACCCAACGCCAGGCGCGCCGGCTGGAGCAGGCGCTGACGCCGGACGTGCGCCGCGCCGCCGATCTACCGGACGAGCTGACCCAGCGCAACAGCTTGCCGATGGCGGTGATCGCGCCGGTATTGGCGCAGAAGCACCGCGCCGGCGATCGTGAAACGATCGGCGATCAGATCGACGCCCAGTACCTGCTGAGCAAGCCGCCGATGGCGCGCGGCCTGTGGCTGCTGGAAACCGTGGTCACCGCCGCGCCGCTGCTGGGGTTGCTCGGCACGGTGATGGGGATCATCGAAACCTTCAAGGCGCTGGCCGCCTCGGGGGTGTCCGAGCCGAGCCTGGTGTCGGCCGGGATGGGCACCGCGCTGTACGCCACTGGCCTCGGCATCGCCATCGCGCTGCTGTGCCTGGTGGCCAACAACTTCCTGCAGAGCCGCATGGAGCGCATCAACGAGCTGCTGAAGGTGCTGCTGATCCGCGCCGGTCAGCCGACCAGCCGCCCGGAGAACGGCAGCGGCGAACAATGGGTTGACAGCGGAGCGCCGCGCTATGCCTAATGGCCATCCAGTACGGCGGCCGCTCGGCCGCCTTTATGCGGCATTGTGGAGCGGTTGTTTGTTGATGTTGAGCCAGAGCGCTGCGGCGCGTTTTGCGATTCCCGGCTATGAGCTGGTGTACACCGCGCCGGTGGAAACCGCGCTGCAGGCCGACGACCTGCGCAACACCGCCGAGGTGTGGCGCGAGATGTTCGACGCGGCGAAAACCCGCATCGACCTGGGGCAGTTTTACGTGGCGAATCAGGACGGTTCGCTGCTGGACGGCGTGCTGCAGCACCTGAAGGCGGCCGGTGAGCGCGGGGTGAAAATCCGCTTTTTGGTGGAAGAGAAGGGCATTCGCATTTCTACCGCCGAAACGCTGGAACAGCTGAAGACGATCCCCAATCTGGAGCTGCGCATCATTCCTTACCAGAAGCTGAGCGGCGGCATCCTGCACGCCAAATATCTGCTGGTGGACGGCGGGCAGGCGTTTGTCGGCAGCCAGAATTTCGACTGGCGCGCGTTGGAGCATATTCACGAAACCGGGCTGCGCATCAGCGATGCTAAAGTGGTGGGGCAGATCCAGGCGATCTTCGAACAGGACTGGCGGGCGCAGGCGCTGTTGGCGCAGGATAAGCCGGTGCCGGCGTTGCCCGATTCGCCGCCGACGGCGCAGCCGCAGGGCAACTATCTGGTGGCCAGCCCGCGCGCCTACAACCCGGCGGGCGTGCTCGATTCGCAGGCCGAGCTGCCGCGTCTGCTGGCCGACGCCAAACGGCGGGTGCGGGTGCAGGTGATGGACTACGCGCCGCTGTCGTTTGGCCCGGAGCGCAGTCGCCCCTTCTACGCGGTCATCGACAACGCGCTGCGCAGCGCGGCGGCGCGCGGCGTGCAGATCGAGCTGATGGTGGCCAACTGGAACACCAAAAAGCCGGATATCGCCTGGCTGAAGAGCCTGGCGCTGGTGCCGAACGTGCAGATCAAGGTGGTGACCATTCCGCCGGCCAGCAGCGGCTTCATTCCGTTTGCCCGCGTGATCCACAGCAAGCTGATGACCATCGATGATGAGATCGCCTGGGTGGGCACCAGCAACTGGACCGGCGGCTATCTGGACAACTCGCGCAATCTGGAGCTGGTGATGTACAGCGCGGCGATGAGCGGGCGGTTGGACCAGCTGTACCAACAGCTGTGGAACAGCGTCTACGCCGAACCGTTGCGGCTGGATTACGACTACCCGACGCCCAAACCGGGCGGTGGATCCTGATAATCAGGGCGCGGTTAACCTCCGCGCCCTGTGTTTTTTTACCGCCGCCAGCCGGCTTTCTCCAGCGCCGTCACCAGCTGTTCGGCGCTTAACCCTTCCGCCCGGTGGCCGTTACCGCTAACGGTATTGGCCGCCAGCAGCGCATTGACGATCGCCTCTTCCACCGCTTCCGCCGCCGCGGCGAACAGCGCCGAAATGTAGTCGTTGTTCACCATGCGCAGCGGTGTGGTGAAATCGCCTTTATTGGCGTAGTCGGCGGGCGGCAGGCCGTCGTTGCCGGTGGCGAAGGCGATAAAGATATCGCCGCTCGAATCCTCGGTGCCCCCGCCGGTGCGGGCGATGCCGATGCTGGCGCGCTGCGCCAGCCGCGCGCACTGGTGCGGCAGCAGCGGCGCGTCGGTCGCCAGCGCCACCACGATGGAGCCCATGCCGGGATGCGGCAACTGCGGCGTGAACGGCGAGGGGAGATGCCCCAGATGCCGGCCCACCGGGTAACCGCCGACCAGCAGCGACTCGCGCTTGCCGTGGTTGGCCTGTACGATGGCGCCCACCGTCCAGCCGCCTTGATCGGCAGGCAAGCGGCGCGAGGCGGTGCCGCTGCCGCCTTTGAATTCATGGCAGATCATGCCGCTGCCGCCGCCGACCGCGCCTTCCTTCGGCAAGCCGCCCTGGGCCGCCTGCTGCGCCTCGCGCACGTGCTCGGCCTTGACGTGAAAGCCGTTGATGTCGTTGAGCAGGCCATCGAAGGTTTCCATCACCACCGGCATATTCCAATACACCGCGTTGTCGCCTGCGGGCAGCGCTTCACGCTCCAGCGCGATCAGCGCATCGCGCACCACGCCCACGCTGTGGGTGTTGGTGAAGGCGATCGGGCTGGTCAGCAGGCCCGCTTCGCGCACCCATTCCAGGCCGGTGGCGTCGCCGTTGCCGTTCAGCACGTGCACGCCGGCGAAGCAGGGCGCGTGGCGGGCGGAGCCGGGGCGCGGTTCGATCACCGTCACGCCGGTGCGCACGCTGCGCCCGTCCGCCAAGTCGGCATGAATGCTGGCATGGCCGACGCGCACGCCGGGCACGTCGGTGATGGCGTTCAGCGGGCCGGGCGTGCCCTGGCCGATGATGATGCCCAGATCCTGAGCGCGCTGCGTCATGGTTATTCTCCTTCTATTGAGGGGGCGGCGAGGGGCGCCGTCTGGCGGCCGCGCAGATGGTTCAGCGCCAACCCGAAGCCGATGATGCCGGCAATGATAATAAAGTCTTTCAGGCTGCTGGCGATCAAAATCGTCCACAGCACGTACAGGCAGCACAGCAGCGCCACCACCACCGGCAGCGGCCACAGCGGCATCAGGTACGGGTGGTGGAAGTGGCGGCGACGGCGACTGATCAGCGCCGCCACCGCCATAATGATGTACACCAGCAGCAGCAGGATCACGGTGAACGAGGTCAGCGATTCGAGATCGGAGCAAAACGCCAGCAGCGCCGACGGCACGCCGAACAGCAGGGTGGCGATCCAGGGGGTGCCGAAACGCGGGTGGATGATTTTCAGCGCCCGGTTGAACGCCGGCAGCCAGAAGCCGTCACGTCCGCTGGCGAACATCATGCGGCTGAACTGCGCCACGATGGCGATAATGGCGTTGAACACCGACAGATAGATTGCGCCACTCACCACCCGCGCCAGCGTCGGGCCGCCGAGCTGGGTGACCACGTAGCCGACCGGATCGGCCTGTTTGGCCATCTCCGTCAGCGACGGCGAGCCGATCAGCAGGGCGGTGAACGGCACCAGTTCCACCAGCACCACGATGACCAGCGTCAGCATGATCGCGATCGCCATCGGCCTGCCCTGTTCGCGCATGTCTTCCGCCATGTACACCGCCGCGCCGTAGCCGTTGTAGGAGAACAGCGCGACCCCGACCATGGCGACGATCAGCGGCAGCGATACCGGCGCCAGGCTGCCCTGCGCGTCCAGCATCACCGGCGCGGTGAGGATCTCCGTACTCTGATGCGGGTGGCTGAAGCCGAGCCAGGCGATCAGCGCCAGCACCGCCACTTCCACCACCAGAAAGGCGCCGGTCAGCAGGGCGTTGGCCTTGATGTTGAAAATGGCGCAGATACCGCCGACCAGCACGGTGAGCATGCCGGCGGTCGAGGCGTCGAATTGGGTGCCCAGCGCGGTGTTCAGGTAAGGCACTGCGCCGGTGGCCAGCACCGCCGGCACGAACAGCGAGGCGCTGAGGATAAACAGGTAGGTCTGCAACCCGCACAGGGTGCCGAACAGGCGCTTGATGATGCTGTATTCGCCGCCGGCGCTGGGGTGTGCGGCGCCGAGCTCGGCATAGCACAACGCGATGGCGGCGGCGACGCAGGCGGCGATCAGAAACGACAGAAAGGCGCCGCTGCCGGCGTTGGCGATCGCCAGCGGCGCGATAACGAAGATCGAACTGGCCGGCGTCACGCCGGACGAGGTGATCATCACCACGTCGAGGACGCTGAGATTGCCTTTGAAGGTGTGTTCAGGGGCGGACTCTTTCATGGGATAACGACTCCATTAACGTGTGAGTGAGTTATTGTTTTGCTGCACAGGCTGTACGCAGGAATCAAATGGAGCGCGCTAAATGCCGGGGAGCGTTGCTCCCCGGAAGTTTATTGTTCTTATGTGTTACCCCTGCCCCGACGGGAAGCTGAAGCTGGCGCGGCGGGCATCGCCGGAGGCCGGCCAGCGCTGGGTCACGGTCTTGCGTTTGGTGTAGAACCTGACGGCGTCCGGGCCGTAGGCGTGCAGATCGCCAAACAGCGAGCGCTTCCAGCCGCCGAACGAGTGGTAGGCCACCGGCACAGGCAGCGCCACGTTGATCCCCACCATGCCGACCTGAATGCGGCTGGAAAAGTAGCGCGCCGCTTCGCCGTCGCGGGTGAACAGGCAGGTGCCGTTGCCGTATTCGTGGGCGTCGATCATGGCCATCGCCTCCGGCAGCGAGGCCGCGCGCACCACGCCGAGCACCGGGCCGAAGATCTCTTCCTGATAGATGCGCATGCCGGGCGTCACGCGATCGAACAGCGTCGGGCCGAGGAAATACCCCTGGCTGGGTCGGCCGTCGGCGCCGATCACGCTCAGTTCGCGGCCGTCCACCAGCAGCTCGGCGCCTTCGGCCACACCCTGATCGATATAGCCTTTTACCTTCTGATAATGCTGTTGGGTCACCAGCGGCCCCATGTCGTTGCGGTTGTCGCTGCCGGGGCCGACGCGCATGGCGGCCATCTGTTGCCGCAGCCCGGCGATCAGCGCGTCGGCGGTGCCGTCGCCCACCGCCACCACCAGCGGGATGGCCATACAACGCTGGCCGCAGGAGCCGAAGGCGGCACCCATCAGCGCGCCGACCGCGCCGGGGATATCGGCGTCCGGCAGCACCACCGCGTGGTTTTTGGCGCCGCCCAGCGCCTGCACCCGTTTGTTCTGGCCGCAGCCGGTGTGATAGATGTGCTCCGCCACCGGCGTCGAACCGACGAAGCTGATCGCTTTGACGCGCCCGTCATGCAGCAGCGTCTCCACCGCTTCACGATCGCCGTTGACCACGTTGAGCACCCCCGGTGGCAGCCCGGCTTCCGCCGCCAGCCGGGCGATATACAGCGCGGCGGAAGGCACGCGCTCGGAAGGTTTCAGCACGAAGGTGTTGCCGCAGGCGACCGCCATTGGCCACATCCACAGCGGCACCATCGCCGGGAAGTTGAACGGGGTGATGCCCGCCACCACCCCCAGCGGCTGAAACTCGCTCCAGCTGTCGATGCCCGGGCCTGCCTCTTTGCTGTGTTCACCCTTCAGCAGTTCCGGCACATAGCTGGCGTATTCGATATTCTCAATGCCGCGCTGCAGTTCGCCCAGGGCGTCGCTGAGCACCTTGCCGTGCTCGGCGGTGATTAACTGGCAGATGGCGTCGGCGTGTTGCTCCAGCAGATCCTTGAGCTTCATCATGATGCGCGCGCGCTTCAGCGGAGGGGTATCGCGCCAGGCGGGATAAGCCTGTTCGGCGGCGGCGATGGCGCGCTCCACCGTGGCGCGGTCGGCCAACTGCACCTCCTGCGCCGATTGGCCGGTGGCCGGGTCGTAAACCGGCTGGCTGCGTTCGCCGCCGGCGGCGGGCTCGCCGTTGATCCAATGGGTGATGGTCATGGTTCTCTCCTTATTCGGTGGCGTTGAGGGCGTCGCCCACGGCGTTGATCAGCGCATCGATCTGCGCTTCGCTGCTGATGAACGGCGGTGCCAGCTGCAGGGTGTCGCCGCCGTAGCGCACGTAAAATCCGCTTTCCCAGCAGCGCATCGCCGCCTCGAAGGGGCGCCGCGCCGGCTCGCCGGGCCGCGCCGCCAGCGTGATGCCGGCCGCCAGGCCGATATTGCGAATGTCGGCGACGTGTTTGGCCCCCTGCAGGCTGTGCACCGCGCGCTCGAAGTAGGGCGCCAGCGCCTGTACGCGCTCCACCATCTGTTCGCGCTGCAGGATGTCCAGCGTCGCCAGCGCGACCGCGCAGCTGACCGGATGGGCGGAGTAGGTGTAGCCGTGCGGGAATTCGAGCTGGTAGTTCGGCTCGCCGCCGTTCATGAAGGTGTGGTAAATCTCCGGCCGTACCACCACCGCGCCCATCGGCTGCGCGCCGTTGGTCACCTGTTTGGCGATGTTCATGATGTCCGGCGTGACGCCGAACGCCTCGGCGCCGGTCATCGCGCCGCAGCGGCCGAAGGCGGTGATCACTTCGTCGAAGATCAGCAGGATGTCATGCTGGGTACAGATTTCGCGCAGGCGCTGCAAGTAGCCGACCGGCGGCACGATCACCCCGGCGGAGCCGGAGAACGGTTCGACGATCACCGCGGCGATCGTCGAGGCGTCGCGCAGCGCGATGATGCGGTTGAGCTCTTCCGCCAGCTCCGCCCCCTGTTGCGGCATGCCGCGCGAAAAGGCGTTGCCGGCCAGCAGGGTGTGCGGCAGGTGGTCCGCCTCGGCGCCGGCGCCGAACGTCTTGCGGTTGCCGGCGATGCCGCCGACCGAGATACCGCCGAAGTTAACGCCGTGATAGCCCTTCTCCCGGCCGATAAAGCAGGTTTTGCCCGCCTGGCCTTTGGCGCGCCAGTAAGCGCGCGCCATTTTCAGCGAGGTGTCCGCCGCTTCCGAGCCGGAGCCGGTGAAGAACACGTAATCCAGCCCCGCCGGCGTCAGCGCCTTGATTTTGTTGGCCAGCTCGAACGACAGCGGGTGGCCGAACTGAAACGCCGGCGAGTAATCCAGCGTCGCCAGCTGGCGCTGGGCGGCGTCGGTGATTTCCTGCTGGCCGTGCCCCAATCCGCAGCACCACAATCCGGACAGGCCGTCGAAAATCTTTCTGCCGTCGTGGCTGGTGTAATACGCCCCTGCGGCCTGAGTAATGATGCGCGGCTGCGCTTTAAAATTACGGTTGCCGGTAAAAGGCATCCAATGGGCCTCTAACCCTTCGGCATCGAGACGATTAAGCGAATAATTTTCAGCGGCCATGTTTTCCTCCGGGCAGGAAAATAAGTGCGATTAATTAAATAAAATGAGTTGTTAACGAATTGTTGTGCGAAATTGACTATGTACCGCTTGTTCTCTACTGTGAATAATCATATGTCGAAACTTACTTAAGGTTTTATGCAAGTAAAAAAGCGCGCGCTGTTAGGGCAATTGTCGGATATGGATCTGCGTTTGCTGCGGGTATTCAAGGCCGTGGTCGACTGCGGCGGCATGAGCGCCGCCGAACTGGAGCTGAATATCAGCCTGTCGACCATTAGCAAGCACATCAAGGATCTGGAGCAGCGGCTGGGCCTGACGCTGTGCCAGCGCGGGCGCGAGGGTTTTGCGGTTACCGACGAGGGGCTGTTGATCTATCAGGAAACGGTCAACCTGCTGGCGGCCACCGAGGCGTTCCGGCGCGGGGTGGACGAGGTGCACCAGCGCATGGGCGGGCAGCTGCACGTGGCGATATTCGACCATACGGTCAGCAATCCGCAGGCGCAGATCGGCCGGGCCATCGCGTTATTCAGCGAGCGTGCGCCGGAGGTTTCTTTGCAAATGTACGTGGAGCCGATTAATACCATTGAACGCGGCGTCATTGACGGGCAATTTCAGGTTGGCGTTATTCCCATGCACCGCAGCGCGGAAAGTTTATCTTATCATTCGTTATTCAGTGAGAGGATGTTCTTATATTGCGGCGCGCAGCATGAATTATTTTCCGGCCCCCATGAAACATTAAATTGGGATCTGCTGCACAATTATGCCTTCGCCGGATTAGGCTATCATTCGCCGAATATGGAACTGAGCCTGCAGCAACATTTGCATCGCAAGGCGACGGGGTTTGCGCAGGAGTCGATCGCCACGCTTATCCTGTCCGGCAAATACGTCGGCTTTTTGCCTGATCACTACGCGGCGTTTTTCGTGGCGCAGAATATGATGCGGGCGATCAAACCGGCGCTGTTCCGCTATCACTGTGAATACTCCAGCGTGCTGCGCCGCTCGCCGGTGCCGCAGCGGGTGGTGAAGCTGTTCCATGAGTGCCTGCTGGCGGCCCACGGAACAGCGTGACGCTTACTGCTCTTTCTTCTTGCCGAAGATCCTGATCAGCGCGCCGACCAGGATGCCGACCGCGATGCCGGCGAAGATCCAGCCGATGATGCCCATTTTCTTAACTCCTGCTAGTGCGTTGATCTGATTATATAATCATTCGACGCGAAACGCCTCTTCGATCATCCGTTGCCGCTGCGCCGGCGCATAGTCGATCCAGGAATTCTTGCTGTTGGATTTCTCCAGCGCCACCGCCAATTCCTGGCCGGAAATCGGCAAATCGTCCTGCCAGAACGGCGCAATGGCGTGGCGGGTGATGAAATCGGTCAGGTAGCTCTCCGGGCTGCCCTGCCAGTGCGGGTACAGGCGCGCGGCCAGCTCGGCCATCAGCGCGCGTTGCTGCGGCTGTTCGCTGGTTTCCAGCAGGGCGAGGAACGGCAGCAGCAGGCGGCCACAGACTTGGCCGTGGTGGTAGTCGCGCAGCGCGCCGATCTCGCCGGCGATGCCGTGAATGACCCCCAGCCCGGCGGCGCTCAGCGTCAGCCCGCCGAGGTAGGAAGCCTGCATGATCGCCTCGCGCGCCGCATCGCTGCGGTTGAGCGCCGGCCAGGCGGCGAGGAAGTGGCGTATGCCGTTCAGCGACATGTCGCGCGTCATGGCGCCGGCGGTTTTCGACAGATAGGCCTCGAACAGGTGGGTGAAGGCGTCGATAGCGCAGTAGGCCAACACTTTGTCCGGCGCGCCCGCCAGCAGCTGCGGATCGAGAATGGCGGTGTGCGGCACGAAGTTATTGTGGCGCAGCGAGGCCTTCACTTTGCTGACCTGGGTGTCGGTGATCACCGCGTTCTGCGTCACCTCGCTGCCGGTGCCGGCGGTGGTGGGAATGGCGATCAGCGGCAGGGTGGCGCCGCTGATTTTGCTGTCGCCGACTTTTTCCATATAGCGCAGCGTCGGCAGCGGATGCTCCACCAGCGCGGAGAACGCCTTGGCGGCGTCCAGCACGCTGCCGCCGCCGATGGCCACTACGCGCCGCGCCTGGCCGCGCCAGCGCGCCACCCAGGCGTCTATTTCCTGCGGCGACGCCTCGTGGCTGACGATCTCCGTGCCGATAAGCAGCGGCGTCAGCGATTCGCGCAGGCCGGCATACACCGGGCCGTTGAGAAAAGATCGACAGCTGAACAGCAGCGTCGGCTGCGGGTCGGCAAGCAGCAGCGGCGGCAGCTGCTGGATGCTGCCGTGGCCGAACCAGGTCTGGCGATTGGCGATGATGTGGCTGACGGACATGAGATCTCCTTGACGACGTTGCAGAGCGCGATGCCACAGCATAAGCCAGCGGGCGCGGAGCGGCCACCGCTTTCCCCGCCGCGGCAACCTGTGAGTTGTTTAACATGTAAACGATCGCGTTCTTGCATTTCGGCGTTTTGGGTGCTTTTTTTAACAGTACCGGCCGTCGTGCGGCCAACCCCATCCGAAATCGGTAGATTGTTAATGTGTTAATAATGGCGAGGCGGGTATGGAAATTCAGGTTGAACGCTTGTCTGCGGTGATCGATGCGGTGGCTAGCCCGCGTTTTTATCCCAGCCTGTTGAATTGGCTGGAGGGATTTTTCGCCTTCGACAACGCCATCGTCTATGCCTTCGAACGCGGCCGGCCGCCGCGCTGCCTGATCAAAACCGAGCGGGAAAACAGCGATGCGGTCAATCAGATCTACCAACAGGGCGCCTACCTGCAGGATCCGTTTTACCGCGCGCTGAGCGACGGCGGCGAAGGCGAGGTGCTCACGCTGCGCCAGCTGGCACCCTGCGGGTTTTATCACAGCGATTATTACCGTAATTTTTATCGCAAGACCGGCTGGCACGACGAGGCCGGCGTGCTGCTGCAGCTGACGCCGGAGCGCGGGCTGGGGGTATTCTTCGGCTCGGTGCGCCGCACGGTGGCGGTGCGCTACCCGCAGCGGGCGGATCTGCGCAGCGCGCTGACGCTGGTGAAAAGCGTGGCGCGGCTGCACGGCGAAGTGGTGGCGGCACCGGCCGAGGCCGACACGGTGAACGACGACGGTGGGCAGGCGCGTTATCTGCTGACGCCGCGCGAGCGCGAGATCGTCGATCTGATCCTCGCCGGCTGCGGTTCGCAGCAGATTGCCGACCGGCTGTTCATCAGCCTCGGCACGGTAAAAAATCACCGCAAGAACATCTACGGCAAGCTGAACATCGGCTCGCAGGCCGAACTGTTCAGCCTGTTGCTGACCGCCCCGCAGCGGCGCAGCGCGTGAATGTTAATTTTTTGTAGCAAATGTCCCTAAGGGGACATAGCGAACGATCCCACGGCTCCCGATAATCCGATGTCATGGCATAGGCAATCGGGAGTGCGGCAGTGAACAACGAAATCGAGTCCTTAACCTACTACGCGGCGACCAAAAAATACGATCTGCGCTTCCCGACGCTGGAAGAGGATCTGGACGTCGACGTGGTGATCATCGGCGGCGGCTTCTCCGGCATCAACACCGCGCTGGAGCTGGCGGAGAAGGGCATCACCAACATCGCCATTCTCGAAGGCCGCTATCTGGGTTACGGCGGCACCGGGCGCAACGGCGGCCAGGTGATGGCCGGCATCGGCCACGATCTGGAGAAGATCAAGCGCCACGTTGGCCCGGCCGGGCTGGAAACCATCTTCAAAATCAGCAACCTCGGCGCCGGCATTATCCGCGAGCGCATCAAGAAATATGACATCGACGCCGACTTCTGCTTCGGCTACGGCTATCTCGGCAGCAACGCGCGCCAGGAGAAGACCCTGCGCGGCTGGCTGAAGGAGTTCAAGGCGGTAGCGCCGCAGGAGGAAATTGAGCTCTACACCGGGGCGGAGGTGAAGCAGGTCGTGGGCTCAGACGCCTACACCTGCGCGCTGAAGCACATGGGCGGCGGCCACGTGCATTCGCTCAACCTGCTGCTGGGCGAGGCCAAGGCGCTGAGCGGCTACGGGGTGAAAATCTTTGAGAACAGCAGCGTGCTCAACGTGGAGTATGGCCCGCGCATTACGGTGCGCACCGCCATGGGCTCTGTGCGCGCCAACAAGATGCTGTGGGCCTGCAACGGCTTCCTCAACGGCATGGAGCCGCAGATCTACCGCAAGACCATCAATACCTACGCCTTCCAGCTGGCCACCGAGCCGCTGTCTGACGATCTGATCCGTCAGATCAGCCCGATCCGCGGCGCCTACAGCGACATCCGCCCGGTGATCGACTATTACCGGGTGACCAACGAGAACCGGCTGCTGTTCGGCAGCGCCACCCGCCTGATCGAATATTTCCCGTCGGATCTCAAGGCCTGGAACCGCAACCTGATGCTGAAGGTGTTCCCGTACCTGAAAGACGTGAAGATCGATCTGGCCTGGGGCGGTCCGCTGTGCTGCAGCGCCAACTTGTTCCCGCAGATCGGCACGCTGCCGGATCGCGACAACGTGTTTTACGTGCAGGGCTACTCCGGCTTCGGCGTGACGCCGAGCCACATCGTGTGCAAGGTGCTGGCGGAGGGCATGAGCGAAGGATCCGATCGGTACGATCTGATGAGCTCGATCCCGCACGTCAACATCTTCGGCAAGGACAAGCTGCGGCGGGTGATGACCACCGCCGGTAAGGTTTGGCACCAGACATCCGGCTACTGGAAAGGCCGCCGTTAACCCTCAGAGGAGAATCACATGAAACCGTTACTGCTTAAACAACCGCTGCCAGAACTGCTGGAGATCGGAAGCGTCAGCAACCTGGGCGCCACGGTGATCGCCGGTACGCCAAACGTCGGCGTGGCCAGCATCTTCGGCGAACCGACCGACAACCTGAACTGCGGCGTGTTCAGCTGCACCCGCGGCAGCTTCGTGATGGAGTATCCGTTCGCCGAGCACGCCACGGTGTGGGAAGGCAGTGCGACCCTGACCAACGAACGCACCGGCGAATCGGTGCAGTATCAGGCCGGCGATTCCTGGTTCGTCGAGAAAGGCACCCCGGTGCGCTGGGACATCACCTCGGATCGCTTCGTCAAACACTACCTCGCCATCGTCGAAGGCTGACGCCGTCATGCCCCCCTCAGCAGGCTGAATGCTGAGGGGGAGCGCCTTAGCCTAACGTCCGCGTAATAAAATCAGTCACCCGCTTGAGGATCTGATCCTTATTGGTTTCGTTAAAGCTCTCGTGCCGCCCGCCCGCATTGATCATCCGTTCGAAATCGTCGCCGCGCAGACGATCGAGCGCGGTTTGCGTTTCGCTCATCAGCACCAGCCGATCGTCGTCGCCATGGATCCACAGCGTGGGCAGCGCGCCGAAGCCCGGCCCGGCGTTGATGGCGGCGAGGATCCGCTGCATGGCGCGCAGGGTGGGACGCTTGAACGGCCCGTGCCACACCAGCGGATCTTCCTGATACGCCGCGCCAACCGCCGGATCGCGCGCCAGGGTCGCGGTATCCAGCGGCGCGTCGGGGATCGTCGGCAGTTCAGCCAGATCGGAAATCGCCGTTCTGTCGCCGAGCAGCGGGCCGGACAGCACCAGCGCGCGTACCTCCTCGCCATGGCGCTGCACGTAGCGGGTGGCGATCATGCCGCCCATCGAGTGGCCGATCACCACCAGCGGCAAGGTGGGGTATTGCTGCCGGAAATGGCTGACCACGCGCTGCACGTCGTCGACCACGGCGTCATAATCTTCGATCAGCACGCGCTCGCCCTGCGACAGGCCGTGGCCGAGATGGTCGGGGCCGAACACCCGCGCGCCCTGCGCCTGCAGCGTGCGCGCCACGTATTGATAGCGGCCGAGGTGCTCGCCGTAGCCGTGCACCAGCAGCGCCAGATAGCGCGGCTTGTCGTTTCCCCAGTCATGCAAGGCGATGTCGCCGTGGCGGCCTTTGATAAAGCTGACGGTTTGTTCGGGCATGTTATTGTTCTCATGGTGGTAGGGTTGCCCTTCAGCGTAGCGGCTGGCGGCGAGGTTGTCAGGGGCGCCGGATGCGGCGCCCGCAGAGAGGACATTACAGACCGAACTGGCGCGCCAGTTCGTCGAGCGCTTCGCGCTGGAAGCGATTGAAGGCGTCGCGCGGCTGCTGTTGCTGGATGAACGCCAACAGCGGATCCTGCACTTCAGTGCGCACGCCGCTCAGCTGCTCCATCACCGCCAGCCCGCAGAACGGCACGTAGGACTCGGCGTAGCCGCCTTCATGCACCATCACCAGCTTGCCGCCGCACAGCCGGTCGGCGGCGTCCTGCACCAGCGCGGTCATGGCGCGGAAGCTGTCGCTGTGCAGCTGCATGCGCGCCAGCGGATCGAGCGCGTTGGCGTCGTAGCCGCAGGCGATGATGATCAGCTCCGGCTCGAATTTTTCCAGCGCCGGGATGATGATGCGCCGCATAGCGTGCAGGTAGCCGTCGTCGCCGGCGCCGGCCAGCATCGGCACGTTAACGTTGCAGCCCGCCCCGTCGCCTTCGCCGCGATCCTGCTCGCCGGAATAGCCCGCCGGGAAGCAGCCGTCCTGATGCAGCGACAGCGTCAGCACGTCGCCGCGCTGCCAATAGATGTGCTGGGTGCCGTTGCCGTGGTGCACGTCCCAGTCGAGTACCGCGACTTTGCCGAGGCCGTAGCGGGCCTTGGCGCGCTCGATGGCGATGGGAATATTGGCCAGGAAGCAGAAGCCCATCGATTGATCCGGCAGGCAGTGGTGGCCCGGCGGGCGCGACAGCGCATAGGCATTATCCAGCTCGCCCTGCAGCACCGCCTCCACCGCCGCGCAGGCCAGCCCGGCGGAGAGTTTGGCGATTTCATAGCTGCCCGGCCCCAGCGGCGCTTCCTCCCCCAGCAGGCCGCCGCCGCTGTCGCTCACCTGTTTGAAGCGCTGCAGGTAGTGGGCGGGGTGGATGCGCAGCAGGTCTTCTTCCGTCGCCGGTTCGGCGCTCAGCAGGGTGAGCTGGCGCGACAGGCCGGATACGTCCATCAGGTTCTTCATACGCCGTTTGGTTTCCGGCGATTCGGCATGGCCGGCGCCCGAGGGCGGTTGCACCCAGCCGCCGACCGGCAGGGTGGTGGCGTGCAGGCCGGTGCTGTGCCAGAAACAGCGTTCATCAAACAAGAAACCGGTTGTTCTTTTCACCTTTCTCCTCCTGTTATACGGCGCGGTGCGCGCGGTGAAGCCAGCGAAATCAACAGCAGCGACAGCAGCGCGCAGCCCAGCGCGCCGAACAGCAAGGCGTTGAAACCGCCGGAAGATTCGATCAGAGAGCCGGCCAGCGTCGGGCCGATGGCCATGCCGCCGCCGATCACCAGGTTGATGCCGTTCATCAGCTTGCCGTCGTTATCCAGCCCGGCGACCCGCGCCAGAATGAACGGCAGCACGAAGGTCCAGGTGAATTTGAACAGCAGGGCGGCCAGGGCGAAGCGCAGGAGCAGGGGCTGGCCCGTCAGCAGCGCCACGCTGGCCAGCAGCAGGGCGTACCCCAGCACGATCAGGCGTCCGCCGCCGAAGCGCGCGCCGATCAGCGCCGCGGCCCCCGCGCCGACGATGCCGAGCAAGGTGGCGACGGCCAGCACCTGGCCGCTGTGGGCCGGCGACAGCCCGGCGCCGGCGGCGATGCCGCCGATAAAGGTCCAGACCGCGCTCAGGCTGATGTAAAAGGTCAGCACCGCCAGCACGGCGCACAGCTTGCGCGCCAGCGAGGCGGCGGGGCCGCTGCGGGCGGTGCGGGCGGCGGTGAAACCGTTGGGGAACGCCGGGATGAGCGGCAGGCAGCACAGCATGATGGCCGCCAGAATCAGGTAAACCGCCATCAGGCCGAAGTGCGCAAACAGCGGTGGCAGCACCAGCAGCCCGACCGCGCCCAGCACCAGCTGGCCGAGCACCCAGAAGGCATAGACGCGGCTGGGATTGGCGGTGCCGGCAGCGCAGGTGATGCACAGGATCATCAGGGTGCCGCCCGCCAGCGAGGCGATAAAGCGCAGCGGTAGCAGCAAGGTAAAATCTTGCACCAGCGCCGAAGCCAGGTTGCCGGCGATAAACACCAGCGCCGACAGCGTAGCGACCCGCCGCCAGTTGATGCGCCCGATCCACCACCACGCCGGCAGCGTGGCCAGGCTCATGGCGCCGAGTTCGGTGGAGAACAGGTGGCCGATCTGCGCCGGGCCGAGCTGCCACTGAGTAGCGAGCTGGGCGGCCACGGCGGGGGCGGTCATCAGAATGCCCGGCGCGATGGCGGCGAAGACGATAATGGCGGTCAACAGCCGCGGCGGGCAGGGGAGCGCCGCGCCGACGGCGGGCGCGGAAACCGAATCACTGGACATAAACCTTTTCCCCAAGCGTTGAGTGACGATGAAATATCCCGCCTGGCCCGATTGCGGGCAGGGGGAGGCCGCGCCATAAATGGCGAATACGTTTTGGCGTTATTTTCCGGCCGTCGGCAGCGGCGGCCGTTATCGGGCGTTAACCGTGGGCGAGAAAGCCGCCGGCGACCAGTTCGGTGCGGTTCACCACGTCGGTTTTGGCGAAAATATTGCGCATATGGGTTTTCACCGTGGACAGCGAAATGCCCAGCTTCAGGGCGATGCGCTTATTGCTGGCGCCTTCGCGAACCAGGTTGACGATCTCTTGCTCTTTGGCGGTCAACAGCTGCGCCTCGCCGTCGGGCAGCAGATCGCGCGTCGCCAGCTCGATCAGCGGCAGCACCGCGCGCAGGCGGCCGCGCTCCACGTCAGTAAACGGCGTATCGCGGATCAGCGATACCCCGGCGACGATGCGCTTGCGCTGGCGGATGAAGATCTCCGTCATGTCGCGCATGTCGTTCGGCAGCATAAAGTCGTGGTAATAGCGGCGGTTGCCGGCGATCGCCGCCGGGCTCATGCCGACCATGGTGATGTCCTGGCGATGGAAATTGGCCGGCTGCAGCGGGTCTATCTGCTGGAAGTGGTTCAGGTACTGCTGATGCGTTTTATCGGGCATGCCGTGCAGGATGTAGTGATCCGGCCGCAGGTCGCGATCGACCAGATAAAACACCCCGGCGGACACCGGGATCAGGTGCGTAATGGTCGCCAAACAACTGTTGATAAAGGCATCGGATGCGGTGCTGTGCATGATTCGTATTCCTCCCTTTATCGTTCAACTGGAGAATGTTGGCGGTCAATATATGAACGATACAAGCATAGTTGTAGCAATTTGGCAACACAATAAAAACATATTAACAACGTGAGGCCGATTGCAATAAAACACATAAATAACAAGATGACACTGCGTTTATCAGGGCTTTTTAGGGCGGATTTTTCGCGATTTTCATTAATAGGTTAATGAAATAGTCCGCCGCTTTTCTCGCTGAATTTACAGCGCTTTTGAATGCTTGCCTGGGCGAGGCCCTCGCCGCTCTGCGCGTGCTACAACCGGCGCGACCGTCGCCGTCCCTCGTTCTTAAGAACGATAGCCAGGCTTTTCCACCGCTTCCTACACTGCGAATTGAAGATAGCGCCAGGCGGCGCCAAACGTATAAGACGAAAAAATGATGACCTTTCTCGGGCTGAGGCGTCGGGTTGTTCAGTCCGCATGACCATACGGGGAACGAACGATGCAGAAAAAAACGTTGGCGGTGGCGTTGAGCGGTGCCTTATCGGGCCTGGCACAGGGGGCGGACGCCGATCGCCCCAATGTGCTGATCATTCTGGTGGACGACATGGGCTACTCCGACATCAGCCCGTTCGGCGGCGAGATACCGACCCCCAACCTGCAGGCGCTGGCCGAACGGGGCGTGCGCATGAGCCAGTACTACACCTCGCCGATGTCGGCGCCGGCGCGGTCGATGTTGATGACCGGCAACACCAACCAGCAGGCCGGCATGGGCGGCATGTGGTGGTATGAGAGCACCGCGGCGCAGCCGGGCTATGAAATGCGGCTGACCGACCGCGTGACCACATTGCCGGAGCGCTTTCGCGATGCGGGGTACGCCACCATGATGGCGGGCAAATGGCACCTGGGCTATGTCGACGGCGCCAAACCGACCGATCGCGGCTTCGAGCGCGCCTTCGCCTTCATGGGCGGCGGCACCAGCCATTTCGACGATGCGAAACCGCTGGGCACCGTGGAGGCGTTCCACACCTTCTACACCCTGAACGGCAAACGCGTGTCGTTGCCCAAAGATTTCTACTCCAGCAAGGCCTATGCCGATCAGCTGGAACAGTGGATCCGCGATACACCGCAGAATCAGCCCGTCTTCGCCTATCTGGCGTTCACCGCGCCGCACGATCCATTGCAGGCGCCGGATGACTGGATCGCTAAATTCGACGGCAAATACGACGCCGGCTATCAGCAGGCCTATCAGCAGCGCATTCAGCGCCTGAAGGCGCTGGGGTTGATTTCCGATCGCACGCCGATGCCGACGCTGGCGTTGGATAAGGCCTGGAACGCGCTGACGCCCGAGCAGCAAAAATATGAAGCCAAGACCATGCAGGTATACGCGGCGATGATTGCCTATATGGACGATCAGGTCGGCGCGGTGCTGAACACCCTGAAGCAGACCGGCCGTGACCAAAATACGGTGATCGTGTTCGCCACCGACAACGGCGCTAACCCGGCCAGCGGCTTCTACTACGGCTCGAAGCCGGAGTATTGGCGGCAGTTCGACAACAGTTACGCCAACCTCGGCCGCAAGGGATCGTTCATCTCTTACGGGCCGCACTGGGCCAACGTCAGCAATGCGCCGTACGCCAACTACCACAAAACCACCAGCGCACAGGGCGGCATCAATACCGATTTCATCATCTCCGCGCCGCGGCTGAAGGGGCGCGGCGGCATCGACCGCACGCCGATGGCGGTGTATGACATCGCCCCGACGTTGTATGACTATGCCGGCATCGACGCCAACAAACCGCTGAAGGCCAAACCGACGCTGCCGATGGTCGGCGTCAGCTTCAAGCGCTATTTCAGCGGCGAGGCCGACGGTGTGCCGCGCGCGACCTACGGCGTGGAGTTGCATAACCAGGCCGCCTATGTAGACGGCATCTGGAAGCTGCGGCGGTTGGTGAAGGCCGGGCCGACGGCGCAGATGGCACCGTGGGGGCTGTTCAACCTGCATGACGATCCGCTGGAAACGCGCGATCTGGCCGCCGCCAACCCGGAACGGGTCAAACGGCTGAGCGAAGCGTATCGCCGCTTTGCGCAGCAGAGCATGATTATTGAAGCCAAAGGCGCAGCGATCGACTATCTCGGCGTTGACGCCAGCACCGGTGACTACATCGGCCTGGATCCGCAGACCCACAAACCGTTGCCGCAGGCGGCACCATGAACCTGGCCCAGCTGCGTGCGCAGCAGATCCCGGTGGAGAGCGAACCGCGCGCGGCGGCGCCTTTTCATTTGCTGGTGAAGCCGATCGGCGCCGGCTGCAACCTGGGTTGCCGCTACTGCTACTATCCGCAGCGCCAGGAAGAACGGACGCGCAAGATGGACGACGACCTGCTGGCGGAATTTATCCGCAGCTACATCGCCGCCCAGCCGCGTTACAGCCGCGAGATCAACTTCGTCTGGCAGGGCGGTGAGCCGCTGCTGGCGGGGATCGGTTTTTACAAGCGGGCGCTGGCGTTGCAGCGCCGCTATGCGCCGCCGGGCGTGCGGATCAGCAACAGCCTGCAGACCAACGGCACTCTGCTGAACGACGCCTGGTGCCGGCTGTTCCGGCAACATCACTTTATCCTCGGCGTCAGCCTGGACGGCGATCGCGAGGTGCAGGACGCCCACCGGCCGGACAAGCGCGGCGGCGCCAGCTATGACGCCGCGCTGCGCGGCATTGCGTTGTTGCAGCGCCATCAGATCGACTTCAACCTGCTGATGGTGGTGCACGACGGCGTCGCGGATCGCGCCGAGGCGATCTACGATCATGCGGTGGCGATCGGGGCGCGTTATCTGCAGTTTCAGCCGCTGATGCTGGAAGGGGATGCGCCCACCGCCGGTTACGGACTGAGCGCCGCCAACTGGGGGCGCTTTATGCTGGCGGTATATCGCCGCTGGCGCAGCCGCGGGCACGTTGGCCAGGTCTTCGTGATGAACATCGAACAGGTCTACGCGCAGTATTTCACCCACGTCAGCCCCAGCTGCGTGCACGCCGAACGCTGCGGCGGCAATCTGGTGATGGAGCCGGACGGGCGGCTTTACGCCTGCGATCATCTGATCAATGCGCAGCATCTGCTCGGCCATGCCGATCGCCACACGCCGCTCGCCACCCTGGCGGCAAGGGCGGCGGAGATGCCGTTCGGTAAAAACAAGAGCCTGCGCCGCGAGTGCCAACGCTGCAGCGTGAAAAGCGTCTGCCAGGGCGGCTGCCCGGCGCATGTGGGCGAAGATCGCTATAACCGGCTGTGTGCCGGTTATTACGCCTTCTTTTCCGCGCTGCTGGCGCCGTTGCGCGCCTACCCGCGCAGCCCGCAGGGGGCGATGCAATGGCGCGCCGCCGTGAGCGCCGCCGCAGGTTGAAACCGTCTCGTCCTTAAGGACGATAGTCAGCATTTTCCTTTCCTCTCTATAGTGAGATTACCGCCGCTGGCGGTGAAAAACCTGCAAGCACCTGCATGCATCAGGCCAAAACTATAAGAGGAAATAACCATGAACCTGTCGTCGCGGTTGCACGCCCACCTGGCTAGAGGCAAGGTCGGCTTTCCCACCACCCTGGCCAGTTCGGTCGGGGTGATCATGGCCAGCCCGGTGATCCTGACGGTCACCAGCGGCTTCGGCATCGGCGGCGACACCTTCGCGCTGGCGATGCTGATCGCCTTCATCATGATGCAGGCGCAGCTCACCACCTTCTCCGAAGCGGCGTCGCTGCTGCCGACCTCCGGTTCGGTTTACGACTACATCTCCTGCGGCATGGGGCGCTTTTTCGCCATCACCGGCGCGCTGTCGGCCTACCTGATCGTGCATATCTTCGCCGGCACCGCCGAGACCATTCTTTCCGGCATCATGGCGCTGGTGAACTTCGAGCACCTCAACACCCTGATGGAAAGCCACAATGCCTCCTGGATGGTCGGCGTCGGGCTGGTTGTCGTGTTCGGCCTGCTCAACGCGTTTGGCATCGAGGCCTTCGGCAAGGCGGAGATCGTGCTGACCTTCGCCATGTGGAGCACGCTGGTGATTTTCGGCATCGTCGGGCTGCTGTCGCCGCATGCGGTGCCGCTTGAGGGCTGGTTCGGCAGCACGCTGAGCCTGAACGATCCGTTCGCGGTGTTCAGCCTGATCGGCATGGCGATGTTCATGTTCGTCGGCTGTGAGCTGGTGACACCGATGGCGCCGGAGATCAAACGCTGCGATCGGGTGATCCCGCGCGCGATGGCGCTCGGGCTGTGCGGCGTGGCGGTGTGCATGGCGCTGTATGGCGCGGCACTCAGCCATCAGGTGGAAAACGTGGTGATCGACGCCGCCAGCGGCACGCGCCTGCTGGAAACGCCGATGGCCATCCCGGCGTTCGCCGGCCAGGTGATGGGCCAGTTCGGCAAATACTGGCTGGGCGTCGGCCTGCTGTTGGCGGGCGCGGCGACCATCAACACGCTGATGGCGGCGGTGCCGCGCATTCTGTACGGCATGGCGCTGGACGGCGCGCTGCCGCGCATGTTCGCTTATCTGCACCCGCGCTTTAAAACGCCGGTGGTCGGCATTTTGGTGGCGGTCCTGATCCCCTGCGTACACGCCTTCGCCATTCAGGGCAACCTCGACAGGATCATTCCGCTGGTGCTGGCGGCGGTGTGCGCCTGGGGCGTGGCCTACCTGCTGGTGACCTGTTCGGTGGTGATCCTGCGCGTGCGCCGCCCCGACCTGCCGCGCGCCTATAAATCGCCGTGGTTCCCACTGCCGCAAATCGTTTCCAGCGTCGGCATCGTGCTGGCCATCGTCTACATCACGCCGCCGGGGATGAACCCGAGCGATATCTACATTCCCTTCGGCTGGATGATCGGCCTGACCGCCGCCTATGCGCTGTTCTGGACGCTGTGCGTGCAGAAAGTGAACCCGTTCAAGCCGGTGCCGGTCGAGCAGGTGCTGGAGAACGCATTTGCCAAGGGTGAAAACGAGGAGGCGCAGTTTGATCGGCTTACTTCCCTCACTTAATCGCGCCTGGCGGCGCGCGCCGTCGGGCTATCGGCCGGGCGCCGCGCTGGATCGTCTGGCGCGCAATCTGGAACCCTACGCGTGCGAACGCCTGGCGCCGGGCCTGCTGCGGCTGACGCTGCCGCAGGGGCCGCAGATCGAGATCGGCGAACAGGTGCAGGGGCTGTTTATGGCGCATATCGTCAGCCACCGTTTTCGGTTGCAGGGCGCATGCGCAGCGCAGCCTCCGCTGACGCTGGACGTGGTGACCGGCGGCTGGCTGCGGCGGCGCGGGGTGCGCTATCTGTTGCGCCAGCGCCATGCAGCCGCGCAGCGAGTGCTGGAAGGGCTGCAGCGCTACCCGCAGATCGGCGAGACGCTGGCGCAGCTGGATTTTCGCCGCGTGCGGCTGACGGTGAACGACGGGCGCTGGCAGGTGGATATCGAGCATTTCGCCGCGTCGGAGGTGGTCAGCCGTTTGCCGGCCGGCCGCCGCTATCTGCGGCTGGATGCCGAACAGCGGCGGCTGCTGTTGAGCAGCCTGCTGATGATCGGCCAACTGATGGAGAAGCTGAATCATGAATAGAGTGGTTGTGATTACCGGCGGCGGCACCGGCGGCGGCGCCGCCTGCGCCCGTCTGCTGGCGGCGCAGGGCGATCGGGTGTTCATCATCGGCCGCCGCCCGGAACCGCTGGCGGCGCTGGCGCAAGAGATCGGCGCGCAGGCGCTGGTGGGCGATGCCGCCAGCGGCGAGAGCTGGAACCACACGCTGCTGCCGGCGATTCTGCGCGACGCCGGGCGCATCGACTGCCTGATCGGCAGCGCCGGCGGCATGGGCTTCAAGCGCATCACCGAGATGACCGACGCGCAGTGGCAAGGGGCGATGGACAGCAACCTCAACAGCGCTTTCGCCAGTGCGCGCGCCTGCCTGCCGGAGCTGATTAAAAGCGGCGGCAACCTGCTGTTCGTGGCCTCGATCGCTTCGCTGGCCGCCGGGCCGGAGGTCTGCGGCTACGTTACCGCCAAACATGCGCTGATCGGGCTGATGCGCTCCATCGCCCGCGACTATGGCCCGCTGGGCGTGCGCGCCAACGCGGTGTGCCCGGGCTGGGTGACCACGCCGATGGCGGACGAAGAGATGCAACTGCTGATGGACGCCCATCAGATTTCGCTGGAGCAGGCCTACCAAATGGTCTGTCGCGACGTACCGCTGCGCCGGCCGGCCAGCGCCGAGGAGATCGCCCGCGTCTGCCGTTTCCTCTGTTCCAGCGAAGCGTCAATCATAACCGGCGCGGCGCTGGTGGCCGACGGCGGCTCCACCATCGTCGATGTGCCGACCCTGGCTTTCACTTCCCTGTAAGGAGCATTTCCATGAGTTCAGAAGCGGTATTTATTCAGGTTGGCGCGCTGGCGGAAGGCTTTGCGCCGCACAGCAATACGCTGGAACGCCAGCACGGCCTGGCGGGCACCACGCTGACGCTGCGCTTTAGCGACGGCGCGACGCAGCGCTGTCGGTTTACCGACGAGCAGACGCTGGAGTGGGGGGAGCGGCGCGGCGTCGCCTATCGCGCTACCAGCATTCGCCCTGGCGTGTTGTTCATCGATTTTCTCGATCCTGCCCGCGCTAACGCCAGCATTACGCTGGTATGCGACCGTAATCAAGGCAACTTCACTGCGGTATACGGCCAACTGCCGGACGAAGCGCAGACGCGGCTCGATGCCTTCAGCCGGGTGGAGCAGGGGCTGCCGCTGACCGCGGTCGAGGCCGAATTCCGCTTCGGCACGCTGGATGACGCCGACGTGGCGCCGCCGGGCTTTACCGATGAGCTGATCGGCATGCGCAATATGTACACCTACAGCCCGACCGAACGGTACGAGCACATCTACCTGAACGACAACTTCTACGCCTGGCAGTGTCTGGACGGGGTGGAGAAAGGGCTGGCGGATGTCGATCGCTGCCACTATGTGAAGGTGGCGGAGCAGCTTTATCTGTTCGTCTGGCGCGAGAAGATCATTCCGACGCTGGGGGTGGTGATGATCGATCTGCAGGGCATGCGCACCGACGGCAAGATCCTCGGTTATCAGGGCAGCGATTTCAGCGCGCTGAGCAACTTTGCGGTGGGCGCCCATGCGCAGGTGCTGAACACCACGCGCCACCCGCGAGGATAGGGCGATGAGCGCAACCTATGCGGCCGATGCTTTTGCGGGGCAGGTGGTGCTGGTGACCGGCGGCGCGCAGGGCATTGGGCTGGCGATCGTCAGCGCCTTTGCCCGGCTGGGCGCCGAGGTGACGATCGCGGACGTGCAGCTGCCGCAGGCGCAGGCGGCGGCGCAAACGCTGCGGGACGAAGGGCTGAGCGTACAGGCGCTGGTCTGCGATCTGGCCGAGCCGGGGCAGATTGCCGAGTTGGTGGCGGCGGTGGGCGAGCGGCACCAACGGTTGGACGTGGTGATCCACAACGCCGCCTATTTTCCGCTGACGCCGTTCGCCGCCATCGACGCGGCCCTGTTGCAACGCACGCTGAGCGTCAATCTGATGGCGCCGTTCTTTCTGGCGCAGGCGGCGCTGCCGTGGATGCGCCACCGGGGCGGGGGCTGCATTCTGGTGACCTCGTCGGTGACCGGCCCGCGGGTAGCCTACCCGGGGCTGGCGCACTATGCCGCCTCCAAGGCCGGGGTGAACGGGTTTATTCGCGCGGCGGCGCTGGAGCTGGCGGCGGAGAACATTCGCGTCAACGGCGTGGAGCCGGGGATGATCCGCACGCCGGCGATGGCCAACCTGGGCGACGCGCAAGTGAATCAGGCGATCGCCGCCTCAGTGCCGCTCGGGCGGCTGGGGGAACCGGCAGACATCGCCGCGGCGATGGTGTTTCTCGCCTCGCCGGCGGCGGCCTACATCACCGGCCAGACGCTGGTGGTGGACGGCGGCGCGCTGTTGCCGGAAACGAATTCTCTGCTTACTTGACGCTGCAGCGTTGTTGGCTGCAACGCCAATTAATTTGAGCATTCCGGTTGGTTAAATCACTGCTTGGCGGGATGCGCGGTGACGTTGGCAGGCAGGCTGTCACCCAGGGTGATCAGCTCGTCCAGCAACGTCATCAGCTGGTCCATTTTCTGCCGCGAGAAAGCGGCTTCAATCTCGGCGTAGCCCTGTTCCACCTGGTGGCGCGCCACTTCATACAGATCCTGGCCCTGCTGGGTCAGCGACACGTACAGCTTGCGCTGATCGTTAACCGGCTTGAGGCGGAAGATCAGCTTATCACGCTCCATGCGCGACAGAATGCCGGTCAGGCTGGGACGCAGGATGCAGGTTTCCGCCGCCAGTTCGTGGAATTCGATCGAACGGCTGTTGGCCAGCACGCGGATGATGCGCCACTGCTGCTCGGTCAGGTTGTGGCTTTTCAGGATCGGGCGAAAGAACCCCATGGCGGTTTCGCGCGCCTGCAGCAGGGCGATGGTTAACGATTCATGCATAAGTTTGGCCTTAGCTATCAAGGTGTTCGTTGTCACGGCGCTTACCGCAGGGCTGTTACCCCGCCAGGCCCGATTTTGTTAATAACTTAATAGTAGCCAAAGTTACCCGCAGGGATAAAGCAAAAATGCGCGGGGCAGCGAAAAATGGCGATAAAAATGATTAATACGCTGAATAATCACGCTAATGTTCGTTGTTTGTGAATATTTTGTTATCACGATCACAAATCACTCCAAGCGCGTTGCGTAAAAGCTGCACAGCGTATAAAAGTAATCATTAATATATTAATGAATGCCGGTTGTCATGTTTTGCCATTGGAGGAGTTCGCATGAAAGGCACCGTATTTTCCGTTGCGCTGAACCACCGCAGCCAACTGGACGCCTGGGATCAGGCGTTTCACCAGCCACCGTATCAAACCCCGCCCAAAACCCCGGTGTGGTTTATCAAACCGCGCAACACCCACCTCGCCAACGGCGGGGCGATCCCGTTTCCGGCCGGTGAAACCGTGCAAAGCGGCGGCACGCTGGCGGTGATCATCGGCGATACCGTGCGCAAGGTGCCGGCGGCGCAGGTGAGCCGTTATCTGGCCGGTTACGCGCTGGCCAACGACGTCAGCCTGCCGGAAAGCAGCTTCTACCGCCCGGCGATCAAGGCCAAATGCCGCGACGGGTTCTGCCCGCTGGGGGAGATTGGTCTGCTGGAGAATGCCGATCGGCTGGAGATCGTCACCGAGATCAACGGCGTGGAGCAGGACCGCTGGTCCACCGCCGATCTGGTGCGCTCGGTGCCGGAACTGATCGCCGCCATCAGCGATTTCATCACCCTGCAGCCGGGCGATGCGGTGTTAATCGGCACCCCGCACCAGCGGGTGGAGATCAAACCGGGGGATGAGGTGACGGTGCGCGCCGCCGGCCTGCCCACTCTCACCAACCGCGTCACCCAGGCAGGAGCCGCATCATGAAACATGCCCGTATTCGCCATCATGGCCAGATCGTCAACGTTCAGGTGGACGACCAGCTGCGCGTCACGCTGCCGAACGGCGAGGTGCTGCAGGAGCGCGAAGTGGAATGGCTGCCGCCGGCGCAGGGCACGGTGTTCGCCCTGGGGCTGAACTATGCCGACCACGCCAGCGAGCTGGAATTCAAGGCGCCGGAAGAGCCGCTGGTGTTCCTCAAGGCGCCGAACACCCTGACCGGGCACCGTCAGGTGTCGGTACGCCCAGCCGGCGTGGAGTATATGCATTACGAAGCCGAGCTGGTGGCGGTGATCGGCAAGACCGCGCGCAACGTCAGCCGTGAGCACGCCATGGAGTACGTGGCGGGTTACACCTTGTGCAACGACTACGCCATCCGCGATTACCTGGAGAACTACTACCGGCCGAATCTGCGGGTGAAGAGCCGCGATACCCTAACGCCGATCGGGCCGTACATCGTCGATCGCGACGACGTCGCCGATCCGCACCGTCTGGCGCTCAGCACCTACGTCAACGGTGAGCTGCGCCAGCGCGGCAGCACCGCCGACATGATTTTCGACATTCCGTTCCTGATCGCCTACCTGAGCGAATTCATGACGCTGCAGCCGGGCGACATGATCGCCACCGGCACGCCGAAAGGGCTGGCCGACGTGCAGCCGGGCGATGAAGTGGTGGTGGAGATCGAGGGCATCGGCCGTCTGGTTAACCACATTATCAGTGAAAAAGATTACGAGGAGAGCCTGCGATGAAAACCATCAACCACTGGATCAACGGCAAGAACGTCGCCAGCAAAGAGTACTTCACCACCACCAACCCGGCGAACGGCGAGGTGCTGGCGGAGGTGGCTTCCGGCGGTCAGCTGGAGATAGACCAGGCGGTGGCCGCGGCGAAAGAGGCGTTCCCCAAGTGGGCGAATACGCCGATGAAAGAGCGCGCGCGCCTGATGCGCCGTTTGGGTGAACTGATCGACCAGAACGTGCCGCAGATCGCCGAACTGGAAACCGCCGATACCGGTCTGCCTATCCATCAGACCAAAAACGTGCTGATCCCGCGCGCCTCGCACAACTTCGAATTCTTCGCCGAGGTGTGCCAGCAGATGAACGGCAAGACCTACCCGGTGGACGACAAGATGCTCAACTACACGCTGGTGCAGCCGGTGGGGGTATGCGCGCTGGTGTCGCCGTGGAACGTGCCGTTCATGACCGCCACCTGGAAAACCGCGCCTTGCCTGGCGCTGGGCAACACGGCGGTGCTGAAGATGTCCGAACTGTCGCCGCTGACCGCCGATCGCCTGGGCGAGCTGGCGCTGGAAGCCGGCATTCCGGCCGGGGTGCTGAACGTGGTGCAGGGCTACGGCGCCACCGCCGGCGACGCATTGGTGCGCCATAAAGACGTGCGCGCGGTTTCCTTCACCGGCGGCACCGCCACCGGCCGGCGCATCATCGAAAGCGCCGGGCTGAAGAAATTCTCCATGGAGCTCGGCGGCAAGTCGCCGGTGCTGATCTTTGAAGACGCCGACATCGAGCGGGCGCTCGACGCCGCGCTGTTCACCATCTTCTCGATCAACGGCGAACGCTGCACCGCCGGTTCACGCATCTTCATTCAGGAGAGCATCTACCCGGAATTCGTCAAACGTTTCGCCGAGCGCGCCAACCGTCTGCGCGTCGGCGATCCGCAAGATCCCAACACCCAGGTGGGCGCGTTGATCAGCCCGCAGCACTGGGAAAAAGTCTCCGGCTATATCCGCCTCGGGGTGGAGGAAGGGGCGACCCTGTTGGCCGGCGGCCCGGATAAACCGGCCGGCTTGAGCCACGGCAACTTCCTGCGCCCGACGGTGCTGGCGGATGTCGACAACCGGATGCGCGTGGCGCAGGAGGAGATCTTCGGGCCGGTGGCCTGCCTGCTGCCGTTCAAATCAGAAGAAGACGGCCTGCGCATGGCCAACGACGTGGAGTACGGCCTGGCGTCGTACATCTGGACGCAGGATGTGAGCAAGGTTCTGCGCCTGGCCCGCGGCATTGAAGCGGGCATGGTTTTCGTCAACACCCAAAACGTACGCGATCTGCGCCAACCGTTCGGCGGCGTGAAAGCCTCCGGCACCGGCCGCGAAGGCGGCGAATACAGCTTCGAAGTGTTCGCCGAAATGAAGAACGTGTGCATTTCCATGGGCGACCACCCGATCCCGAAATGGGGCGTTTGAGCCTCAGGCCACAATAATAACGAAAGAGATGAGAACAATGACGACAAAACTTACCACTGATGCTGTCCCTGCTCCCGACGTCGTGCGCTGTGCCTACATGGAAATTCAGGTCACGAACCTTAAAGCCGCACGCGAATTTTACGTCGATATCCTCGGCCTGGTCGTGACCGCCGAAGAGGATAAAACCCTCTACCTGCGTTCGATGGAGGAGTTTATTCATCATAACCTGGTGCTGCGCGAAGGCCCGGTCGCCGCCGTGGCGGCGTTTGCTTTCCGCGTGCGCACGCCGGAAGACGTCGATCGCGCCGAAGCGTATTTCAAGGCGCTTGGCTGCCGTACCGAGCGTCGGGTGAACGGGTTCGCCAAAGGCATCGGCGATGCGGTGCGGGTAGAGGATCCGCTCGGTTTTCCGTATGAGTTTTTCTACGATGTGCAGCACGTCGAGCGTCTGGCCTGGCGCTACGATCTGTATACGCCGGGCGCGCTGGTGCGCCTCGACCACTTTAACCAAATCACCCCTGACGTGCCGCGCGCCGTGGAATACATCCAGGGGCTGGGCTTCCGCGTGACGGAAGACATCCGCGATGAAGACGGCGTGGTTTACGCGGCCTGGATGCGCCGCAAGGCGACGGTGCACGATACCGCGATGACCGGCGGCGCCGGGCCGCGCATGCACCACATCGCCTTCGCCACCCATGAAAAGCACAACATTTTGGCCATCTGCGACAAGCTCGGCGCGTTGCGCAAATCCGATTTGATCGAACGCGGCCCTGGCCGCCACGGTGTCTCCAACGCGTTCTATCTCTACCTGCGCGATCCCGATGGCCACCGCGTGGAAATCTACACGCAGGATTACTACACCGGCGATCCGGACAACCCGACCGTGACCTGGGACGTGCATGACAACCAGCGCCGCGACTGGTGGGGCAATCCGGTGGTGCCGAGCTGGTACACCGAAGGATCGCTGGTGCTGGATCTCGATGGGCAGCCGCAGCCGGTCATCGAGCGCAGTGCGCCCAGCGAAATGGCCGTCACCATCGGCGCAGACGGTTTTTCCTATACCCGCGAGGGCGATACGGAAAAAGGTTTCAAACTTGGCAATACGCTGTAAATGCCGCTGCGCGGGCCTTGCCCGCGCCTATGCGCCGTCTGGAGAACGCTATGCCCCATTTTTACGCTGAATGTACCGACAACATCCGCCGCGAGGCGGATTTGCCCACCCTGTTCGCCAAGGTCAACGAGGCGCTGGCGGCGACCGGCATCTTCCCGCTGGCCGGCGTGCGCAGCCGCGCCATCTGGCTCGACACCTGGCAGATGGCCGACGGCAAGCAGGATTACGCCTTCGTGCACATGACGCTGAAGATCGGCCACGGCCGCAGTCTGGAAAGCCGGCAGCAGGTGGGCGAGATGCTGTTTGCGCTGATCAAGGAACACTTTGCCGCGCTGATGGCGCAGCGTTACCTGGCGCTCTCTTTCACCATGGAAGAGCTGGATCCGGTGCTGAATTACAAACAGAACAATGTCCACGCGCTGTTCAACAAGGCGTGAATAAGGGGTCGTAAATGCTGGATAAAGAGCAGGTTAACCGCGCCGTGCAGCGCCTGCATCAGGCGGAAAAGAGTCGTGAGCAGATCCGCGCGCTGTCGCTCGATCATCCCGAGATCACCATCGAAGATGCCTACGCCATTCAGCGGCAGTGGGTGGCGCTGAAGATCGCCGAGGGGCGTGCGCTCAAAGGCCACAAGATCGGCCTGACGTCGCGCGCCATGCAGGTCAGCTCGCAGATCACCGAACCGGACTACGGCGCACTGCTGGACGACATGTTCTTCAACGACGGCAGCGATATTCCGATCGATCGCTTCATCGTGCCGCGGGTGGAGGTGGAGCTGGCGTTCGTGCTGGCCAAGCCGCTGCGCGGGCCGAACTGCACGCTGTTCGACGTCTACAACGCCACCGACTACGTCATTCCGGCGCTGGAGATCATCGACGCGCGCAGCCACAACGTCGATCCCGAGACGCAGCGGCCGCGCAAGGTGTTCGACACCATCTCCGACAACGCCGCCAACGCCGGGGTGGTGATGGGTGGGCGGCCGATCAAGCCGGATGCGCTGGATCTGCGTTGGATCTCTGCGCTGCTGTACCGCAACGGCGTGATTGAAGAGTCCGGCGTGGCGGCGGCGGTGCTCAATCATCCGGCCAACGGCGTGGCCTGGCTGGCCAACAAGCTGGCGCCGTATGAGGTGGAGCTGGAAGCGGGGCAGGTGATCCTCGGTGGTTCCTTCACCCGGCCGGTGCCGGCGCGGCGCGGCGATACTTTCCACGTCGATTACGGCCCGATGGGCTGCATCAGCTGCCGCTTCGTCTAATAAGCAGGTCCGGCGAACCGGGCCGCAATAACCGGGCGGGGGCCACGCGCCGCGCCCGCTTGTCAGGGAGAATGCGATGTTAACCAACCACTTCAAGCGAGCGCTGCAGGAAAAACGCCCGCAGATCGGGCTGTGGCTCGGGCTGTGCAGCAGCTACAGCGCCGAGCTGTTGGCCGGCGCCGGTTTCGACTGGCTGCTGATCGACGGCGAACATGCGCCCAACAACGTGCAGACGGTGCTGGGGCAGCTGCAGGCGGTCGCGCCTTACCCGAGCCAGCCGGTGGTTCGCCCGCCGTGGAACGACGCGGTGATCATCAAGCAACTGCTGGACGTCGGCGCGCAAACCTTATTGATCCCGATGATTCAGAATGCCGAACAGGCGCGCGACGCGGTGCGCGCCACGCGCTATCCGCCGCACGGCGTGCGCGGCGTCGGCAGCGCCCTGGCGCGTGCTTCGCGCTGGAACCGGGTGCCCGATTACCTGCAGCAGGCCGATGAGCAGATGTGCGTGCTGGTGCAAATTGAAACCCGCGAAGCGGTGAAAAACCTCGACGCCATTTTGCAGGTGGAAGGGGTGGACGGCGTGTTTATCGGCCCAGCGGATCTCAGCGCCGACATGGGCTTTGCCGGCAATCCGCAGCACCCGGAGGTGCAGCGCACCATCGACGACGCCATCGCGCGTATCCGCGCCGCCGGCAAGGCGCCGGGCATTTTGATGGCCAACAAGGTACTGGCGCAGCGCTATCTGGAGGCCGGCGCGCTGTTCGTTGCGGTGGGGGTGGATACCACCCTGCTGGCGCGGGCGGCGGAAGCCCTGGCGGACGAGTTCAAACAGGGCGGGGCGCAAGCGCCTTCATCGGGAGTCTACTGAACCATGAACCACGTCGATTCGCTGCCGCCGGCCAACCCGGCGCAGCAACATAAAGCGTTAACCGCCGCCGAGCAATCGGTGATTAAAAAGTTGTTTCGGCGCCTGATCATTTTCCTGTTCGTGTTGTTTGTTTTCTCTTTCCTCGATCGTATCAACATCGGCTTCGCCGGGCTGACGATGGGCAAAGATCTCGGCCTCAGCTCGACCATGTTCGGGCTGGCGGCGACGTTGTTCTATGTCACCTACGTGATCTTTGGCATACCGAGCAACATGATGCTGAGCCGGGTCGGTGCGCGGCGCTGGATCGCCACCATCATGGTGCTGTGGGGCATCGCCTCCACCTGCACCATGTTCGCTACCGGGCCGACCAGTCTGTACGTGCTGCGCATGATTGTCGGCATCACCGAGGCCGGCTTCCTGCCGGGCATTCTGGTGTACCTCACCTACTGGTTCCCGGCGTTTTACCGCGCCCGCGCCAACGCGCTGTTCATGATCGCCATGCCGGTGACCATGGCGATCGGCTCGCTGGTCTCCGGCTATATCCTGGCGCTGGACGGGGTGATGAACCTGAAGGGCTGGCAGTGGCTGTTCCTGCTGGAAGGCATTCCATCGGTGCTGCTGGGCGTGGTGGTGTGGTTCTATCTCGACGACACCCCGGCCAAGGCCAAGTGGCTGACCGACGAGGAAAAAGCCAGCCTGCAGGCGATGATGGAGGCCGACAAGCTGCAGCTGGTGCAGCCCAACGGGCCGAGCAGCCACCGCGCGCTGCAGCAGCGCAGCCTGTGGCGTGAGATCTGCACGCCGATTGTGCTGATGTACACGCTGGCCTATTTCTGCCTGACCAACACCCTGAGCGCGATCAACATCTGGACGCCGCAGATCCTGCAGAGCTTCAACCAGGGCAGCAGCAACGTGACGATCGGCATTCTGGCGGCGATCCCGCAGATCTGCACCATCGCCGGCATGGTGTGGTGGAGCAAACGATCCGACAGGCTGCAGGAGCGCAAGCATCACACCGCGCTGCCGTACCTGTTCGCCGCCGCCGGCTGGCTATTGGCGTCCGCCACCGATCACAGCCTGATCCAGCTGCTCGGGATCGTGATGGCCTCGGTCGGCTCCTTTACCGCCATGGCGATCTTCTGGACCACGCCGGATCAGTCGATCAGCCTGGAAGCGCGGGCGGTGGGGATCGCGGTGATCAACGCCACCGGCAACATCGGATCGGCGCTCAGCCCGCTGCTGATCGGCTGGTTCAAGGACATGACCGGCAGCTTCAACTCCGGGCTGTATTTCGTTTCGGCGCTGTTGATCGTCGGCGCCGTGCTGGTGTGGCGCATTCCGATGAAGGATTCGCGCCCGAGAGCGACGCCTTGATGCGCAAGTGGGCATGATTGCAGGAGGTCATGAGGTGCGGAAAAGTACCGGCTTTATCGCCAACATCGATATTTGCAAAGAGTATGACGCGCGCTACGCCGCCGACGAGGTGCACTACGAAACCTTCGCCGGGCTGGCGGCATTCTTCGGCCGCGACATGCAGGTGCACTGGCACGACTGCTTCTTCCAGGTGCATTTCCTGGAGACCGGCAAGATAGAGCTGCAGCTCGACGATCAGCACTATTCGGTGCAGGCGCCGCTGTTCATCCTCACGCCGCCGTCGGTGCCGCATGCGTTCTTCACCGAACCGGACAGCGACGGCCACGTGCTGACGGTGCGCCAGGAGCTGATTTGGCCGCTGCTGGAGCGCCTGTACCCCGGCAGCAACCTGGCGCTGGACATGCCGGGCATCTGCCTGTCGCTGGCCGATGCGCCGCAGGAGCTGACGGCGCTCAGCCACTACTGGGCGCTGATCCGCCGCGAGTTCGCGCAGAACCTGGCCGGGCGCGAACAGACGCTGGCGCTGTTGGCGCAGGCGGTGTTCACGCTGCTGCTGCGCAACACCGCGCTGGAAGACAGCGCCAACAGCGGCGTGCGCGGCGAACTGCAGCTGTTTCAACGGTTTAACAAGATGGTGGACGAGCGTTTTCGCGAGCATCTGCCGGTGCCGGAGTATGCGCAGGCGTTGGGGGTGACTGAATCGCGGCTCAACGACCTGTGTCGGCGCTTCGCCAACCGGCCGCCCAAACGGCTGATTTTCGATCGGCTGCTGCGCGAGGCCAAGCGCATGCTGCTGTTCAGCGCCTGCACGGTGCATGAAACCGCTTACAGCCTCGGCTTCAAGGATCCGGCCTATTTCGCCCGTTTTTTCAATCGGCTGGAAGGCTGTTCCCCCTCGACCTACCGCGCGGCGCAACACGCCCTTTCGTAACCGCGATCACAGTTTGCCGCGAAAGCGGCAAACTGACCTGAAAAGTACCGGCGATTGCCGCAAAAGTCTCTTCTCGAAACCGGCTTTGGCAGCTTCAATTAAGCAACCAAAAGAAAACATTATTTTAACAAATGGCCGACTCCACGGCCTGAAAAATGCCGATGACGAGGAAGACCCGATGAAACCAGAAGACTTTCGTGCCGACAGCAAACGCCCGTTCACCGGCGCCGAATACCTGAAAAGTTTGCAGGATAGCCGCGAAATCTACATTTACGGCGAACGCGTAAAAGACGTCACCACCCACCCGGCGTTCCGCAACGCGGCGGCGTCGGTCGGCCAGCTGTACGACGCGCTGCACGATCCGGCCAGCCAGGATCGCCTGTGCTGGAATACCGACACCGGCAACGGCGGCTATACCCACAAATTCTTCCGCTACGCCCGCAGCCCGGAAGAGATGCGCCAGCAGCGTGACGCCATCGCCGACTGGTCACGCCAAAGCTACGGCTGGATGGGGCGCACGCCGGATTATAAGGCGGCCTTCGGCTGCGCGCTGGGCGCTTATCCGGAGTTCTACGGCCAGTTCGCCGACAACGCGCGCCACTGGTACAAACGCATTCAGGAAACCGGGCTCTATTTCAACCACGCTATCGTCAACCCGCCGATCGATCGTCATAAGCCGGTCAATGAGGTGAAGGACGTCTACATTCAGGTGGAGAAAGAAACTGACGCCGGCATCGTGGTCAGCGGCGCCAAAGTGGTGGCTACCAACTCGGCGTTGACCCACTACAACTTCATCGGCTTCGGTTCGGCGCAGGTGATGGGCGATAATCCGGACTTCGCGCTGATGTTCGTGGCGCCGATGGACGCCGAAGGAGTGAAGCTGATTTCGCGCGCCTCCTACGAGCTGGTGGCCGGCGCCACCGGATCGCCGTTTGACTATCCGCTCACCAGCCGCTTCGACGAGAACGACGCGATCCTGATCATGGATCATGTGCTGATCCCGTGGGAAAACGTGCTGATCTACCGCGATTTCGACCGCTGCCGCCGCTGGAGCACCCAGGGCGGTTTCGCCCGGCTGTTCCCGCTGCAGGCCTGCGTGCGCCTGGCGGTGAAGATGGATTTCATCACCGCGCTGTTGCAAAAGAGCCTCTCGTGCACCGGCGTGCTGGAGTTCCGCGGCGTGCAGGCCGATCTGGGCGAAGTGGTGGCCTGGCGCAACCTGTTCTGGTCGCTGAGCGACGCGATGTGCGCCGAAGCCACGCAATGGGAAAACGGCGCCTACCTGCCGGATTCCGCCGCGCTGCAAACCTACCGCGTGATGGCGCCGATGGCCTACACCAAGGTGAAACACATCATCGAAAAGAACGTCACCAGCGGCCTGATCTACCTGCCGTCCAGCGTGCGCGACATGAACAACCCGGAGATCGACAAGTACCTGGCGCGCTACGTGCGCGGATCGGACGGCATGGATCACGTCGAGCGCATCAAGATCCTCAAGCTGATGTGGGACGCGATCGGCAGTGAGTTCGGCGGGCGCCACGAGCTGTATGAGATCAACTACGCCGGCAGCCAGGATGAGATCCGCCTGCAGTGCCTGCGCCATGCGCAGGGATCCGGCAATATGGATCGCATGATGCAGATGGTCGACAAGTGCCTGGCCGATTACGATCAGCACGGCTGGAAGGTGCCGCACCTGCGGAACAATGACGATATTAATCAGTTGGATAATCTGCTGAAGTAATTCAGGAGGAGGTTGTATGTCTCAGGAAAATGAACAGCGCCTGCGCTTTCGCGACGCCATGGCCAGCCTGTCGGCGGCGGTGAATATCGTCACCACCGACGGCCCGGCGGGGCGCTGCGGCATCACCGCCACGGCGGTGTGCTCGGTAACCGATACGCCGCCGACGCTGCTGGTGTGCATCAACCGCAACAGCGCGATGAACCCGGTGTTTCAGGAAAACCGCAGGCTGTGCGTCAACGTGCTCAACCACGAGCAGGAGCTGATGGCGCGCCACTTCGCCGGCATGACCGGCGTCAGCATGGAAGATCGTTTCCGGCTGGAAGAGTGGCAGCTCGGCGCACTGGGGCAGCCGGTGCTGCGCAATACCCTGGCCAGCCTGGAAGGGGAAATCGAGCAGATCCAGAGCATCGGTACCCACCAGATGTACCTGGTGCAGATCAAGCAGATCGCGCTGAGCGAAGCCGGTAACGGCCTGATCTACTTCAAGCGCAACTTCCATCCGGTGATCCATCAGATGGCGGTGCTGGCCTGAGACGTGGGGGCGCAGCCAGCTGCGCCCCACATATCAACTCTTGTTGGCTGCCAGATCGCTCACCAGGCGGTTGACCGGATCGCTCATGTTGGTGAACTTGCTCAGCTCCGAGCGGGTCACCACCACGAACACCCCGACATTTTTCGCCGGGATCATCGCCATGTAGGTAATGAATCCGCCGCCGCCGCCGGTCTTCTGAATGATGCCCGGCAGCCCGTCCTTCGGCGCCATATACACCCAGCCCAATCCTAATGCATCCGCTTGCCCCGGCACGTCCATGCCCTTCAGCGACACCAGATCGTGGCGCTGGAAGTACATGGTTTGTTCGCTGGCAGCGGTGGCTTTGCGCGGGCCGCTGGCGCTGGAGGAGAGGAACTGCTGCATCCAGCGCTGCATGTCGCGCGGGGTGGAGTAGACGCCGCCGCTGCCGGCCGCGGCGGTGGTGTCGCGGCAGGCGCTCGGGCCGGCCGCCGCCACCATCAGGCGCGAACACTGTTCAGGGCTCGGCGTCAGCGTGGTATCCACCATGCCGAGCGGCGCGGTGATTTTCTCTTTCAGCAGCGCGTTATAAGGCTTGCCCGCGGCGCGCGACAGCGCATCGGCCAGCAGATCGTACGCCAGGTTGGAATACGCGGCGTGCACGCCCGGCGGCGTCGTGATGTTGGCATGCGCCAGCCACTGCCAGCGCTGGGCCTTGGTCGGCCAGGTGAACACCGGCGTTTTCGGCGGCTTCTTGCCCGGCTGCTCGCGCGGCAGCGCGCTGGTGTGAGTGGCCAGGTTCAATAAGGTGATCGGCTGGCCGGCGTTGTAAGCCGGCACATAGGCGCCTTTGGGGGCGTACTTGCGCAGCGGATCGGTCAGTTTGACCTGGCCTGCCGCCGCCATTTTTACCATCACTTCGCTGGTCATCAGCTTGGTGATCGACGCGATGCGGATCAGCGAATCCGGGCGCGGGCGCAGGTTGTTGCCGGGCTTGGTGTCGCCGAAGCTGCGGTTAACCACCTGATTGCCGTCGATCACCACCAGCGCCATGCCGGTGGCGCCGCTGTTGTAGAAAATATGTTCGGCATACTGGTCGACGATTTGCGAAGCCAGCTGCGGGGGCGCGGCCTGCACGGCCAGCGGCGCGGCGCACAGGCCCAGCGCCAGCAATAAAGCGGAGACAGAGTTCTTCAACGGTCGTTATCCATTTAACAATGCAGCGGGGAAAGGGCTTATTCGTCGCCCAGTGTAATGCCCCCAGGCCCCGGCTGCATGTAGAAAAAAGAGCGGTGGCGATAAAATTTTTTCACCGCCGGCGGCCTACTGCGCGCGGGCGAAAATGGCGATCACTTCGTCCAGGTGCGCCTTCATCGCCTTGCGGGCGCCGCGCACGTCGCGCGCTTCGATCGCCGCCAGGATCGCCCGGTGTTCCAGCTCGGAGCGGTGCGGCATGTCGTCCGGCGTATAGTGGCGCTGCAGCACGCGGAACATGCTGCCGTAACGGTGGCCGAGCAGGTGGCCGATGATGAACGCATAGGCCGGGTTGCCGCTGGCCTGGGCGATGCGGATGTGGAACAGCCGATCGCCGGGGTGGGTGGCGGAACCGGCGCGGTTATCGCGGCAGTTCTGTTCATAGGCGGCGCGGATACCCGCCAGCTCTTCGTCGGTGGCGTGGCGCGCGGCCAGCGCGGCGGTCTCCGGTTCGATCAGCAGGCGGGTTTGCAGCAGAGAAAACGGCGGCAACTCGGCGTTGAAATCCAGCTCGATGTTCAGTTCGTCGTCGATCTCCGCCCACTGGTTGCGGCCGGCTTGGGCCATCACCGGCTCCTGCGACGGCGCCAGCGGCGTTGGCGAGCGCACGATCACCCCGTTGCCGACCTTGACGTCTACCAGGCCGATCACTTCCAGCGCGATCAGCGCCTCGCGCACCGACGCGCGGCTGACCTGCAATTGCTGGGCGAGATCGCGCTCCGAGGGCAGACGGCTGCCCGGCGGAAATTCGTTATTTTCGATAAGACGTTTGAGTTGGTCAGCTATCTGTCTGTAAATTCTTGGGTTTTCCAGTCGGGTAATCGGCATTTTTGACCTTTGACGATTCGGCGTTCAGTGATTTGGCGCACAATTATGCGATAAGGCGCTTGAGTAATCGTTATTCAAGTGTAAAAAAATGGTTAATTGAAATGCGGTTTCAAGGCTGTTTTTATTAACTTCTTCCCCCAACGATAACGCGTAAAGCGTCTTTTGTCATGTTAGAGGCCTGACCTTTAACCGCCTTTAGTGGCCTGACCATTAGACCTTTAGGCCGAGGAGTCAAGATGGATTTAACCGGGAAACGCGTACTGATCACCGCCGCCGGGCAAGGGATCGGATTCACCACCGCCAGGCTGTTCGCCGCCGCCGGCGCTGAAGTGATCGCCAGCGACATCAACCTCGAGCGCCTGCAGGGCTCCGCCGGGATCCGCGCGCTGACGCTGAACGTCACCGATCCGGCCGCCATCGCGGCGGCGGCGGAAGCGATCGGCCCGATCGACGTGCTGTTCAACTGCGCTGGCGTGGTGCACAGCGGATCGATCCTCGACTGCAGCGAAGATCAGTGGGCGTTCGCGCTCGATCTCAACGTCACCGCGATGTTCCGCATGATCCGCGCCTTCCTGCCGGGCATGTTGGCGCGCGGCAAAGGCTCGATCATCAACATGTCTTCGGTGGCCTCGAGCGTGAAAGGGGTGCCGAACCGCTTCGCCTACAGCGCCAGCAAGGCGGCGGTGATCGGCCTAACGCGCTCGGTGGCGGCGGATTACGTCACCCAGGGCATCCGCTGCAACGCCATTTGCCCCGGCACGGTGGAATCGCCGTCGCTGCGCCAGCGCATCGCCGAGCAGGCGCGCGAACAGGGGCGCAGCGAGCAAGAGGTGTATCAGGCGTTCGTCGCCCGTCAGCCGATCGGGCGCATCGGCACCACCGAGGAAATCGCCCAATTGGCGCTGTATCTGGCCTCCGACGCCAGCTCGTACACCACAGGAACGGTGCAGATCATCGACGGTGGCTGGAGCAACTGAGCCGCCAGTTTTGAGAGAGGAACGCATGAAACTTTTACGTTATGGGGAACCCGGGCAAGAGCGCCCCGGCATGTTGGATGAGCAGGGCCGCCTGCGCGATCTGTCGCAGCATATCGCCGACGTGGGCGGCGCCGCGTTATCGCCGGCGTCGCTCGCCAAACTGCGCACGCTGGACAGCGCCGCATTGCCGCTGGTCGAGGGGCAGCCGCGTCTCGGCGCCTGCGTCGGCGGCATCGGCAAGTTCATCTGCATCGGCCTGAATTACGCCGATCACGCGGCGGAGACCGGTGCGGCCATTCCTGAGGAACCGGTGGTGTTCAACAAATGGACCAGCGCGGTGGTCGGCCCCTACGACCGGGTGGAGATCCCGCGCGGATCGCAGAAAACCGACTGGGAAGTGGAGCTGGGCGTGGTGATCGGCCTGGGCGGGCGCTACATCAGCGAAGCGGATGCGATGCGCCACGTCGCCGGTTATTGCGTGATCAACGACGTCTCAGAACGCGAATATCAAATTGAGCGCGGCGGCACCTGGGACAAGGGCAAAGGCTGCGACACCTTTGGGCCGATCGGCCCCTGGCTGGTGACCGCCGACGAAATCGCCGATCCGCACAGCCTGAACCTGTGGCTGGAGGTGGACGGCAAGCGCTATCAGGACGGCAACACCAGCACCATGATCTTCCGCATTCCGCAGATCGTCAGCTACCTCAGCCGCTTTATGAGCCTGCAGCCGGGCGACGTGATCTCCACCGGCACGCCGCCGGGCGTCGGCATGGGGCAGAAACCGCAGCCCATCTACCTGCGGGCGGGCCAGACGATGCGTCTGGGCATTGAAGGGCTGGGCGAACAGCGCCAGCAAACCGTACAGGCTTAACCGGGAGCGCCGCCATGACCACCATTACCGCACTGCGGGTTGAAGACATTCGTTTCCCCACGTCGCTGGGGCTGGACGGATCCGACGCCATGAATCCGGATCCCGACTATTCCGCCGCCTACGTGATCCTGGAGACCGATCGCGCGGATCTCAGCGGCCACGGACTGACGTTCACCATCGGCCGCGGCAACGAGATCTGCTGCGCGGCGATCCGCGCGCTGGAGCATCAGATCGTCGGTGAGCGGCTGGAGACGATCGCCGCCGATATGGGCGCCTTCTGGCGGCGCTTCACCAGCGACAGCCAGCTGCGCTGGATCGGGCCGGACAAAGGCGCCATTCACCTGGCGACCGGCGCGGTGGTCAACGCGGTGTGGGATCTGTGGGCCAAATCGGTCGGCAAGCCGGTGTGGCGGCTGGTGGCGGAGATGACGCCGGAGGAGCTGGTGCGCTGCATCGACTTCCGTTACTTCACCGACTGCATCACGCCGCAGGAAGCGCTGGCGCTGCTGAAACAGCGGGCCGAGGGCAAAGAACGGCGCCTGGAGCGGCTGCTGCAGGAGGGGTATCCCTGTTACACCACCTCCGCCGGCTGGCTGGGCTACCCGGACGACAAGCTGCGCCGCCTGTGCCAGGAAGCGGTCGACGCCGGTTTCTCCTACCTGAAGCTGAAGGTCGGGCGCGATCTGGAAGACGACATCCGCCGGGTGCGCATCGCCCGCGAGGTGATCGGCCCAGATCGCCGGCTGATGATCGACGCCAACCAGGTGTGGGAAGTGGACGAAGCCATTCCGTGGGTGAAGCATCTGGCGTTCGCCAAACCCTGGTTTATCGAAGAGCCGACCAGCCCGGACGACGTGGAAGGGCATCGCCGCATCCGCGAAGGGGTGGCGCCGGTCAAGGTGGCCACCGGTGAGATGTGTCAGAACCGCATCATGTTCAAGCAGTTCATCATGCGCGGCGCGGTAGACGTGGTGCAGATCGACGCCTGCCGTCTCGGCGGCGTCAACGAAGTGCTGGCGGTGATGCTGATGGCGGCCAAATACCAGCTGCCGGTCTGCCCGCACGCTGGCGGCGTCGGGCTGTGCGAGTACGTGCAGCACCTGTCGATGATCGACTACCTGTGCATCGCCGGCACCCACGAAGGCCGGGTGATCGAGTACGTCGATCATTTGCATGAACACTTTGTCGATCCCTGCGTGATCAACGGCGCGGCCTACATGCCGCCGAGCCGTCCCGGCTATTCGATCGAGATGCATCCGTCGTCGATCGAGCAGTATCGGTTCCGCGGGTGAGGCGGGAGGATCGCATGCCGCGCATCGACGCGCATCAGCACTACTGGCGCTATCACCCACGGCACTACCCGTGGATCGACGAGCGGATGCGGGTGCTGCGGCAGGATTTCGATCCGCCCCGGCTGCGGCCGCTGTTGCAGGAACACGGTTTCGACGGCGCGCTGGCGGTGCAGGCGCGCCCCAGCGAGGACGAGACGCTGACCCTGCTGGCGCTGGCTGAGCAGAGCGAGGGCGTATGCGGCGTGGTGGGCTGGCTGGATATCGCCGCGCCGCAGCTGGCGCAGCGCCTGGAGGCCTTGCGGCCTTACAGCGCGCTGCGCGGGGTGCGCCATCAGGTGCAGGACGAAGCGGATCCGGCGGCCTGGTTGGCGCGGCCGGAGGTGGAACGCGGCATGCAAACGCTGCAGCGCGCCGGGTATGTGTACGAGATCCTGGTGACGCATCGGCATCTGGCGGCCGCGGCGGCGTTCGCCGCCCGCCATGACGAACACTGGCTGGTGCTGGATCACCTCGGCAAGCCGGACATCGCGCGCGGCGTGCGGCACTGGGCGCAGCAAATCCGGCCGCTGGCGGCGCTGCCGCACGTGGCCTGCAAGCTATCGGGGCTGATCACCGAGGCGCCGGGCGGCCGGTGGCGGGCGGAAGAACTGCTGCCGTTCTTCGACGCCGCGCTGGAGGCGTTCGGCCCGGAGCGGCTGATGTTCGGCTCCGACTGGCCGGTGTGCCTGCTGGCCGGCGACTACCGCCAGGTGGTGCAACTGTGCGAACGGGCGCTGTCGACGCTGGGGGCCGCCGAGCAGGCGGCGATTTGGGGCGGCACCGCCTGGCGAATTTACGGTTTAACGGAGTCTGGTTATGGATCTGTATCTGCAAGATAAGGTGGTGCTGGTCACCGGCGGCGGTGCCGGCATCGGCGCGGCGATTGCTCATGTGCTGGCCGAGGAGGGGGCGATCCCGGTGCTGGTCACCAACGCCGCGCCGGAGGCGGCGCTGCTGGCCGATTTGCAGCGGCTGCAGCCGCGCACCGAGGTGATCCTCACCGAATTGTGCGACGAGGCGGCCTGCCGCCGGGCGGTCAGCCAGACGCTGGCGACCTTCGGCCGCATCGACGGACTGGTGAACAACGCCGGGGTCAATGACGGCGTCGGGCTGGAGGCGGGGCGTGAAGCGTTCGTCGGCTCGCTGGAGAAGAACTTGGTGCACTACTACCTGATGGCGCACCTGTGCCAGGCGGCGCTGCAGGAAAGCCGGGGCGCCATCGTCAACATCGCCTCCAAGACCGCGCTCAGCGGGCAGGGGGGCACCAGCGGCTACACCGCCGCCAAGGGCGCGGTGCTGGCGCTGACGCGCGAATGGGCGGTGTCGCTGCGCCATGACGGGGTGCGGGTGAACGCGGTGGTGCCGGCGGAGGTGATCACCCCGCAGTACCAGCGCTGGCTCAACACCTTCGCCGAGCCGCAGCGGCAGATGGAGAAAATCACCGCGCGCATTCCGCTCGGGCAGCGCATGACTACGCCGCAGGAGATCGCCGATACCGTGGCGTTTCTGCTGTCGTCGCGGTCATCGCATACCACCGGGCAGTGGCTATCGGTGGACGGCGGCTACCTGCATCTCGATCGGGCGCTGACGTGAGCGGCGCGGCGGCAGGGCGGCGCCGTTTCTGCCAGGCGCTCGATCTGATTGACTCACCGGCGCTGATTGCGGAGTACCAGCAGCATCATCAGCGCATCTGGCCGGGCATCGCCGCGCATTTGCGCAAGCACGGCATTCTGGACATGGAGATTTACCGGTTGGGCACCCGGCTGTTCATGATCGTGGAGGTCAGCGCCGATTTTGACGCCGCGCGTTTTGACGCCGCCAGCCTGAACAACCCCGAAGTACAGCGATGGGAAGCGCTGATGTGGCACTACCAGGCCGCCACCCCCTGGACGCCGCAGGGCGAAAAATGGGTGGAAATGGCGCGGATTTTCTCTCTGCAACAGCAATAACGCCAACATCATCATCGCCAGACGATACGAGGGTATCACCATGCTTGCTGAAAAAAGTGCGGCCTCCGCGCAGCCGGGCGTCCCCGTGACCGCCAATCTGCGCTGGGCCTTTATCCTGGTCACCAGCCTGTTCTTCATGTGGGGGCTGTCCTATGGCCTGCTGGACGTATTAAACAAACATTTTCAGGAGACGTTGCACGTCACCAAGGCGCAGTCGGGGCTGCTGCAGGCGGCCTATTTCGGCGCCTATTTCCTGGTGGCGCTGCCCGCCGGGTACTTTATGGATCGCAAGGGCTATAAGGCGGGCATTCTGGTCGGGCTGTGCCTGTATGCGCTGGGGGCGCTGCTGTTCGTGCCGGCGGCGTCGGCCAACAGCTTCGGCGTATTCCTGTTCGCGCTGTTCGTTATCGCCAGCGGCCTGGGCTGCCTGGAAACGGCGGCCAACCCGTACGCCACGGTGCTGGGCGATGCGCAGGGCGCCGAACGGCGGCTCAACCTGGCCCAGTCGTTCAACGGCCTCGGGCAGTTTATCGGCCCGCTGATCGGCGGCACGCTGTTCTTCTCCGCCAGCCAGTCCACCGGCGGCGGCGATCAGAGCGCGGTGAAGATGACCTATGTGGCGATCGCCGCGCTGGTGCTGCTGATCGCGCTGTTGTTCAGCCGCACACGGCTGCCGGCGATCCGCGAAGAGGAAAAACCGGTGCACGGCGTGATAGCGCAGGGATTGTGGCAGCATCCGCATTTCGTCGGCGGGGTTATCACACAGTTCTTCTACGTGGCGGCGCAGGTGGGCGTCGGGGCGTTCTTCATCAACTACGCCACCGAGCACTGGCGCGAGGTGTCTAACCAGAGCGCCTCTTACCTGCTGTCGATCGCCATGATCTGCTTTATGGTCGGGCGCTTCTTCAGCACCTGGCTGATGGGGCGAGTCAAACCGGCGACGCTGCTGGCGGCCTATGCGCTGATCAACATCGCGCTGTGCGGCGTGGTGATGCTGAGCGTCGACGGCGTATCGGTGGTGGCGCTGATCGCGGTGTTCTTCTTTATGTCGATCATGTTCCCGACCATTTTCGCCCTGGGGGTGAAAAATTTGGGTAAACACACCAAGCGCGCCAGCTCCTTTATGATCATGGCGATCGTCGGCGGCGCCATCATGCCGTACTTTATGGGGGCGCTGGCCGATCGTTACAGCACCGCGCTCTCTTATCTGCTGCCGCTGCTGTGCTTCGCGGTGGTGCTGGTTTACGGCCTGCGGCAGCGCCGCGCCTGATTCAACCCGGCGGCGAATCGGCCTTCGCCGCCGTTGCCAGCGCCTGCGGGCGGGTTCGTATCAGGATCGCCAACGCCAATAGCAGCACCATGCCGGACAGCACGCCGTTTATCGTCAGGCCTCCGGTGTCCACCACCAGCCCACCCGCCAGCGAACCGCAGGAAATCGCCAGATTAAACAGCGCGATATACAGAGAAGAGGCGACCTCTACCGTGTCGGGGGCCGCCTTGAGCATCCATGCCATCAGTGAAACGGAAACGCCGCCGTAGGCGATGCCCCACAGCAGGAGGAAGGCACTGCCGCTCAGCGGCGCGTGGCCCAGCAGCGGCAGCAGCAGGACGGCGAGCGCCAGCCCGAGGGCGATCAGCGCCAGAGTGCGGCGCAGCCGTTTGGCGGCGGCCTGGCCGGCGATGAAATTCCCGGCGATACCGGCGACGCCGTAGGCGAACAGCAGCGGCCCCACCCAGCGGCCCTCGATGCCGGCGACCGTCTGCAACAGCGGGCGAACAAAGGTGTAAGCCATAAAGTGGCCGGCGACCAGCAGAAACGTCAGCAGCAGCCCAAGGAGCAGTCGGCGATTCGCGCGCTGCGCGGTGAACGACCGCCAGCTTATCGCCTGCGTGACCGGCAGCGACGGCAGCACGCACAGCAGCAACAGCAGGGTCAGCGCCGCCAGGACGGTGACGGCCAGAAACGCCATGCGCCAACCCAGCGCTTCGCCGAGGAACACCCCGAGTGGCACGCCGAACACCGAGGCCGCCGCTACGCCGCCGAAGATGACGGACAGCGCCAATCCGACGGAGGCCGGCGGCACCAGGCGTTCCGCCAACCCGCCGGCGATGGCCCAGATACCGCCGATGCAAAAGCCCAGCAGGATGCGCGCGGCGAACAGCAGGGCCAGGGAGGTGGCAGCGGCGGCCAGCAGGTTAGCGGCGATCAGCAGCAGCAGAAAGCCCACCAACAGGCTGCGGCGATCCGTGCGCCGGGCGCCCAGCACCACCAGCGGGGCGAACAGCGCGGCGAACAGGGCCGGCAGGGAAATCAGCAGCCCGGCACGGCCTATCGATGCGTTCAAGGTGCTGACGATCGGAGTCAGCAGCCCGACGGGCAGCATTTCTGCGGTGACGACGGTAAAGGTGGACAGGCCGACCGCGAAGGTCGCCAGCCAGGGTTTTGCGCCGCCGTCGGCGTGTAAGGCATTCATAAGGATCCTCCCAACAGATGAATAACCTCAGTGTATCCGCGCCAAAATGGCTGATAAACTGGCCTGATTGCGCAACATTGGGGACAAGTCGTGGCTAATTTACCGTCTATGCCGTTGGATAACCTGACAGACCTGCTGGTGTTCATCCGCGTCGCCGACGCTTGCAGCTTCACGCTGGCGGCCGAGAGGCTGGGCATCTCCCGATCGGCGGCGGGCAAATGCGTGAACCGATTGGAGGAGCGATTGGCGACCCGGCTGCTGCAGCGCACCACGCGCAGCGTCAGCCTGACCGAAGACGGCGCGGTGTTTTACGAGTATGCGCAGCGTATCCTGTCGCAGGCCGAAGAGGCGGAAACGGCGCTCAATACGCGGCGGCAAACCCCGCGCGGGCGGCTGCGGTTGGATCTGCCGGTCTCGCTGGGGCGGTTGCATATCCTGCCGATTTTACGGGAGTTTTTGGCACAGTGGCCGGAGGTGGACGCCGACGTCAGCTTCTCCGATGAGTACAGCGATCTGGTGCGCGACGGCATCGACGTAGCTATCCGGGTCGGCGGCAGCGACGACAGCCGGCTGGTGCGGCGAGTGCTCGCGCCGCATCGCCTGATCACCTGCGCGGCGCCGGACTATCTGGCGCGGCACGGTACGCCTGCAAAACCGGAGGCGTTGGGCGATCACGAGACGCTGGTTTTCAGCCATCAGGGGCTGCCGGCGCCCTGGCGCTATTTGGTCAACGGCCAACTGCACGAACAGCCGGTGCGCGGCCGGATGCGTTTCAACAACGTCGAGGCCTTGCGGGATGCGGCCGTCGCCGGGGCGGGTCTGTGCCAAGTGGGGGCGTTTCTGGTCGGCGAGCAGATTGCGGCCGGCACGCTGGTGCCGGTGCTGGAGCGCTATTGTCGCCCGGGGCCGCCGATCTGCGCCGTCTATCCCAGCCGGCGCCATCTCTCCCCCAAGGTGAAACTGTTTCTGACGGCGATCGAACGGCGCTGGCAGGGCAAGGCGATTTGGGAAACCGCTTAGCGCGGGCGATTCACGCCGCTTTCAAGGCCAGCGTTCGCTGCATTAAGCGGTAGCCGCCGGCCGCCACCAGCAGTACGACCAGGCCGGCCGTGAGCGTGACGCCAAAGCCGGCCGTTATCCCCGCAGCGTCGATCGCCAGGCCCGCCAGGGCTGCGCCGAACGCTACGCCTATCCCCAGGCCGGTGACCATCCAGGTCAATCCTTCCGTCAGCCGGGAGGGCGGCACGATGTTTTCAACCAGCCCCATGGCAACGATCATGGTCGGCGCAAAAAACAATCCGGCGACAAACATCGCCGCCGCCAGCGTTAAGACATTGTGCACCCACAGCAGCGGCAAGGTGGTGAAAGCGGTGGCGAACGCCGCGTATAAGAACAGACGAGGCAAGGGGACGGGGATCTTCATTGCGCCGAAAATCAGCCCGGCCAGGCAGGAGCCGAACGCGTAAACCGACAGTACGATGCTGGCGGCGGCCGGCTGCCCTTGCTGCTCGGCGAAGGCCACGCTGATGACGTCCACGGTGCCGACGATGGTGCCGAGGGCGATCAGCGCCAGCACCAGGATCTGCATCGACGGCATGGTCAGGATGGCGCGCTGCCGCTGGTTATTGTGGGCGTAAACCGGGGGCTGGGTGCTTTTTTGCGCGGCGAATGCCGCAACGCCCGCCACCAGAAGCAGCGCGGCCACCAGAGGGCCGGCCTCTGGGAAGAGTGAAACGCTAAGCCCCACGGCGATCGGTGGGCCGACGATAAAGGCCACCTCGTCCAATACGGACTCGAATGAAAATGCCGTGTGCAGCTGTGGCGTGCCGCGATAAATTTCGCTCCAGCGGGCCCTGACCATCGCGGAGATGCTGGGCATGCCGCCCGCGAGCGCGGCGAAGACAAACAGAGTCCAGTCCGGTGCCCGATAGTGGGTGCAGAACAACAGCAGCAGCAGGGCGATCGCGCTGATCCCGGTGGCATACGGCAACACGCGGCTTTGGCCGTGACGATCCGCCGCGCGCGCGATTTGCGGCGCAAGCAGCGCCATGGAAAAGGCGAACGTCGCTGCCACCGCGCCCGCCAACCAATAGGAACCGCGTACCTGCGAGAGCATGGTGATGATGCCGATACCGGTCATCGAGACCGGCAGGCGCGCGATTAGCCCGGCAGAGGAAAACGCCTTGCTGCCCGGGGCGTTGAACAGTTTGAAATAAGGATTTGCCATGGAAAGGGCTCCGGAATGTTGGCGGCTCGGTATTCGCTCAATGTCCATCATTGACATACGCCACGTATGTTACGTTAATTGACATACATGGCGTATGTCAATTATAACGTCATCAATAATGAGGCGGAGTGGACCCATGGCACGTAAAGCGCGCACCGAAATGATTGAAGAAACCCGACAAAAGCTGGTGGCGGCGGCCCGCCGGCAGTTTGGCAGCGTGGGGTATGCCGAGACGGTGATGGATGATCTCACCGCCCAGGCCGGCCTGACGCGCGGCGCGCTCTATCACCATTTTGGCGATAAAAAGGGGCTGTTCCTGGCGGTGGTGCAGGCGATAGACTCGGAGATGGATGCGCATCTGGCTGACATAACCGCGAGTACTGCGGATGACTGGGAGGCTTTTGCGGCGCGTTGCCGCGGTTATCTGATCATGATGACGGAGCCGCAAGCGCAACGCATTCTGTTGCGTGATTCACCTTCGGTGCTGGGAGCTGAATATCTGCGGGCCAGCAAGCTGGCGTGCATCAGCTGGATGACGGGCGCATTGCAGGCCTTGATGGCGCAGCGGCGCATCGCCGTCGCCGAGCCGGAATCGCTGGCGCATTTAATCAACGGCGGCCTGATGGATGCCGCGCTGTGGGTCGCCCATCATCCGGAAAAAGACGTGGGGCTGGAACAAGCCTTGGTCAGTTTGAATCTGTTGCTGAACGGGCTGCGTTCCACCGCCGTATAGCCGTATAAGTGTTGATGTCAGCCGCCGCGCCGTTACGGCGGCGGCTTAAGGGTGAACGGCGGCGGGCTCGACGTTTTGCGCCAGCTGAATATTGTTGCGGCCGCTGTGCTTCGCCAGATAGAGCGCGGCGTCGGCTGCGCCTATCGCCGATTCGATGTCCAGTTTTTCCAGCGCGGAGATGCCGGCGCTGAGCGTCAGCGTGCCGCTGTGCTGCGGACTGGCGCCGTGCGGGATGTTCAGCTCCGCCACCCGCTGGCGCACCCGTTCGGCCAGTTGCGCCGCGTAGCCTTCGTGCACGTTGGTCAGCAGCACCAAAAACTCTTCCCCGCCGTAACGCACCACGATGTCGCGCGAACGCACCGCATCGCGAATGGCGACCGCTACCTGCACCAGCGCCCGGTCGCCCATGGCGTGGCCGTAGCTGTCGTTGTAGACCTTGAAGTGGTCGATATCCAGCAGCAGCACGTAGTGGCGGCCGGTTTGCGGTTCCAGCAGCATAGTGATCTTATTTTCCAGGCCACGCCGGTTATAAAGGCCGGTCAGGGGATCGAGCATGCTCAAATTATTGAATTTGTCCCGCTCGTTATACAGGTTGGCCACCAGCGCGTGGGTAAAGATTTCACTGCGTTTCAACATCAGGTGATGAATGGAGAAAGCGATAATAGGTAATAGCGTGGTGAATAATATCCGCAGGGTATTATGCATGCCGTCTAAAGCCAGGATCACCATTGCGGAAGGCACGGCGTGTAAACAAAAGGCGGTAAAGTTATCCGTCAGAGAAATAGCGCTGATAAAAAAGATGCTGAACAAACTAATTAATAAAAAATCTTGGTTATTCGGCAAGCAATATTGACTTTTAACGTAAATATGTGCGGCCCACAGCAGGCCAAGCACGCTGGAGAACAGGTTGAGTTTGCACAAATATTTACGTGGCGTTTGCAGAGAAAATAGCGCTGCTACCAGACAAAATAGCGGTATACATAATAAAGGTAGGGTAAATGCGGGCGTATCCCTAAAAGGGAACAATAATGTAAATACGGAAGAGGCGGCATTCATTATCAGAAAAAGAAATAATGCCAGGCGCTGCTTGCTGTTCAGTAATTCCTGATAAGAACGGGCGTTCATACGGAGGTCACTCTTTGCAAAGTCGTTCTGTCGAATAATTAAGGTTGAGAAGCATTCCCTTGGCGCGAATATCCACTTGAATTGCATGGTTGAGGATTGTGATTATTATCATGCAAACAGGACTAGGAATTTTCTTATGTCAAATTATCATTTTTTCCTGCTGGTGTCATCTGAGTTTGGTCAGCGCAGTGAAAATGATGCGGCGGCCAAAAAAGTGTTATATGATATTGGTTATCATTATCACTTGAGGAGGGTTGTCATGCTCACTGCCATGATTGCCGCGTGCGGGCTGTGGGGCGTCAGTTGGTGCCTCGGCGATCGCCTGGCCAGCGCCTGGGGCGTTTTGCTGCCTTGTGCGTTGATGCCGCTGTTGGCCCTGATCAACCTGGATATGCTGCAGTTGCGCACCCTGATCGTGATAGCGATGTTGGCCACGCTGGTGATGCTGTTCAACAGCCGGCTGCGCCACTATCTGCTGCTGCCTTCCTGTATGGCGCTGGCGGGCGGCCTGGCGGCGGTCAGCCTAAACTTCAGCTTCGGGTGAAACGCCCGAAACGGCAAAACCACGCTTAAGCGTGTGATTCATCAATGCGTTGGGATTTTTTCGGGGAGACTACCGGAGAGATCATCAATTGGTGCGAAGAGAGGGACTTGAACCCTCACGTCCGTAAGGACACTAACACCTGAAGCTAGCGCGTCTACCAATTCCGCCACCTTCGCACAGTCGATGTTGTTGCTTTGATTTATATTACGTCGCCAGCGTGGTGCGAAGAGAGGGACTTGAACCCTCACGTCCGTAAGAACACTAACACCTGAAGCTAGCGCGTCTACCAATTCCGCCACCTTCGCATCGATGCTGAGTGCAATATAAATCATGTGGTTATTTGGTGCGAAGAGAGGGACTTGAACCCTCACGTCCGTAAGGACACTAACACCTGAAGCTAGCGCGTCTACCAATTCCGCCACCTTCGCGTACCAGAAACATTACCGGAGTAACGTTACCACGGAGGCGAATTCTAGAGATTTTGGCGGGCACGTCAACAGTTATTTCCCCGCTTTGCGGGCGTTTGCTGGAAAAACAGCCATATCGCCGCTTTTCTGCTGGTCAAACAGCCAAATCAGCCAATCAATCAACACCCTGACCCGTGGCGCCAGGAAACGGCCAGGCGGATACATGATGTAAATCGGCATCGGCGGGGGCGGCGTGTCCGTCAATACTTCCACCAGTTCGCCCTGTTCCAGCCAGGGGGCAAGCGAATAGCGCGCCGCCTGTATCAATCCCATGCCGGCTCGCGCGCCGGCTATATAGGCGTCTGCGCCGCTGACGCTCAGCCGGGCGGGGAGTTCGCGTAGTTCCAGCTTGCCGCCGCGGCAGAACTCCAGCGGGTAATCGCGGTTGCTGGCCAGCGAAAAATACCCCACCGCGCGGTGCGGCGCCAGGCTATCGATGTCGAGCGGCGTGCCGCAGGCCTGCAGGTAAGCGGGGGAAGCGCAGGTGATCTGTGGCAACTGGGCGATGCGCCGCGCCACCAGGCTGTCGTCTTCGGTTTCCCAGGCGCGCAGCACGCAGTCAACGCCTTCTCGCAGCAGATCGACGTGGGTGTCGTTGGCACCCAGCGCCAGGGTGATGTCGGGATAACGCTGGTAAAAGTCGTCCAACGCCGGAATGACGATCTGGCGCGCCAGCGAATGGGGCATATCGATGCGCACCTTGCCGGACGGCTGCAGCTTATGGTGACTGAACAGCGTGTCCGCCTCCTCCAGTGCCCCCAGCAACTGCACGCAGCGTTGATAGTAGAGGCTGCCTTCGCTGGTCACCTGTACCTGGCGGGTGGTGCGGATCAGCAGGCGAACGCCCAGCCGCTGCTCCAGCCGTTTTAACGCGTTGCTGACCGTGGCGCGCGGCAGCTGCAGGCGTTCGGCCGCCCGGCTGAAGCTGCCCAGTTCGACGATGCGGGTAAAAATGCGCATGGCTTGAACCTGATCCATGTCCACTCCGGATTGTTGGTGATTTTTGAACAGTGATGTGCAATCTGCATTATTTATCTTTGTAGTGTAAACAACCAGACTTTGCTGCGTTATCCATTCACCGCATGAGGGCAGCACAATGCAACAACGTAAACTGGGTTCCCACGGTCCCGTCGTCTCCGCCCTGGGGCTGGGATGCATGGGCATGAGCGACTTCTACTCCACCGGCGCCGATCGGCAGGAAGCCATCGCCACGCTGCACCGGGCGCTGGAGCTGGGCGTCACGCTGCTCGACACCGCCGACATGTATGGCCCGCACACCAACGAAGCGCTGGTGGGGGAAGCGATCAAAGGCAAGCGGCAACAGGTGTTCCTGGCCACCAAGTTCGGCATCCTGCGCGATCCGGCGGATCCTTCGGCGCGCGGCGTCAGCAGCCGGCCCGAGTATATCCGGCGTTCCGTCGAGGGCAGCCTGCGGCGCTTGGGCGTGGAGGAGATCGATCTTTATTATCAGCACCGGGTCGATCCGCAGGTGCCGATCGAGGACGTCGTGGGCACGATGGCGGATCTGATCCGCGAAGGCAAGATCCGCCACATCGGCCTGAGCGAGGCGTCGGTGGCCACGCTGGAGCGGGCGCACAAGGTGCATCCGATCACCGCGCTGCAGACCGAATATTCGCTGTGGACGCGCGACGCCGAGCAGGGCGTGCTGGCGGTCTGCGAGCGCCTGGGCATCGGCTTTGTGCCCTACAGCCCGTTAGGGCGCGGTTTCCTCACCGGCGCTATCCAGCGGCCGGAGGATCTTGCCGAGGACGACTTCCGCCGCAGCAACCCGCGCTTCCAGGGGGAAAACTTCAGCCGCAATCTGGCGCTGGTGGAGAAGGTGAGCGAGCTGGCGGCGCAGAAGGGCGTCAAACCTTCGCAGCTGGCGCTGGCCTGGGTGTTGGCGCAGGGCGAGCACATCGTGCCGATCCCCGGCACCAAACGCCGTCGCTACCTGGAAGAGAACGTCGCGGCGGCGGAGATAACGCTGAGCGCGGCTGAGCTGGCGGCGATCGACGCGGTGTTCCCACTGAGTGCGGCGGCCGGCGAACGCTACGGCGCCGAGTCGATGACCTATATCAACGGCTAAAAAAAAGCGCGGCCTCAGGCCGCGCTCTGTCGTTTTCCGCCAACGGCGAATTATTTCTTGTTCGGCGCGCGCGGCGGGCGGCCGACGGTGGCCTGATACACCTTGAAGCGGCCGTTCTGCGCCAGCACTTCATGGCTGCCGAAGGTGGCGTCCAGAATGTCCGGGTACGGCAGGAAGGCGTTGGCGACGATGCGCAGCCTGCCGCCGATCGGCAGGTGCTTCACCGCGCCGCGGATCAGGGTTTCAGCAGCGGTCAGGCTGGTCTGCAGCCCGTCGTGGAACGGCGGGTTGGAGATGATCATGTCGAAACGGCCGGTGATGTCGGAGTAAACGTTGCTGACGATCACTTCGCCTTCGATGCCGTTGGCGGCCAGCGTTGCGCGGCTGGATTCCACCGCGGCGGCGTTGACGTCGCTGAGGGTCAGTTTCACCTTCGGCGACAGCTTGGACATTACCGAGGCCATGACGCCGGCGCCGCAGCCGATGTCCAGCACCTTGCCTTTCATGTGTTTTTCCAGCGTCGACAGCAGCAGCGAGCTGCCGACGTCCAGACCGTCGCGGCTGAACACGCCCGGCAGCGTTTTCACTTCCAGATCGTGCAGCTGATAGCTGTCCCACCAGTCGTTCAGGTCGAACTCGGTCTGCGCGTCCAGGCGGCCATGATACAGGCCGCAGCGGCGCGCACTGTCGATTTTCACCAGCGTGACGTGGCCTTCCAGCGTTGGCTCGGCGCTGCGCACGCCGCTGCGGTTTTCACCGACCACGAACACGTCCGCGCCCACCGGCAGCAGCGCCAGGAGGTTGCACAGCTGGAATTGCGCTTCCTGCTTGCTCTTCGGCCAGTAGTAAACCAGCGTGTCGCAGTCGGCGACGAAAGCGGGATCGACGGTCAAACCGAACTGCACGTTATCGCCCATCGTCCGGTTCAGTAACTGCCAGTGATGGTATTGCTGAGTGTGGACGCGCACGTCCGCGGCCTCGAATTGGGCCGGCAGGCTGTCCTGCAGGTCGCCGGCAAACAGCACGCGGCGTTCGATAAATTCATCACTGTGGCGCAGCATGACTTCACTGGCGGGGGTTAATGCAGACATCAGATATTGGCTCCTGGAAATGAGACCGGGGATTATAGAGCTTTGTGGCGATATGTTCGACGGGTTTGTTGGCGCGGGCTGCGCGGGTTTGTTAGCATAGCGCGGCGCATGGCAGGCATGGCGCACCACAACGGGTAGGAATCGGCATGGCATCAAAACGCGACTGGCTGTTACAACAACTGGGTATTACGCAGTGGACATTGCGCCGCCCGAGCGTGTTGCAGGGCGAAGTGGCGGTCAGTCTGCCGCCCGAGGCACGCCTGCTGGTGGTGGCGCAGACGCTGCCCGCACCCGACGATCCGCTGTTTTGCGACGTGCTGCACAGCCTGGGGCTGACGCCGGCGCAAACTTACAGCCTGACGCCGGAACAGGCGGCGATGCTGCCTGAAGAGACCGCATGCAACAGTTGGCGGCTGGGCGTGGCGGAACCGCTCGCGGTCGCCGGCGCGCAGCTACACAGCCCGGCGCTGGCCGAGCTTTCCCAAGACGCGGGGGCCAAACGCGCCCTCTGGCAGCAGATTTGTCATCATGAACACGATTTCTACCCTGACGGCGGCCGATCTGGCCACGGCCTTCACCATTGAGCAAGCCAGCCACGCTTTTCCTTGGACGGAAACCACCTTCGCCAGCAATCAGGGCGATCGCTACCTTAACCTGAAGCTGAGCGCCGACGGGGCGATGGCGGGGTTCGCCATCACGCAGATCGTGCTGGACGAAGCCACGCTGTTCAACATCGCCATCCATCCGCAGTACCAGCGCCGGGGCTTTGGCCGCCTGCTGCTCAACGCGGTGATCGAACAGCTGGAGAGCCGCGGCGTGGTTACGCTGTGGCTGGAGGTGCGTGCTTCCAACCAGGCGGCGATCGCGCTGTATGAAGATCTCGGTTTCAACGAGGTCACCGTGCGCCGCAATTATTACCCGAGCGCCCACGGCCGCGAAGACGCGATCGTGATGGCGCTGCCGCTGGGGTAATCTAAAACATCCTGTTTATTGTTTGCATTCCCTTTTACAACTAAAAAGTTGTTTATTCATTAATTTACATCAAAAAAGTTGTTTTTCACTGTCTCGACAACTAATTTGTTGTTTATTGCTGGTGAGACAATCAATGCGTTGTTTGGAGGCGCGGATGAGAAAACTATCCGAAATATCAGCGTTGCTGAAAGAAAAACGCAGTGAGTTGGGTTGGAGTCAAAAAGACTTTTTAATGAAGATTGGCATGACCCAACAGCAATATCAGCGTATTGAAGCGGGGAGCGATATGCGGGTAAGCACGTTGCTACGAATATTGGCGGCGATGAATTTGGAATATGTCATCGTGCCAAAAAAGTCTGCCCGTGATGTGGAGTGCCTGCTGCAACAGGAAGTGAGTAGCGCACCGGAAGTCGGTAAGCCGCAGGATTTTGAAAAAAAACTGAAAGATCTCGAGGACTAGCTGATGAAAGGGCTGCGACAGGTTGAATCGGTACAGGCATTAGCCTTGATATTGCATGGCGTGCGTGTTGGCGTGCTGGCGCATTACAGCGGCGGCAGAAACATCCTGACGTTTGATCCACACTACCTCGCTTTGCCGGAGCGTGTTCGTCCTTTGTTTACGCTCAGGCAGAAGGCTCACGCGGGGTATCTTGAGCAAGTTTTACAGTCATCGCAGCGTCTGCCGCCCGTTTTATCCAACTTGTTACCCGAAGGCGCACTGCGCACTTGGGTGGCACAGTCGTTGAAAGCCCATGTGAATGAGGAGTTTCCTTTAATTGCCTGGGCCGGTGGAAACTTGCCGGGAGCGCTTGAAGCACGGCCGTTGGCTGCCAGTGACATACCCGCCTGGGCGTTAAGGTCGCGCGGCGAGTTGGAAGCCGTGCAAATTGATGTTGGGATGGAGGCGCAAAAGTTTTCTCTGGCAGGGGTACAAATGAAATTTTCCTCTGTGCGCAAAGAGGGCCGCTTCAACATTTCTTCTCAGGTGGGCGCTGATAGCTGGATCATTAAAACGCCTTCAACGGTTCATCGTCATCTCCCTGAAAATGAATATACGGCAATGCGTTTGGCGCAAGCCATCGGCGTGGATATTCCTGATATTGAGCTGGTTGAATTGACACGACTTGAACACTTGCCTGATATTCGCTTGGCGGATGAACCCTATGCTTATGCCACCCGTCGTTTTGACCGCAGCGAAAGCGGGCGAGTGCATGCAGAAGATTTTGCCCAGATATTCGAGATTTACGCGCACGATAAATACCGCGGCAAAAATTACGATCAAATAGCGGCTTATCTCTATGAGTATGGCAGTGAATCTTTAGCGGATGTGCAGCAAATGGCGCGCCGTCTGTTGGCGAATATTTTGCTCGCCAATGGCGATGCGCACGTAAAAAATTGGTCCATGTTCTATCCAAACCAGACTGATATTCGGCTTTCTCCCGCTTATGACATCGTCACTACGTTGGCTTATATTCCTGGTGAGTCTGAGGCTGCGCTCAATATGGCGAAGGAAAAGCGCTGGGATAGGATCTCAATGCAAACCTTCGAACGCTGGGCTGAGCGGGTCGATATTCCCTGGTCTGCGATACGGGTGCACCTGGTGGATGCCATCGACAAGGCGCGAAATTTGTGGCCGGCCTTATTGGAAGAGCTGCCGATGGCGGACGATCACAAATCGGTATTGCGCCGGCATTGGGCCGCTTTGTCTCCCGATTTCCACCTGCGTTAGCGGGAAATCGGATCCATTGATTGTCACCGGTTGGCAAATCGGCGAAAATACCCGGCTGTTATCTTTTATTCACCGCTTTGCCTGGCGCCGCGATCGGCGCGTTCTGATGATGTCGCAGGGCGGACTAACCGTAGAACCTGAAAACCATGTCTCCTAGTGAATTTGCCCGCGAAGTCTCCAAAAGAAGAACTTTCGCCATCATCTCGCACCCCGATGCCGGTAAAACCACCATTACCGAAAAAGTGCTGCTGTTCGGACAGGCGATCCAGACCGCCGGTACGGTAAAAGGCCGCGGCTCCAGCCAGCACGCCAAATCCGACTGGATGGAAATGGAAAAGCAGCGTGGGATCTCGATCACCACCTCGGTGATGCAGTTCCCGTATCGCGACAGCCTGGTCAACCTGCTGGATACCCCGGGGCACGAAGACTTCTCCGAAGATACGTATCGCACCCTGACCGCCGTCGACTGCTGTCTGATGGTGATCGACGCCGCCAAGGGCGTTGAGGATCGTACCCGCAAGCTGATGGAAGTCACCCGTCTGCGCGACACGCCGATCCTGACCTTCATGAACAAGCTGGACCGCGACATCCGCGATCCGATGGAGGTGATGGATGAAGTCGAGCGCGAACTGAAGATCGCCTGTTCGCCTATCACCTGGCCGATCGGCTGCGGCAAGCTGTTCAAAGGCGTTTACCACCTGTACAAGGATGAAACCTACCTGTACCAGACCGGTAAAGGCCACACCATTCAGGAAGTGCGCATCGTCAAAGGCCTGAACAACCCGGAACTGGATATCGCCGTGGGCGAAGATCTGGCGGCGCAGCTGCGCGATGAGTTGGAACTGGTGCAGGGCGCTTCCCACGAGTTCGATCAGGAGGCCTTCCTGAGCGGCGAGCTGACGCCGGTGTTCTTCGGTACCGCACTCGGCAACTTCGGCGTGGATCATATGCTGGACGGCCTGGTGGCCTGGGCGCCGGCGCCGATGCCGCGTAAAACCGACACCCGTGAAGTAACGGCGGCGGAAGAGAAATTCACCGGTTTCGTGTTCAAGATCCAGGCCAACATGGATCCGAAGCACCGCGACCGCGTGGCCTTTATGCGCGTGGTGTCCGGCCGTTACGAGAAAGGCATGAAGCTGCGCCAGGTGCGCACCGGCAAAGACGTGGTGATCTCCGACGCGCTGACCTTTATGGCCGGTGACCGTTCGCACGTGGAAGAAGCCTACCCGGGCGACATCATCGGTCTGCACAACCACGGCACCATTCAGATCGGCGATACCTTCACCCAGGGCGAAGACATGAAGTTCACCGGCATCCCGAACTTCGCGCCGGAACTGTTCCGCCGCATTCGCCTGCGCGATCCGCTGAAGCAGAAACAGCTGTTGAAGGGGTTGGTGCAGCTGTCCGAAGAGGGCGCGGTGCAGGTGTTCCGCCCGATCGCCAACAACGATCTGATCGTCGGTGCGGTCGGCGTGCTGCAGTTCGACGTGGTCGTGGCGCGTTTGAAGAGCGAGTACAACGTGGAAGCGCTGTATGAGTCGGTCAACGTGTCGACGGCACGCTGGGTCGAGTGCGACGACGTGAAGAAGTTCGAAGAGTTCAAGCGCAAGAACGAGATCAACCTGGCGCTGGACGGTGGGGACAACCTGTCCTACATCGCGCCGACCATGGTGAACCTCAACCTGACGCAGGAACGCTATCCTGACGTGACCTTCCGCAAAACCCGCGAACACTGATAACTCTGCAGGGCGCCCGGTGCGCCCTGCCAGCTCCCCGTATTCTCACTCCGCTAATTAATAAAACTTCCTCATATTTTATCCTGCGAATCGACATCGCCAAGGCGAGACGCGATTGGCCTGCGTTTTCCGCCGCATGGTCTATCTTTAACGAGATGTCCGCACATTGCTTGAGAGTAAATCACTGCAATACGCTGATTGTTTGGTGAGTTATTCTGATGTGTTGCCGATAGGAGACAGTCTGTTTCCTTAAATATCAATGAGATGACTATTTTACCGTTTCGTGTCACTTAGTCTGTCGTCAATAGGCGACAGTTTTTTGATTAAAAATCCGACTCAACGCTTCTTTTGCTTGATTTTAAAGGTGTTTGTTGAGTTGGCACGGCTGTTGCAATATTCCTATCGTGAACGCTTAATCATATAGCGATGATGAAGTATTTACCGAGAGGCCGCGTGAAGGTGGCTGAAGGGTTCCGGCACTCTGGCGCTGCGGGCCCCCAACAAAAGGAAGAGATCGATGAAAAAGACCAAATTTGCACACTCGCTGATGGCTGTTGTTTTGGGTTCTGTTTTGGTGAGCGGCACTGCGCTAGCCGAAGACAGTCTGCTCAACAAGGCGTCTAACGCCGCGGACAGTGCCGGTGCCAAAATCGATAGCTCCATGAAAAAAGTTGACGGTTACATGGATGACAGCGCGATAACGGCTAAAGTTAAAAGTGCGTTGGTGGACGATAAGACCATCAAAAGCACTGACATTTCGGTGAAAACCGAAAAAGGCACCGTGATCCTGAGCGGGTTTGTCGGCAGCCAGGCGCAGGCGGAGCATGCAGTTGCGGTTGCCGGCAAGGTGGAAGGCGTCAAAACCGTTAGCGACAAGCTGCACGTGAAAGATGAAGCCAATCAATCGATCAAATCGTATGCCGGCGACACCGCCACCACCAGTGAGCTGAAAGCCAAGCTGCTGGCCGATGACATCGTGCCGTCGCGCAATGTGAAAGTGGAAACCACCGATGGCGTGGTGCAGCTTTCCGGTGAAGTGAAAACGCAGGCGCAGTCTGAGCGTGCCGAAAGCATCGCCAAGGCTATCGATGGCGTGAAAAGCGTGAAAAACGACCTGGTGGTTAAGCAGTAATCCCGCCAGGCGCCCGTAACAAGTAACAACAAGCCGCATCTGTCGGGCCGTCAAGGCGGCCCGACGTGTACCACCAAAAAAAGAAACTGATTTGCCGTCGATGTCCCGTTGTCGGGGCGGTAGACGGCAGCGAATTTTTTCACAATGGTAAGGAGAAGCTTATGTTTCGTTGGGGCATTATCTTTTTAGTTATCGCGCTTATCGCTGCGGCACTGGGGTTCGGTTCGCTGGCGGGCACCGCCGCCTGGGCGGCTAAAATCGTGTTCGTCGTCGGCATCATCCTGTTCCTGGTCAGCCTGTTCACCGGCCGTCGGCGCCCTTAGCCGGCCGGCATTTTCCCGTAAACTGTAACAAAGCTTAACTCCTTTTCTCACGTCGGGGAGGGCCGGACATGAACAGTGACATCATCGTCGGGCGCTGGAAACAGCTGAAAGGCCAGGTATGGCAGGCGTGGGCCGAATGGTCCGGCAGCGATTGCGCCTGGCTGGCCGGCAGCAACGATTTCCTCGCCGGCGTACTGCAAGAGGATTACGGAAGAGAGCGAGACGCGGTATCCTCGGAGAAAACGTCTCACTGAGGATGCCAAGTTGGGATACAGAATACCCATCACGCTCGGCAATATAGAACCGCTGGCGTCTAAACCCTTTCGGCCAGGCAAAATGGCGCTGGTCTGCGAAGGCGGCGGCCAGCGCGGCATTTTCACCGCCGGCGTGCTGGACGAGTTTCAGCGCGCGGGCTTTAACCCTTTCGATCTGTTGATCGGCACGTCGGCCGGCGCCCAGAATCTGTCTGCCTATATCTGCGGGCAGATGGGCTACGCGCGCCGGGTGATCACCCGTTACACCACTTCGGCACAGTTCTTCAATCCGCTGCGCTTCGTGCGTGGCGGGCATCTGATCGATCTCGATTGGCTGGTTGATACGGCGGCGGCGCAGATGCCGCTGGCGATGGACGTGGCGGAACAGCATTTTACCGACGGGCGCGAATTCTTACTGTGCGCCTGCCGCAGCGACGATTTCGAGCCGACCTATCTGCCTGCGCAGCGCGAACGCTGGCTGCCGGCCATCAAGGCATCCAGCGCCATTCCCGGCTTCTATCGCCAGGGCGTGGAGCTGGACGGCGTCAGCTATCAGGACGGCGGCATCAGTGATGCGATCCCGGTGGAAGAGGCCTATCGCCGCGGCGCCGACACTATCGTGGTGATCCGCACCGTGCCTTCGCAGATGTACTACACCCCGCAGTGGATGAAGCGCATGGAGCATTGGCTGAGCGACAGCAGCCTGCAGCAGATGGTGCGCATCCTGCAGCATCACGAGCAAAGCTATCACCGCATCCAGCGCTTTATCGAAAAGCCGCCGGGCAAGCTGCGCATCTTCGAGATCTTCCCGCCGAAGCCGTTGGCCAGCAATGCGCTGGGCAGCCGATTGGGAGCGCTCAATCAGGATTATCACCTGGGGCGCCGCTGTGGCCGCTACTTTCTGGCCACCGTCGGCCAGTGGATGGCACAGCCGGAGCCCGACGGCATCAAGGTGCGAAAAGCGTTGTCGCGCCGCCTGATCCAGCCGGAGAACGTCAGAATGCCTTCGCCGATCGTGACCGACATCGCCATGCCCACCGAGCGGGCGGCGCAGCCGGAGGCGGCGGTAGCGGCGCCGAAAATCATCCTGCCGGGCGATCTGCCGCCGGGTGAAGGGGGGGCGCTGTGAGTTACGCCTTTACCGATACCCACTGCCATTTCGATTTCCCGCCCTTTACCGGGCATGAAGTCGAGAGCCTGGCGCGGGCGGCAAGCGCCGGCGTACAGCGCATCATCATCCCGACGGTCACTGCCGATCGCTTCGCGCGGGTGCTGCGGCTGGCGCAGGATCACACGCCGCTGTTCGCCGCGCTGGGTCTGCACCCGCTGTATATCGCGCAGCATCATGAGCCGCAGCTGGAACAGCTGGCGATGCTGTTGGCCGAGCGGCCGCACAAGCTGGTGGCGGTGGGGGAGATCGGGCTCGATCTGTATATGGACAACCCACAGTTCGAGCGGCAGCAAAGCGTGCTGCTGGCCCAGCTGAGGCTGGCGAAACAGCATGACCTGCCGGTGATCCTGCATTCGCGTCGCACCCACGATCAGCTGGCCGCCGCGCTGCGGCGCATGCAGCTGCCGCGTCGCGGCGTGGTGCACGGCTTCGCCGGTAGCCTGTCGCAGGCGCAGGCGTTTATCCGTCTCGGCTATTACATTGGCGTGGGCGGCACCATCACCTATGAGCGGGCGCAGAAAACGCGCGGCGTGATGGCGCAGCTGCCGCTAGAGGCGCTGCTGCTGGAGACCGATGCGCCGGACATGCCGCTGGCCGGCTATCAGGGGCAACCGAATCGCCCCGAACGCGCCGTCGAGGTGTTTGAGACGCTGTGCGAACTGCGCCCGGAGTCGGCCGACGAGATCGCCGCCCACCTGCAACACAATACCCAAGCGCTGTTCGCCATGCCGAATTGAGGTCTGCATAACGTGACCTGAGTCACGTTATAAGATTTTCATTTGCGTCTCGTTGTATACATTTGTGACATAAATCGGTGCGAGGGTGACCTCGCTCAGTATAATCCCCCCGAAACTCTCCAATAGCAGACCTCTCTTCATGAGCAGGGATGTATTTTATTTTTTGCAACAGGGAAACTTTGCATGCAACTCATCATGAGTCTGGTTGGCATGGCGGTGCTGATCGCCATTGCGGTGCTGCTCTCCAGCAACCGCCGAGCCATCAAACTGCGCACCGTCGTGTGGGCGTTCATCATTCAGATCGGCATCGGCGCGCTGGTGCTGTACGTGCCGCTGGGCCGCAGCATCCTCGGCAGTATGTCTAACGGCGTGGCAAACGTTATCGCCTACGGCAATCAGGGCATTTCGTTCATCTTCGGCGGGCTGGTGTCCGACAAGATGTTCGAAGTGTTCGGCGGCGGCGGCTTCGTGTTCGCGCTGCGCGTTCTGCCGGTGATCGTGTTCTTCTCCTCGCTGATTGCGGTGCTGTACTACCTCGGCATCATGCAGTTGGTGATCCGCGTGCTGGGCGGCGGCCTGCACAAGCTGCTGGGCACCTCGCGCACCGAATCGCTGTCGGCGACCGCCAACATTTTCGTTGGCCAGACCGAAGCGCCGCTGGTGGTGCGCCCGTATATCGCCACCATGAGCCAGTCAGAACTGTTCGCCGTGATGTGCGGCGGCCTGGCCTCGGTGGCCGGTTCGGTGTTGGCGGGGTACGCGCAGATGGGCGTACCGTTGGAATACCTGATCGCCGCGTCCTTCATGGCCGCGCCGGGCGGGCTGCTGTTCGCCAAGCTGATGGTGCCGGAAACCGAGCAGACCCACGATAAAGACGATGCGATGAAGCTGATCGCCGAAGAAGAGCGTCCGGCCAACGTGATCGACGCGGCGGCTTCCGGCGCGGCCTCCGGCATGCAGCTGGCGCTGAACGTCGGTGCGATGCTGCTGGCGTTTATCGCGCTGATCGCCTTGCTCAACGGCATTCTCGGCGGCATCGGCGGCTGGTTCGATTACCCGCAGCTGTCGCTCGAACTGATCCTCGGTTGGGTGTTCTCACCGATCGCCTTCCTGATCGGCGTGCCGTGGAGTGAAGCGATGACCGCCGGTTCGTTTATCGGCCAGAAGATCATCGTCAACGAGTTTGTCGCCTACATGAACTTCGGCGCCTATCTGCGCCCGGACGATGTGGTGGCGGCAGAAGGCCTGCAGGTGCTGTCAACGCACACCAAGGCGATCATCTCCTTTGCGCTGTGCGGTTTCGCCAACCTCTCCTCGGTGGCGATCCTGCTGGGCGGTTTGGGCAGCATGGCGCCCAACCGTCGCCATGACATCGCGCGCTTCGGTCTGAAAGCCGTGGCGGCGGGCACGCTGTCCAACCTGATGAGCGCCACCATCGCCGGTTTCTTCCTGGCGCTGTAAGCCTTCACGGAGCCCGCGACGGCGCGACCGATCGCGGGACTCCGCCTATACTCTAAGCAACGTGGGTGTTTGTCGCACCCGCGATCTTCAGCCGCTTCTTTAGCGAATTTGTGAACGATATCGCGTTATTTTGTGATGTTCTTCACATATAATTCCGGTCTGTTACAGTGCTATTTCATATAGTGTGACGATGAACGCGAATCGCCCTCGGCATTCGTGTTCAAATAGCTATTACTGGCCGGCCGCAAGGCGGGTGGCCATGTGCGGTGAGAAGGATCTCAGTTGCCGCCGCGGGAACGCCGTTCCCCTGCGCTATCTTCATGGAACCAAGTCCGCTCGCCAACACCCAGGTACTCAGTTGGAGAGTTTTATGACCGAATTAACCGCAGCAGCGCAACGTGCGCTGAACTTGATGGATTTAACCACGCTGAACGATGATGACACCGACGAGAAAGTGATCGCCCTCTGTCGTCAGGCCAACAGCCCGGCCGGCCACACGGCGGCCATCTGCATCTACCCGCGTTTTATCCCGGTGGCGCGTAAGGCGCTGCGCGAGCAAGGCACGCCGGACATCCGTATCGCCACCGTGACCAACTTCCCGCATGGCAACGACGATATCGACATCGCGCTGGCGGAAACCCGCGCGGCCATCGCCTATGGCGCGGATGAAGTGGACGTGGTGTTCCCTTACCGCGCGCTGATCGCCGGCAACGAACAGGTCGGCTTCGAGCTGGTGAAACAGTGCAAGCAGGCATGCCAGGCGGCCAACGTGCTGCTGAAAGTGATCGTCGAAACCGGTGAGCTGAAGCAGGCCGATCTGATCCGCAAAGCGTCCGAGATCGCCATCAAGGCCGGGGCTGACTTTATCAAGACCTCCACCGGCAAGGTGCCGGTCAACGCCACCCTGGAGAGCGCCGAGCTGATGATGTCGGTGATCCGCGATATGGGCGTGGCGAAGACCGTGGGCTTCAAGCCGGCCGGCGGCGTGCGCACCGCGGAAGACGCGCTGCATTATCTGCAACTTGCCGATCGTATTCTGGGCGAGGGGTGGGCCGACGCGCGGCATTTCCGCTTTGGCGCTTCCAGCCTGCTGGCCAGCTTGCTGACTGCGCTGGGCCACCAGACCCAGACCGCCGGCGGCGGTTACTGATCGATTTCGTTGGCGGGCGCCAGGCGCGCCCGTCTGCACCGACTCTCGGCGACACAGGGGGATGCCTTGTTCCTGGCTCAAGAAATTATTCGTAAGAAACGCGACGGCCAGCCGTTAAGCGAAGCGGAAATCCGCTTCTTCATCAACGGCATTCGCGACAACGTGGTGTCGGAAGGGCAGATCGCCGCGCTGGCGATGACCATTTATTTCCATGACATGAGCATGCCGGAGCGCGTGGCGCTCACCATGGCGATGCGCGATTCCGGCACCGTGCTGGACTGGAAGAGCCTGGCGCTGAACGGCCCTATCGTCGACAAGCATTCGACCGGCGGCGTGGGCGACGTGACCTCGCTGATGCTCGGCCCGATGGTGGCGGCCTGCGGCGGCTATGTGCCGATGATCTCCGGCCGCGGCCTGGGGCATACCGGCGGCACGCTGGACAAGCTGGAAGCCATTCCGGGCTTCAATATTTTCCCGGACGATAACGCCTTTCGCAAAATTATTCAGGACGTCGGCGTGGCGATCATCGGCCAGACTAGCTCGCTGGCGCCGGCGGACAAACGTTTCTACGCCACCCGCGATATCACCGCCACCGTGGATTCGATCCCGCTGATCACCGCCTCCATTCTGGCCAAGAAGCTGGCGGAAGGGCTGGATGCGCTGGTGATGGACGTGAAGGTGGGCTCGGGCGCCTTTATGCCGACCTATGCCCTGTCGCAAGATTTGGCGCAGGCGATCGTCGGCGTGGCCAACGGCGCGGGCTGCAAGACCACCGCGCTGCTGACCGACATGAACCAGGTGCTGGCTTCCAGCGCCGGCAACGCGGTGGAAGTGCGCGAAGCGGTGCGCTTCCTGACCGGCGAATACCGCAACCCGCGCCTGCTGGAAGTGACGCTGGCGCTGTGCGTGGAGATGCTGCTGTCCGGCGGCCTGGCGCAAGACGAGGCCGATGCGCGCGCCAAACTGCAGGCGGTGCTGGACAACGGCAAAGCGGCTGAGGTGTTTGGCCGCATGGTGGCGGCGCAGCAAGGGCCGATAGACTTCGTCGAACGTTATGATAGCTATCTGCCGGCGGCAACGCTGAGCAAGCCGGTGTATGCTGAAAAGCCGGGCATCATCAGCGCCATGGATACCCGTGCGTTGGGTATGGCGGTGGTGTCGCTGGGCGGCGGCCGTCGCCGGGCAAGCGACGCCATCGACTACAGCGTTGGCCTGACCGAGGTGGCGCGCCTGGGCGATAAGGTGGATACCCAGCAACCGCTGGCGATGATCCACGCCAACGATGAAGAGAGCTGGCAGCTGGCGGCCGATGCGGTGCGCAGCGCAATGACGCTGAGCGACAAGGCGCCGGAAGCGACGCCGGTGGTGTATAAGCGCATCACGGAATAACCCAAGAATCAGGAACGGCCGCGGCTTTTTCGCGGCCGTCCAAAGCGTGAAAACACGCAGGAGAGCACAGATGAAACGTACATTTATTATGGTATTGGACTCCTTCGGTATCGGTGCCAGCGAAGACGCCGAACGTTTTGGCGATCGGGGTTCCGACACCCTGGGCCATATTGCCGAAGTTTGCGCGCGTGGTGAGGCCAACGTGGGCCGCCAGGGCCCGCTGACGCTGCCTAACCTGAGCCGTCTGGGCCTTGGCAAAGCGGCGGAAGAGTCCACCGGCAACTTCCCGCAGGGGCTGGATCGCAACGCCGATATCATCGGTGCTTACGCTTACGCCAGCGAACTCTCTTCCGGTAAAGACACGCCGTCGGGCCACTGGGAAATCGCCGGCGTACCGGTGCTGTTCGACTGGGGTTACTTCAAGGACGAGCACAATAGCTTCCCGCAGGCGCTGCTGGACAAACTGGTCGAACGCGCCAAGCTGCCGGGCTACCTGGGCAACTGCCACTCATCCGGCACCGTGATCCTCGATCAGCTGGGCGAAGAGCACATGAAAACCGGCAAGCCGATTTTCTACACCTCCGCTGACTCGGTGTTCCAGATCGCCTGCCATGAAGAAACCTTCGGCCTGGATCGTCTGTATGAGCTGTGCGAAATTGCGCGTGAAGAGCTGACCGAAGGCGGTTACAACATCGGTCGCGTGATCGCGCGTCCGTTCGTCGGCGATAAGCCGGGCCACTTCCAGCGCACCGGCAACCGTCACGATCTGGCGGTAGAGCCGCCGGCGCCGACCGTGCTGAAAAAGCTGGTGGACGAGAAGGGCGGCGAAGTGGTGTCGATCGGTAAAATCGCCGACATCTACGCCAACGTTGGCATCACCAAGAAGGTGAAGGCGACCGGCATCGATGCGCTGTTTGACGCGACCCTGATTGAAATGGAAAAGGCCGGCGATAACACCATTGTGTTCACCAACTTCGTGGACTTCGACTCCTCTTACGGCCACCGCCGCGACGTGGCGGGCTACGCCGCCGCGCTGGAGCTGTTCGACCGCCGCCTGCCGGAGCTGCTGAAGCTGGTGAAAGACGAAGACATCATCATCTTCACCGCCGACCACGGCTGCGACCCAACCTGGCCGGGCACCGACCACACCCGCGAGCACATCCCGGTGCTGGTTTACGGCCCGAAAGTGAAACCGGGCTCGCTGGGCCACCGCGAGACCTTCGCCGACATCGGCCAGACCGTCGCCAATTACTTTGGCCTGTCGCCGATGGATTACGGTAAGACCCTGTTCTAAGCCCTGTCTTTCAAGCCGTAGCGTTGTTAGCTTCACGCGTGAACCCCAGTCGCTTACTCAAGTAAGCTCCTGGGGATTCACCCGCTAGCTGCCTGGCTGCAACTCGACATTCAAGGCTTAGATGTTTGACGTTTTTATTAAATAAGATTTCTAAAGGAAGAAAATTATGGCTACGCCGCACATTAATGCAGAGATGGGTGATTTCGCTGACGTAGTACTGATGCCGGGCGACCCGCTGCGCGCAAAATACATCGCCGAAACCTTCCTGGAAGGCGCGGTGGAAGTGAACAACGTGCGCGGCATGTTGGGCTTCACCGGCACCTACAAAGGCCGCCGCATCTCCGTGATGGGCCACGGTATGGGCATCCCGTCCTGCTCCATCTATGCGCGCGAGCTGATCGCCGAATTCGGCGTGAAGAAGATCATTCGCGTCGGTTCCTGCGGCGCGGTGCGTGACGATATCAAACTGCGCGACGTGGTGATCGGCATGGGCGCGTGCACCGACTCCAAGGTGAACCGTCTGCGCTTCAAGGACAACGACTACGCGGCGATCGCCGACTTCGACATGGTGCGCAACGCGGTCGACGCGGCGGCGGCGCAGGGCATCCCGGCGCGCGTGGGCAACATCTTCTCCGCCGATCTGTTCTACACCCCGGATCCGGACATGTTCCAGGTGATGAAGAAGTACGGCATCCTGGGCGTGGAAATGGAAGCGGCCGGCATCTACGGCGTGGCGGCGGAGCTGTACGAAGAGTTCGGCTGTAAGGCACTGACCATCTGCACCGTGTCCGACCACATCCTGCGTCACGAAGCGACCACGGCGGCGGAACGCCAGACCACCTTTAACGAAATGATCGTTATCGCGCTGGAATCCGTGCTGCTGGGCGACAAAGCGTAATACCGCGGCGGGCGTCGTCATGGCGCCCGCCTGTCAATCTATTCATTCCGCACGGCCATTTTTGGCTAACGCTTTACCTTTCAATTGGTTGTGGATCCCGTTGTTACGGACAATCTATTCACCGAAAGGACAAGAAAACGGCACGAGCGCATTCAACGCCTGGCCTGAGTTATTCCTTCTTCGGCGCTTCCTGCTTTGTCTCCGGCGCATCCTCTTCGTCGTCTTCCACCGTATTGCCTTCTGCCAACGGCGTGTTGGCGGTCAACAGGTACGGCGACTGCTGCCAGCGGCTGCGGCGGTGTTGCAGCAGGGTGCGCGCCAGAATGATGCCGATCGCCAGCGCCAGCAGGATCATCAGGCGCAGCAGGTTGGTGGTGTTGTCCACCTGCTTGGATTCGGTCGCCAGCACGTGGGTGTCGAGGGTGATGCGGATAAAGCCGATCGGGCCGTCTTTGCCCTGAATGGATTCGACCAACTGGTGGTTGAAATAGCTGCCGGCGCGCTTGCCGTCGAGCGACAGGCGATCGCGTATACTTATCTGTTCCCCGGCGTGGGAGACCAGCGTGCCATCCTGCTGATACACGCTGACGTCGAGAATGCGGCTGTGATCGGTGAGCTGCTTGAGGATGGCGTCGATGCGCGGGGTGTTGCCGTCGTCGTCCAGCAGCGGCGCCAGGCTGTAGGCGACCTGTTTGGTCAGCGTCTGCGCCAGCTCTTCCACCTGCTCGGATCGCGCCATTTGGTGACTCAGGCTAAAATAAGAGGCGCCCTGCATCAGCAGCACCAGCAAAGCCAGGCAAATCAGGATAATAGCGGTGCGGTGCAGGCGAAATTTCAGTTTAGCGCGAGCCATGCAGGTTCCTTGGGCATCGGGGACACTTTATGTTGCCAGAACCGCTGGCGATAGGATAGCTTGATGCGTCGTTTTATCATGCAGCGTTTTTGTCCATTCAGGAGTCAATGATGTCAAACAGTCTGACCTATTGCGATCTTCCGGCGGAGATCTCTCAATGGCCGGGTCTTCCCCTTTCGCTCAGCGGCGACGAAGTGATGCCGCTGGACTACCGGGCGGGTAATACCGGGTGGCTGTTATATGGCAGAAAGCTGGACAAGGCGCGCATTACCCAATTCCAACGCAAGCTGGGCGCGGCGATGGTGATCGTCACCGCCTGGGGCGTGGACGATTATCAGGTGGTGCGGCTGGCGGGAACCTTGACGCCGCGCGCCAAGCTGCTGGCGGCGGAGAGCGGGCTGGATGTGGCGCCGCTCGGCAAAATCCCGCACCTGCGCACGCCGGGGCTGCTGGTGATGGATATGGATTCGACGGCGATCGAGATCGAGTGCATCGATGAGATCGCCAAGCTGGCGGGCGTCGGCGAGCAGGTGGCGGAAGTCACCGAACGCGCGATGCGCGGCGAACTGGATTTTACCGCCAGCCTGCGCCAGCGCGTCGGCACGCTGAAAGGGGCTGACGCCAATATCCTCAAGCAGGTGCGCGACGAACTGCCGTTGATGCCGGGGCTGACCAGCCTGGTGGGCAAGCTGCAGGCGATGGGCTGGCATGTGGCGATCGCCTCCGGCGGTTTCACCTACTACGCCGAATACCTGCGCAACCGGCTGCGGCTGGTGGCGGCGGCGGCCAACGAGCTGGAGATCCGCGACGGCAAGCTGACCGGCGAAGTGCTGGGGCCGGTGGTGGACGCGCAGTTCAAAGCCGATACGCTGCTGCGGCTGGCGGAGAAGCTGGAGATCCCGCTGGCGCAGACCGTGGCCATCGGCGACGGCGCCAACGATTTGAAAATGATGCAGGCGGCGGGGTTGGGCATCGCCTACCACGCCAAGCCGAAAGTGTATGAAAAAGCGCAGGTGGCGATCCGGCATGCGGATCTGATGGGCGTGCTGTGTATTCTCACCGGCAGCCTGAAACACGAAGTGCGATAACGAAAGATTGAGGTAAGACGTGGCAAAAGCGGCAAAACGGGCATTTGTGTGCAATGAGTGCGGGGCGGACTATCCGCGTTGGCAGGGGCAGTGCAGCGCCTGTCATGCCTGGAACACCATCACGGAAGTGCGTTTGGCCGCGTCGCCGGCCGCGGCGCGCAACGATCGCCTCAGCGGCTATGCCGGCGACGCCGGCGTCAGCAAAGTACAGAAGCTGTCGGAAATCAGCCTTGAGGCGCTGCCGCGCTTTACCACCGGCTTTCTCGAGTTCGACCGCGTGTTGGGCGGTGGCGTGGTGCCCGGCAGCGCCATTCTGATCGGCGGCAACCCCGGCGCCGGCAAGAGCACCCTGTTGCTGCAGGTGCTGTGCAAACTGTCTGAACAGATGAAAACCCTGTACGTCACCGGCGAGGAGTCGCTGCAGCAGGTGGCGATGCGCGCTCACCGTTTGGGGCTGCCGACCGGCGGCCTGAACATGCTGTCGGAAACCAGCATCGAGCAGATCTGCCTGATCGCCGAGCAGGAGCAGCCGAAGCTGATGGTGATCGACTCGATTCAGGTGATGCACATGGCGGACATTCAGTCTTCGCCGGGCAGCGTGGCGCAGGTGCGGGAAACCGCCGCCTATCTGACGCGCTTCGCCAAGACGCGCGGCGTGGCGATCGTGATGGTCGGGCACGTCACCAAAGATGGCTCGCTGGCCGGGCCAAAAGTGCTGGAACACTGCATTGACTGTTCGGTGCTGCTGGACGGCGACGCCGATTCCCGCTTCCGTACCCTGCGCAGCCACAAGAACCGCTTCGGCGCGGTCAACGAGCTGGGCGTGTTCGCCATGACCGAACAGGGGCTGCGCGAAGTCAGCAACCCTTCGGCGATCTTCCTTAGCCGCGGCGATGAAGTCACTTCCGGCAGCTCGGTGATGGTGGTGTGGGAAGGCACCCGGCCGCTGCTGGTGGAGATCCAGGCGCTGGTGGATCACTCGATGATGTCCAACCCGCGCCGCGTGGCGGTGGGCCTGGAGCAGAACCGGTTGGCGATCCTGCTGGCGGTGCTGCACCGGCACGGCGGGCTGCAGATGTCGGATCAGGACGTGTTCGTCAACGTGGTCGGCGGGGTGAAGGTCAGCGAGACCAGCGCCGATCTGGCGCTGCTGATGTCGCTGGTCTCGAGCCTGCGCGATCGGCCGCTGCCGAACGATCTGGTGGTGTTCGGCGAAGTGGGGTTGGCGGGGGAGATTCGCCCGGTGCCGAGCGGCCAGGAGCGCATCTCCGAAGCGGCCAAGCACGGCTTCAAGCGCGCCATCGTGCCGCACGGCAATATGCCGAAGAAGCCGCCGGCCAACATGCAGGTGTTCGGGGTCAAGAAGCTGGCGGACGCGCTGGACGTGCTGGAAGAGTTTTATTAATGTCGCCGACGGCGAGCAAGATATGCTATTTTGTTTAGCATATTAAACGGAGGTGGCCATGCCGCAATTTGATTACCTGAAGACGTCCATCAAGCAAAAGGGTTGTACTCTGCAGCAGGTGGCGGATGCCAGCGGCATGACCAAGGGCTATCTGAGCCAGCTGTTGAACGACAAAATCAAAAGCCCGAGCGCGCAAAAGCTCGAGGCGCTGCACCGTTTTCTCGGGCTGGAGTTCCCGCGCAAAGAGGTTAAAGTCGGCGTAGTGTTTGGTAAATTTTACCCGCTGCACACCGGCCACATCTATCTGATCCAGCGCGCCTGCAGCCAGGTGGACGAGTTGCACGTTATTTTGTGCCACGACGAACCGCGCGACCGCGAGCTGTTCGAGAACAGTTCGATGTCGCAACAGCCGACGGTCAGCGATCGCCTGCGCTGGCTGCTGCAGACCTTCAAGTACCAGAAAAACATCCATATCCACTCGTTCGACGAGCAGGGCATCGAACCGTACCCGCACGGCTGGAACGTGTGGAGCGACGGCATGAAGGCCTTTATGGAACAGAAGGGCATCGTGCCGAGCTTCATCTATTCCAGCGAAGCGCAGGATGCGCCGCGCTACCGCGAGCATCTGGGCATCGAAACCATTTTGGTCGATCCCGAACGGTCGTTCATGAACATCAGCGGCAATCAGATCCGCCAGGATCCGTTCCGCTATTGGGATTACATCCCGACCGAGGTGAAGCCGTTCTTCGTGCGCACCGTGGCGATCCTCGGCGGTGAGTCGAGCGGCAAGTCGACGCTGGTCAACAAGCTGGCCAACATCTTCAACACCACCAGCGCCTGGGAATATGGCCGCGATTACGTGTTTTCGCACCTGGGCGGCGACGAGATGGCGCTGCAGTACTCCGACTACGACAAAATTGCCCTCGGGCAGGCGCAATACGTGGACTTCGCAGTCAAATATGCCAACAAGGTGGCGTTTATCGATACCGATTTCGTGACTACGCAGGCGTTTTGCAAAAAGTACGAAGGGCGTGAACACCCCTTCGTGCAGGCGCTGATCGACGAATACCGTTTCGATCTGGTGATCCTGCTGGAAAACAACACGCCGTGGGTGGCGGACGGGCTGCGCAGCCTCGGCAGCAGCGCCGATCGCCTGGCGTTCCAGCGCCTGCTGGAGGAGATGCTGCGCGCCAACAACATCGAGTACGTGCACGTTGAGTCCAGCGATTACGAAGAGCGCTTCCTGCGCTGCGTCGAGCTGGTGCAACAACTGCTGGCGGCGGATGCCGGCCGGCTGGCGAATGCGCCCGCCCATCGCCACGCCGCAGGCTGAGGGAAATTAGCGTAATGTGCGATCGCGGCGGCAGAAACGGCCGCCCGGGCGCACATTTAACGGCTTGTTTAAACATGGTTCATTCGACAGCGACTAAGTTAAGATTTTCTTTACAATAACGCTCAGAAGAAGTCATGTCTTATCGCTTACTCGCTCTCTGGTTGGTCTGCTATGCCGCAGCCTGGACGCTGCTGACCGTTCATCTCGATCCTACCCTGCCTTACGACGCCGTTGAGGCGCTCAACTGGGGCCTCAACGGCGAGTGGGGCTCACCGAAAAATCCTTGGTTGGTCGGTGCGGCGATGCAGCCGGCGATCGGGCTCTCGTGGCTGCCGCTGAACGTTTACTGGTACGGCGGCCACTTCATCGCCATCGCCATCGGCATGTTGGGCGTCTGGCTATTGGCGCGCCGCCTGAGCGGCAGCACCTCGCTGGCCTGGATGGCGCTGCTGACGCTCAACCTGTCCGGCATCATCAATTTCGACATCATTCCCTACAACGACAACTACCTGTTGGTGATGCTGTGGCCGTGGATGGCGCTGTTCTTCCACCTGGCGATCTCGCGTTCGGCCAACTGGTGGCCGGCCTTCGCATTGGCCGCCGGGCTGGCGATGATGGCGAAGTACTCGACCTTCGCCTTCGTCTATTTCGCGGCGCTGTCGACGCTGTTCGTACCGCAGATCCGCCGCTGCTACCGCCAGCCGCAGTTCTATCTAGCGGTGGCGATCTGGTTGGCGCTGGTGCTGCCGAACGTGTTCTGGTTGTGGAACCACGACTTTGCCGCCTTTAAGTGGGTGGATTCGCAGATCAAGATGCAGCTCAATCTCGACATGCTGCAGTCGCTGCTGCTGGTGTTTTATCCGTCGCTGGTGCTGTGGGGGATCCTGCGGCGCAGCGGGGCGGTGCTGGCCTGGCCATCAGCCTTGCCGATGCGGGTGTTGCTGTGGGTCTACCTGTTGCCGCTCGGCATCATTACCTTCTGGTTCTCTTTCAACGTCGGCGGCCGGCTGACCGAATGGCTGCAGCCGTTCTTCATGCTGGCGCCCGCGCTGCTGGTTGGCTGCGTGCGTCAGCCGCCGGTGCGTTCGCTGCGCGCGGCGACCCTCGGGCTGATGTGCGCAGCGCTGGCGGTCTATCTGGGGTATGCCGCGGTGATGCTGGGCAACGTGCGCAACGCCGGCCAGAAAATGGTGGGTATCAAGGCGTTCAGCGCCGGGGTGGAGCGGCTGTGGCAGGAGCGGTATGGCGTCGACCTACGCTACGTCGGCGGCGAATACCTGTCGCAGTGGATGACGGTGTACGCCGGTTCCCGGCCGCAGACCATTACGCGCTGGTCCAATCATACGCGGCCGAATATCTACAACGTCAACATCAGCTATCCGCAGATTGCGCAGCACGGCGTCGCCCTGTTCGGGCGGTTGGGTGAAGACTGCGCGCATAGCGATTTCGGCGGGGAGCTGGCCCACTGGCCGAAACTGCGCCTCGACTGGCAGCAGACGCTGACCTTCCGCGCCGATCCGCAGGCCGATGAGCAAACGCTGTGCGTCGGTTTCGTTCGTCCGCAATAACGGCGGCGCAGAACGCCGCCGCGATGCGAACTTAGTAAGCGATAACCAGCTTGCCTTGCATGTGGCCGCCGAGTAGCTGTTGATGTGCGGCGGTCAGCGTGTCTACCGACAGCCCGTGCAGGGTTTCGCTCAGCGTGGTGCTCAGCTTGCCCTCGTCCAGCAGCTGCGCCACTTGCTGCAGGATCTTGCCCTGTTGCGCGATGTCCGGGGTGGTGAACATGCTGCGGGTGAACATGAACTCCCAGTGCAGCGCGGCGCTTTTCAGCTTCAGCGCGTTTTGATCCAACGGCTGCGCGTTCTCGACGATGGTGCAGATATGGCCGAGCGGCGCGACCAGCTCGGCCATCGCCGGCCAGTGGCCGTCGGTGTCGTTCAGACACAGGATGTAATCCACCTGCTCGATGCCCTGCTGCGCCAGGTTGCCCTTCAGATCGCGGTAATCCACCACCAGATCGGCGCCGCGCTCACGGCACCAGGCGGCGGATTCCGGTCTTGATGCGGTAGCGATTACTTTCACCTTGCTGCGCAATGCGGCCAGCGGAATGGCCAGCGAGCCGACACCGCCGGCGCCGCCGATGATCAGCAGCGTCTTGTGCTCCGGCGCGTCCTGAATGTTCAGGTGTTCGAACAGCGCTTCCCAGGCGGTGAGGGCGGTGAGCGGCATGGCGGCGGACTCGGCCCAGTTCAGGCTGCGCGGTTTGTGAGCGGCGATGCGTGAGTCGATCAGCTGGTGGCTGCTGTTGCTGCCGGGCCGGGTGATGTCGCCGGCGTACCACACTTCATCGCCGGGCTTGAAGCCGCTGACGCTGCTGCCCACGCCCACCACGATGCCGCTGGCGTCCCAGCCAAGGACGCGTGGCTGCTGCAGGCCGCTTTTCTGCAGACCGGCGTGCACTTTGGTGTCCACCGGATTGACCGACGCCGCTTTCACTTCCACCAACAGATCGTACTGACCGGGTACCGGCATCTCCGGTGAGATTTCGATGAAACCGGCGGGGTTCTGCGGGTCTACGGCAATGGCTTTTATCGACATGATTGTACTCCTTTCAAATGATGCCTCCAGTGTAGACCCGCAGCAGTGGGGTGATAAGATGGACAATATCTAACGGAGTGTTCGTTTAAGGTGAACAATGGAATTCAAACAGCTGCAGGACATGGCGCTGTTCGCGCTGGTGGCGGAGTGCGGCAGTTTTACCGCCGCCGCGCAGCGCGTCGGGCTGCCGAAGTCCAGCGTCAGCCAGCGTATCAGCCAGCTCGAACAAACGCTGGGGCTGCGATTGCTCAATCGCACCACGCGCCAGCTGAACCTGACCTTCGCCGGTGAGCGTTATCTGGAGCATTGTCAGGCGATGATGTCCGCCGCCGAACGCGCCGATCTGGCGCTGCAGCGGCTGCGCGATAACCCGAGCGGCCGCCTGCGCATCTCGACGCCTGCCGGGCTAGGGGCAACCCTGGTGGCGCGGCTGGCGGCGGATTTTCAGCGCCAGTACCCGGACGTTTCGCTGGAGGTGTCGGTGTCCGACGCCATGGTGGATCTGGTGCAGGAAGGTTACGACGCCGCACTGCGTACCGGCAAGCCGCAGGATTCTTCACTGATCGGCCGCCGCCTCGGGTACGCGCCGCGCTATCTGTTGGCTGCGCCATCCTATCTGGCGCAGCATCCGCCGATCGAACACCCACAGCAACTGCAGCAGCATCGTTGCATCGCCCATCGGGCTTGGACGGCCTGGAACCTGCGCTGCGGCGACGATTATTACCGCTGGCAGCTGCCGCTGGCGCACACCACCGACAACCTGCTGTATGCACGCGAATGTGCCATTGCCGGTGCCGGCATCACGCTGCTGCCGGCGTTTCTCAGCCGCGAGGTGGTGGCGCAGAAGCTGTTGGTGGAGGTGTTGCCGGCGTGGCGTGCGGAAGGGAACGAGCTGTATCTGGTCTACCCGAGCCGCAAGCTGAATTCCCCGGCGCTGGCCTGTTTCATCGATGTGGTGCTGCAGCATCCGGCGTTCGACGACTACGCGCGCGAGCTGGCGCGGGAGTAAAAAAAAGGCGCCGCATGCGGCGCCTTGGGGATTACTTGGCGATCTTCTTGTACTTGATGCGGTGCGGCTCGAGCGCGTCGGCGCCCAGCGTACGCTTCTTGTACTCTTCGTACTCGGTGAAGTTGCCTTCGAAGAATTCCACCTTGCCCTCGTCCTGGTAGTCCAGGATGTGGGTGGCGATACGGTCGAGGAACCAACGGTCGTGCGAGATCACCATGGCGCAGCCAGGGAATTCCAGCAGGGCGTTTTCCAGTGCGCGCAAGGTTTCGATATCCAGGTCGTTGGTCGGTTCATCGAGCAGCAGCACGTTGCCGCCAACCTGCAGCAGCTTGGCCAGGTGCAGACGGCCACGCTCACCGCCGGACAGCTCGCCCACGCGTTTGCCCTGATCGACGCCCTTGAAGTTGAAGCGGCCGACATAGGCACGGCTCGGCATCTCGGTGTTGCCGATGCGCATGATGTCCTGCCCGCCGGAGACTTCTTCCCACACGGTTTTCGAACCGTCCATGCTGTCGCGGAACTGATCGACGGACGCCAGCTTGACGGTATCGCCCAACACGATGCTGCCGGAGTCAGGTTGTTCCTGACCGGACATCATGCGGAACAGCGTGGATTTACCCGCGCCGTTCGGGCCGATGATGCCGACGATTGCCCCTTTCGGCACCGAGAACGACAGGTCATCGATCAGCAGGCGGTCGCCGTAGGACTTGCGCAGGTTGCTGACTTCGACCACTTTATCGCCCAGGCGCGCGCCAGGTGGGATGAACAGTTCGTTGGTTTCGTTACGTTTCTGGTATTCGGTGTTGTTCAGCTCTTCGAAGCGGGCCAAACGGGCCTTGCCTTTGGACTGACGGCCTTTGGCACCCTGACGCACCCACTCCAGCTCTTTCTCGATCGACTTGCGACGAGCGGCTTCGGCGGACGCTTCCTGCGCCAGACGCGCGTCTTTCTGCTCCAGCCAGGACGAGTAGTTGCCTTCCCACGGGATGCCTTCGCCGCGGTCGAGTTCGAGGATCCAGCCGGCCACGTTATCCAGGAAGTAACGGTCGTGGGTGATCGCCACCACGGTGCCTTCGAAGTCGTGCAGGAAGCGTTCCAGCCAGGCCACGGACTCGGCGTCCAGGTGGTTGGTCGGTTCGTCCAGCAGCAGCATGTCCGGTTTTTCCAGCAGCAGGCGGCACAGCGCGACGCGGCGGCGTTCACCTCCGGACAGGTGGGCGATTTTGGCGTTCCAGTCCGGCAGGCGCAGCGCATCGGCGGCGCGTTCCAGTTGGGCGTTGAGGTTGTGACCGTCGTGCGCCTGAATGATCTCTTCCAGGCGGCCCTGTTCGGCGGCCAGCTTGTCGAAGTCTGCGCCTTCTTCCGCGTACAGCGCGTACACTTCGTCCAGGCGTTTCAGCGCGCCGACCACTTCCGCCAGCGCTTCTTCCACCGATTCACGCACGGTGTGTTCGAGGTTAAGCTGCGGCTCCTGCGGCAGATAACCGATCTTGATGCCCGGTTGCGGGCGCGCTTCCCCTTCGATATCGGTATCGATGCCGGCCATGATGCGCAGCAGGGTGGACTTACCGGCGCCGTTCAGGCCCAGTACGCCGATTTTTGCCCCAGGGAAGAAGCTCAGGGAGATGTTTTTCAAAATATGACGCTTCGGCGGTACTACCTTGCCGACGCGGTGCATGGTATAGACGTATTGAGCCACGTTGCTCTAAGCCTCTCTATATCAGTATTTATAGGATGTCTGGCGGCATGAGTGTAGCCCGTTTCGATCTCGGATCCCAGACATCGCTCAGCGATCGCTAAGTATAACCGTTTATGCGCCGATAAAGGCGCATATTGGTGGCTTATGGCGTGACGACGATCGCGACGCGGCGGTTTTCCGCGCGGCCGCTGGAGGTGCGGTTATCGGCAACGGGGTCGCGTTTGCCCATGCCGCGAGTTTCGATATTGGCGCGCGGAATGCCGACGCTGGCCAGCAGATCGGCCACCGCATCGGCGCGGCGCAGGGATAGCTGGTCGTTGTAGCTGTCTTCACCGTAGTTGTCGGTATGGCCGTCCAGGCGGAACTTGGTGATGCCGACGCTCAGCAGCGCACGGCCCATCTTCTGCACCGTCTCGGTGCTTTCCGGGTTCAGCTTGCCGATATTGTTGCCGAACAGTACTTTATCCGACAGGCCGAACTCCCAGCCGTTATCGGTCAGTTTGAAGCCCTGCGATTGCAGCAGTGCAACCTGCTCGGGCGTCAGGCCCTGCGGTTTGCTCTGGCAGCCGGCGAGCGCCAGCAGGGCGACGAACGCCATCGCCAGCAGTGAAAAACGACCTTTAAACAGTTGCTGTATCATAGTCAAAATCCCTAGTTCAAGTGTTATAGCCGGGGCTCTTATTTATGTATAGCCAGCCGCCAGCCTCCGTTATAACGATGCTTTGCCTGATACATCGCATCGTCAGCTTCGTGCAAAAGACCCTGAGGCGTTGACGCGTGATCAGGGTACAGCGCAATACCGATACTCAGAGAGGTAATGACCGTCTCGTCGTTCGGCAAAATGACCGGTTGCGTCATGCAGTCGATGATGTTGTCAGCGATCTGCAAGACATCTTCCGTGCCGTGTACCGGCGCCAGCAGCACGGCGAATTCATCCCCTCCCAGGCGTGCGACCAGATCGGTTTCGCGCAGCTGCGCGCGAATGCGCCCGGCAATGGTGGTCAGCACCGCATCGCCTGCGGCGTGGCCGTAACTGTCGTTCACCTCCTTGAAACGATCGCCGTCGATAAACAGCACCGCCAATTTCGCCGGCGATTCGATATCGCCCAGCGCCCGGCTCAGTCGCCCTTCGAAGAAGGCGCGGTTCGGCAAACCGGTCAGGCTGTCGTGCGTTGCCCGGTGCGCCAGCGAGTCGTTCTCCTGCTTCAGATGGGCCTGCCAGGCCTCCAGCTCGTCGAGCAAGCCGTTGAAATCGTTGCTGAGCTCATGCAACTCGGCGATAGGCGCCGACGGCACCCGCAGGCCGAAGGTGCGATCGCGGCGCACCGCATGCGCCACATTGGCGATGTCGTCCAGCGAACTGACGATGCCGACCAGCATACGGCGCGACAACACCAGGGCGCACAGGGTGCTGAGCACCAGGCAGGCGATCATACCGACCATGCCGCGCAACAGGAAACGCAGCAGGCTGCCGCCGTTACCGCTCAGCCAGACCTGACCGACCTGCTTGCCCTCGTGGGTGATAGGCAGAATGACCGGCTCGGGCAGCGCCCAGTGCGCGACGATCTGCTCAAGGCCATGCAGCGGCCCATCGGTGGGATGGCGCCAGTTGGCTAGCATCTTGCCGTTGTTGTCGAGGATCCGCACGTCCGATACCTCTTCGTTGGAGGCGATCAGCATCAGAGCCTCGCGCGCGGCAGTGCGATCTTCAAACACTACGGCGGCTTCGACGGTATAGCTGATGGAGCGCGCGATCAGGTGCAGGTTGTGATTGGCATAGGCGCGCAGCGCAAACAGCGCCACCAGCGTCAAAAAGATGCCGGCGGTGCCGACGGCGATCAGCGCCAGCCCAAGATGCACCCGCTGCAGCACTCGGCCCAGCGTCGGGCGCGCATTGCCAGAGCGGTTTCTACGCAACAGCCTCATAGCGGCGGCGCCTGTTTGCGTGCCAGCTGCAGCACGTTGGGGTGAACGCGCACGCCGCTGCGCGCCAGAGCGTCCAGGTTGACCTTGAAACTGGCCTGGTCCCCATCGATCTGCAGGCAAAAAGCGCTGCCGGCGGAGCATTCGCTATCGTTTTCGCTGATGCTGAGAATGGAGTTGCCGGAAATGCGCTGCATGAAATTTTGTCTCTGCGCGGCGGTGATGTTCCCTAAGTAGATGACATCGCAGCCGGTACTCAGCGTTGGGCTGTCGAACGGCACGCGCTCGGCTTTAATCGGGCGCGGCGCGCTCAGCAGGATCGGATCGAACAGCCCTTCGGCATACTGGGTGGGCGCGGTCACGCACAAGCGGATCGGATTGGGTTCACGCGACCAGCGGGCGTAGCTGATGATGCCTACCACCACGGTCGTCACGGCGTGCGTGCGCTTTTGATAGGGATCATCGGCGGCGTGCGCAGGCCCGGACAACGTCAGCAGCGCTAACAAAACGATCAGCAGCAGGCGACCGATATTCAGGCGTGCGCCAAGGAAGCCCGGCTCGGGGCTTTTTGCGCAACGCATTGCTATCGCGGTCTTATTCGCCATCTTCACCCGCCATTCCGGCCTGATCCACCGCCCGCAGGCCGTGGCCTGACAAGGAAAAATCCGGCCCGCTTGAAGGGACTATCGTTTTGCTGAAAGCTGTCAGTCGCACTGCCTAATGAACACTATCTAACCCATAATTGGCGCGGATTGTATTATAAGATGTCTTCGTTGGGCGCTTTATGTGCTGTTTTCTCGGAATTATCCTACTTATTTTTGATAGTATAAAAATGCCTACCCGGGTTTGCCACCGCTTTTCTGCAAAGTTGGCGCGTTTGGCCAGCTGTCAGGCGATTTGCGCAACGGCGGGCTCATATCTCAAATGAAATAATGTGATAGCTAATAATTAAAAAGCATTTTACTTCTTTCATAAACACCGGGCCGGTTAATAAAAATCCGGTAACTGGAAATATCCCGGCGACCTGATTTGTCAGTCAAAGTAAACGTTTTTTACCTGGCTCCCGTCATGGCGATACACTTCTTCTTCTACAGTATTGAATGGATAAGCGATTGCGCTGTCTATGGTAGATATCTGCGTCCGGGCCGTGCGCCCGGCTTTATTTTGTCCCGCGGCGCCGTGCGCGGCGGTCACCGGGGGGGCTGGGCGGCTCCCTCGGTACAACCAGTGAGGAAAGAGCGAGGATGGTCAAGGTGGACAAGCGACGGCTGTTGGCAATGGGGCTGTGCCTGACGGCGTTTTCAGGCGCGGCGCTGGCGGATTCTCTGGATGCGCAACGTCAGCGCTACCAGCAGATCAAACAGGCGTGGGACGGCAATCAGATGGACGTGGTGGCGCAGCTGATGCCGACGCTGCGTGATTATCCGCTTTATCCTTACCTGGAATACCGCGAGCTGACACAGGATCTTAGCCAGGCGGGGTTCTCCGAGGTGAACGACTTTATCAAGCGCAACCCGACGCTGCCGCCGGCGAAATCGCTGGCGCCGCGCTTCGTCAATGAGCTGGCGCGGCGCGAAGACTGGCGCACCCTGCTGGCCTTCAGCCCACAGCCGCCCAGACCGGTGGCGGCGCGCTGCAACTATTACTACGCCAAATGGGCTACCGGCGACCAGCAGGCGGCCTGGAGCGGCGCCGATGAACTGTGGTTGAACGGCAAAACGTTGCCGAGCGCCTGCGATCGGCTGTTCAGCGTCTGGCGCGGCGCAGGCAAGCAAACGCCGCTGGATATTCTGGCGCGTATGAAGCTGGCGCTGAAAGAGGGCAACAGCTCGCTGGTCAGCAACCTTTACAGCCAACTGCCGGCCGACTATCAAACCATGGGCAACGCCCTGGTGCGCTTGCAAAACGATCCGACCACCGTGGAAGCCTTCGCCCGCAGCGTAGGGCCGACCGACTTTACCCGTGCCGCCACCGGCATCGCCTTTGAACGCCTGGCGCGGCAGGATGTGGAAAACGCGCGGGCGATGATCCCGACGCTCGCGCGGCTGCAGAAAATGAGCGACGACGAGCGGCTGGGGCTGGAAGAGTCGGTGGCCTGGCGCCTGATGGGCAGCGACGCTACCTATGAACAGGCGCAGTGGCGCGATCAGGTGATTCTGCGCAGCCGTTCGCCTTCGCTGCTGGAGCGCCGGGTGCGCATGGCGCTGGGTAACGGCGATCGGCAGGGCGTCGCGACCTGGCTGGCCCGTCTGCCGGAAGCGTCGCGCAACAAGGATGAGTGGCGCTACTGGCGCGCCAGTCAGCTGATGGACGAAGGCAAACGCGCCGAAGGCGAGGAGATGTTGCGCAACCTGATGACCGAACGCGGTTTCTATCCGATGGTGGCGGCGCAGAAGCTGAACGCCACTTATCCAGTGATGGTGGCGGTGGCGGCCAAGCCGCGCACGTCGCTGGTCGACGGGCCGGAGGTCGCCCGGGTACGCGAGCTGATGTACTGGAATATGGACAACCTGGCCCGCAGCGAATGGGGCTCCTACGTCGCTAGCCGCAGCCGGCCGGAACAAGAGGCACTGGCGCGCTACGCCTTTGAGCAAAAATGGGCCGATCTGAGCGTGCAGGCGACCATCGTCGGCAAGCTGTGGGATCATCTGGAGGAACGCTTCCCGGTCGCTTGGCCACAGGAGTTCCGCCGCGCCACCGATGACAAGGGGATCACCAGCAGCTATGCGATGGCGATCGCGCGCCAGGAGAGCGCCTGGAATCCGAAGGCGCAGTCGCCGGTCGGTGCCGCCGGCCTGATGCAGGTGATGCCGCGCACCGCGCAGCATACGGTGCAGATGTTCAATATTCCCGGCTATGTCGGCCCGAGCCAACTGTTCGATCCGCAGACCAATATCACCATCGGCACCAGCTATCTGGAGTCGGTCTATCAGCAGTTCGGCCGCAACCGCATTCTGTCGAGCGCCGCCTATAATGCCGGCCCGTCGCGGGTGAATACCTGGCTGGGCAACAGCGCGGGGCGGATCGATCCGGTGGCGTTCATCGAAAGCATTCCGTTCTCTGAAACCCGCGGCTACGTCAAGAACGTGCTGGCTTATGATGCGTTTTACCGTTATCTGACGCACCGGCCGGCCAAGGTGCTGACCGACGCCGAGTGGCAGAGACGTTATTGATTTTGACGGCCCTATGGTATGCTGCTGTACTAGTTAAATAGTATGGTGGCTGCCATGACGCAATTATCGTTAAACGACCCCGCTCTTTCAGAACAAGGCAATGAGGATTGGCTGCGCTTCGTCGCGCTGCTGCAGAATTCGTTTGCGCAAGAACTTCATCAACCGCTGTTGCAGCTGATGTTGACGCCGGACGAGCGCACCGCGCTGGGCACCCGGGTGCGGATCATTCAGGAATTGATGCGCGGCGAGATGAGCCAGCGCGAGCTGAAAAATGAACTGGGCGCGGGGATCGCCACCATCACCCGCGGTTCTAACAGCCTGAAAGCGGCTTCACCCGCGCTGAAACAGTGGCTTGAGCAGCAGTTGCTGCACGACGCGCCCTAGCAGACTCAGCGTTATTGCTGATAGATGGCGTTGTGGAACGGCACCAGCGCCAGCAGCAGCGCCTGGTGGTAAACGCTGGTGCGGCTCAGCCGGCCGTCGGTGAAGACGCCGATGGCGCCGCCCTGACGTTTCACCTCGGCGTTGCCGGTGATCGCCGCCATTTCGCTGCCCAATTCGCGACCGGCGCGAATACCTTGTAAGATGACTTCCGGCAGCATCAGGCTCGCCGAGCGGGATTCGCCACGGATGTGCGGGTTCTCGATGGTCATCCAGGCGAAGGTCATATTCTCTTCAATCCCGGCTTCCACGCCGACCCAAAAATCGGCCTCGGGCCTGACCTGGCGCGCTTCCATCACGCGTTGACGCGAACCGGTGCGGGTTTCGTGGTTGCCTATCGGCTGCAGCGAGACGCCGCTGGCGACGTCAACGGATTCAATGCGGTATTGGCCCGCGCCAAAGACGTCATCGAAGGCGAGTTGAATAGCCTTGATCTTTGCCGGGTTGGTAGTTGCAGCGACAACATGGTACATAACGGGTTTGATATCCTTCTGGCCGATACGCCGGGCAGCGGCAAAAGCGCCGCCGGGCCGGGGATAAACGCAAATTTCACGCAGTATAACGGAAAACAAAAATGTTACAGGTATACCTCGTTCGCCATGGCGAAACGGAATGGAACGCGGCTCGCCGCATCCAGGGTCAGTCCGACAGCCCGTTAACCGCCATGGGTGAACACCAGGCCCGTCTGGTCGCCAGGCGGGTCAGCAAAGAAGGCATTACGCACATCATTACCAGCGATCTGGGGCGCACGCGCCGCACCGCGCAAATCATCGCCGAAGCCTGTGGCTGCGAAGTGATTGGCGATCCGCGTTTGCGTGAGCTGCACATGGGGGTTCTGGAAGAACGCCTGATCGACAGTTTGACGCCGCAGGAAGAGCAGTGGCGCAAACAGATGGTCGATGGTACTCCTGACGGCCGTATCCCTCAAGGCGAATCCATGGAGGAACTCGGCGAGCGCATGCGCGCCGCGCTGGAGAGCTGCCTGATGCTGCCGGAAGGCAGCAAGCCGCTGCTCGTCAGTCATGGCATCGCTTTGGGGTGTTTGATCAGTACGGTGCTGGGGCTGCCGGCCTATGCGGAACGCCGCTTGCGCTTGCGCAACTGCTCACTGTCGCGCGTCGATCATCAGCAGAGCCCGTGGCTGGCTTCCGGCTGGATCGTGGAAACGGCGGGCGATGTCACGCACCTGGACATGCCCGCGTTGGACGAACTGCAGCGTTAACGCCGAATCGGGATCAGGTAATCGCACTTGATCTCGATAGGCGCCTGATGCGGACGGCGCTCGCCTTTCGGGTAGAAGCGTTCGATGTCGTGCCCTTTGCGGCGCGTCAGCTGGAGCGCCGGCAGGCAGGTGCCGTACACCGTCAGAATAAAGTCTTGCAGGTTCTCGGTTGGCCCTTCGTAGCTGAACATCGCAAACTCACCGCCCGGCAACACCAGCGGCTGGCCTTCCTGTACCTTGTCAGGCACCTGATCCGGCTCCAGCGCCGTGGTATACAGCACTTCCTGTTCGTCGTCCTTCTCCTGGCTTGGGCGCGAGTGGTGCAGCCCGTACAGCACCGGCGGCAGGGTTTCGACGTCACCGAGGAACTGACGCCAGAACTGCGAGCGCAGTTCAGTGCGCACGGTGGTGATCTGTTCCAGCGTACAGGAGTAGCTTTGGGTCAGGCCGACCAGGTGTTTATCTGGCAGCGAGACGAATTCCGGCTGCGGCAGAGTGAAGGCCCCCAGACGGATCGGCGGACAGATGCCGAACGCATTCCAGTCCTCGGCGCGGCGGTACAGCGCCGGCGTTTGCGCAAACTGTTTTTTGAAGGCGCGGGTGAAGGTCTGCTGCGAGTCGAAACGATATTGCAGGGCGATATCCAAAATCGGCCGGCTGGTCAGACGCAGCGCGACGGCGGCTTTGGACAGTCTCCTTGCCCGGATGTAAGCACCGATGGCATTACCGGTAATATCTTTGAACATCCGTTGCAGATGCCATTTGGAGTAGCCGGCCTTGGCCGCCACGTTATCCAGCGACAAGGGTTGGTCCAAATGGCTTTCCAGCCAGCTAAGCAGATCACGAATGATACCGGCTTGATCCATAGATCTTCCTCGTAAAGCTTGGGGGTAGGAACCCGAACTGTTGATTCGTCACGCTGGTGCTGCGCTATCAGACCGATCCATGAGCCATTATGCGTTGCACTCTTTGCCTCTGCTGCGCATGCCGCGCCAGAGTTGGATTGGGGTACACCGTAGTGGGCGCAAAGAAATAACGACGCCGCATCATAGCAACTTTTTTACTCCGCGACTCTCAAAGATTTTTGTCACGCTCTGTGCTAAAACGGACGGTGCGGACCCGTATAAAACCGATTCCGTGAGCTTAGACATAAATAATGGCGATCGCCGAACCTATTTTTGCGGCAAGGTTATATCGGAGTTAAGTAAATGAAAAAAAGCTGGATATTTTTATTCGGTTTGGTTTGCGCAACCGTGGGAAGCGCACAGGCGGAGCAAGTGGGTTCCGTTGATACGGTGTTTAAATTGTTGGGGCCGGACCACAAAATCGTGGTCGAAGCGTTCGACGATCCGGATGTTAAAAATGTAACTTGTTATATCAGCCGCGCCAAAACCGGCGGCATCAAAGGCGGCCTGGGGCTGGCGGAAGACACCGCCGACGCGGCCATTTCCTGCCAGCAGGTCGGGCCTATAGAGCTGAGCGACAAGATCAAAAACGGCAAGGCGGAAGGCGATGTGGTGTTCCAGAAACGCACTTCGCTGGTGTTCAAGAAGCTGCAGGTGGTGCGCTTCTACGACGCCAAGCGCAATTCACTGATCTACCTGAGCTATTCCGACAAGGTGATCGATGGCTCGCCGAAAAATGCGCTGAGCGCGGTGCCGATCATGCCGTGGGCTGAGACGAAATAAAAAAACGGGGTTCAGCATGCTGAACCCCGTTTTCATGACGGCAGGCGGGAGTTACTCTTCCAGCTCGCCGCAGAAGCGGTAGCCTTCGCCGTGAATGGTGGCGATGATTTCCGGCGTGTCCGGCGTCGATTCGAAGTGTTTGCGAATGCGACGGATGGTGACGTCCACGGTGCGGTCATGTGGCTTCAGTTCGCGACCGGTCATCTTCTTCAGCAGTTCGCCACGGGATTGGATCTTGCCCGGGTTTTCGCAGAAGTGCAGCATGGCGCGGAATTCGCTGCGCGGCAGTTTGTACTGTTCGCCGGCCGGGCTGATCAGCGAGCGGCTGTTGATGTCCAGTTCCCACCCGTTGAACTTGTAGCTCTCGACCAGGCGGCGCTCTTCGCCCAGGCTGCCCAGATTCATGGTGCGCGACAGCAGGTTACGTGCGCGGATAGTCAGCTCACGCGGGTTGAACGGCTTGGTGATGTAATCGTCGGCGCCGATTTCCAGGCCGAGGATCTTATCCACTTCGTTATCGCGGCCGGTCAGGAACATCAAGGCGACGCTGGCCTGTTCACGCAGTTCGCGCGCCAACAGCAGGCCGTTTTTGCCTGGCAGGTTGATGTCCATGATGACCAGATTGATATCATTTTCAGACAGGATATTGTGCATCTCTGCACCATCATTGGCTTCATGAACAATGTAGCCTTCCGCCTCGAAAATGCTCTTCAGGGTGTTACGAGTGACTAACTCGTCTTCGACAATCAGAATGTGCGGGGTCTGCATATTTGCTACCTAAAATTGCCAACAAAATAGAAAATAGGAAGTACAGAAGTCTCTGTTTTCTTAGAGGAGGGCAGAGATAGCGCCACGTTCCCTCTCAGCAAATGACTAAAGTACGTAAACTCGTTCTTGATGCACTTTCCATCTCATGTCAACAAGATCGCTAGCCTGGTGGGGATGCTGTTCCCTACAACCCCTGGGGTGCCAAATCGGCGCATATCCTAACCCCATTAACAGCAATATAACAGCGCGTGCCGAATTCATCACCCAACAAAACTACGCTTTGTTGACATATATCAAATTCAATTGTAGCACGTTAACAGATTTGTGAAAAACACTTACAGAAATGCCAGTTTAAGTCACAGAACCTCAAATTCTGTGAACGATTCAGCATTATCGGGCCCGATAGGATACAATTATTCGCTTATTGATCATCGTCTTGTTTTAACTCATTGATAAATAAATACAGTAAAACATAAGCATGAATAATGACTATTACGGCGGATTTATTAGCTCAACGAGCCGTTTAATCTTGTTTGTTGCTATTAACGCGTTTATTGTTACGCAATTGTAAATATAAGCGGGCGCTGCGATACCGTCAAAAGCGCAGGCCCGCCTTCGGTGGAAGAGTGATGCAGCTTCATATTGTTTTAGTGGCTCCGGCGCGGCCGGAAAACGTCGGCGCGGCGGCGCGCGCGATGAAAACCATGGGCTTCGCTTCGTTGCGCATCGTCGACAGCGAGGCGCACCTGCAGCCGGCTGCACGCTGGGTGGCACATGGGGCCGGCGAGATCCTCGACGGCGTGCAAACGTTCGCCACGTTGGAACAGGCGCTGGCGGATGTAGACTTCACGGTCGCCACCACCGCCCGCAGCCGCGCGCGTTTTCACTACTACTGCACGCCGCCTGAGCTGCTGGAACAGCTGAGTGAGCGTAAGCAGTGGGTCGGCCAGGCCGCGCTGGTGTTCGGCCGCGAAGATTCCGGCCTGACCAACGAAGAGCTGGCGCTGGCAGATTTGCTGACCGGCGTGCCGATGCAGGCGGACTACCCGTCGCTTAACCTGGGCCAGGCGGTGATGGTGTACTGCTACCAGTTGGCGAGCCTGATGGGCGTCAGCACGCCGCAGGAAAAGGTGGCGTCGGAAGGGCAACTCAAAGCGCTGCGCCACCGCGCCGATGCCTTGTTGAACGCTTTGGATGTCGGCGATGACCAAAAATTGCGCGATTGGCTGCATCAGCGCCTCGGGGCGTTGCAACAGCGAGACACGGCGATGTTGCATACGCTGCTGCACGACATCGAAAAAAAACTCGCCAAGTGATAGCGGCTCCATCAGACGGTTACCCAGCGTGATCCACTAGTAAATCGGCTTTAAGTTGTTTTTTTGTTCTGTCGTTTTGCTTTTCACCTCCGATATCGCGCAATGTCGCCGCTGAACGGAAAATAAGCAAAAAAAAGAAATAGTTTGACTTGGGATAGCGATTGCTTTAACCAATAGAGGGGACAGAGTATTTCATGAGACAGACAGACAACATGCGCAACATCAGCCTGAAAACCACAATTATTACCACCACCGATACCACAGGTAACGGGGCGGGCTGACGCGCACAGGAAACACAGAAAAAAGCCCGCACCTAATCAGTGCGGGCTTTTTTTTCGGCTTAAATTCGGAGAGATGACACATGCGAGTGCTGAAATTTGGCGGAACCTCGGTAGCGAATGCGGAACGTTTTCTGCGCGTCGCCGACATCATGGAGAGTAACGCGCGTCAGGGACAGGTAGCCACGGTCTTGTCCGCCCCCGCAAAGATCACCAACCATCTGGTGGCGATGATCGACAAGACGGTGGCGGGTCAGGACATTCTGCCGAATATCAGCGACGCCGAGCGGATCTTTGCCGATCTGCTGAGCGGCCTGGCGCAGGCGCTGCCGGGCTTTGAATACGATCGCCTGAAAGGCGTGGTCGATCAGGAGTTCGCGCAACTCAAGCAGGTGCTGCACGGCGTCTCGCTGTTGGGGCAGTGCCCGGACAGCGTGAACGCGGCGATCATCTGCCGCGGCGAAAAACTCTCCATCGCCATCATGGAAGGGGTGTTCCGCGCCAAGGGCTATCCGGTCACGGTGATCAACCCGGTGGAGAAGCTGCTGGCGCAGGGCCACTACCTGGAGTCTACCGTGGACATCGCCGAGTCCACGCTGCGCATCGCCGCAGCGGCGATCCCGGCCGACCACATCGTGCTGATGGCCGGTTTCACCGCCGGTAACGACAAGGGCGAGCTAGTGGTGTTGGGCCGCAACGGCTCCGATTATTCCGCCGCGGTGCTGGCCGCCTGCCTGCGCGCCGACTGTTGCGAAATCTGGACCGACGTCGACGGCGTGTATACCTGCGATCCGCGCACCGTACCGGACGCCAGGCTGCTGAAATCGATGTCGTACCAGGAGGCGATGGAGCTCTCCTACTTCGGCGCCAAAGTGCTGCATCCTCGCACCATCACGCCGATTGCCCAGTTCCAAATCCCTTGCCTGATTAAAAACACCTCTAACCCGCAAGCCCCCGGCACGCTGATCGGTAAAGACAGCACCGATGACGCGATGCCGGTCAAAGGCATCACCAACCTGAACAACATGGCGATGATCAACGTCTCCGGCCCGGGCATGAAAGGCATGGTCGGCATGGCCGCACGGGTGTTCGCCGTGATGTCGCGCGCCGGCATTTCGGTGGTGCTGATCACCCAATCCTCTTCCGAATACAGCATCAGCTTCTGCGTGCCGCAGGGTGAACTGCAGCGCGCCCGCCGGGCGCTGGAAGAGGAGTTCTATCTGGAGTTGAAAGACGGCGTGCTGGATCCGCTGGACGTCATGGAACGCCTGGCGATCATCTCGGTGGTCGGTGACGGCATGCGCACCCTGCGTGGCATCTCCGCGCGCTTCTTCTCCGCGCTGGCGCGCGCCAACATCAATATCGTCGCTATCGCCCAGGGCTCTTCCGAGCGTTCAATTTCGGTGGTGGTCAGCAATGATTCCGCCACCACCGGCGTGCGCGTCAGCCACCAGATGCTGTTCAACACCGATCAGGTGATCGAAGTGTTCGTCATCGGCGTCGGCGGCGTCGGCGGGGCGCTGATCGAGCAAGTCTACCGCCAGCAGCCGTGGCTGAAGCAAAAACATATCGATCTGCGGGTGTGCGGCATCGCCAACTCGCGCGTGATGCTGACCAACGTGCACGGCATCGCGCTGGACAGCTGGCGCGACGAGCTGGCCGGCGCGCAGGAGCCGTTCAATCTCGGCCGCCTGATCCGGCTGGTGAAGGAGTATCATCTGCTGAACCCGGTGATCGTCGACTGTACCTCCAGCCAGGCGGTGGCCGATCAATACGTGGACTTCCTGGCGGACGGTTTCCACGTGGTGACGCCGAACAAAAAGGCCAACACCTCGTCGATGAACTATTATCAGCAACTGCGCGCGGCCGCTGCCGGTTCGCACCGCAAGTTCCTCTATGACACCAACGTCGGCGCCGGTCTGCCGGTGATTGAGAACCTGCAAAACCTGCTGAACGCCGGCGATGAGCTGGTGCGCTTCTCCGGCATTCTGTCCGGGTCGCTGTCCTTTATCTTCGGCAAGCTGGACGAAGGGATGTCGCTGTCGGCCGCGACCCTGCAGGCCAGGGCCAACGGCTACACCGAGCCGGATCCGCGCGACGATCTGTCCGGTATGGACGTGGCGCGCAAGCTGCTGATCCTGGCGCGCGAGGCCGGTTACAAACTGGAACTGAGCGATATCGAGGTTGAGGCGGTGCTGCCGCCGTCCTTCGACGCGTCGGGCGATGTGGATCAGTTCCTGGCGCGGCTGCCGGAGCTGGATAAAGAATTCGCGCGCAACGTGGCCAACGCCGCCGAGCAAGGCAAGGTGCTGCGCTATGTCGGCCTGATCGACGAAGGGCGCTGCAAGGTGTGCATCGAGGCGGTGGACGGCAACGATCCGTTGTATAAAGTGAAGAACGGCGAGAACGCGCTGGCCTTCTACAGCCGCTATTATCAGCCGCTGCCGCTGGTGCTGCGCGGCTACGGCGCCGGTAACGATGTGACCGCAGCGGGCGTGTTTGCCGATCTGCTGCGCACACTGTCATGGAAGTTGGGAGTTTAATATGGTTAAGGTGTATGCACCGGCCTCGATCGGTAACGTCAGCGTCGGTTTCGATGTGCTGGGCGCGGCGGTTTCGCCGATCGACGGCACGCTGCTGGGCGACTGCGTCAGCGTCGAAGCCGCCGAAACGTTCAGTTTGCAGAATGCCGGGCGCTTCGTCAGCAAGCTGCCGGCCGAGCCGAAAGAGAACATCGTTTATCAATGCTGGGAGCGTTTCTGCCAGGAGATCGGCCGCGAAGTGCCGGTGGCGATGCGCTTGGAAAAGAACATGCCGATCGGATCGGGGCTGGGTTCCAGCGCCTGTTCGGTGGTGGCTGGGCTGATGGCGATGAACGAATTCTGCGATCGGCCGCTGGATAAGACGACGCTGCTTGGCCTGATGGGCGAGCTGGAAGGCCGCATTTCCGGCAGCGTGCATTACGACAACGTGGCGCCATGCTATTTGGGCGGCCTGCAGCTGATGCTGGAAGAAGAAGGCATCATCAGCCAGGAGGTGCCGTGCTTCGACGATTGGCTGTGGGTCATGGCCTATCCCGGCATCAAGGTGTCCACCGCCGAAGCGCGCGCCATTTTACCCGCGCAATACCGTCGTCAGGATTGCATCAGCCACGGCCGCTACCTGGCCGGCTTTATTCACGCCTGCCACACCCGGCAGCCGCAGCTGGCCGCCAAATTGATGCAGGACGTGATCGCTGAACCGTACCGCACCCGGCTGTTGCCGGGCTTCGCCGAAGCGCGCAAGGCGGCGCAGGACATCGGCGCGCTGGCCTGCGGCATCTCCGGCTCCGGCCCGACGCTGTTCGCCGTCTGCAACGACGGCGCTACCGCGCAGCGCATGGCCGCCTGGCTGCAACAACACTATCTGCAAAACGACGAAGGTTTTGTTCATATTTGCCGTCTGGATACCGCAGGCGCTCGACTACTGGGATAACGCATGAAACTGTACAACCTTAAGGATCACAACGAGCAGGTCAGCTTCGCGCAGGCGATCAAACAAGGTCTGGGCAAGCAGCAGGGGCTGTTCTTCCCGCTGGAGCTGCCGGCGTTCGAACTGACCGAGATTGACCAGCTGCTGGAGCAGGATTTTGTCACCCGCAGCAGCCGCATTCTGTCGGCCTTTATCGGCGAAGAGGTGCCGGAAGCGGCGCTGAAGAAACGCGTACAGGCCGCCTTTGAGTTCCCGGCGCCGGTGGCGAAAGTGACGGAAGACGTCTCCTGCCTGGAGCTGTTCCACGGCCCGACGCTGGCGTTCAAAGACTTTGGCGGCCGCTTTATGGCGCAGATGCTGGCGGAAGTGGCCGGCGATCAGCCGGTGACCATTTTGACCGCCACCTCCGGCGACACCGGCGCCGCCGTGGCACACGCCTTCTACGGCCTGAAAAACGTCCGGGTGGTGATCCTCTATCCGCAGGGCAAAATCAGCCCGCTGCAGGAAAAGCTGTTCTGCACCCTGGGCGGCAACATTCATACCGTGGCGATCGACGGCGACTTCGACGCCTGTCAGGCGCTGGTGAAGCAGGCGTTCGACGATCAGGAGTTGAAAGATGCGCTGCACCTGAACTCGGCCAACTCGATCAACATCAGCCGCTTGCTGGCGCAGATCTGTTACTACTTCGAAGCGGTGGCGCAGCTGCCGCAGGAAGCGCGCAATCAGCTGGTCATTTCGGTGCCGAGCGGCAACTTCGGCGATCTGACCGCCGGGCTGCTGGCCAAGTCGCTGGGTCTGCCGGTGAAGCGCTTCATCGCCGCCACCAACGCCAACGACACCGTGCCGCGCTTCCTGACCAGCGGCCAGTGGCAGCCGCACGCTACGGTCGCGACGCTGTCCAACGCCATGGACGTCAGCCAGCCAAACAACTGGCCGCGCGTGGAAGAGCTGTTCCGTCGTAAGGTCTGGCAGCTGAAAGAGCTAGGTCACGCGGCGGTCAGCGATGAGACCACCAGGGAAACGATGCGTGAACTGGCCGAGCTGGGCTATATCTCAGAACCACACGCGGCCATTGCCTATCGCGCGCTGCGTGACCAGCTGCAGGAAGGAGAGTTTGGCCTGTTCCTCGGTACCGCGCATCCGGCCAAGTTTAAAGAGAGCGTAGAAGCGATCCTCGGCCAGGAACTGCCGTTGCCGAAAGCGCTGGCGCTGCGGGCCGATCTGCCGCTGCTGTCGCACTCGCTGCCGGCCAATTTCGGCGAGCTGCGCAAGTTCCTGATGGGACTGCCGGCCTGAAGTTCAGCAGGCTAAAATGCGAAAAGCCGTCTTGCGACGGCTTTTTTTATGCCTGCTCCGGGCGTTTGAACACCAGTTCATTACCCTGCGAGGCGGCTTCGTCGAAGGCGTAGCCTTCCAGGTTGAAGTCCACCAGCTGTTCGCTACGCGTCAGGCGATTTTTGATGATAAAGCGGCTCATTAACCCGCGCGCTTTCTTGGCGTAGAAGCTGATGACCTTGTACTTGCCGTTCTTCTCGTCGAGGAACACCGGTTTGATCAGTACGCCGTGCAGTTTGGCCGGCTTCACCGCCTTGAAATACTCGTCGGACGCCAGGTTGACTACCACGTCGTCGCCCTGCTGCTCCAGCGCTTCGTTGAGTTTCTGGGTGATTTTATCGCCCCAGAAACTGTACAGGTCTTTGCCTTTCGGGTTTTCCAGCTTGATGCCCATCTCCAGCCGGTACGGCATCATCAGATCGAGCGGGCGCAGCACGCCATACAGGCCGGACAGCATGCGCAGATGCTGCTGGGCGAAGTCGAAATCGGCTTCGTTGAAATCCTGCGCCTGCAGGCCGGTGTAAACGTCTCCCTTGAACGCCAGCAGCGCCTGACGGGCATTGTCCGGGGTAAATGTCGGTTGCCACTCGCTAAAGCGCGCGGCGTTCAGCCCGGCCAGCTTGTCGCTGATGCTCATCAGGCTGGCGATTTGCGCCGGCGTCAGCTCGCGGCAAATTTTGATCAGCTGTTTCGACTTGTCCAGCAGTTCGGGCTGCGTGAAGCGTTCTGTCGCCAGCGGGCTTTCGTAATCGAGCGTTTTTGCAGGGGAAATAATAACGAGCATGGCCAGATCCTGTTTATCCAAGTGCGGATACTGTAGCAAAAAGCGCGGGAAAAAGGGGCAATCGGTCCAATAGGCCGGGGCGCGTATCGCAGGCGCCCCGGAAAACTCAGCGCGGCGGCTTTTGGTCGTCCCACACGCCCGGCTCCAGCTGCGACTTCAGCTCCGGATAACGGGTGGCGTCGAAGGTTGGCAGCTTGCCCAGGCGGCGTTGGCGATGGTAGTCGTCGGCCAGTTTCAGCGCCACCCGCGACAGCAGCAGGATCGCCGTCAGGTTGGTGATCGCCATCAGGGCCATGGAGGTATCTGCCATTTTCCACACCAGCGGCAGCTCCGCCAGCGCGCCGAACATCACCATGCCCAGCGCCACGCAGCGGAAAATCAGCAGGCCGCCCGGGTGGTTGTGCTCGAGGAACACCAGGTTGCTCTCGGCATAGGCATAGTTGGCGATGATCGAGGTGAAGGCGAAGAAGAAGATGGCGATGGCGACGAACGGTGCCCCCCAGCTGCCGACGGCGGTCGACAGCGCGCGCTGCGTCAGATCGATGCCGCTGATGCTGTCGGTCGGCTGATCGAGTATGCCGGAAGAGAGGATGATCGCCGCAGTGGCGCTGCAGATGACGATGGTATCGATAAACACCCCGAGCATTTGCACATAGCCTTGCGAAGCCGGATGCGGCGGATAAGGCGAGGCGGACGCCGCCGCGTTGGGCGCCGAGCCCATGCCGGCTTCGTTGGAGAACAGGCCACGCTGCACGCCCTGGGTCATCGCCTGGGAAATACCGTAACCGACGGCGCCGGCCGCGGCTTCCTGCAGGCCGAAGGCGCTTTTGAAGATCAGCGCCAAGATCGCCGGCATGTGTTCGATGTTATGGCCAATCACCCAGAGAGCCAACAGCAGGTAGGCGCCGGCCATCAGCGGCACCACCAGTTCGGCCACTTTGGCGATGGAACGGATGCCGCCGAAGATCACCACGCCGCTCAACAATACCAGGCCGATGCCGACGTGCAGCGGCTGCAAATGGAAGGCGACGGCGGAGGCCTGGGCGATGGAGTTGGCCTGTACGGCGTTGAACACCAGACCGAACGCGATGATCAGGAAGATGGAGAACAGCACGCCCATCCAGCGCATGCCGAGGCCTTTTTCCATGTAATAGGCCGGGCCACCGCGGTAGTTGCCGTTATCGTCTTTGGTTTTGTAGAGCTGAGCCAGCGAGCTTTCCACAAATGACGTGGCCATGCCGATAAACGCCACCACCCACATCCAGAAGATGGCACCGGGGCCGCCGGCGGTCAGGGCAATGGCGACGCCGGTCAGGTTACCGGTGCCGACGCGCGCCGCCAGCGTGGTGCAGAGCGCCTGAAAAGAGGAGATGCCGGCGCTGTCGCTTTTATTGCTGTTTTTCAACACCGAGAACATGTGGCTGAAGTGGCGAAGCTGGATAAAGCGGGTACGCAACGTGAAGTAGATGCCGGTGCCGAGCAACAGATAAATCAGCACTGACCCCCACAAAATGTTGTTTATAAAATTCATCAGGTCCGTCAAGGGATCCCTCCTCTTATCGAAATGTCATGCGCACCTGGCAGCATCCACCGCAGGTGAAAAACATTGGCCTATTTTTTACAAGAGCTTAGCTGGAATCGGTCCGGCGTCAGTCGATTAAGATTTTTCGCAGATTAGCGGACGAATTGCATCAATTTTTTCGAATTTAACATAATTTATTCGGGCGATAGCACGTTATTGCCTTTCCATCCGCTCGGTTATGGCGAAAGATATCGGCGTAAACGGTTGCTCGCCCAAGGATAAAACAGATGCTTGCGCGCCGCGGTTTTCCAGCCTTGCGCCGGGCTTGGCGCATGTTATTATCAGGGCAGGGCATGGTTGAACAATGCCAAAAGTTCATGCACAAACGATGAGATAATGCCAACATGACCGACAAATTAACTTCCCTGCGCCAGCTGACTACAGTGGTTGCAGATACGGGTGATATCGCGGCAATGAAGCTGTATCAACCGCAGGACGCCACAACCAACCCTTCGCTGATCCTCAATGCAGCCCAAATTCCTGAATACCGCAAACTGATTGACGAAGCCATCGCCTGGGCGCGCGGCCAGAGCAGCGATCGCGAGCAGCAGATCGCCGACGCCGCCGACAAGCTGGCAGTCAACATCGGTCTGGAGATCCTCAAACTGGTTCCGGGCCGCATCTCCACCGAGGTTGACGCGCGTCTGTCTTACGACACCGTTGCCAGCGTGGCCAAGGCCAAGCGCCTGATCAAGCTGTACAACGAAGCCGGCATCAGCAACGATCGCATTCTGATCAAACTGGCCTCGACCTGGCAGGGCATCCGCGCGGCGGAGCAGTTGGAGAAAGAAGGCATCAACTGTAACCTGACGCTGCTGTTCTCCTTCGCTCAGGCTCGCGCCTGTGCCGAAGCCGGCGTTTACCTGATCTCGCCGTTCGTTGGCCGTATCCTCGACTGGTACAAAGCCAACGGCGACAAGAAAGAGTTCGCCCCGCATGAAGATCCGGGCGTGATCTCCGTGACCGAAATTTACCAGTACTACAAACAGCACGGTTACAACACTGTGGTGATGGGCGCCAGCTTCCGTAACGTCGGCGAAATCATCGAACTGGCCGGCTGCGACCGCCTGACCATCGCGCCTGCGCTGCTGAAAGAGCTGGCGGAGAGCGAAGGCGCGCTGGAGCGCAAACTGTCTTACACCGGTGAAGTGAAGGCGCGTCCTGCCGCACTGACCGAACCTGAGTTCTACTGGCAGCACAACCAGGATCCGATGGCGGTTGAGAAACTGACCGACGGCATCCGCAAGTTCGCCGTAGACCAGGGTAAACTGGAAAAAATGATCGCCGACCTGCTGTAATTCCTGCAGATCGCGCAGCAAAAAGGTGGCTCAGGCCACCTTTTTTTATGCCCGACGCTCCCGCCGGCGGGGGAAGCCCTTATACTCTCGGCAATGACAACAGAACGGGAGACGAACCCGTTCGGACCCCATCAGGCTGTAGAGGTTACGCATGGATATTTTACGTATTGGTTTGGTTTCCGTTTCTGACCGCGCTTCCGGCGGCGTTTACCAGGATAAAGGCATTCCGGCGCTGGAGGAGTGGCTGGCCGGCGCGCTGGCGACGCCGTTCAAGCTGGAAACCCGGCTGATCCCCGATGAGCAGACGCAAATTGAACAAACGCTGTGTGAGCTGGTGGACGAAATGGGCTGCCATCTGGTGCTGACCACCGGCGGCACCGGGCCGGCGCGTCGCGACGTCACCCCCGACGCCACGCTGGCGATCGCCGATCGCGTGATGCCCGGCTTCGGCGAGCAAATGCGTCAGATCAGCCTACACTATGTGCCAACGGCAATTCTTTCTCGCCAGGTGGGAGCGATCCGCAAGCAGGCGCTGATCATCAACTTGCCCGGCCAACCGAAGTCGATCAAAGAAACGCTGGAAGGGGTAAAGGATGAGCAGGGCAATGCGGTGGTGCACGGCATCTTCGCCAGCGTGCCTTATTGCATTCAACTGCTCGACGGGCCTTACGTCGAAACGCACGCCGCGGTGGTAGCAGCATTTCGCCCAAAGAGCGCGCGTCGCGAGATAAACCTCTAAATTTCAGCGTTCTGCGAGATCGGCTTCAGCCCGTCTGGTGTGAAAATAATTTGCCGTTATAGTAAGGATTCTTTTACAGAAAGCCTGCGGCTTTTATTTTTACAGCCTTTACCGACGGTGCCCTATGCCTCACGACAATAATCGCCGGCTGAACCGGCAAGACTACAAAACGCTGACGTTGGCCGCGTTGGGCGGCGCGCTGGAGTTTTACGACTTCATCATCTTCGTGTTCTTCGCCGCCGTGGTCGGCGATCTGTTCTTCCCGGCGGACATGCCGGAGTGGCTGCGGCTGGTGCAAACCTTCGGCATCTTCGCCGCCGGCTATCTTGCCCGCCCGCTGGGCGGCATCGTGATGGCGCACTTCGGCGATCTGGTCGGCCGCAAAAAGATGTTTACCCTGAGCATTCTGCTGATGGCGTTGCCGACGCTGGCGATGGGTCTGCTGCCGACCTACGCCAGCATCGGCATCGCCGCGCCGCTGCTGCTGCTGTTGATGCGCGTGCTGCAAGGCGCGGCGATCGGCGGTGAGGTGCCGGGCGCCTGGGTCTTCGTCGCCGAACACGTGCCGCGCCGGCGCATCGGCTTCGCCTGCGGCACGCTGACCGCCGGGTTGACGGTAGGCATCTTGCTGGGTTCGGTGGTGGCGACGGTGATCAATACCACGCTTAGCCCGCAGAGCATCGCCGGCGGCGGCTGGCGTATTCCTTTCCTGTTGGGTGGCATGTTCGGCTTGGTGGCGATGTACCTGCGCCGCTGGCTGCAGGAAACGCCAATCTTTATCGAGATGCAGGCGCGTAAAGCGCTGGCCGAAGAGCTGCCGCTGAAATCGGTGGTGCTCAATCACAAACGGGAAGTGGTGGTGTCGATGCTGCTGACCTGGCTGCTCTCTGCGGGTATCGTGGTGGTGATCCTGATGACCCCAACCTATCTGCAAAAACAGTTCGCAATTGCGCCGGCTTTGACGCTGCAGGCCAACAGTATCGCCACCATCATGCTGATCGCCGGCTGCATTGTCGCCGGTTTGTCGGCCGATCGCTTCGGCGCCAGCAAAACGCTGGTGGTCGGCAGTGTGCTGCTGGCCGGCTGCAGCTGGCTGTTCTATCAAACGGTGGGCGTGCGCCCGGAAATGTTGTTCGCCTGCTATGCGCTGGTGGGCTTCAGCGTAGGCGTGGTGGGGGCCGTGCCGTATGTGATGGTGCGGGCCTTCCCGGCGGAAGTGCGGTTTACCGGCATCTCGTTCTCATATAACGTCTCGTACGCTATTTTTGGCGGTTTAACCCCTATTTTTGTGACGCTGATCATGAAATTGACCCCGTTAGCGCCCGCTTACTATGTGCTGGCGCTGTCGCTCATCGGGCTGCTGCTCGGCGTCTACCTGCATCGCGACCTGAACAGCGAAGCCGGCGAGCGGCGAGCCGATTCCTACAGCTAAAAAAAAGCCCTGCACTGCAGGGCTTTTTCGTCAGGGAAGGGCGATTACGCCGTGACCGGCGAGGCCGCGACGCGGGCCGGGGCCGGTTCGCCAATCGGCAGCACGGTGCGGTCGTATTGCTCGTTGAGCACTTCGGCCATCGCCAGGTAAATGGCGCTGGCGCCGCAGATGATGCCCTCATAACCGGCGAAGGTCAGCAGTGCGTGGTTGCCGGTGATATTGCCGACGGCCAGCAAGGCGAACAGCAGCGTGAGGCTGGCGAACACGAACTGCAGCACGCGGTTGGCGGCCAGGGTGCCGAAGAACATGAACAGGGTGAAGACGCCCCACAGCGCCAGGTAGATGCCCAGCACGTGCGCCTCGGTGGCTTCAGCCAGGCCCAGACGCGGCAGCAGCAGCAGGCCGACCAGGCTCAGCCAGAAGCTGCCGTAGGCGGTGAATGCGGTCATGCCGAAGGTGTTGCCCTTCTTGTACTCCAGCAGGCCGGCCAGGATCTGGGCCAGGCCACCGAAGAAAATCCCCATGCTGATGATGGCGGAGTTCAGTGGGAAAAAGCCCGCGTTGTGCAGGTTCAGCAAGACGGTGGTCATCCCGAAGCCCATCAGGCCGAGAGGGCCGGGATTCGCCAACTTGTTGGTGTGCATAAGTCCTCTGCGATAACAGAAAATTAACGGAAACAGCGAAGTAAAATCATAAATGGTCTGAATGGCCAAAAAATCGAAGTTTTCCATCAGAGCGCGCGCATCATAATGATCCCCGCAGCCGGAAACAATGATCTGAATGACGATAAAAAAAGAAATTTTTTTTGCCTTGCCCCTTGATGCCGAGCTGGATGGCCCCATCTTATTTGCAACCGCAGCTGCTAACCGCGGGTCGCACTGAGATATCGGGCAGTTGAAAAGCAAAAAATCGCCCGCATATAGGTTAGCAACCTGACTGATTATGAATTTTTTAGTGGAGACGTTTAGATGGGCAAAATTATTGGTATCGACCTGGGTACTACCAACTCTTGCGTAGCAATTATGGATGGTGCCAAGGCACGCGTGCTGGAAAACGCCGAGGGCGACCGCACCACTCCTTCTATTATCGCATATACCCAGGACGGTGAAACTCTGGTTGGCCAGCCGGCTAAGCGTCAGGCAGTGACCAACCCTGAAAACACCCTGTTCGCCATCAAGCGCCTGATCGGTCGCCGCTTCCAGGATGAAGAAGCGCAGCGCGACAAAGCGATCATGCCGTACAAAATCGTCGAAGCCGACAATGGCGACGCCTGGCTGGAAGTGAAAGGCCAGAAAATGGCTCCGCCGCAGATCTCTGCGGAAGTGCTGAAAAAAATGAAGAAAACGGCGGAAGATTACCTGGGCGAACCGGTAACTGAAGCGGTTATCACCGTGCCGGCTTACTTCAACGACGCCCAGCGTCAGGCGACCAAAGACGCCGGCCGCATCGCGGGTCTGGAAGTCAAACGTATCATCAACGAACCGACCGCTGCGGCCCTGGCCTACGGCCTGGACAAAGAAGTCGGCAACCGCACCATCGCGGTTTATGACCTGGGCGGCGGTACTTTCGATATCTCTATCATCGAAATCGACGACGTTGACGGCGAAAAAACCTTTGAAGTGCTGGCGACCAACGGTGACACCCACCTGGGTGGCGAAGACTTCGACAGCCGTCTGATCAACTACCTGGTGGAAGAGTTCAAGAAAGATCAGGGTATCGATCTGCGCAACGATCCGCTGGCGATGCAGCGCCTGAAAGAAGCCGCTGAGAAAGCGAAGATTGAACTGTCTTCCGCTCAGCAGACCGACGTTAACCTGCCGTACATCACTGCAGACGCGACCGGTCCAAAACACATGAACATCAAAGTGACTCGCGCCAAACTCGAGTCTCTGGTTGAAGATCTGGTTGCGCGTTCTATCGAGCCGCTGAAAGTGGCGCTGAAAGACGCAGGCCTGTCGGTTTCCGACATCCAGGACGTGATCCTGGTGGGCGGCCAGACCCGTATGCCAATGGTGCAGAAGAAAGTCGCAGACTTCTTCGGCAAAGAACCGCGTAAAGACGTGAACCCGGACGAAGCGGTTGCCGTAGGCGCTGCGGTACAGGGCGGCGTGTTGGCCGGTGATGTGAAGGACGTTCTGCTGCTGGACGTGACCCCGCTGTCGCTGGGTATCGAAACCATGGGCAGCGTGATGACGCCGCTGATCACCAAAAACACCACGATCCCGACCAAGCACAGCCAGGTGTTCTCTACTGCGGAAGACAACCAGTCTGCAGTAACCATCCACGTGCTGCAGGGTGAGCGTAAGCGCGCCAGCGATAACAAATCTCTGGGCCAGTTCAACCTGGACGGCATCCAGGCGGCACCGCGCGGCATGGCGCAGATCGAAGTGACCTTCGATATCGATGCCGACGGCATCCTGCACGTGTCTGCCAAAGACAAGAACACCGGTCGTGAGCAGAAGATCACCATCAAGGCATCTTCTGGCCTGAACGAAGACGAAATCCAGAAAATGGTGCGCGATGCCGAGCTGAACGCTGAAGCTGACCGCAAGTTCGAAGAGCTGGTACAGACGCGTAACCAGGCGGATCACCTGATCCACGGTACTCGCAAGCAGCTGGAAGAAGCGGGTGACAAACTGCCGGCGGAAGATAAAACGGCGATCGAAGCGGCGCTGAAAGATCTGGAAGCGGCGGTGAAAGGCGAAGATAAAGCCGAGATCGAAGCGAAGACTCAGGCGCTGGTGCAGGTTTCCGGCAAGCTGCTGGAAATGGCTCAGGCGCAGCAGGCTCAGCAGGGTGCTGACGCCGGCGCGGACAACGCGGCGCAGAAAGACGACGACGTGGTTGACGCTGAGTTCGAAGAAGTTAAAGACAAAAAATAATCGCCCTTAAGCGGGCACGGGGCGGCCGAGATGCCGCTACCGGAAACCAGCACGGGCGTCGAGGCAACTCTGCGCCCGTGCACGCATGTTAAGGGTAAGCGAAAGAATGGCGAAGAAAGACTATTACGAGATTCTCGGCGTCAGCAAGACGGCGGATGAACGTGAGATCAAAAAGGCGTATAAACGCCTGGCGATGAAATACCATCCTGACCGCAACCAGGAACAAGACGCCGAAACCAAGTTTAAAGAAGTTAAAGAAGCTTACGAAGTCCTGACCGACGACCAGAAACGCGCGGCCTACGACCAGTATGGCCACGCGGCCTTTGAACAGGGCGGCATGGGCGGCGGCGGCTTTGGCGGCGGTGCCGACTTCAGCGATATCTTTGGCGACGTGTTTGGCGATATCTTCGGCGGAGGCCGCCGTCAGCGCGCCAGCCGCGGTTCTGATCTGCGCTATAACATGGAGCTGACCCTCGAGGAAGCGGTACGTGGCGTCACCAAAGAGATCCGCATCCCGACGCTGGAAGAGTGCGACGTCTGCCACGGCAGCGGCGCCAAGCCGGGCAGTTCACCGGTCACCTGCCCAACCTGTCACGGTCAAGGCCAGGTGCAAATGCGTCAGGGCTTCTTCACCGTGCAGCAGGCGTGTCCACACTGCCATGGCCGCGGCCAGATCATCAAAGATCCGTGCAACAAGTGCCACGGCCACGGCCGGGTTGAGAAATCCAAAACGCTGTCGGTGAAAATTCCGGCCGGCGTCGATACTGGCGACCGCATCCGCCTGGCGGGTGAAGGCGAAGCCGGCGAGCACGGCGCACCGGCGGGCGATCTGTACGTTCAGGTGCAGGTGAAGGCGCACCCGATCTTCGAGCGTGAAGGCAACAACCTGTACTGTGAAGTGCCGATCAACTTCGCCATGGCGGCGCTGGGCGGCGAGATTGAAGTGCCGACGCTGGATGGCCGGGTGAAACTGAAGGTGCCTTCGGAGACCCAAACCGGCAAGCTGTTCCGCATGCGCGGCAAGGGTGTGAAATCGGTGCGTGGCGGCAGCCAGGGCGACCTGCTGTGCCGCGTAGTGGTGGAAACACCGGTCAATCTGAACGACAAGCAGAAGCAACTGCTGCGTGAGCTGGAAGAGAGCCTGGGCGGCCCATCCGGCGACAAGAACAGCCCGCGCTCGAAGAGCTTCTTCGACGGGGTGAAAAAGTTCTTTGACGATCTGACTCGCTAACCTTCTGTTTCTGTTGGTTTATGTTAGAACCCCGGGCATTTGCCCGGGGTTTTTATTTGCGTGCTACAACGCTCATTCCCTAAGAATAATGTGATTTACTCGTGCTTTTGATCGGTTTTTTCGAGTTATTTAGCATTTATAAACTTATTTTTTCGAACTAAAACGCCCTCTATACTCACTTCATGACTGTGGTTCGCAGGGCGCTACGTCCTGCACAGATTTGGAGAGACGTACTGTGACCAACATCATTCGTCAATTTTTACGTCAGGAAGCCGCGGGCGGCATCATTCTGATCGCGGCGGCGATCGTCGCCCTGATCATGGCCAACAGCCCGGCGCAGGGGATCTATCAGGCATTTCTTAACCTGCCGGTGATGGTGAAAATTGCTTCGCTGGAGATCGCCAAGCCGCTGCTGCTGTGGATCAACGACGGCCTGATGGCCATCTTCTTCCTGGTGGTGGGGCTCGAGGTCAAGCGCGAGCTGATGCAAGGCTCGCTGTCCGGGCGTGACAAGGCGGTGTTTCCGGCGATCGCCGCACTGGGCGGCATGCTGGCGCCGGCGCTGATTTACCTGTTATTCAACGGCGCGGATGAAGTCACTCGCCAGGGGTGGGCAATCCCGGCCGCGACCGATATCGCCTTCGCGCTGGGCGTAATGGCGCTGCTGGGCAACCGCGTGCCGACCAGCCTGAAAGTATTCCTGCTGGCGTTGGCGATCATCGATGACCTGGGCGTGATTATCATCATCGCGCTGTTCTACACCCACGAAGTGTCGATGGTGGCGCTGGGCGTGGCAGCGGCGGCGACGGTGCTGCTGGCGGTGATGAACTGGCGTGGCGTGGGAAAAACCTCGCTGTATATGATGGTTGGCCTGGTGTTGTGGGTGGCGATCCTCAAGTCCGGGGTGCACGCGACGTTGGCCGGGGTGATCGTCGGCTTTATGATCCCGCTGAACGTCAAGAAGGGGCCATCGCCATCGGAAACGCTGGAGCATGAGCTGCACCCGTGGGTCGCGTTTATGATCCTGCCGCTGTTCGCTTTCGCTAACGCCGGGGTCTCTTTGCAGGGCGTATCGCTGGAAGGATTGACGTCGCTGCTGCCGGTCGGGATTGCGGCTGGCTTGTTTATCGGTAAGCCGCTGGGGATTTTCCTCTTCAGCCTGCTGGCGGTGAAAATGGGCATCGCCCGTTTGCCTGAAGGCATCGGCTTCAAACAGGTATTTGCCGTTTCGGTGCTTTGCGGTATTGGTTTCACCATGTCGATTTTTATCGCCTCGCTGGCGTTCGGCGAGGCGGATATGGCGCTCAGCACCTATTCCCGTCTGGGGATCCTGTTGGGCTCGACGGCTGCGGCGGTGGTAGGGTATGGATTGCTGCGTCTGGCGTTGCCGCGCGTACGTTAATCCTGAATGTGCCCGGTAAGGGCACATAATAAAATGGCTGGTCGGAGCTGTACGGTATAAAATATGTGCAGCTTCGGCCGTTCTTCGTTGGGACTAATGGGGCTATACGTTGTCTGAAGCAGGGAAAGGAAGTTTGTCGCTCGTCACGGCACACCGTTTGCCGCTGCGAAACGTTGTTAAGGAGAGCCGCTCGTGAGGATGTCGCATATCAACTTTAATCACCTTTACTATTTCTGGCAGGTCTGCAAGGCCGGTTCCGTGGTCGGCGCCGCTGAAGCGTTGTTTCTGACGCCGCAGACCATCACCGGCCAGATCAAGGCGCTGGAAGAGCGGTTGGACGGCAAGCTGTTCAAACGCCAGGGGCGCGGGTTGGTGCCTTCGGAGCTGGGGCAGTTGGTGTTCCGCTATGCTGACAAGATGTTTATGCTCAGCCAGGAAATGCTGGATATCGTCAACTATCGCAAAGAGTCGAATCTGCTGTTCGACGTCGGCGTGGCGGACGCGCTGTCGAAGCGCCTGGTCAGCCAGGTGTTGGAAACGGCGGTGGTGGTGGACAACGAACAGATCCACCTGCGTTGTTTTGAATCGACGCACGAGATGCTGCTGGAGCAGCTCAGCCAGCACAAGCTGGATATGATCCTGTCGGATTGCCCGGTGGACTCCAGCCAGCAGGAAGGGCTGTTCTCGCTGAAGCTGGGCGAGTGCGGCATCAGCTTCTTCTGTCGCCAGCCGGCGCCGGAGTTGCCGTTCCCGGCCTGCCTGGAGCAGCGCAAGTTGCTGATCCCCGGCCGCCGTTCGATGCTGGGGCGCAAACTGCTCAACTGGTTCAATACGCAGGGCATCCAGGTGGAGATTCTGGGCGAGTTCGACGATGCGGCGCTGATGAAGGCTTTCGGCATGTACCACAACGCGATCTTCGTAGCGCCGACGCTGTATGCGCAGGATACCTACAACGATGATAACGTGGTGGAGATTGGACGTATAGACAGCGTGCAGGAAGAGTATTACATCATCTTCGCCGAGCGCATGATCCAGCATCCGGCGGTGCAGCGCGTCTGCAACAAAGACTTCTCGGCGCTGTTTTCCTGCTAGCGGTTCACTGAACGCAGGGCGTAAAAAAACCGGCCTGAGCCGGTTTTTTTATCAAGCAGATAACGAAATGCTTACTGCATTGCGTTGATGCGTGCAGTCAGGTTTGACTTATGACGCGCTGCTTTGTTTTTGTGGATCAGGCCTTTAGCTGCCTGACGGTCCACCAGTGGCTGCATTACCAGGAATGCATTTTGTGCTGCTTCTTTGTCGCCAGCTGCGATAGCTGCGTCTACCTTCTTGATGAAGGTACGCACCATTGAGCGACGGCTTGCGTTATGCTTGCGGCGTTTCTCAGACTGTACGGCGCGTTTCTTAGCTGATTTGATATTAGCCAAGGTCCAACTCCCAAATATATTCTATTGAGGACAATTCAAAGGCCGAGGAATATGCCCTTTTAGCCTTCGTTTGTCAATGGATTTGTGCAAATAAGCGCCGTTTGTACAGGCGGCACTCGCTACGTTGTGATGGCGCAGGATTTTACCAGCTTCGCTCTTGGGAATACAGTGTTTCGCGAGAAAATTCGCCAATGTTTTGCCGCGGCGGACGCAAGCCGTTGGCCGCGGTCGAGAATCGGCCCGGTGGCGCCGGATAAACTGCGGCGAAGCCGTTTCACGCGCAGATTATCTCCGGTATGGTATGTCTATTACATAAAGGCACCAATCGCGGGTTAACCTTACCGGCTGTACAAGGTATAATCCGCCGATTTCCACTGTTTTGAGCCAGCTATGGAGCTAATTCGCGGCATTCACAATATCCGGGCGCGCCACCATGGTTGCGTGCTCACCATCGGCAACTTCGACGGCGTACATCGCGGTCATCAGGCGTTGCTGGAGCAGTTGAAGCAACAAGGGCAACGCCTCGGGCTGCCGGTGATGGTCATGATCTTTGAGCCGCAGCCGCTGGAGATGTTCGCCGCAGACAAGGCGCCGGCCCGTTTGACGCGCCTGCGCGACAAGGCCAACTACCTGGCGCAGGCGGGCGTCGATTACCTGCTGTGCGTCAAGTTCGATCCGCGTTTCGCCGCCAACACCGCGCAGGCGTTCGTCGCCGAGCTGCTGGTGGAAAAACTGGGCGTCAAATTCCTGATGGTGGGGGATGATTTTCGCTTTGGCGCCGGGCGTCAGGGCGATTTTCCGCTATTGCAGCAGGCCGGAAAAGAGTACGGCTTCGACGTGGTCAGTACCCCGACCTTCCGCGAAGGCGAGCGGCGCATCAGCAGCACCGCGATCCGCACCGCGCTGAGCGAGGACGATCTGCCGCTGGCAGAGACCCTGCTGGGCCACCCGTACAGCATCTCCGGGCGCGTGGTGCACGGCGATGAGCTGGGCCGCACCATCGGCTTCCCGACCGCCAACCTGCCGCTCAAGCGCCTGGTGGCGCCGGTGAAAGGGGTGTATGCGGTGGAGGTGTACGGCCTGGGGCCGCAGCCGCTGCCGGGCGTGGCCAACATCGGCACGCGTCCGACCGTCGCCGGCGTGCGCCAGCAGCTGGAAGTGCATCTGCTGGATGTCACAATGGATCTTTACGGGCGCCATATTGAGGTGGTGCTCCGCGCAAAATTGCGCAATGAACAACGGTTTGCTTCGCTCGATGCCCTGAAGCAGCAAATCGCCAATGATGTGGTGACGGCCCGGAAGTTCTTCGGGCTACAGACACCGGTTTAATCTCTATAGCCGAAAACGGAACCGAGAATCTAATGAGTGACTACAAGAATACCCTGAACTTGCCGGAAACAGGGTTCCCGATGCGCGGCGATCTCGCCAAGCGCGAACCTGGCATGCTGCAACGTTGGTATGAACAGGATCTGTACGGGATTATTCGTACTGCCAAAAAGGGCAAAAAAACCTTCATTTTGCATGACGGCCCTCCGTATGCGAACGGCAGCATTCACATTGGTCACTCGGTTAACAAGATTCTCAAAGACATTATCATCAAGTCGAAAGGGATGGCCGGCTTCGACTCGCCTTATGTGCCGGGTTGGGATTGCCACGGCCTGCCGATCGAACTGAAGGTGGAACAGCTGTACGGCAAACCGGGCGAGAAGCTGACGGCGGCCGAGTTCCGCCAGAAGTGCCGCGAGTACGCGGCCGAGCAGGTTGAAGGTCAGAAGAAGGACTTCATCCGCCTGGGCGTGCTGGGCGACTGGGATCGTCCCTACCTGACCATGGATTTCAAAACCGAAGCTAACATTATCCGCGCGCTGGGCAAGATCATCAGCAACGGCCACCTGCTGAAAGGCGCCAAGCCGGTTCACTGGTGCACCGACTGCGGCTCATCGCTGGCGGAAGCGGAAGTGGAGTACTACGACAAGACTTCGCCGTCGATCGACGTGACCTTCCATGCGGCCGACGCGGCTGCCGTGGCGGCCAAGTTTGGCGTGAGCCACTTCAACGGCGCCATCTCGCTGGTTATCTGGACCACCACCCCGTGGACCCTGCCGGCCAACCGGGCGATCTCGCTGCACCCGGACTTCACCTATCAACTGGTGCAGGTTGACGGCCAGTGCCTGATCCTGGTGGCCGAACTGGTGGAAAGCGTGATGAAACGCGCCGGCATCACCGAGTGGACGGTGCTGGGCAGCTGCAAAGGCGCCGATCTGGAGCTGTTGCGCTTCAAACATCCGTTCATGGACTTCGACGTGCCAGCGATCCTCGGCGAGCACGTGACGCTGGACGCCGGTACCGGTGCGGTGCACACCGCGCCAGGCCACGGCCCGGACGACTTCGTGATCGGCCAGAAATACGGCCTGGAAGTGGCCAACCCGGTAGGGCCGAACGGCTGCTACCTGACCGGCACTTACCCGCTACTGGACGGCAAGTTTGTTTTCAAGGCTAACGATCTGATCGTCGATCTGCTGCGTGACAAAGGCGCGTTGCTGCACGTCGAGAAGTTCCTGCACAGCTATCCGTGCTGTTGGCGCCACAAGACGCCAATCATCTTCCGCGCCACGCCGCAATGGTTCATCAGCATGGATCAGAAAGGCCTGCGTCAGCAGTCGCTGGAAGAGATCAAGGGCGTGCAGTGGATCCCGGATTGGGGCCAGGCGCGCATCGAAATGATGGTGGCCAACCGCCCGGACTGGTGCATCTCGCGTCAGCGCACCTGGGGCGTACCGATGTCGCTGTTCGTGCACAAAGAGACCGAGCAGCTGCACCCGCGCACCGTTGAGCTGATGGAAGAAGTGGCCAAGCGCGTCGAGCAAGACGGCATTCAGGCCTGGTGGGATCTGGACGCGGCCGACATCCTCGGCGCGGAAGCCGCCGACTACGTGAAAGTGCCGGATACGCTGGACGTGTGGTTCGATTCCGGTTCTACCCACGCCTCTGTTGTCGATGTGCGCCCTGAATTCATCGGCCACGGCGCCGACATGTATCTGGAGGGCTCCGACCAACACCGCGGCTGGTTCATGTCATCGCTGATGATCTCCACCGCGATGAAGGGCAAGGCGCCTTACAAGGAAGTGCTGACTCACGGCTTCACCGTCGACGGCCAGGGCCGCAAGATGTCCAAGTCGATCGGCAACACCGTCAGCCCGCAGGACGTGATGAACAAGCTCGGCGGCGACATTCTGCGTCTGTGGGTGGCGTCGACCGATTACACCGGCGAGATCGCGGTATCCGACGAGATCCTCAAGCGTTCCGCCGACTCTTACCGCCGCATCCGCAACACCGCGCGCTTCCTGCTGGCCAACCTGAACGGGTTCGAGCCGAGCACCGACTGCGTGGCGCCTGAAGACATGGTGGTGCTGGATCGCTGGGCGGTCGGCCGCGCGCTGGCGGCGCAGCAGGATATCGAACAGGCTTACGCCAACTACGATTTCCATGAAGTGGTGCAGCGTCTGATGCAGTTCTGTTCGGTCGAGATGGGCTCCTTCTACCTGGATATCATCAAGGATCGCCAGTACACCGCCAAGAGCGACAGCGTCGCCCGCCGCAGCTGCCAGACCGCGCTGTATCACATCGTGGAAGCGCTGGTGCGCTGGATGGCGCCGATCATGTCGTTCACCGCAGACGAGATCTGGGGCTTCATGCCGGGCAAACGCGCGCAGTACGTGTTCACCGAAGAGTGGTACGACGGCCTGTTCGGGCTGGCGGAAGGCGAGCCGATGAACGACGCTTTCTGGGCTGAGCTGCTGAAAGTGCGCGGCGAAGTGAACAAGGTGCTGGAGCAGGCGCGTGCCGACAAACGCCTCGGTGGTTCGCTGGAAGCGGCGGTGACGCTGTATGCCGACAGCGAGCTAGCGGCTCGCCTGAACAGCCTGCAGGATGAGCTACGCTTTGTGCTGCTGACCTCCGCGGCAAGCGTTGCGCCATTGGCGGATGCGCCGGCCGACGCGCAGGCCTCCGAGCTGCTGAAAGGGCTGAAGATCGCCTTCAGCACGGCGCCAGGTGAGAAGTGCCCGCGCTGCTGGCATTACACCACCGATATCGGTCTGGTGGCGGAGCACGCAGACATCTGCGGCCGCTGTGTGAGCAACGTCGCCGGTGACGGCGAGAAGCGTAACTTTGCCTGAGAACTCGCGCCTGATGAGTAAACCAATTTGTTCGACCGGCCTGCGTTGGCTGTGGGTTGTAGTGGCGGTGCTGGCGCTGGATTTCGGCAGCAAGCAGTGGATCCTCGCTAACTTTACGCTGGGCCAGTCCCAGCCGTTGATCCCGTCGTTCAACCTGTTTTACGCGCGCAACTACGGCGCTGCGTTCAGCTTCCTGGCCGATCACGGCGGTTGGCAGCGCTGGTTCTTCGCCGGCATCGCCATCGCCATCGTCGCGGTGCTGCTGGTGATGATGTACCGCAGCGCGGCGCAGCAGAAGCTGAACAACATCGCCTACGCCTTCATCATCGGTGGGGCGTTGGGCAACCTGTTCGATCGCCTGTGGCACGGTTTTGTGGTCGATTTCATCGACTTCTACGTCGGTGACTGGCACTACCCGACCTTCAATCTGGCGGACAGCTTTATCTGCGTGGGTGCGGCGATGATCGTGCTGGAAGGTTTCCTGTCGCCGGCGAACAAAGGCGCAAAGAGTAAAGGTGAGTAATATGACGGCTCAGGTTATCAGTGACAGCGCAGTGCTGGTTCACTTTACGCTGAAACTGGAAGACGGTTCTACCGCCGAATCTACCCGCAGCAGCGGCAAACCGGCGCTGTTCCGTCTGGGTGACGGCAGCCTGTCGGCGCCGCTGGAAGCGCAACTGCTCGGCCTGCGAGCGGGCGACAAGTGTGCCTTTACCCTGCAGCCGGAAGCGGCGTTCGGCGCGGAGAACCCGGATCTGGTCCAGTTCTTCTCGCGCCGCGACTTCGCGGAAACCGGCGTGCCGGACGTGGGTACCATCATGCTGTTTACCGCCATCGACGGCAGCGAAATGCCGGGCGTGGTGCGCGCGGTGGCGGAGGATTCAATCACCGTCGATTTCAACCATCCGCTGGCGGGCCATCCGGTGACCTTCGACATTGAAGTGCTGGAGATCGATCCGCAGCAGGAGGAGACGCATGCAAATATTGCTGGCTAACCCGCGTGGCTTCTGCGCCGGGGTTGATCGTGCGATCAGCATCGTGGAACGTGCGCTGGAGCTGTATGGCGCGCCGATCTACGTACGGCATGAAGTGGTGCACAACCGCTACGTGGTTGACAGCCTGCGTGAGCGGGGCGCCGTGTTTATCGAAGAGATCGCCGAAGTGCCGGACGGTTCTATCCTGATCTTCTCGGCGCACGGCGTGTCTCAGGCGGTACGCGCCGAAGCCAAGGCGCGCGATCTGACCATGTTGTTCGACGCCACTTGCCCATTGGTGACCAAGGTGCATATGGAAGTGGCGCGCGCCAGCCGCCGCGGCACCGAAGCGATTCTGATTGGCCATGCCGGTCATCCGGAGGTGGAAGGCACCATGGGCCAGTACAGCAACCCGAAGGGCGGCATGTACCTGGTCGAATCGCCGGAAGACGTGTGGAAGCTGCAGGTGAAAGACGAAAGCAATCTGTGCTTCATGACGCAGACCACGCTGTCGGTTGATGATACCTCGGACGTGATTGACGCGCTGCGTCAGCGCTTCCCGAGCATTATCGGTCCGCGTAAGGATGACATTTGCTACGCCACCACCAACCGTCAGGAAGCGGTGCGTAACCTGGCAGGCGATGCGGATGTGGTGCTGGTGGTGGGGTCAAAGAACTCTTCCAACTCTAACCGTCTGGCTGAACTGGCGCAGCGCGTGGGCAAACCGGCTTATCTGATCGATTCGGCGGCGGATATTCAGGAGAGCTGGCTGAGCGAAGCGCGCAATATCGGCGTTACCGCCGGCGCCTCGGCACCGGACGTGCTGGTGCAGGAGGTGATTTCTCGCCTGAAAGCGCTGGGCGGCCTGGACGTGCATGAAATCAGCGGGCGTGAAGAGAACATCGTGTTTGAAGTGCCTAAAGAGCTGCGGGTGGACGTTCGTCAGATTGACTGACATGCGCCGGCGGATGACTGCGGGGAGCTTAGGCTTCCCGTTTTTTTTGGAATCGTGCCGCGTTAAAAATAACATGCCATGCATATTCAAATTTTCTGCTAACTAAAGTCAAATTTATTCTGAGTATTTGAAATAACGGCGGTGTATTTAATTATAAAGGCTGGCGAAAAGTCATTAATCAGAATATCATTAGGCTGCAATCTAAATGAGGCCCGGTGTTGGCAAAGTGATTACAATAATTACAATAATGGATGTTGCAGATGTTTCTTATTTTATTCCTGTCGAATATGTTCTACGGCCGTTAATCCCTTCTCCTGCAAATAGAGTTTCATATGTTCCAGCAACCGTCTGACTTTTAATGGCTGGATCTCCCTGCGCGGCATAATGGCATAGCAATTAATTTCCGGTAACCGCCAATCAGGCAATATTTCAATCAGCTCACCGCTGCGCAATTCACGTTCAACGTTGGCGAAGAAATTGCGAATGATCCCCTTGCCGGTCAGCGCCAACTCTTTCATCGCCATACCGCTGTTGGTGAACAAACGCCCCGTCATACGCATGCGGTGTTCGCCGCCGTCGCGATGGATAAGACGGACAAACTGCGGGTTGCCGAGCGGTGTAAAGGTGACCCAGTGGTGATGGCTCAGCGCCTGCGGTGAATCCGGCACGCCGTGGTGTGCCAGGTAGGCCGGTGAGGCGCATAACACTTCACGGCAGCGCGCCAGCCGCGTGGAAACGTAGCTGGAGTCGGCCAGCACGCCGCCACGTATCGCCAGATCGATGCGTTGCGTGATGAGGTCTATCTTCTCATCGTGGATTTCCAGTCGCAGCGTAAGCTGCGGGTGTTCATCGAGGAAGCTTTGCAGCGCCGGCACCAGATAGTGGGTGGCGAATTCAGTGGAGGTGGCGACACGCAGTTCGCCGACCAGCTCGCCACGCAGCGCGGCGATCCGTTGTTGGCCACGTTCGGCTGCGTGGATCATCAGCAGGCAATCTTCATAAAAACACAATCCTGCTTCGGTCAGACTCAATGAACGCGTCGATCGCAACAGTAATTGAATGCCCAGATGTTCCTCCAGCTGGCGAATATGTTGGCTGACGGCGGAGGTCGTCATGCCCAATTCTTTTGCCGCCATGCTGAATGCGCCGCAATCGACCACTTTTGAGAAAATGGCCATGCGTTTTAAAATATTGCTCATAGTTTGTTAAGCACAACTTAACCAAGATTGTGAATTATACGGGCTAATAATATAGCACCATCTCTTCTATATTGCCTGAAGCATATAAACGCCGGGCTGATTATTATTTTGCAGAGATTTTTTCTCTTTTTGATAAATCTTATTGCGCTTATCAATAATACACCCGCGCCACATCGCAACAGGAGCTCATTGTGGACAGCGCTCAGAAAGAAGAAATATCGTTAAAGATCCTACGTGAATTATTGCAATACCGCCGCCGTTTCCCCGGCGACGACACCTCGATCGCCGAAGAAGAACGGCGGGTCACTCAGGTGCAATTGCCGCGTATTCGGGCATTCATCGAAAACGAGCAACGTATCGAATTCGTGCTGCCGGCCTTCCCGACCAAGTCGCCCAACACCAACAAGGTGATCGGTGCGGTGCCGGACATGGCGGAGCGGCTGTCGCTGATCTTCCTCAACTCGCTGTGCCAGCGCATTCAGCTCTATTACCCGCCGGGGGCGCATATCGTTATCTGCTCCGACGGTCACGTGTTCGGCGATCTGATCCGCGTCAGCGACGACGCGATCAACCACTATCAGCGCGAGATTGAAAGCCTGCTGCATGAAGTGGGCGCGACATACCTGAGCGTGTTCAACCTCGGCGATGTCAAAGGCCTGGCGGAGCATACCGATGATTATGATCTGCTGCGCCGATTGTTGGTGGAGGGCTATGCCGAATCGGAAGAGGCGATCAAACAGCAACTGATGCAGGACGAACAGGGCCTCTTGCTGTACCGCGCCATCACGCGCTTCCTGTATGAAGACAGCCAACTGCCGGGCTACAGCGGTTCCAACGCCGCGCTGCAGAAAGACGCCAAACAGCGCGCTTGCGGCGTGATCCAGCGCAGCTGGGCCTGGGGCAATCTGCTGGCGCAGCACTTCCCGGCGGCGATCCGTCTGTCGATTCACCCGCAGCCGGTCGACAGTCTGAAAATGGGTATCCACATGATGCCGACCAAAGACGACTGGCTGACGCCGTGGCACGGCGTGGCAGCCAACGTGAACGGCCAGTTCGTGCTGATGAAACGTAAAGACGCGCAGAGCCTGGACGGCGAGCTGGTAGAGATCCGCGGCACGCCGAGCCATTACCTGATCGAACAACCGCAGATGGCCTGAGGCCGCTGCATGCTTTTGCGCCCGAAATCCTGACGGGCGCGTTTTTGACGGCACGTTGCCGTGTGAGCAGCACATTCGATGCAAGGAGAATACTGATGAACAACCAACCGCTTAATTGCCATATCCAACCGAATACCCCGTTCGGCGCGATCCTGACGCCGCAGCATCCGGGGCAAAAGATCGGCGAGCTACCGGTGGCGGCGCTGCGAGCGCTGGCGCAGGAGCACCACTTGCTGGTGCTGCGCGGATTCGACTCCGGTTTCAGCGATGGGGAGGTTCTGACGCGCTACGCCGAGCAGTGGGGCGAGATCATGATGTGGCCGTTCGGCGCGGTGCTGGACGTGAAGGAACATCCTGACGCCAAGGATCATATTTTCGACAGCAGCTACGTCCCGCTGCATTGGGATGGCATGTATAAGCCGACCATCCCCGAGTTCCAGCTGTTCCACTGCGTGGCGGCGCCGTCGCAGGACGAAGGCGGGTGCACTACCTTCGTCGATACCACGCGGCTGCTGGCCAATGCGGACGAAGCGTTGCTGGATCAGTGGCTGTCGGTGTCGATCACCTACCGCATCAAGCAGGTGGTGCATTACGGCGGAGAAGTCTGTTCGCCGTTGGTGGTGCAGCACCCGAACGGCAGGGGCTTGATCATGCGCTACAATGAACCGCCGACGGAGGGGAAAAAATTCCTCAACCAGCATGCGCTGGAATATCACGGCGTGCCGGAACAACAGCAGGAACAGTTCCATCACACTCTGCAGCAGCACCTGTACGATCCGCGGCACTATTATGCCCATCAGTGGCAACAGGGCGACGTGGTGGTGGCGGACAATTTCTCGCTGCTGCACGGCCGTGAGGGCTTTACTGCCCGTTCCGCGCGTCATTTGCAGCGCGTGCATATTCAGAGCAACCCGGTGTGCGCCAATCTGGCGCTTAAGCCGGCCAACGCAGAAGCGTAAAGGAGCATTATGGCAAGGATACTGATGGCGGCGGTCGCCACTCCGGGGCACGTCTACCCGATGTTGGCCATCGCTCGCCACCTGGTTGCCCAAGGGCATCAGGTGCGGGTGATGACCGGCGCGCTGTTCCGCGAACGCGCCGAAGCGGCTGGGGCGAGCTTCGTGCCGTTCGACGCGCAGGTGGATTTCGACTATCGCCACCTGGAGGCGCATTTCCCCGAGCGCGCCGCGCTGCCGCCGGGCAATGCGCAGATGGCGCTGGCGCTGAAAGATTTCTTCGCCGCGCCGATCCCACTGTTGGATCGTCAGCTGCGTGCGGCCATCGCCGCCGAAAAGACCGATCTGCTGATGGTGGAGAACTGCTTCTACGGCGTGCTGCCGCTGCTGCAGTCCGCCGAACGGCCGCCGGTCTTCGGGATCGGCGTCACGCCGCTGTCGTATTCTTCGCGCGACGCCATTTTCTATGGCCCGCGCATCCCGCCGGCGCTGCTGCCGCGGGCGCTGACCCGCGAGCAATTGGTGGATGAAGCGACGCGGGTGTTGCTTGATGAGGTGCAGCAAAGCTTTGATGCCGCGCTGGTGCAAGCGGGCGGGCGGCCGCTGAATCGCCCGTTTACCGATGCGCTGATCGGCGGCTGCGAGCGTTTCCTGCAGTTGGCCACCACGGCGCTGGAATATGAGCGCGACGACCTGCCGAGCGGTGTGCGCTTCGTCGGGCCGCTGCGCAGCGGTGGTCAACCGGCCGCGGAAGAGGCGCTGTGGGAGGAGGACGATCGTCGGCCGCTGGTGATCGTGTCTCAGGGCACGCTGGCCAATGTCGATCTGCATCAGCTGATCGTGCCGACGCTGCAGGCGCTGGCGCATCTGCCGGTGCGGGTGTTGGCCACCACCGGCGGGCGAGCGACCGAAGGGCTGATGGACGCGTTGCCGGACAACGCCCGAGTGCGGGCGTTCATCTCCTTCGAACACTGGTTACCGCAGGCGGCGCTGCTGATCACCAACGGCGGTTACGGCTCGATCAACTATGCGCTGGACAGCGGCGTGCCGCTGATTGTCGCCGGCACCGGCGAGGACAAGCTGGAGGCGGCCGCGCGCGTGGTGGCCGCCGGCTGCGGCATCAGTCTGCACACCAGCACGCCGAGCGCAGAACAGATCCTGGCGGCGGCGTCGCGTATTCTGCAGCAGCCGATCTATCGGCAACGCGCAGCGCTGGTGCGTGAGGACTATGCCCGCCACGATGCGCTCACGGCGATCGCCAACGAAGTGGCCGCCATTACCGCCTGACCTCGCAGTGTTCCTTTCCCCAGGCGCCGTTTTCGGCGCCTTTTTTCTGCATTTTCTTGCCATGGAAACTGCATGATTATGTACAATCGTCGCAGGCCGCCAAATCGGTTGAATGTTAATCTCACGACAGCGCCGCTGATGAAAGCGGGGGAATATCATAATTTTCTAATTATGAAATGAATCCTCTGGCGACGCTGAAGTGGGACGGTTACCCTGAATCGATAGCCTAATGGGATAGGCGTCAAAACAAGAAGAGAGCAAGCATGAGTGATTCACAAATCCGCATTGCGATTGCGGGCGCCGGCGGCCGGATGGGCCGTCAGTTGATCCAGGCGGTGCAGCAGGCGGAAGGCGTGGTGTTGGGAGCGGCGCTGTCGCGCCCGGGTTCAAGCCTGATCGGCGTCGACGCCGGCGAGCTGGCGGGCATCGGCGTGCTGGGCGTCAAGGTGAGCGACAGTCTGGATAACGTGGCGAGCGAGTTCGACATTCTGATCGACTTCACCCGCCCTGAAAGCACCCTGGGCTACCTGGAATTTTGCGTGGCGCACCATAAGGCGATGGTGATTGGTACCACCGGCTTTGATGACGCCGGCAAGCAGGCGATCCGCGATGCGGCGCAGCATATCGGCATCGTGTTCGCCGCCAACTTCAGCGTCGGCGTCAACCTGGTGCTGAAACTGCTTGAGAAGGCCGCGCAGGTGATGGGCGACTATACCGATATCGAAATCGTTGAGGCGCACCATCGCCACAAAGTGGATGCGCCGTCGGGCACGGCGTTGGCCATGGGCGAAGCGATCGCCGGCGCGCTGGGGCGCGATCTGAAAAGCTGTGCGGTCTATGCGCGCGAAGGCCATACCGGCGAACGCGATCCGAAAAGCATCGGCTTTGCCACCATTCGCGCCGGCGACATCGTCGGCGAGCACACCGCGATGTTCGCCGACATCGGTGAACGGGTGGAAATCACCCATAAGGCCTCAAGCCGTATGACTTTTGCCAGCGGCGCGGTGCGCGCGGCTTCCTGGTTGCATAACCGGGATAAAGGCCTGTTTGATATGCGCGATGTGCTAAGTTTGGACCAGATATAACTAAATTGAATACCATCGTGATGTGGTTGTGTTGATCATAATGCTATGATAATAGGGCAATAATTTTATTGTCCTTTTTTTTAACATGATAAATATTATGTTTTGTTTACTTTGTCATTGAAGTGGTTGTTTTTGTGTGTTTATCCTGCTGATTACCTCCGTTTTTTCCGCTTACAGCTTTTTTAGCGTCTTTTTCGTCCCATTCTGGCCGCGTTTTCCGTCATTCTTCCCCGCAACCGTTTCCTAGCCCCGGTTTTCTGTGTTTTTATCGCCGCTCACGGCACATGAGCGCCGAGAACTGCAAAAATAAAACAAAAATTGGCAGTTTGGGTAGACAAGCCAGGCACTCATCATTAAAATGCGCCCAATTTGCCAAAAATTGGCCTCGCGGACGGTTTTTGCATTGATTTAGATCGCGATATCTGAATTAATATGCAAATATTGTGATTGATTATTCCTCGGAGGATGTTTTGATAAAGTCAGCGCTATTGGTTCTGGAAGACGGAACCCAATTCCACGGTCGGGCCATCGGGGCAGAGGGAACGGCAGTGGGGGAAGTGGTCTTCAATACGTCGATGACCGGTTATCAAGAAATCCTCACTGATCCTTCCTATTCCCGCCAGATCGTTACTCTTACTTATCCTCATATCGGCAATGTCGGCACCAATGCTTCCGACGAAGAATCCTCCGCAGTACACGCCCAAGGCCTCGTCATTCGTGACCTCCCGCTGATCGCCAGCAACTACCGCAGTGAAGAAAGCCTGTCCGACTACCTCAAGCGTCACAACATCGTGGCGATCGCCGATATCGATACCCGTAAATTGACCCGCCTGCTGCGCGAAAAAGGCGCCCAGAACGGCTGCATCGTTGCCGCCGATTCGCCGGACGCCGCGCTGGCCCTGGCCAAGGCGCAAGGCTTCCCGGGGTTGAAGGGCATGGATTTGGCGAAAGAGGTCACCACTCAAGAGGCCTACAGCTGGCAGCAAGGCAGCTGGACGCTTGAAGGCGATCTGCCGGAAGCCAAAACCGCCGCGGAACTGCCGTTCCACGTGGTGGCTTACGACTACGGCGCCAAGCGCAACATCTTGCGCATGCTGGTGGATCGCGGCTGCCGCCTGACCGTGGTGCCGGCGCAGACCCCAGCCGACGAAGTGCTGAAAATGAATCCGGACGGCATCTTCCTGTCCAACGGCCCGGGCGACCCGGAGCCGTGCGACTACGCCATCGCCGCCATCAAACAGTTCCTGGAAACCGACATTCCGGTGTTCGGCATCTGTCTGGGTCACCAGCTGCTGGCGCTGGCCAGCGGGGCGAAAACCATGAAGATGAAGCTCGGCCACCACGGCGGCAACCACCCGGTGAAGGATCTGGACAACAACACCGTGATGATCACCGCGCAGAACCACGGCTTTGCGGTAGATGAAAACAACCTGCCGGCGAATCTGCGCGTGACGCACAAATCGCTGTTCGACCACACGGTGCAGGGCATTCACCGCACCGACAAGGCGGCGTTCAGCTTCCAGGGGCACCCGGAAGCCAGCCCAGGCCCGCACGACGCCGCGCCGCTGTTCGATCACTTTATCGAACTGATTGAGACTTACCGTTCTAACGCCAAATAATCAGGAGCAGTAAAAAATGCCAAAACGTACAGACATAAAAAGCATCCTGATCCTCGGCGCGGGTCCGATCGTTATCGGCCAGGCGTGTGAGTTCGACTACTCGGGCGCCCAGGCGTGTAAAGCGCTGCGCGAAGAGGGCTACCGCGTCATTCTGGTCAACTCCAACCCGGCGACCATCATGACCGACCCGGAGATGGCCGACGCGACCTACATTGAGCCGATCCACTGGGAAGTGGTGCGCAAGATCATCGAAAAAGAGCGCCCGGATGCGGTGCTGCCGACCATGGGCGGCCAGACGGCGCTGAACTGCGCGCTGGAGCTGGAGCGTCAAGGCGTGCTGGCCGAGTTCGGCGTCACCATGATCGGCGCGACCGCCGATGCCATCGACAAGGCCGAAGACCGCCGCCGTTTCGACGTGGCGATGAAGAAAATCGGTTTGGATACCGCGCGTTCCGGCATCGCGCACACCATGGAAGAAGCGCTGGCGGTAGCCGCTGACGTCGGCTTCCCGTGCATTATCCGTCCTTCCTTTACCATGGGCGGCACCGGCGGCGGCATCGCCTACAACCGCGAAGAGTTCGAAGAGATCTGCGAACGCGGTCTGGACCTGTCGCCGACCAACGAGCTGCTGATCGACGAATCGCTGATCGGTTGGAAAGAGTATGAGATGGAAGTGGTGCGTGATAAGAACGACAACTGCATCATCGTTTGCTCCATCGAAAACTTCGACGCCATGGGCATCCACACCGGCGACTCGATCACCGTTGCGCCGGCCCAGACCCTGACCGACAAGGAATACCAAATCATGCGCAACGCCTCGATGGCGGTGCTGCGTGAGATCGGCGTTGAAACCGGCGGCTCCAACGTGCAGTTCTCGGTTAACCCGAAAACCGGCCGCCTGATCGTCATCGAGATGAACCCGCGCGTGTCGCGCTCTTCGGCGCTGGCGTCGAAAGCCACCGGTTTCCCGATCGCCAAGATCGCCGCCAAACTGGCGGTGGGCTATACCCTCGATGAGCTGATGAACGACATCACCGGCGGCCGCACTCCGGCGTCGTTCGAGCCGTCCATCGACTACGTCGTGACCAAGATCCCGCGCTTCAACTTCGAGAAGTTCGCCGGCGCCAACGATCGTCTGACTACCCAGATGAAGTCGGTCGGCGAAGTGATGGCCATCGGCCGCACCCAGCAGGAGTCGCTGCAGAAAGCGCTGCGCGGTCTGGAAGTGGGCGCCACCGGCTTCGATCCGAAAGTGAGCCTGGACGATCCGGAAGCGCTGACCAAAATCCGCCGCGAGCTGAAAGACGCCGGTTCCGACCGCATCTGGTACATCGCCGACGCCTTCCGCGCCGGTCTGTCGGTCGACGGCGTCTTCAACCTGACCAACGTCGATCGCTGGTTCCTGGTGCAGATTGAAGAGCTGGTGCGCCTGGAAGAGCAGGTAGCCGAAGCGGGCATCAACGGCCTGGACAAAGACTTCCTGCGCACGTTGAAGCGCAAGGGCTTCGCCGATGCGCGTCTGGCCAAGCTAGCCGGTGTCGCCGAGAGCGAAATTCGCAAGCTGCGTCACAGCCACGGTCTGCATCCGGTGTACAAGCGCGTGGATACCTGCGCGGCGGAATTCGCCACCGACACCGCCTACATGTACTCCACCTATGAAGAAGAGTGCGAGTCCAACCCGACCAACGACCGGCCGAAAGTGATGGTGTTAGGCGGCGGGCCGAACCGTATCGGCCAAGGCATCGAGTTTGACTACTGCTGCGTGCACGCCTCTCTGGCGCTGCGCGAAGACGGTTACGAGACCATCATGGTCAACTGTAACCCGGAAACCGTCTCCACCGACTACGACACCTCGGACCGCCTGTACTTTGAGCCGGTGACCCTGGAAGACGTGCTGGAAATCGTGCGCATCGAGAAACCGAAAGGCGTTATCGTACAGTACGGCGGCCAGACCCCGCTGAAGCTGGCGCGTGAGCTGGAAGCCGCAGGCGTGCCGATCATCGGCACCAGCCCGGACGCCATCGACCGTGCCGAAGACCGCGAACGCTTCCAGCAGGCGGTCAACCGCCTGGGCCTGAAGCAGCCGGCCAACGCCACCGTTACCGCCATCGAGCAGGCGGTCGAGAAGGCGGCGGGCATCGGCTATCCGCTGGTAGTGCGTCCTTCCTACGTGCTGGGCGGCCGGGCGATGGAAATCGTCTATGACGAAACCGACCTGCGCCGTTATTTCCAGACCGCGGTCAGCGTGTCCAACGATGCGCCGGTGTTGCTGGACCGCTTCCTGGACGACGCGGTGGAAGTGGACGTCGATGCTATCTGCGACGGCGAGCGCGTGCTGATTGGCGGCATCATGGAGCACATCGAGCAGGCGGGCGTGCACTCCGGCGACTCCGCGTGCTCACTGCCGGCGTACACCCTGAGCCAGGAAATTCAGGACGTGATGCGTCGCCAGGTGGAAAAACTGGCGTTCGAGCTGCAGGTGCGCGGTCTGATGAACGTGCAGTTCGCGGTGAAAGACAACGAAGTCTACCTGATTGAAGTCAACCCGCGCGCCGCGCGTACCGTGCCGTTCGTGTCCAAAGCGACCGGCGTGCCGCTGGCCAAAGTGGCCGCGCGCGTGATGGCGGGCAAAACGCTGGTTGAGCAGGGCGTGACCGAAGAAATTATCCCGCCGTACTACTCGGTGAAAGAAGTGGTGCTGCCGTTCAACAAATTCCCGGGCGTCGACCCGATTCTGGGGCCGGAAATGCGCTCTACCGGGGAAGTGATGGGCGTAGGCCGCACCTTCGCGGAAGCCTTCTCCAAAGCGATGCTGGGCAGCAACTCGGGCATGAAGAAGCAGGGCCGCGCGCTGCTGTCGGTGCGCGAAGGCGATAAAGCCCGCGTGGTCGATTTGGCCGCCAGCCTGCTGAAGCAGGGCTTCGAGTTGGATGCCACCCACGGCACCGCGGTGGTGCTGGGCGAAGCGGGCATCAACCCGCGCCTGGTCAACAAGGTGCACGAAGGGCGTCCGCACATTCAAGACCGTATCAAGAACGGCGAGTACACCTACATCGTCAACACCACGGCAGGCCGCCAGGCGATTGAGGACTCCAAGCTGATTCGCCGCAGCGCCCTGCAGTACAAGGTGCACTACGACACCACGCTGAACGGCGGCTTTGCCACCGCGATGGCGCTGAAAGCGGATCCGACCGAGCAGGTGACTTCGGTGCAGGAAATGCACGCGCGTATCGGCAAGTAACCGCGCGAGAACGTTATGCCAGGGCGCTGCAGATGCAGCGCCTTTTTTTTATTCAGCGAATTTGTCGGCTGGCGTTAAAAATTTCCGCTATCAATCAGTGGGCAAACTGTCACTCTGTGCGATTGGTATATGCTTGGTGTATTGGCAAGAAACGAAGGAACGACGATAACAATGATTCTGATAATTTATGCTCACCCGTATCCCCGGCATTCGCATGCCAATCAGCGCCTGCTGCAGGCGGTGAGGGATCTCCCCGAGGTAGAGGTGCGCTCGCTGTATGAGCTGTACCCCGATTTCAATATCGATATCAACGCCGAGCAACAGGCGCTGGAGCGCGCCGACCTGGTGGTGCTGCAGCATCCGATGCAGTGGTACAGCTTCCCGCCGCTGTTGAAGCTGTGGATCGACAAAGTGCTGGAGCACGGCTGGGCCTACGGCCACGACGGCAATGCGCTGGTGGGTAAAGACTGCCTGTGGGCAGTGACCAGCGGCGGCGACGAGCACCACTTCGAGCTGGGCGACTTTCCTAACTTCGCTACGCTGGCGCAGCCGCTGCAGGCTACGGCGATCTATTGCGGCATGAACTGGCAACCTTATTTCGCCGTGCACAACACCTTTACCTGCAACGAGCCGGCGCTGCTCGCCGCCGGCGAAGCCTACCGCCAGCGGTTGGTTGACTACCTGATGGAACATGCCGAAGCGGAAACCCGGGAGGCCAGCCATGGATAACCATCACATGATGATCGAGGGACTGATCTACCTCGGCTCCGCGGCGCTGTTCGTGCCGATCGCGGTGCGCCTGGGGCTGGGCTCGGTGCTTGGCTACCTGATCGCCGGCTGTATTATCGGCCCCTGGGGGCTAAAGCTGGTGTCGGATGCCGAGTCGATCCTGACCTTCGCCGAGATCGGCGTGGTGCTGATGCTGTTTATCATCGGCCTGGAGCTGGATCCCAAGCGGCTGTGGACGCTGCGCGCCTCGGTGTTCGGCGGCGGCAGCATCCAAATGGTGGGCTGTGGCCTGGCGCTGAGCGCCTTCTGTTACTTCCTCGGCCTCAACTGGAAGGTGGCGCTGCTGATCGGTTTGACGCTGGCGCTTTCATCTACCGCCATCGCCATGCAGGCGATGAGCGAACGTAATTTGACGCCGTCGCCAATCGGCCGCAGTGCGTTTGCGGTGCTGCTGTTCCAGGATATCGCGGCGATCCCGCTGGTGGCGATGATCCCGCTGCTCGCCAGCAGCGGCGCCACCACCACGCTGGGCGCTTTCGTACTGTCGGCGGCCAAGGTGGTGGGCGCGTTGACGATGGTGGTGCTGCTCGGCCGCTACGTCACCCGCCCGCTGCTGCACTTTGTCGCCCGTTCGGGCATGCGCGAGGTGTTCAGCGCCGTGGCGCTGTTCCTGGTGTTCGGTTTTGGCATCCTGCTGGAGATGGCCGGACTGTCGATGGCGATGGGGGCGTTCCTCGCCGGGGTACTGCTGGCGAGCTCGGAATACCGTCACGCGCTGGAGAGCGATATTCAGCCGTTCAAGGGGTTGCTGCTGGGGCTGTTCTTTATCGGCGTTGGCATGTCGATTGACTTCGGCACCCTGTTCCATCACCCGCTGCTGATCGCCTCGCTGCTGCTGGGCTTTATGTTGATCAAGGCGGCGCTGCTGTGGCTGATTGGGCCGCTGCTCGGGGTGCCGAAGCGCCAGCGCGGCCTGTTCGCCATTCTGCTGGGCCAGGGCAGTGAGTTTGCCTTTGTGATTTTCAGCGCCGCGCAGCTGGCCGGCGTATTGCCGGTCGAATGGGCCAAGTCGCTGACGCTGGCGGTAGCGCTGTCGATGGCGGCCACGCCGCTGTTGTTGGTAATCGCCGCGCAGCTGGAAAAAAATGCGCCGAAAGAGGAGCGCCCGGCTGACGTCATCGACGACGAGAATGCCAGCGTGATCATTGCCGGCTTCGGCCGTTTCGGCCAGATCGCCGGCCGCTTGCTGTTGGCCAACGGCGTGCACACCGTGGTACTGGATCACGATCCGGACCATATTGAAACGCTGCGCAAATTCGACACCAAGGTGTTTTACGGCGACGCCACGCGGGCCGATCTGCTGGAGGCCGCCGGCGCCGCTCACGCCAAGGTGCTGATCAACGCCATCGACGATGTGGAAGACAGCCTGGCGTTAACCGAGCTGGCCAGGCAGCACTTCCCGCATCTGAAGGTGGTGGCGCGGGCGCGCGACGTCGATCATTGGTATCAGCTGCGGCAGCTAGGGGTGGAAAAACCGGAGCGCGAAACTTTCGAAAGCTCGCTGCGCATCGGCCGTGAAACGCTGGAACTGCTGGGGCTGGACGCCTATGAGGCGCGCGAGAAGGCGGACACGTTCCGCCGCTATAACCTGAAGATGTTGGAAGACACGCTGGAGAATTATCAGGATACTGAATTCCGTATCGCCAGCCTGCAGCGAGCCAAGGAGATGCTCAGTGCGGCCATCGAGCAGGATCAGAATCGGCTGTCGCGGGTGCAGCAGACCGGCTGGCGCGGCAGTATCGACGGCAAGGCGCCGGAAGATGAGGTGGTGGAAGCCAAAGGATAACAGCAGGGGCGCCGTAATGGCGCCCCGTTTTTTTGCTTAGCTCAACGCGACCTTGATCCCTAAGGCGATCAGCATGCCACCCAGCAATTTGTCGACGACCTTCTGCGTCTTTTCCAGCCCGCGGCGCACCGGCCCGCTTTGGATCAGGAACACCAGCAGCGGCCACCAGATGACCGACAGGCCGAGAATAATCCCCGCGTACCACAGCTTGTCGCCCAGGCCGGAATCGATCTGCAGCACCTGGGTAAATACCGCCAGGAAGAACAGGGTGGCTTTCGGGTTCAGCAGGTTGCACAGGTAGCCTTGCGCAAAGGCGCTCTTCAGGCTGACCTGCTGCTGCGGCAGATTGCTGACGTTCATTTTGCCGCCGCCGCGCGACAGCAGCGCCTGGATGCCGATCCACACCAGATAGACCGCCCCGGCGTATTTCAGCAGGTTAAACAGCCACGGCGTGGTGGTGATCACCACCGCCAGCCCGGCGACGCAGTAGGACATGTGGGTGGCGACACCGCATATCACGCCGAATGCGGTCATCATGGCGGCTAGCCGAGGATAGCGGGCGGCGTTTTTGATCACCAGGAAAAAATCCGGGCCGGGGGAGAGCATGCCGAGGGCGGCAATGCCGGCGACGAACAGCGAAGTTTCAAGCATGGGAGCGTCTCGCGCAAAAGACAGAGTTCTGGCGATAATAACGCCGCTTCCTCTGATGCGCATCAACCCAATGAGGTATTGTTAGGCTCTATGATAATAATTCATCTACCGCCAGCGACGGAGCACCATGCAGCAGACTACCGCCACAGAGAGGCCGGAGCCGCACCGGCAACAGCGTGAAATTACCCGCTTGTGCATTCAATGCGCGCTGCTGCTGTTGCAGCACGGCGCCGAGAGCACGGTGGTGGAACAGCTGTCGACCCGCCTGGGGTTGGCGCTGGGGATGGACAGCGTGGAAAGTTCAATCTCCGCCAATGCGGTGGTGTTGACCACCCTCAGCCACGGCGCCTGCCTGACCACCACCCGCAAGAATGTCGATCGCGGCATCAATATGCAGGTGGTGACCGAAGTGCAGCATATCGTGATCCTCGCCGAGCATCGCCTGGCGGATGCGCACGACGTGGCGCGTCGCTTTGAAAGGATCCGGCCGCTGCGCTACCCGCGCTGGCTGGTGGTGCTGATGGTGGGCCTGTCCTGTGGATGTTTCAGCATGCTCAACGGCGGCGGCGGCGACGCCTTTTTGGTGACCTTTATCGCCAGCGGCGCGGCGATGCTGGTGCGCCAGATCCTCACCGCCCGCCAGATGAATCCGCTGATCAATTTTTGCCTGACGGCGTTTGTCGCTACGTCGATATCTGGGCTGCTGCTGCGCCTACCGGCGTTTAAAGAGACCTCGAGCGTGGCGATGGCCGCCAGCGTGCTGTTGCTGGTGCCGGGCTTCCCGCTGATCAACGCAGTGGCCGATATGTTTAAGGGGCACGTCAACACCGGGCTGGCGCGCTGGGCGATGGCCAGCCTGCTGACGCTGGCGACCTGCATCGGGGTGGTGATGGCGATGTCGCTGTGGGATCTGCGGGGGTGGTCATGAATCTGCTGTGGGCATTGTTGCAGGAGATGCTGTTGGCGGCGGTACCGGCGCTGGGCTTCGCTATGGTGTTCAACGTACCGCTGCGTGCGCTGCGCTATTGCGCGTTGCTCGGGGCAATCGGGCGCGGCTCGCGCATGTTGATGATGCACGCTGGCATGAATATCGAGTGGGCGTCGCTGCTGGCGGCGATCCTGATCGGTATCATCGGCATCTACTGGTCGCGCTGGCTGTTGGCGCATCCGAAGGTATTCACCGTGGCGGCGGTGATCCCGATGTTCCCCGGCATTTCCGCCTATACCGCGATGATAACTGTGGTAGAGATCTCGCATCTTGGCTACAGCGAAGCCTTGATGGAGACCATGATCACCAACTTCCTCAAGGCCAGTTTCATCGTCGGCGCGTTGTCGATCGGCCTGTCGTTACCGGGCCTGTGGCTGTATCGCAAACGCCCCGGCGTGTGAAATTTCCCGGTGGGCGATCGTTGGTTATTAGATATGCTGATAAGAGCTATCTTATATATTCATCTTGCTTGATTAGCCTATCGACGGCACTCAGGCCTTTACGTATAGTGTCACCAATTTTGCTGCCTACACAGGGTTAAACAATGATTATCAGCCTGATCGCTGCCTTGGCGGCGGATCGCGTTATTGGCATGGAAAACGCCATGCCGTGGCACCTGCCGGCGGACCTGGCGTGGTTTAAACGCAACACGTTGAATAAGCCGGTTATTATGGGCCGCAAGACCTTCGAGTCCATCGGCCGCCCGCTGCCGGGCCGCCACAATATCGTTTTGAGCAGCCGCCCAGGCAATGCCGCCGGGGTGACCTGGGTGACCTCGCTGGATGAGGCGCTGGCCGCCGCGGGTGAGGTGGAAGAAGTGATGGTGATCGGCGGTGGGCGCATCTATACCCAGCTGCTGCCGCGCGCCGATCGCCTGTACCTGACGCACATCGACGCCGAAGTCGGCGGCGATACTCACTTCCCGGATTACGAGCCGGACGAGTGGGAAACCACGTTCAGCGAATTCCACGACGCCGACGAGCTGAACTCGCACAGCTACTGCTTCGAAATCCTGCAGCGCCGCTGATTTCAGCGCGTTAGCCAGCTATCCCCGGGGGCGCAAGCAATTGCGCCCCCGGTCTTTTTGCGCCGGTCATTCGTAACCTTTCCGTCACATTACCTGATTAGTATGAAGCCCAACTCCGAGCGCCACGGCAACTCTGGTGAATCTTGACCGCGGCGCCATAACTAAAAAGGTAACCACGTTATGACCAAGCAAATTGAGCAATTAGACGCCGACCGCCTGATCGATCCCACTCGCCGCAAGCTGCTGCTCGGCAGCGCCGGCGCCGTCGGCCTGGCCGGTTTTCTCGGCGGCGGCATCTGGTCGGTCTCCGCCGAGGCGTTAGCCGAGGATCTGCCGCCGAACACGCTGCTGGGTTTCCGGGGCATCGCCGCGTCTACCGCCGATGAAGTGACGATAGCGCCAGGCTACCGCGCCGAGGTGCTGATCTCCTGGGGCGAGCCGCTGGTGGACGGCGCGCCGGCCTTCGATCCGCAGGGCAACAACAGCGCCGCCGATCAGGAAAAACAGTTTGGCGACAACAACGATGGCATGAGCTTCTTCCCTATCGATGACAATCACGGCGTGATGGCCATCAATAACGAATACGTTAACGAGCAGTACCTGTTCGCCCACGGCGGCGCCAAGGCCACCAGCCTGGAAGAGGTGCGCAAATCGCAGGCGGCGCACGGCGTCTCCATTGTCGCGGTCAAGCGGGTCGGCGACGGCCAGCGCTGGGCGGTGGAGCGCCCGTCGCGCTATAACCGCCGCATCACCGCCAACAGCGAGATGCAATTCAGCGGCCCGGCCGCCGGACATCCGCTGTTGCAGACCGCCGCCGATCCGAGCGGCCGCAAGGTGCTGGGCACCTTCGGCAACTGCGCCAACGGCAAGACGCCGTGGGGCACCTACCTGACCTGCGAGGAAAACTTCGACACCTATTTCGGCACCCGTCAGGCCGATTATCGAACCACGCCGGAACAGAAGCGCTACACGCTGAAGGTCAACGAACCGGAGCGCAACTGGCCGGACTATGACGAGCGCTTCGATGTGGCGAAGAATCCCAACGAATTCAACCGCCACGGCTGGATCGTCGAGATCGATCCGTTGAATCCGACCTCGACGCCCATCAAGCACACCGCGCTCGGCCGCTTCAAACATGAAAACGCGGCGGTGACCGTGGCCAAAGACGGCCGTCTGGTGGTGTATATGGGCGACGACGAGCGCGGTGAACATATCTATAAGTACGTTTCCAAAGGCGTGGTCGACGCCGCCAATCCGGCCAACAATCGCACGCTGCTGGACGAGGGAACGCTGTACGTGGCGCAGTTCGACGGCGACGAAGCCGGCACGCCGCTGAAGGGCAAAGGGCGCTGGATTGCGCTCGAGTTCGGCAAGAACGGCCTGACGCCGGAGAACGGCTTCCGCGACGAGGCCGAAGTGCTGATCTTCGCCCGCAAGGCGGCGCAACAGGTCGGCGCCACCAAGATGGATCGCCCTGAGTGGATCGCGGTCAACCCGCATGACGGGCGCGCGTACTGCACGCTGACCAACAACAGCAAGCGCGGCGAGGAAGGGATGCCGTTGAACGCCGCCAACCCGCGACCGAACAATATCTACGGGCAAATCATTCGCTGGGACGAGGGCGGCGACGCCACCGCCGACGTCTTCGCCTGGGACATCTATGCGTTGTGCGGCAACCCGATCGCCCACCCCGAAGGCGTCAACCGCGGCACGCCGAATATCACGGCGGAAAATACCTTCAACAGCCCGGACGGGCTGGGCTTCGATCGCACCGGCCGCCTGTGGATCCTCACCGATGGCAAGTACAGCAACAAGGGCGATTACGTCGGGCAGGGCAACAACCAGATGCTGGTGGGCGATCCGGTCAGCGGCGAGATCCGCCGTTTCATGGTGGGGCCAAAGTCCTGCGAACTGACCGGCATCACCTTCACCCCGGACTACAAGACGATGTTCGTCAACGTACAGCATCCGGGAGAAGAGGGCGATTCGCACTTCCCGAACAACAGCCCGCGCCCGCGTTCATCGGTGTTGATGATCACGCGTGAAGATGGCGGAGTGATTGGAGCGTAAGGCGGCAATCAATACAGAACAAAGGCGGCCACCGGGCCGCCTTTATCGTTTCAGGATGCGGCTAATCTGCCGGCGTGGTCAGGCGCTTCGCCGCGATTGGCGGGTTGCGTGAAGTAACGGCGGTCTTCCCAGCGCAGCATCGTCAGATCGCCGCCCCAGCAGCAGCCGGTATCCAGCCCGATCACGCCCTCCGGCGTACCCTTGCCTTCCAGCGAGGCCCAGTGGCCGAAGATGATGGTGTATTCCGGATCCACCAGGCGCGGCAGCTCGAACCACGGTTTCAGCGGCGCCGGCGCGCTGCCCGGCGCATCTTTGCAGATCATGTCGAGCTGGCCGTTGGGGAAGCAGTAGCGCATGCGCGTCAGCGCATTGGTGCTGAAACGAAGGCGCGCCAGGCCGCTCAGCTCCGGCGCCCAGTTGTTCGGCATGTCGCCGTACATGGCGTCGAGGAACAGCGGATAGCTGTCGCTGCTCAATACCGCCTCCACTTCGCGAGCACACATTTTCGCGGTGTCGATGTCCCACTGCGGGGTGATGCCGGCGTGGGCCATCACCAGCTTTTGCTCATCATCCACCTGCAGCACCGGTTGGCGGCGCAGCCAATTGATCAGCTCGTCGGCGTCCGGCGCTTCCAGCAGCGGCGTGATGCGATCTTTGGGTTTGTTGCGGCTAATGCCGGCGTAAACCGCCAGCAGGTGCAGATCGTGGTTGCCCAGCACCATGCGCACCGCCGGGCCGAGCGAGCGCACATAGCGCAGCACGTCCAGCGAGGCGGGGCCGCGCGCCACCAGATCGCCGGTCAGCCACAGTTGATCGCGCTCGGGATCGAAAGCAGCCTGAGCCAGCAGCGACTTCAGTTCATCGAAACAGCCGTGAACGTCGCCGATAAGGTATGTCGACATAGTTAATGGATCAGCGTTGGAATGGCTAAGCGGAACACGGGAATAGCGGTGCGGAACGGCTGACCCTGATGGTCCACCATTTCGTAATGGCCTTCCATGGTGCCCAGCGGCGTTTCCAGAATGGCGCCGCTGGTGTACTGAAACTCGCCACCGGGCGGAATGACGGGCTGTTCGCCGATCACGCCTTCGCCCTGGACTTCGGTCTGACGGCCGTTGCTGTTGGTGATCAGCCAGTAACGGCCCAACAGTTGCACGTCGGTCCGCCCCAGATTGCGGATGGTGATGGTATAGGCGAAGACGTAACGCTCTTCTTCAGGGATCGACTGTGATTCCACATAGATGCTCTGAACCTGAATACACACGCGGGGCGAATCAATCATGACAACAACTCCTTATTGCTGCGGCGCCGGATTGGCTGACAGCCAGTTCGCCAGCTTGCAGTACTGCGCCACAGAAATATTTTCTGCTCTGAGCGAAGGATCGACGCCCAGCTCCGTCAGCTGCTCCGGCGTGAACAGGTCGCCCAGGCTATTGCGGATGGTTTTCCGCCGCTGGTTGAATGCCTGCGTGGTGATGCGGCTCAGCATGCGCACGTCGCCCACCGGGTTCGGCAGCTCGGTGTGCGGCACCAGACGCACCACGGCGGAATCGACCTTCGGCGGCGGCGCGAACGCGGTCGGCGGCACTTCCAGCACCGGAATGACGTTGCAGTAGTACTGCGCCATCACGGTCAAACGCCCGTAGGCCTTGCTGTTCGGACCGGCCACCAGACGGTTGACCACCTCTTTTTGCAACATAAAGTGCATGTCGCGGATTGCCTGAGTATAGCTGAAAAGGTGGAACATCAGCGGCGTCGAAATATTGTACGGCAGGTTACCAAATACGCGCAGCGGTTGGCCAGCTTCCTCGGCCAGTTCGGCGAAATTCACCGTCATGGCGTCCTGCTGGTGGATGGTCAGCTTGTCTTTCAGGCGCGGGTGGTTCTCCAGCCGGGTGGCCAGATCGCGGTCCAGTTCGATCACCGTCATGCGGTCCATGCGTGCGCCGACCGGCTCGGTCAACGCGCCGAGGCCGGGGCCGATCTCAACCACCGCTTCGCCCGGCTGTGGGTGAATGGCGGAGACAATGCTATCGATGACAAACTGATCGGTTAAAAAGTTTTGTCCAAAGCGTTTGCGGGCAAAGTGCCCTTGGTGGACTCTGTTATTCATTACAATTAATTATCATTTTAATGGCGAGATTCAGGGCCGTTTGGAAACTGCCGACATCGGCGGTGCCGGTGCCGGCCAGTTCCAGAGCGGTACCGTGGTCGACCGAGGTGCGTATGAAAGGCAAACCGAGGGTGATATTCACCGCGCGGCCGAACCCTTGGTATTTTAGCACCGGCAGCCCCTGATCGTGATACATCGCCAGCACCGCATCGGCATCTTGCAGATATTTGGGCTGGAACAGGGTGTCCGCCGGCAGCGGGCCGACAAGATGGATGCCGTCAGCGCGCAGCGCGTCGAGCGCCGGGATGATGGTATCTATCTCTTCGTGCCCCATATGGCCGCCTTCCCCGGCGTGGGGATTCAGACCGCAAACGTAAATGTGCGGCTGGGCGATGCCAAATTTGGTTTTCAGATCGTGGTCGAGGATGCGGATGACTTCGAACAGGCTCTGCTGCGTGATGGCGCCCGGCACCGCCAGCAGCGGCAGGTGGGTGGTCGCCAGCGCCACGCGCAGCTCTTCGGTCGCGAGCATCATCACCACGCGATCGCAGCGGCTGCGATCGGCAAAGAATTCGGTATGGCCGATAAACGGCACGCCGGCGTCGTTGATCACGCCCTTGTTCACCGGGCCGGTGATCAGCGCCGCGAACTCGCCGTTCAGGCAGCCGTCGCAGGCGCGCGCCAGGGTTTCCACCACGTAGGCGCTGTTGCCGACGTTCAACTCACCGGCGGTAACCGGGTGAGCGAGCGGGACCGGTAGCACGGTCAGCGTGCCGGCGCGTTGCGCTTCGGCCGGTTGCTGCGGCTGGTAGTCGCGCAGCGTCAGCGGCAGGCCCATACGCTTGGCGCGTTCAAGCAGCAGGGCCGGATCGGCGCACACCACCAGCTCAACAGGCCAATCCTGTTGCGCCAGCGCGGCTACCAAATCCGGCCCCACCCCGGCGGGTTCGCCGGGGGTAATGACGACGCGTTTATTGCTGTGCATCGCTGCCATCGAGGATCTTCACGTAAGCCTGGGCGCGCTGTTCCTGCATCCAGGTCTGCGCTTCTTCAGCGAACTTACGGTTGAACAGCATACGGTAAGCACGGTCTTTTTGCGCAGCGTCGGTCTTATCCACCTGACGGGTATCCAGCAGCTGGATCAGGTGCCAACCGAAGGAGGAGTGGACCGGCGCGCTGATTTCACCCTTGCTCAGCTTTAGCAACGCATCGCGGAAGGCCGGATCGTAGATGTCCGGGGAAGCCCAGCCCAGATCGCCGCCTTGCATCGCAGAACCCGGATCTTGCGACAGCTGTTTGGCTTCGTCGGCAAACTTGGCGCGGCCGCTCTTGATCGCTTCCGCCACGGATTGCAGTTTGGCGCGAGCCTGGTCGTCGGTCAGCACCACTGAAGGTTTCAGCAGGATGTGACGGGCGTGCACTTCGGTGACCGACACCGACTGGCTGGCGCCGCGAATGTCGTTCACTTTCAGGATGTGGAAGCCGACGCCGGAACGGATTGGGCCGACGACGTCGCCTTTCTTGGCGCTCACCAGACGTTCCGCGAACAGGGTCGGGATTTCTTGCAGTTTGCCCCAGCCCATGTTGCCACCTTTCAGCGCCTGAGAGTCGGCGGAGTAGGTGATCGCCAGCTTGCCGAAGTCGGCGCCGCTGTTGATCTCACCCACCAGACGTTTGGCCAGCTCTTCGGCTTTGTCGACCTGCTGCTGCGACGGGTTTTCCGGCAGCGGGATCAGGATGTGGCTGATGTTCATTTCGGTGTCGCTGCCGTTCTGTGCGCCCACCTGTTTGGCCAGTGCGTCCACTTCCTGTGGCAGGATGGTGACGCGGCGGCGCACTTCGTTGTTACGCACTTCGGAGATCAGCATCTCTTTGCGGATCTGCGCGCGGTAGGTGTTGTAGTTCAACCCTTCGTACGACAGGCGGCTGCGCAGCTGATCGACGCTCATCTTGTTTTGCGCGGCGATGTTGGCGATCGCCTTGTCCAGATCGGCATCGGACACGGTGATGCCCATTTTCTTGGCCATCTGCAGCTGGATGTTATCCATGATCAGGCGTTCGATGATCTGATGGCGCAGCGTCTTGTCGTCCGGCAGTTGCTGGCCGGCCTGCTGGGCGTTGAGCTTGACTGACTGCAACAGACCGTTGACGTCGCTTTCGAGTACCACGCCGTTATCCACGACGGCGGCGACTTTATCCACTTCTTGGGGTGCTGCGAACGCGGCATTGGCGCAAACCACCAATCCGAGAATAAGCGTTCTCCAGTTCTTCATACATTTCCCATTATGTAATCCGCAAATGCGGGTGAAAGTTCTCGTTTTCAAAGTGTTGCAAAGCGTCAGAATGCGCGCTGATACGGCAGAATGCCGGAGCGCAGCATTTCTGCGGAGCCGAGACTATGATCGCTGCTCAGGCCGCGCAGTTCGACGTTGAACGAAACTCTGTTGTCGTAAACGCTGGTATTGTTGCTGTTGTTCCAGTCGGTGATCTTGCGCTCATAGCCCAGCGTCACCGCCCAGCAGCAGGTGTTGTACTTCAGCCCCACCAACTGATCGGCGGATTGTTTGGCGCGGGTGTCGTAGTAGTACGCCCCGACCACCGCCCAACGATCGGCGATCGGCCAACTGCCGGTGATACCCACCTGCGAGATGCCGTCCTGGAAGGCCGGAACCGTTTTGGTGTTCAACGCCGTCTGGATATATTCCGGCGTGGCGTAACGGTAGTTCAACTGCACCACGCGCTCGGCGTCCTGGCGGTATTCCACCACGCCGTTGCCCAGCGAGACGCTGTTCAGGCGGGTGTCGTACTGCAGGCCGCCGCGCAGGCCCCAACGATCGTCGATTTTCCAATAGGTATCGCCGGCCCAGGCTACGCTGCCGGTATCGTCGTTGTTGTCGTAACCGGTCATCTGGTCACCGGTACGCGAACGGCTGAAGTAGTAGATTTGACCCACGGAAGCGTTAAAACGTTCAACCAGGGCGTCATCATAAATGCGGGTGGTCAAACCGGTAGAGACGCGGTTCTGCGAAGCGATGCGATCCAGGCCGCTGTAGGTGCGATCGCGGAACAGGCCGGAGTAGTCGGTCTGCAGCAGCGTGGTGTCGTAGGTGTAGATGTTGCTCTGGTCGCGGTACGGCACATACAGGTACTGCACGCGCGGCTCCAGCGTCTGGGTAGCGCCCTCGGCCCAGATCATCGGCCTCTCGAACACCAGCTTGCCGTCGACTTTGAACTGCGGCAGTACGCGGTTGACCGAATCATCGAGCTCCGGCGCGGCAGCGTTTTTGCGGCTCTGGTAGTTGGCCGCGAAACCGTCAGGAATATCCTGCTGGTAGTGGGTCGCCATCACCTTGGCTTCGGTGTTCAGGCTGGCCCAGCCGTTGGTGAGCGGCAGACTCAGCGTCGGCTCCATATGCAGACGGGTGGCGTCAGGGCTATATGGGTTGACGCTGGTGAACTTGGCCGCCTGGCCGTAAATATGGAAGTCGAACGGGCCGAGGTCGTTCTTGTAGTAGTTCAGGTCCAGCTGCGGCTGAACTTTATACGAGTCCGACTGTGAACGATCGGTGTCGTCGTAGATCTGGAACTGCTTGGAGCTCAGCGTGGCGTTCCAGTTTTCGTTGGCGTAGCCGAGGCTGAATTTCTGCGTGGCGTAGCCGTCGGTGGTGGAACCGTATTTGGAGTCCAGATCGGTGAAGTATTTGGAATCGCTGACCTTGGTGTAGTCGACGTTGAAGCGCCATACCTGATCCATGACGCCGTTATGGTTCCAGTAGAACAGCCAGCGTTTGTTGTCGTCATGATCTTTGCCGTATTCTTTGTCGTCCGGCAGCCAGTCGAACTCCATCAGGCCGAGGCCCGGCTGCACCAGATAACGGAACTCGGTCTGCCACTGCAGGCCGCGCTTGGACATATAGTGCGGTGTGATGGTGGCGTCGTAGTTCGGCGCGATGTTCCAATAGTACGGCAACATGAACTCGAAGCCATTGTTGCTGCCGTACTTGGCGTTCGGGATCAGGAAGCCGGAACGGCGCTTGTCGCCGACCGGCAATTGCAGGTACGGGCTGTAGAACACCGGCACGCCGCCGATGCGGAAGCGGGCGTTCCAGATTTCCGCCACCTGCTCTTCGCGATCGTGGATCACTTCGGAACCGACCACGCTCCAGCTGTCGTCGCCCGGCAGGCAGGAGGTAAAGGTGCCGTTTTCCAGGATGGTGTAACGGTTGGCGCCGCGCATTTTCATCTTGTCGGCGTCGCCGCGACCCTGACGTCCGACCATCTGGTAGTCGCCTTCATAGACGTCGGTATCTTTGGTATTCAGGTTCGACCAGGCCTTCGGGCCTTTCAGTTTGATCTGATTGTCGCTGTAGTGCACGTCGCCGGTAGCGGTGACGGTGCGCACCGGATCCGTCTGGCCGGGGTTTTCCGTCTGGTTCAGCTCAACTTCTTTGGCGGTCAGGGTGCTGTTACCCTGCTCGATATGCACGTTGCCGCTGAACAGGGCGCTTTTCGGGTAGTCGGCGCGCGAGTCATCGGCATTGATGGTCACCGGCTGGCTGTTCGGATCGCCGCTGACCAAAGGCTTGTCGTAAACGGGAACGCCAAGCATGCATTGCTCGGCCAGATCAGCCAGCGCATGCTGACTGTAGAGTGCCGTCCAAATCATCGTGGCCAGCAGTGTTGGGAAACTTTTTTTCATACGCGGTTTTGGTGTTCCGTCATCAGAGGCGTCGTGTCCGGCAAACGGTCAGAGACTATATTACTCATCTGCGTTGCGCTAGTGCTAAATCCAGCCGTTTACTTGCGTCGTCGTTAGGCGCAAAGATAAATGACAGGTATGATAATCCAAATTCTAGGAAAAATCGCCTGCGCCCTTTCCTGAAACGGAGGAGAGCGGGCGGCTTTCGGCATGATAATTGAGGAGTATATGCAGTATTGGGGAAAACTGCTCGGCGTCATCGTCGCCATCTGGTCTGGCGCGGGATTCTGGGGTGTAGTTCTGGGGCTGATTATCGGTCATATGATCGATACGGCGCGCAGCAACAAGCGCAGTCGGGGGTTTTTCACCGACCAGCAAACGCGGCAAACGCTGTTTTTCCGCACCACTTTTCAGGTGATGGGCCACCTGACCAAATCCAAAGGACGCGTCACCGAGGCGGATATTCAGATCGCCAGCCTGTTTATGGATCGCCTTCAGCTGCACGGCGAAGCGCGCACCGCGGCGCAGCAGGCGTTCCGCGAGGGCAAACAGAGCCAGTTCCCGCTGCGTGAGACGCTGCAGCAGTTCCGCAGTATCTGTTTCGGCCGCTTCGATCTGATTCGGATGTTTCTGGAAATTCAGATACAGGCGGCGTTCGCCGACGGCTCGCTGCACCCGAACGAACGTCAGGTGCTGTATGTCATCGCCGAAGAGCTGGGCATTTCGCGCGCGCAGTTCGATCAGTTCCTCAGCATGATGGAGGGCGGGCGTCAGTTCGGCGGCGGTCAGCAGGGCGGGTATTCGCAGGGCGGCTATCAGCAGGCTCAGCGCGGCCCGACGCTCGACGATGCGTGCAAGGTGCTTGGCGTGCGCAGCAGCGACGATGCCGCCACCATCAAACGCGCCTACCGCAAGCTGATGAGCGAACACCATCCGGATAAGCTGGTGGCGAAAGGCTTGCCGCCGGAGATGATGGAAATGGCCAAGCAGAAAGCGCAGGAGATCCAGGCGGCGTACGACCTGATCAAACGCGAGAAAGGTTTTAAATAAGCGATGAAAGCGGGCCCGGCATGCCGGGCCCGTTTAACATGGGGTTCAGAAATCCGGCTCGGCGCGAAAGTGCATCGGCGTCTGGAAGGCGGGGTGGGTGATGCGCAACTCCTGTGCGTGCAGCTGCAGCCGCGGCGCCATCGCTTTGGCTTCCGGCGGGGCATAGAAACCGTCGCCGAGGATCGGGTGTCCCAGCGCCAGCATGTGCACCCGCAGCTGGTGCGAGCGGCCGGTGATCGGCGTCAGCTTCACGCGGGTGCTGCCGTCGGCGTCGCGCGACAGCACCCGATATTCCGTCTGCGCCGCTTTGCCGGTATCAAAACACACTTTTTGCAGCGGCCGGTTCGGCCAGTCGCAGATCAGCGGCAAATCCACTAACCCTTCATCATGCGCCATATGTCCCCAAACGCGGGCGATATAGGATTTCTTCGGTTCGCGTTCGCGAAATTGACGCTTTAGCTCACGCTCGGCGGCCTTGTTGAGCGCCACCACGATCACCCCGCTCGTGGCCATATCCAGCCGGTGCACCGATTCGGCGGCCGGATGATCGGCCTGAATGCGGGTCATCAGGCTGTCTTTGTTTTCCGGGGCGCGGCCGGGTACCGACAGCAAGCCGCTGGGCTTGTTGACCACCATGATGTGTTCATCCTGATACAGGATGTGCAGCGGGTCCTGCGGGGGATTGTAGGGTTCCATCTTGGCTCCGCGAAAAGGGCCGAACGGGGAGACGGTGGCCTCCCCGCATCGCGCCGGTTATTGGTGGGTGACCACCACCAGTCGAATGGCGTCGAGACGCCAGCCGGCTTCATTGAGGTTGGCCAGCACCTGACGGCGGTTGAACTCCAGCGTCTCGACTTCGTCGTCGCGGATGTTCGGGTTGACCGCCTTCAGCGCTTCCAGACGCGCCAGCTCGGCGCTCAGCTTGTCGTCCGCCTCTTGCTTCGCCTGTTCGATAAGCTGGCGCGCCTGCGCTTCCACCAGGCTTTCCGCCTGCTGCAGCATGGCGTGCACGTCTTGTTGCACGGCATTGACCAGCTTGCTGGAGGTGTGGCGGTTGACCGCGTTCAACTGACGGTTGAAGCTTTCGAACTCTACCTGCGCCGCCAGGTTGGTGCCCTTGCGATCCATCAGCATGCGGATCGGCGTCGGTGGCAGGAAGCGGGTCAGCTGCAGGTGTTTCGGCGCCTGGGCCTCCACCACATAGACCAGTTCAACCAGCAGGGTGCCAACCGGCAGCGCTTTGTTTTTCAACAGGGACACCGCGCAGCTGCCGGTATCGCCGGACAGGATCAGATCCAGGCCATTGCGGATGATCGGGTGCTCCCAGCTGACGAACTGCGCGTCTTCGCGCGACAGCGCCTGATCGCGGTCGAAGGTCACGGTGCAGCCGTCCTGCGGCAGGCCCGGGAAGTCCGGCACCAGCATATGGTCGGACGGCGTCAGCACGATCAGGCTGTCGCTGCGGTCTTCCTGATTGATGCCGACAATGTCGAACAGGTTGAGCGCGAAGCCTACCAGGTTGACGTCGTTATCCTGCTCGGCGATGGCGGCGGCCAGCGCCTGGGCTTTGTCGCCGCCGTTGGAGTGCATCTCCAGCAGACGGTCGCGGCCTTGTTCCAGCTGCGCTTTCAACTGATCGTGCTGCTGGCGGCAGGCGTGGATGAATTCGTCCAGGCCTTCCTGCTCGGTCGGCGCGGCCAGATAGCCGATCAACTGCTCGTAGCAGCTGTCGTAGATGGTGCGGCCGGTCGGGCAGGTGTGTTCGAAGGCGTCGAGCCCTTCGTGGAACCAGCGGCCCAGCACCGCCTGTGCGGTGTGCTCCAGGTAAGGCACCATGATTTGGATATCGTGCATCTGGCCGATACGGTCCAGACGGCCGATACGCTGTTCCAGCAGATCCGGGTTGAACGGCAGATCGAACATCACCAGCTGGCTGGCGAACTGGAAGTTGCGGCCTTCGGAGCCGATCTCGGAACACAGCAGCACCTGCGCGCCCTCCTCTTCGGAGGCGAAGTAGGCGGCGGCGCGGTCGCGCTCGATGATCGACAGCCCTTCGTGGAACACCGCGGCGCGGATCGCTTCACGCTCGCGCAGCACCTGCTCCAGCTGCAGCGCGGTGTCGGCTTTGGCGCAGATCACCAGCACTTTTTCGTTACGGTTGGCCAGCAGGTAGTCCAGCAACCACTCGACGCGCGGGTCGAAGTTCCACCAGGTGGCGTTTTCGCCTTCGAATTCCTGGTAGATCTGCTCCGGGTACAGCATGTCGCGCGCGCGCGCTTCGACGGACTTCTTGGCACCCATGATGCCGGAGACTTTGATCGCGGTCTGATACTGGGTTGGCAACGGCAGCTTGATCTGGTGCAGGTTGCGGTGCGGGAAGCCCTTCACGCCGTTGCGGGTGTTGCGGAACAGCACGCGGCTGGTGCCGTGGCGATCCATCAGCATGGCCACCAGCTCCTGGCGCGCCTGCTCGGCGTTGTCGCCTTCGCTGTTGGCCGCTTTGAGCAGCGGTTCGATGTCCTGCTCGTCGATCAGCTCGCCCAGCAGGTTCAGCTTGTCGTCGGCCAGGCGTTCACCGCTCAGCAGCAGGGTGACGGCGTCGGCCACCGGACGGTATTTCTGCTGTTCGGCGACGAACTCGCCGTAGTCGTGGAAACGGTTCGGATCGAGCAGGCGCAGGCGCGCAAAGTGGCTCTGTTGGCCCAGCTGTTCCGGGGTGGCGGTCAGCAGCAGCACGCCGGGGATATGCTCGGCCAGCTGTTCGATCACCTGATATTCGCGGCTCGGCGCTTCTTCACTCCAGGCCAGGTGGTGCGCTTCATCGACCACCAGCAGATCCCACTGGGCGTCCGCCAGCTCTTCCAGGCGCTGCTTGTTGCGGCGCACGAAGTCCAGCGAGCAGATCACCAGCTGTTCGGTCTCGAACGGGTTGCTGCTGTCGAGCTTGGCTTCGGCGTAGCGGCTGTCGTCGAACAGCGAGAAGTAGAGGTTGAAGCGGCGCATCATCTCCACCAGCCACTGGTGCTGCAGCGTTTCCGGCACCACGATCAGCACGCGCTCGGCGCGGCCCGCCAGCAGTTGCTGGTGGATGATCATGCCGGCTTCGATGGTTTTGCCGAGGCCGACTTCGTCCGCCAGCAGAACGCGCGGCGCATGGCGCTGGCCGACTTCATGAGCGATGTGCAGCTGGTGCGGGATCAGGCTGGCGCGCATGCCGCGCAGGCCGGCGAACGGCAGGCGATACTGCTCGCTCTGGTATTTGCGGGCGCGAAAACGCAGCGCGAAACGATCCATGCGGTCGATTTGGCCGGCGAACAGGCGATCCTGCGGCTTGCTGAAGGTCAGTTTGCTGTCCAGCAGCACTTCGCGCATCGCCACGCCGCTTTCCTGGGTGTCCAGGCGGGTGCCGATATAGGTCAACAGACCGTTTTCCTCTTTCACCTCTTCCACCTGCAGCTGCCATCCCTCGTGGCTGCTGACGGTATCGCCCGGGTTGAACATCACGCGGGTGATCGGCGAATCATTTCTGGCATAGAGGCGGTTTTCACCGGTGGCGGGGAAAAGCAGGGTAATCATGCGCGCGTTCAGCGCCACGACGGTGCCCAGTCCTAATTCGCTTTCCGTGTCGCTGATCCAGCGTTGACCAAGAGTAAAAGGCATATATTGTCGGCTCGATTCTTTGTAAGTAAGTCTTGTTACCGGGCGGGAAGGGCCGCGGCACCTGTACTGAACTTCGGTTAATCCCGGTTTGTTTTAAATTTGACGGGCAATAGCCGTTCACGCCATGCAGACGTCGCGAGACGGCAGGGCTAAGCGTGGTTCAGTTTTGGGAAGGGCGCTATGGTAATGGAAGGCGGCGCGTTCGTCACCTGCAAAACCGGATGATTTTTCTTAACCTGGCGCAATCTCAAAACAGCCCCATCTGCCCGGTGACCAGCGTAGTGAAATCGTCGTGCAAGAAAGGGAGTATAGCGTCTGCCACCGGTTGCAGCTGGCGTTCGAGGTAATGCTGATAGTCGATGGGCGAATGACGGGTTTCCAGCGGTTCCGGCCCGGCGACGGTCATCACGTAGCTGATCCAGCCGCCGTTTTGATACTGCAGCGGCCGCCCCTGGCTGCGGTTGTAGTCGTCGGCGATGCGCGCGGCGCGGGCGTGCGGCGGCACGTTGCGCTGATAGTCCTCGAGCTTTCTGCGCAGCCGTTTGCGGTACACCAATTGATCGTCGAAGTCGCCGTTCAGGGTTTTGCCGACGTAGTCGCGCACATAGTCCTGGTAGGGTTGCCGTTTGAAGATGCGCTGATAGAGCTGCTGCTGGAACTGCTGCGCCAGCGGCGTCCAGTCGGTGCGCACCGTTTCCAGGCCTTTGTACACCATTTCTTCCTGGCCGTCGGCACGCGCGATCAGGCCGGCGTAGCGTTTCTTGCTGCCCTGCTCGGCGCCGCGAATGGTCGGCATCAGGAAGCGGGAATAGTGGGTTTCGAACTCCAGCTCCAGCGCGTTCTCCAGCCCGAACTGCTGCTGCAGATGCTGCTGCCACCAGGCGTTGACCCGTTGCACCAGCGCCCGGCCGATCTGCGCCGCCTGTTGCTCGTCATGCGGCTGTTTCAGCCAGACGAAGGTGGAGTCGGTGTCGCCGTAGATCACCTGATAGCCTTCGGCTTCGATCAGCTCGCGGGTTTGGCGCATGATCTCGTGGCCGCGCAGGGTGATCGACGACGCCAGCCGCGGATCGAAGAAGCGGCAGCCGCTCGATCCCAGCACGCCGTACAGCGCGTTCATGATGATCTTCAACGCCTGCGACAGGGGCTTGTTGTGTTGGCGCTTGGCGGCCTCGCGCCCCTGCCAGATCTGTTCGACGATCGCCGGCAGGCAGTGTTTGTTGCGCGAGAAGCGGGCGTTGCGAAAGCCGGGCACCGAATCGGCGTCGCTGGGGTGGCGCATGCCTTCCACCAATCCGACCGGATCGATCAGGAAGGTGCGGATGATCGACGGGTACAGGCTTTTATAGTCCAGTACCAGCACCGAATCGTACAGGCCGGGCTGGGAGTCCATCACAAAGCCGCCGGGGCTGTGCTCCTCCGGCTGTTCGCCGAGGTTGGGGGCAACAAAGCCCAGGCGATGCATGCGCGGCATATAGAGGTGGCTGAAGGCCGCCACCGATCCGCCGCTGCGATCGGCCGCCAACCCGGTGACGGTGGCGCGCTCCAGCAGGAAGTTGAGCAGATCGGCCTTGGCGAAGATGCGCGTCACCAGCTCGCAGTCCTTCAGGTTGTAACGGGCCAGCGCCGGCTTGTCTTCGGCGAAGCGTCGGTCGATCTCCGCCATGCGCTGATAAGGGTTGTCGATAGCCTTGCCTTCGCCCAGCAGTTCCTGCGAAACGTATTCCAGGCTGAAGGAGGGAAAATTCCAGGTGGCGGATTTCAGCGCCTCGATGCCGTCGATGATCAGGCGGCCGGCGGCGGCGGCGAAAAAGTGATTCTGCTTGAAGCCATGCTCGCGCCATTCCAGCAGGTTGCCGCCGCGCCCTAGCCGCAGCGGGATTTGGTAGCGCTCGGCGTGCTTTTGCAGCACCCGCAGATCGAACTGCACCAGGTTCCAGCCGATGATGGCGTCGGGATCGTGACGCTCCAGCCACGCGTTCAGCCGTTCCAGCAGTTGAGGGCGGCTGGCGCAGTATTCCAGATCGAAATCCAGCGGCTCATCGCCGCCGTTGGCCGGCCCCAGCATGTAGACCTGCCGCTGGCCACAGCCTTCCAGCGCGATGGAGTAAAGCTCGCCGTGGGCGGTGGTTTCGATATCCAGCGACACCAGCCTGAGCGTCGGGCGGTAGTCCGGTGCCGGCTTCATCTGGCCGCTGAGCAACGGCCCATCGCCGTTGCCCTGGCCGTTGAACCACACCGGCGCGGTAATGAAGCGTTCCATCAGGTAGCGCTCGGGCGGGCGAATGTCGGCCTCGTAGACCGCAACGCCGCCTTCCCGCAGCAGCTTTTCCAGCTTGATGAGCTGACGGTGCTGGCGGCAGTACAGCCCCAGCATCGGGCGGTGATGAAAATCCGTCAGCGCCAGCGGTTTCAGTTCCACCTGCCGCTCTTCACGCAGCAGCAGTTCCGCGCGCTGCCTTTGTTCGGCGGGGATAAACGCCACCGAGGTCTGCGGCGGCAAGCGCAGTTGGCGCGGGCCTGCGTCGGTCGCCAGCCAAAATTCGACCTCGGTGCCGGCGGGCGTGTCGCGCCAGTGGCGAGTGAGCAGGAACCCCTGTTGCAGTGCTGTCATAACCCCTTCGTTTTCCACCGGGCGGCGTGTGCGACGTTCAGCGTGATGTCGGTTTTGGCGCTAATATAGATATATTATAGTATGGGTTTTTATACAGTGATTGTCCATCGCCGCGCGCGTTGCCAAATACGCATACAATTCATCGATTGACTCGCCAGCGGCGGCGCTGGAAAATCCTCCGCCCCGTTTGGCCCGAATAATCCGCAGAGGTGTAATGGAAGCCTATTTACAAGATTTGATCACCCAGTCACTGGCTTTCACCCTGATGGTCGTTCTGCTGGTCGCTTTTCTCGAGTCGCTAGCGCTGGTGGGGCTGCTGCTGCCCGGCACGGTGATGATGGCCAGCATCGGCGCGCTGATCGGCAGCGGCAAGGTGGATTTTTACTACGCCTGGGCGGCGGGCATCATCGGCTGCCTGCTCGGCGACTGGATCTCCTATTTCGTCGGCCGCGCTTTTAAGGGGCCCTTGCACCGCTGGTCGTTCCTGAAAAAGAACAAAGCATTGCTCGACAAAACCGAACATGCCTTGCACCAGCACAGCATGGCGACCATTCTGATCGGCCGCTTCGTTGGCCCGACGCGCCCGCTGGTGCCGATGGTGGCCGGCATGCTCGATTTGCCGCCGTACAAGTTCGCGTTGCCGAACATCATTGGTTGCCTGACCTGGCCGCCGGTCTATTTCTTCCCCGGCATCCTGGCGGGCGTGGCGATCGACATTCCCGCCGGCGCCAACAGCGCGATGTTCAAGTGGTTGCTGCTCGCTGCGGCGCTTACCCTCTGGCTGGCGGTGTGGCTGAGCTGGCGCTGGTGGCGTGAGGGCAAGCGCAACGCCGATCGGCTGAGCCGTTGGCTGACGCCGCTGCGGCTGCGCGTGGTGTGCGGATTGAGTTGGCTGGCGGCGTTGGCGGTCGGCTATCTGCTGAGCCAACAGCCGCTGATGCCGGTGTACCGGCACCTGCTGTGGAAAGTGCTGGCCGGGCAATGATTGCGGGGGCGTAAGCCCCCTTCGTATCACTGGAAGAAGGCTTCCAGCTGTTCAAATACCCGCACGTCTTCGCTGTGGCGCTTCACCTGCAGCACGTCTTCCAGCTTTTCTACCTGGCTTATCATTTGCTCCAGCCGCTGATCGTCGGCGACCAATAGCCAAATGCGGCTCTGCTGGCCGTCCTTCAGCGGTAGACACAGAATGCCTTCGACGTTGAACGCGCGGCGGGCGAACAACCCACAAACGTGCGACATGACGCCGGGATGGTTGCGCACGGCCAGCTCCAGGATCACCTGGGGTTTATCTTGTGGTTGCAGCATGGCTTATTCTCCAATCATGTCGATGTTGGCGGCGCCCGGCGGCACCATCGGGAATACTTTTTCGTTGATATCGATCAGCGCATGGATCAGGCAAGGGCCTGGGCGCTGGATCGCCTCCGCCAGCGCCGCCTGCGGATCTTCCGCAGCATTCAGGTCGCAGGTATCCAGCCCGAATCCGGCGGCGATTTTCAGAAAGTCGGTACGCTTCGGATAGGCGGCGGCGAAGATGCGCTGCTGGTAGAACAGGGTTTGCTGCTGGTGCACCAGCCCCAATGCCTGGTTGTTCATCAAAATGATTTTCACGTCCAAATCGTGCTCGACCGCGGTGGCCATTTCCTGAATGTTCATCATCAGGCTGCCGTCGCCGGAGAAGCACAGTACTTTGCGCTCGGGCTCTGCCAACGCCGCGCCGATCGCCGCCGGCAGACCGAAGCCCATGGTGCCCAGGCCGCCCGACGTCAGCCACTGGCGCGGCCGGCTCAGCGGATAGGCCTGCGCTACCCACATCTGATGCTGGCCCACGTCGGTGGTGATGATGGCGCTGTCGTCCACGCAGCGCGCGGCGGCCAGCACCAGGCCGTAATGGCTCAGCGGATCGTCGGCGTTCGGCATGTTGAACGGGAATTCGCGTTTCAGGTCGTTGACGGTGTTCAGCCATGCGCTGCGTGGCTGCGTGTCGATCTGCGGCAGCAGCTGTTCCAGCACCTGGCCGACGTCGGCATGGATTGCCACGTTGGCCTGTTTGACCTTGCCCAGCTCGGCGCGGTCGATATCCACGTGAATGATGGCGGCGTTAGGGCAGAACTGCTCGGTTTTGCCGATTGCCCGATCGTCGAAGCGTGCGCCCAGCACGATCAGCAGATCGGCCTCCTGCAGAATGAAGTTGGTGCTGCGCGCCGCGTGCATGCCCAGCATGCCCAGCGACAGCGGGTGTTCCACCGGCATCGCGCCCAGCGCCATCAGCGTCATGGTGGTAGGCAGACCGGCGCGCTCGGCCAGTTCCACCGCCTGGCGGTGAGCGTCGGCGCAGATGATGCCGCCGCCCAGGTAGAGGATCGGGCGTTTCGCCTGGTTGATCATCGTGGCGGCCTGAGAAACCAGCGCCGGATCGAAGCTCGGAGCGGCGTCCGGCACGGCGATCGGCGGCAGTTCTTCCAGGGTAATGGTGGCGGTTTGCACGTCTTTCGGCACATCGATCCAGACCGGGCCGGGGCGGCCGGACTCGGCGATGCGGAAGGCGTCGCCAATCACCTGCGGCAGTTCGCGGATATCGCGCACCAGATGGTTGTGCTTGGTGATCGGGATGGAAATGCCGTACGTATCGACTTCCTGGAAGGCGTCAGTGCCGATCATCGAGGAGGGCACCTGACCGGTGATGCACACCAGCGGAATGGAGTCGAGCTTGGCGTCGGCGATAGCGGTGACCAGGTTGGTGGCGCCCGGCCCGCTAGAGGCGATGCACACCGCCGCCTTGCCGTTGGCGCGCGCCATGCCTTGCGCCATAAAGCCCGCGCCCTGTTCGTGGCGCGCCAGCACGTGGTGAATGCGGGTGCTTTGGCTCAGCGCGTCATACAGCGGCAGCGCCGCACCGCCGGGGATGCCGGCGACGGTGGTGATGCCCTGACGCTCCAGCAAATGAACGATCAATTGTGCGCCGGTAAAGCGGGTACTCGGTTGAGGCGTGCCCGAAGTTGCCATGTTCCTGTCCTTTCTCAAGGCCGGTGAGCTTTGCTGGGCAGGGTGCTAAAACAAGAAACCCCGCCCGGTTTGCGCCGGCGGGGTTTGGGAATCGATGCGTTGATTCGGACCCTACGGCGCATTGCCGACGACCACCACCACACGCACGACGACCACCGCGGCTGGTAGCGCGGTAACTAGTAGGGTCGAAGTCAGCGAGGATGCGATCACAGGGAACCTTATCATCAGTAAAAAAAGTCAGGTTTTTATAAAAACACAGGCGCAAAATTCGCACAACAGGTTTATTGGCGCAGCATAAAAAACGCGCGTCAGATCACGCTTTACCCGAAATGCCCAACACGCGCGCTTCCGGTGCGCTGCCGTCCAGCAGGGCCTGCGTCGGGCCGTCGTAGTAGATGCGGCCGTCGACCACCAGCAGCGTGCGCGGTGCGATGCGTGCGGCGTCGTCGAGATTGTGCGACACCATCAGCAGCGTCAGATTACGCTGTTCGCACACCGTCTGCAGCAGCTGCAACATCTCGTTGCGCAGCGCCGGATCGAGCGCCGAGAAGGGCTCGTCGAGCAGCAGGATCGGCCGTTGGCGAATCAAACAGCGCGCCAGCGCGGCGCGCTGACGCTGGCCGCCGGAAAGCTGCGACGGCAGGCGCTCCAGGTGCTCCTCCAGGCCGACCTGACGGGCGATATGCGCCCGCTGTTGGCGCTGTTGTTCAGTCAGGCGCAGGCCGGGATCCAATCCCAGCCCGATGTTCTGCGCCACCGTCAGGTGCGCGAACAGGTTGTTCTCCTGAAACAGCATCGACACCGGCCGTTTGGCCGGCGGCGTGGCGGTATGATCTTCGCCGTTCAGCAGCAGCCGGCCGCTGGCCGCCGGCAGAAAACCGGCGATCAGGCTCAGCAGGGTGCTTTTACCGGCGCCGCTGGGGCCGAGCACCGCGACGCGCTCGCCCGGCTGGATGCGCAGATCAAAGCGCATCGGCAGGTGTTCATACAGGTAGGTCAGTTTTTCAAGCGTCAGCATGGCGCCCCGGTAAGCGTTCGATCAGGGTAAACAGCAGGAAGCACAGCAGCAGCAGCAGCAGCGCGGTCACCGCCCCGTCGTTGCTGCGGTAGGCGCCAATCTGCTGATACAGGTAAAAAGGCAGGGTACGGAAATGCTCATTGCCAAACAAGGCGACCACGCCGAAATCGCCGATCGACAGCACGCAGGCGAAGGCCAGCGCCTGCGCCAGCGGGCGGCGCAGGGCGCGTAGTTCGATCAGCCGCAGCCGCTGCCAGCCGCGGATATCTAGCGACAGGCACAGCGGGTTGTAACGTTCGGCGAGGTCGCGCATCGGGTTCTCCAACACCTTCAGCGCATAGGGCACCGCCATCAGCGCATTGGTGAGGATCACCAGCGCATAGGGCGACTGCGGCAACCCGATCGTATCGTTCAGCAGCAGGAAGAACCCGGTGGCCAGCACGATGCCCGGCATCGCCAGGATCACCATGCCGCTCAGCTCCAGCGCCTGGCCGCCGCGCAGTTGCTGTCGCAGCTTCAGCTCGCGGCTGCTCCACAGCAGCATCATCGTGAGCGCCACGCACAATAGCCCGGCGCCGAGGGCGATGCGCAGCGACGTGAACAGCGCCTGCCACAGCACCGGCTGGCGCAGCACGCTGACGACGGCCTGATTGGCGCCGTCGGCGATCACCGCCAGCAGGGGCGGCAGCAGCAGCAGCAGCGCGGCGGCGATCAGCAGAAAATCGCTGATGCGCCGCCACCGGCTGTCTTCCGGGTTGCGCCAGCGCTGGGCGTGGGTATGGCCCACCGGCAGCACCTGGCTCAGGCGCTGGCTGATCAACACCAGCCCCAGACAACAGCTTAACTGGATCAGCGCCAGCAGGGCGGCGCGGCCCAGATCGTAGTCGTAACTCAGCGCCTGGTAGATCGCCAGTTCGATGGTGGTGGCCTGCGGTCCACCGCCCAGCGACAGCACGGTGGCGAAGCTGGCGAAACACAGCATGAAGATCAACGCGCCGCTCGGCAGGATCTGGCGGCGCAGCGCCGGCCATTCGACGAAGCGGAACTGCTGCCAGCCGCTCATACCCAGTTGGGCGGCCAGTTGGCGCTGCTCCACCGGAATGTTCTCCAGCGCCTGCAGCAACAGGCGGGCGGCCAGTGGCAGGTTAAAGAACAGGTGTGCCAGCAGAATGCCCTGCAGCCCGTAGGGCGAGAAGCCATATTCGACGCCCAGCCAGCCGCACAGCGTCGCCAGCCAGCCCTGGCGCCCATAGACGCTGAGCAGGCCGAACACCGCCACCAGCACCGGCAGCACCAGCGTCATGGCGCACAGCCGCAGCAACAGCTGCCGGCCGGGGAAACGGCGGCGATAGAGCGCGCGCGCCAGCAGAACGGCGGGCAGCACCGAAATCAGCGCTGACAGCAGCGCCTGCCAGAAGGTGAAGCGCACCACGTGCCACAGGTAGCTGTCCTGCCACAGGCCGCGCCAGTCGCTGTCCGGCGCATGGCGCCACAGCGAGCCCATCGCCAGTGCGGCGACCAGCAGGATCACGCCGGCGGCCAGCAGCCCCGGCCAGAGCCAGCGGGGGATCAGCGGCTGACGGCGGTTTGCCATGCCCGGATCCAACCGCCGCGTTGTGTGGCCACCTCTTCGGCGCTGTATTGCAGCGCGGTCTGCGGCACGTTCATCTGCTCAAAACCGACGGGCAGCGGGGTGTTGATCACCGGGTACATCCAGTTGCCGGTCGGGATGGTGTTCTGGAACGCCGGCGTCACCATGAACTGCATGAAGCGCTCCGCCAGTTCAGGCTGTTTGGCGGCCTTCAGCTTGCCCGCCACTTCCACCTGCAGGTAGTGGCCTTCGCTGAACGTGGCGGCGGCGTAGAGGTCTTTTTTCTCGGCGATCAGGTGGTAGGCGGGAGAGGTGGTGTAGCTGAGCACCAGATCGCCTTCGCCTTTCAGGAACAGGCCATAGGCCTCGCTCCAACCTTTGGTGACGGTGACGGTCTTCTTCGCCAACTGCTGCCAGGCGGCCGGCGCCTTGTCGCCATACACTTTTTGCATCCACAGCAGCAGGCCGAGGCCCGGCGTGCTGGTGCGCGGATCTTCGTAAATCACCTTCCAGTCGCGATCGCTGCTGATCAGCTCCTGCAGGCTTTTCGGTGGATTCTTCAGTTTTTCTTTGTTGTAGACGAAGGCGAAGTACCCGTAGTCGTAAGGCACGAAGGTCGTATCCTGCCAGCCGCCCGGCACCGTCAGTTTGGCGGTGTCGACGCCGCTCGGCGCGAACAGGCCGGTTTGCTGCGCCGCCTGCAACAGGTTGTTGTCCAGCCCCAGCACCACGTCGGCGGCGCTGTTCTTGCCTTCCATGCGCAGGCGGTTGAGCAGTGAGACGCCGTCTTCCAGCGCCACGAACTTCAGCTCACAGTCGCACTCGGCTTCGAAGGCTTTTTTTACCGCCGGGCCAGGGCCCCAGTCGGCGGCAAAGGAATCGTAGGTGTAAACCGTCAGCGTCGGCTTGGCGAACACCGGCGCGGCGCATAGCAGCAATAAGCAGGGCAGATATTTTTTGACCACGTTGCACTCCTGAAAAATAAGGGGGCAAGGGTATCTGAGGGGGCGAGGCGGCGTCGCCGGTTCGCTGGGCTCAAATCCCTCCGCCGGTATTGACCGGATCAGGTTCGACGGGTGTGCTCTCAGCGGAAAATCGGGCTTATGCACACGGCCCGACTCACCGCACCCCGTTGAGACGGCGCTATTGTAAAGATTAACCGACCCGGGCGAAAGGCGCTTATGCCTCCGGCGGGGCAAACCAGGCGGATTTGAAGTCGAACCAGCCGAGGGTGTTCATTCGCACGCCGCGCATGCTGCGCTGGCCGTGCAGCTGCAGCCAGTGGTGGAACAGCGGATGTAGCTGGTGGTTGCTGACTAGCCGCTGGCAAAACTCCGCCAGCGGCAAGCGGTTGGCGCGCCATAACTCCGCGTCCTGCGCCAGATCCTCGTTCATGCAGTGCTGCATCAGCGGCAGTTCGTACAGCGTGGCGAACAGCGAAAACTCCAGCGGCAGATAGAAGTTGGCGCTGCCGAGCCACAGATCGCTGCGCGCGTCGCCCTGGTGCCAGGTGGCGTAATCCACGCTTTGTACGATCAGGCGGATGCCGTGCTGCGCCAACAGCGGTTCGATCGCCTGGCGAATGGCGTGAAACTCCGAATGCTCATTGAAGTGGGTCATCGTCAGTTCAGTCAGCCCCGCCGGTTTGGGTTGCTGCGCCAGCGTGCGGTTGTGGTGCCAGCGCGGCAGCAGGCCGTATGCCGGCGACCAATAGCGCTGGTAGAGCGGCCCGGCGTGGCTCAGCAATGAAATGGGGTTGATCAATTCGCACAGCCAGCTGCGAATGGCGGGGTCGGCGGCCAACGTGGAACGCTGATCGAACAGCAAGAAATAACAGCCCTCTTCCAGTCGGCTTTCCAGTTCGTTTTTGCCGGTTTCATCGCCCTGCAGCTGCACGCCGGAGTGCACCAGCTCTTCGGAGAACTCCGGCAGCACCCAGATGTTCACCTCGTCGATCAGCGCCCGGTAGCCGAAATAGTCGTCGAAGGCGTGGATCTTCATCTGGCTGGGAAGATTGCGCACCACGCGGTAGGGGCCGGTGCCGACCGGATGGCGGGCGAAGTCCGGCAGTTCGCGCCATTCGCGCGGCAGGATCATGGCCTGCACGCTGCCCAGCAGCCAGGGTAGCCAGTGGTCGGGGCTGCGCAGATGCACGTCGATAACGAACGGCGTCGGCGAGGTGACGCTTTCGATATGTGAGAACAGCGGTTGCGAGGTCAGACGCGAGAGGGAAGTGATGACGTCTGCCATCTCCAGCTCGCGGCCGTGATGAAAATGGATCGCCGGGCGCAGGTAAAACCGCCAGTGCAAGGGCGTCAGCGGCTGCCAATGGTGGGACAGATCGGACTCCAGTTCCCCGTTTTCCTCATTTATGCGCGTCAGGCCGTTGAAGATCTGGCGCGCCAAATGGGTTTCCGAACGCCGCAGCGCCGAGCCGGGCAGCAGGTTGTACAACTGCCGGTAGTAGAGCACCCGCAGGATGTGTTTACCCTGGCGGAAGCTGCGCCCCAGCTGCGACAGCAGCATTTGGCGCACCACGTTTTTGTCGCCCACCAGCTGCACCAACTGATCGATGCGATCCTGTTCCAACAGCTCCTCGGCCCGCTGTTGCTGCAGCGCCAGGCCGGTGTAGTGGAAGGTTAACCGTGAACGCTTGCCGCGCCCCGACTCCGCCTGCCAGGTGAGCCAGCCTTCCCGCTGCATGGCGCTCAGCAGGGAGCGCACGTGGCGCCGCGAGCAGCTGAGCACCTCCGCCAGATCCTGCAGGGTGGTGTCGGTGGTTTCACCGTGGCAGCGCTGCCACAGGCGGATGAACTGTTGCTGCAATCTGGACGTGGACATAAAAGAGGAACGCTCCCGCCTCAACTCGTCAATTTTTCTTTCCCTATATTACGCCGATAATTTTCATCAATGAAAGGGGAGGGCGTAATCATGAAAGCTTTCTTATCCAAACAGTTCTATCAGCGCTATTTCAGCGCGGTGCGCCGTCAACGCGCCGACTGGCTGAGCGTGGTGCCCGAACAGGCGCGGCTGGCGATGCTGGCACACCTGACGCAATGGGACATCAAAGAGATGACCGATAAGCAATATCGCGAGCACCTGTAGGGGCTGCGGCAACAAGTTTCTGAGTAATGGTGCTGTTTCACCAGCCAGTGGGGCAACCCACTGGTTTTTTTATGCATGGACATGGCGATGCGCTTGCATTTTTCTTGCCGTGGCCTAAGGTTCTTTCTTCTGCTTTGAGGTCAGGGAAGACGATATGCAACGCCTGAGCCGGTTGTCACTGCGCATTAACCCCATCTTTGCCGCATTCCTACTGATCGCTTTTCTCTCCGGCATCGCCGGCGCATTGCTGACGCCGACGCTCAGCCTGTTTCTGACCACCGAAGTTAAGGTGCGGCCGCTGTGGGTCGGGCTGTTTTACACCGCCAACGCGGTGGCCGGCATCGTCGTCAGCTTCCTGCTGGCCAAACGTTCCGACACCCGCGGCGATCGCCGCAGGCTGATCCTGCTGTGCTGCCTGATGGCGGTCGGTAACTGCCTGTTGTTCGCCTTTAACCGCGACTACCTGACGCTGATCACCGCCGGGGTGCTGATGTCCGCCGTTGCCAACACCGCCATGCCGCAGATCTTCGCGCTGGCGCGGGAATATGCCGATAGCGAGGCGCGTGAAGTGGTGATGTTCAGCTCGGTGATGCGCGCCCAGCTTTCGCTGGCGTGGGTGATCGGCCCGCCGCTGTCGTTTGCGTTGGCGCTGAACTACGGATTCACCGTGATGTTCCTGATCGCCGCCGCCACCTTCGCGGTTTGCGTGCTGCTGGTGGGGTTTATGCTGCCTTCGGTGCCGCGCGCGGCGGAAAATGAGGGGCTGCAGGGTGGGGTGTCTGCGCCGATCGCGCCCGCCAGTGCCTGGCGCAATCGCGACGTGCGGCTGCTGTTCATCGCCTCAATGCTGATGTGGACCTGCAACACCTTGTATATCATCGATATGCCGCTGTATATCACCGCCGATCTCGGCCTGCCGGAAGGGTTGGCCGGGGTGTTGATGGGTACCGCCGCCGGGCTGGAGATCCCGGCGATGCTGCTGGCCGGTTACTACGTCAAACGTTTCGGCAAGCGCAACATGATGCTGCTGGCGGTGGTGGCAGGCGTGCTGTTTTACCTCGGGCTGACGGTACTGGAGAGCAAGCCGGCCCTGATCGCGCTGCAGCTGCTCAACGCGGTGTTTATCGGTATCGTCGCCGGTATCGGCATGCTCTATTTTCAGGATTTGATGCCGGGCCGACCGGGCGCCGCCACCACGCTGTTCACCAACAGTATCTCGACCGGGGTGATCCTGGCCGGGGTGCTGCAGGGCGCACTGGTGGAGAACCTCGGTCATGGCTCGGTGTATTGGATGGCGGCGCTGTTGGCGCTGGCGGCGCTCGGGATGAGCGCCAAAGTGCGTGAAGTGTGAGGTTAAACGACGGCATTCTTGATGCAAGTCATTGAGAAGGCTGATGCGGACGCCCAAGCTGAAGGCATATGGAGCGCGATCGTTGCGCCCACGCCCGTCTCGCTATTGAGATGCCGCCTTGTTGTTTAGAACAGTGGGAACGTTATGGATAAACTCACACCGCTCAAACCGCTTCCTTCCTTGTGCGCCCTGGCCGCCACGCTGATTATCTGGTTCCTCATTCCCGTGCCGGAGGGCGTTGCGCCCAACGCCTGGCAGCTGCTGGCGCTGTTTATCGGCACCATCATCGCCATTATCGGCAAAGCGATGCCGATTGGCGCGGTCTCGGTGATCGCCATCGCCCTGGTGGCGGTGACCGGCGTCACCAATCCCGGCAAGCCGGGGGCCGCGCTGGACGATGCGCTCAGCGGTTTTTCCAACCAACTGATCTGGCTGATCGGCTTTTCGATCATGATCTCCCTCAGCCTGAACAAAACCGGGCTGGGCGCGCGCATCGGCTACTATTTTATTTCGCTGTTCGGCAAAAAAACGCTGGGCATCGCCTATGCGCTGACGCTGGCGGAAACCACGCTGGCGCCGGTGACGCCGAGCAACACCGCGCGCGGCGGCGGCATCATTCACCCGATCATGAAATCGATCGCCGACAGTTTCGGTTCAAAACCGGAGCTCAATACCTCCGGCAAGATCGGCCGCTACCTGTCGCTGGTGAACTACAACATCAACCCGGTCACCTCGGCGATGTTTATCACCGCCACTGCGCCTAACCCGTTGATCGTCAGCCTGATCGCCAAAGGCACCCATGGCAGCTTCGAGCTGTCCTGGTCGATGTGGGCGATTGCCGCCCTGGTACCTGGGCTGTGTTCGCTGCTCGTGATGCCGCTGGTCATCTACCTGCTGTATCCGCCGGAGGTGAAAAGCACCCCGGACGCGCCGCGCTTCGCGCGCGAAAAACTGCAGGCGTTGGGGCCGGTGACGCTGCCGGAAAAAATTACCCTCGGGGTGTTCGCGCTGTTGCTGATACTGTGGGCCGGCATTCCGGCGATGATCTTCGGCCCGGCGCTGGCGGTCAATCCCACCACCGCGTCGCTGATCGGCCTGGCGGTGTTGCTGGCCACTGGCGTGCTGAGCTGGGAGGATGTGCTGAAGCATAAAGGGGCCTGGGACACCGTGGTGTGGTTCTCGGCGCTGGTGATGATGGCCAGTTTCCTCGGCAAGCTGGGGCTGATCGGCTGGCTGTCGCAGACCGTGGGCAACGGCATTGACCATATGGGCATGAGCTGGGTGGGCGGTACGATCTTGCTGACTCTCATCTACTTGTATTCGCACTATTTCTTCGCCAGCACCACCGCACACGTGACGGCGATGTTCGCCGCCTTCTTCGCCGCCGGCATCGCGCTTGGCGCGCCACCGGCGCTGCTGGGCCTGATCCTGGCGTTTTCTTCTTCGCTGATGATGTCGCTGACGCATTACGGCACCGGCACCGCGCCGATCATCTTTGGCTCCGGCTATGTGACGCTGGGAGAATGGTGGAAAGCGGGATGGGTGATGAGTGTGGTTAACCTGCTGATCTGGATGCTGATCGGCGGGGCGTGGTGGAAGCTGCTGGGCTACTGGTGAGGAAAAAATTCACCCGCCGGGCGGCGGGTGAAGGGGATTAATTCAGAAACGCCGGCTGCTGCGCTTCGTAGCGGGAGATGTCCACTTCGTGCTGCAGCGTCAGGCCGATGCTGTCCAGCCCGTTGATCATGCAGTGGCGGCGGAAGCTGTCGATTTCGAACGGATAGCTTTTGCCGCCGGCGTTGACCGTCTGGTTCTCCAGATCCACCACGAACTCCGTCCCTTCGTTGGCGTCTACCAGTTTGAACAGTTCATCCACCTGCTGCTCGCTCAGCGTTACCGGCAACAGCTGGTTGTTAAATGAGTTGCCGTAGAAGATATCGGCGAAGCTCGGCGCGATCACCACTTTGAACCCGTAGTCGGTCAGCGCCCAAGGGGCGTGTTCGCGCGAGGAGCCGCAGCCGAAGTTCTCCCGCGCCAACAGGATGCTGGCGCCTTTATAGCGCGGTTTGTTCAGCACGAACGCCGGGTTCGGTTGCTGGCCGGCATCGTCGAGGAAGCGCCAGTCGTTGAACAGATGCTGGCCGAAACCGGTGCGGGTGACCTTCTGTAAGAACTGCTTGGGAATAATGGCGTCGGTGTCGACGTTGGCCGCATCCAAAGGCACCACTAAGCCGGTATGTTGAGTAAATTTAGCCACGTTAGCCCCTTAGTGAATATCACGGATGTCGGCGAAGTGACCGGCGACGGCGGCCGCGGCCGCCATCGCCGGGCTGACCAGGTGGGTGCGCCCACCGCGGCCCTGACGCCCTTCGAAATTACGGTTGCTGGTGGATGCGCAGCGCTCGCCCGGATTCAGACGGTCGTTGTTCATTGCCAGACACATTGAGCAACCCGGCAAACGCCATTCGAAACCGGCTTCGATAAAGATTTTGTCCAACCCTTCGGCTTCCGCCTGGGCCTTCACCGGGCCGGATCCCGGCACCACGATGGCCTGCACGCCGCTGGCGACCTTGCGCCCCTTGGCGATCGCCGCCGCCGCGCGCAGATCTTCGATGCGTGAGTTGGTGCAGGAGCCGATGAACACTTTGTCGATCGGCACGTCGGTCAATTTGATGCCCGGTTTCAAATCCATGTAGGCCAGCGCTTTCTCGGCGGAGGCGCGCTCGACCGGATCGTTGAACGATTCCGGCGCCGGGATCGCCTGATTGACGGCGATCACCTGGCCGGGGTTGGTGCCCCAGGTGACCTGCGGTGCGATCTCTTCGGCGCGCAGCGTCACCACGGTATCGAACTGGGCGTCGGCGTCGGACTTCAACGTGCGCCAGTAAGCGACCGCCTGCTCCCAGTTTTCGCCGGTTGGCGCGAACTGGCGCCCTTTCAGGTAGGCGAAGGTGGTGTCGTCCGGCGCCACTAAGCCGGCTTTGGCGCCCATTTCGATCGCCATGTTGCACAGGGTCATGCGGCCTTCCATGCTCAACGCTTCGATCGCTTTGCCGCAGAACTCCACCACGTGGCCGGTGCCGCCGGCGCTGCCGGTTTTGCCGATCACCGCCAGCACGATGTCTTTGGCGGTGATGCCCTCGGCGGCGTCGCCGGTGACTTCAATCTTCATGGTTTTGGCCCGGCCCTGCTTCAGGGTTTGGGTCGCCAGCACGTGTTCCACTTCGGAGGTGCCGATGCCGAACGCCAGCGAGCCGAAAGCGCCGTGGGTGGCGGTGTGCGAGTCGCCGCAGACGATGGTCATGCCCGGCAGCGTCATGCCTTGCTCAGGCCCGATCACGTGCACGATGCCCTGGAAGGGGTGATTCAGGTCATACAACGAAACGCCGAATTCCGCGCAGTTCTTGATCAACTCCTGCATCTGGATACGTGCCATCTCGCCGCTGGCGTTGATGTCTTTGGTCTGGGTCGACACGTTGTGATCCATGGTGGCGAAGGTTTTGCCGGGCTGGCGTACCTTGCGGCCCATGGCGCGCAGGCCGTCGAACGCCTGCGGCGAGGTGACTTCGTGCACCAGGTGACGGTCGATATACAGCAACGGCGTTTCGTTCGGCGCTTCGTATACCACGTGGGCGTCGTACAGCTTCTGATATAAGGTCTTGGCCATGTTATGCCCCCTGAGCTACAAAGCGAGCGATGATGTCGCCCATTTCATCGGTGCTGACGGCTTTGCCGTCACCGGCCAGATCGGCGGTGCGGTAGCCCTGTTCCAACGCCTGGTTGATGGCGCGCTCCACGGCGTCGGCCGCTTCATCGGCGCCCAGGCTGTAACGCAGCAGCAGGGTGGCGGACAGGATCTGCGCAATTGGGTTGGCGATGCCTTTGCCTGCAATATCCGGCGCGGAACCGCCCGCCGGCTCGTACAGGCCGAAGCCTTGCTCGTTCAGGCTGGCGGATGGCAACATGCCCATCGAGCCGGTGATCATCGCGCATTCGTCGGACAGGATGTCGCCGAACAGGTTGGAGCACAGCAGCACGTCGAATTGGGACGGATCCTTGATCAGCTGCATGGTGGCGTTGTCGATATACATGTGCGACAGCGACACGTCCGGGTAATCCTTGGCAACCTGATTGACCACTTCACGCCACAGGATGGAGCTTTGCAGTACGTTGGCCTTGTCGATCGACGTCACCTTGTGGCGGCGCTTGCGGGCGGATTCGAAGGCGATGCGTGCGATGCGTTCAATCTCGAAACGGTGATACACCTCGGTATCGAAAGCGCGCTCCTGCATGCCCTGGCCTTCGCGGCCCTTCGGTTGGCCAAAGTAGATGCCACCGGTCAGTTCGCGCACGCACAGAATGTCGAAGCCGCGGGCGGCGATGTCGGCGCGCAGCGGGCAGAATGCCTCCAGCCCTTGATACAGGCGGGCCGGGCGCAGGTTGCTGAACAGTTTGAAGTGCTTGCGCAGCGGCAACAGCGCGCCGCGTTCCGGCTGCTCGGCCGGCGGCAGGTGTTCCCATTTCGGGCCGCCCACCGAGCCGAACAGGATGGCGTCGGCCTGCTCGCAGCCGGCGACGGTCGCCGCCGGCAACGGGCTGCCGTGGCGATCGATGGCGATGCCGCCGACGTCGTACTCGGCGGTGGTAATGCGAATATCAAAGCGTTGACGTACCGCGTCCAATACTTTGCGCGCCTGAGCCATTACTTCCGGGCCGATGCCGTCTCCGGGCAAGACGGCAATGTGATAAGTCTTCGTCATGTTCACACCGTTTCCTGATTATTTTGATGTTTGTTTTGCTGCAGGCGCTGCTTTTCTTTTTCTACCTGCTGTGAGCGCCAAATATTGTTCAACACGTGCACCATTGCCTTGGCAGAGGATTCGACGATGTCGGTCGCCAGGCCTACGCCGTGGAAGCGGCGGCCGTTGTAAGAGACGACGATATCCACCTGGCCCAGCGCGTCGCGGCCATGGCCCTTGGCGGTCAACTGGTACTTCACCAGCTCGATCGGGTAATCGGTGATGCGATTGATCGCCTGATAGACCGCATCGACCGGGCCGTTGCCGGTGGCGGCTTCGGCTTTCTCTTCGCCGCCGCAGATCAGTTTCACCGAGGCGGTGGCCATGATGCTGCTGCCGGACTGCACGCTGAAGTAGCCCAGGCTGAAGTGCTCCGGCTCTTCCTGCTGTTTATTGATGAAGGCCAGCGCCTCCAGGTCATAGTCGAACACCTGGCCTTTTTTGTCGGCCAACTTCAGGAAGGCGGCATACAGGGTATCCAGGTTGTAGTCCTGCTCCTGGTAGCCCATCTCTTCCATGCGGTGTTTCACCGCCGCGCGGCCGGAGCGGGAGGTCAGGTTCAACTGCACGTCCTTCAGGCCGATCGACTGCGGGGTCATGATTTCGTAGTTTTCGCGGTTCTTCAGCACGCCATCCTGGTGAATGCCGGAGGAGTGGGCGAAGGCGTTGGCGCCGACGATCGCCTTGTTGGCCGGAATCGGCATGTTGCACAGCTGGCTGACGATCTGGCTGGTGCGGAAGATTTCCTGATGATTGATGTTGGTGTGCACGTTCATGATGTCCTGGCGCACTTTAATCGCCATGATCACCTCTTCCAGTGAACAGTTGCCGGCGCGCTCACCGATGCCGTTCAGGGTGCCTTCCACCTGACGGGCGCCGGCCTGGACCGCGGCAATGGAGTTGCCGACCGCCATGCCCAAATCGTCGTGGCAGTGTACGGAGATGATGGCTTTGTCGATGTTCGGCACGCGGTCATACAAGGTGGTGATGATGCCGCCGAACTGGTTCGGCGTGGTGTAGCCGACGGTGTCCGGAATATTGATGGTGGTGGCGCCGGCGTTGATGGCGGCTTCGACCACGCGGCACAGATTGTCGATCGGCGTGCGGCCGGCGTCTTCACAGGAGAACTCTACGTCGTCGGTGTAGTTGCGGGCGCGTTTGACCGAGCGCACCGCCATCTCCAACACTTCGTCGAACGAGCGCTTCAGCTTCGATTCGATATGCAGGGTGGAGGTGGCCAGGAACACGTGGATGCGGAACGCTTCAGCGACGCGCAGCGCTTCGGCGGCCACGTCGATGTCTTTGTCCACGCAGCGGGCCAGGCCGCAGACGCGACTGTTCTTGATCTGGCGCGCGATGGTTTGCACCGATTCGAAGTCGCCCGGCGAAGAGACCGGGAAGCCGACTTCCATCACGTCAACGCCCATTCTTTCCAGCGCCAGCGCAATCTGAATCTTCTCTTTTACGCTCAGGCTGGCCTGCAATGCCTGTTCGCCGTCACGCAGCGTGGTATCGAAAATAATGACTTGTTGGCTCATCGGTGCATTCCTTATCGTGTTGATTTCACGCTAAGCGGGCAAAAAAAAACCCGCGCAGTAGCGCGGGTTTCTTATGGGTGATCGGCTGAGTCAGCTCCGAACTTCATCCACAGGCATACCGCGCAAACAAGATGCGTTGAGTAGTAGGCCTAGTAGACGGTGGGTACGGATCATAAGGGTTCAGCTTCTCTTAAATTGGGTGTCTGCCTAATTTGATACGTGATTGGCCTGGCGATGTCAACACCTGATTGAATGCGGGGACAATGCACCGGCTAAGTGGCCAAACAGAGGAACATTCGGTAAAAATGCGGTGCTCTAGAGAAAAAGTGGGGCGCAGTTTGCGCGTTGCTTAGCATAAACGAATCGAATAGAGACTGCGCTAATTGCTTCTGGATTTTGTTGGGTTAAGATTTGTGATGAAAATTAAGAGAGATTAATCACGGGAGGCAACAAAATAACATTTTTAATTCAAATGATTGAAATTGGATTCATATGATTAATTGATTGTTTTAGTCATAATATAACAAAATAATGCGATTTTACACAAAGTGAGCGGTGTTTTTAGATGGTTTGATTGCTTATGATGTGTTTTTATAGTTTGTCTCATACAGTGCGGTTACGTTGTTTAATTGTATTAATCATTGTTAATACCTAATTGTTGGTACCACCCAGGTAGCATTCTTCCTGCTGACGGGATAAGTGACTGACATGCATTCCATATACGACTTATATCGTGTCGATAACACGAGGTTTTTTATCGGCTCATGACGGTAATAGCAGGATTTGTCGTGCAAAGATAAGACAATGCGGCGTTTCATTGTTTTTCGAGCATAAGGATTAGATTATCTACACAGGATTTAGTGGAGTGAAATATGGCTGAATATGATTCAGAAATCGCCATGGTCAAAGAGCCGGCGGACATTCATTTGCGCAGCGTCGATCTTAATTTGCTGACGGTGTTTGACGCCGTGATGCAAATGCAAAATATTACGCGAGCCGCTAATTCTTTGGGGATGTCGCAGCCGGCGGTGAGTAACGCGGTGGCGCGCCTGAAGGTGATGTTCAACGATGAACTGTTCGTGCGCTGCGGGCGCGGGATCCAGCCCACCATGCGCGCCAGGCAGTTATTCGGGCCGGTGCGGCAAGCGCTGCAGCTGGTGCAAAATGAGTTGCCGGGATCTGAGTTTGAGCCGCTGACCAGCACGCGAGCGTTCTCCTTGTCGCTGTGCAGCCCGCTCGATTTACGTCTGGGCGCTGGAATAATCAATCACGTCAAACAGATCGCGCCGCAGCTTAACCTGCAAATAAAGTCATACATTAACAATAATATCGAACATCAATTGCGTTATCAGGACGTCGAGTTTGTCATCGGCTACAGCCGTTTCGAGTCGGCGGAGTTTCGCAGCCTGGCAATGTTCGACGACGAATTAGTGCTGGCGGTCGCGCAGGCGCACCCGCGAATAGGGGAGGAGGTGACGCCGGAGAAAATGTTGGCCGAACAGCACGCGGCAGTTTCCCTGGAAAGTTTTGGTTCTTTCAGTAAACCTTTTTATTTAGAGGAACCGATGCTGCGCACCGTGACACAACAGTGCACGGATCTCTACAGCGTGTTGAATATGGTGTCGCAAACGGACATGGTGGCGATTGCGCCCGCCTGGCTGGTGCGGCAACAGACGGAAGCGTTGAAAATAAAGTCGGTTCCTTTATGTGGCAACGATAATAAAGCTACTTGCTATCTCTCCTGGCATGAATCCTCCGAGCGGGATAAAGGCCACCAGTGGATGAAATCCGTTCTGATTGAGGCCGGTAACCCAAAGTAACGCGATAAAAAATGGGGTCATACAAAAATAATATTCAACTGAGCGTTTTTTTCTCATGATAAAAGCTAAGAACTATCTGGGTTTTTATTAAGATGTTTCTTGGTTTTGCGGCGATAAAATAACTTATTTTCAGGGTGGGTTGGTTCGTTTACCAAAAATAATTAATATAAATTAATATTCTGATTTTTACTTTTCGGCTGGTATTTTAAACTAATTCGATGCGGCGGCCCGGATGGGCCGCGTTTTATTGCCGCCACCCAACCTTTTCCTTCCCGTTCTGTCCAACCCATGAAAGCACGAAAGCCGGCCTGAGTTTTGGCTCACACTTCTACGCTGAAATCACTTTTCCCTCTGCCTGAGAGTAGGTAGACTGCGCGGAAAAAAGTAAACACGTGTAAGCTGAGATGAGGGCCGCAAGGCGTCGTTCAGGCTTAACTGTATGATTCATTTCAGGCTTAGAGCACTATGATCACTAATCTGCTGCAATACCATCTTATCCATCGTATACAGCATCAAATCACCCATCGAGCCGATCGCACAGCTTTTCGCCAATGGTCGCCCAACGGCGAGTTTCAACTGACCTGGGGAGAGGCTGCCACCCGCATCGATCGCATTGCCGCCGGGCTGTTGGCCCTTGGGGCCGAAGTGCAAGAGCGCATAGGTATATTCGCCAATAACGGCATAGCCTGGTCGTTGGCCGATCTCGCTATCCTGCATCTGCGCGGCGTCAGCGTGCCGCTGTATTCCACCAATACGCCGGCGCAGGCGGCATTTGTCATCAACGACGCCGACATCCGTATACTGTTCGTCGGCGAGCAGGCGCAGCTTGACGCCGCCATCGCGCTGCGCGGCGTTTGCCCACAGCTGCGCCATATTATCGTGTTTGACGAGGATGCCGATCTGCGCGGCTGCGAGATCGCACAGCATCTGAGCGCCTTCGAGCGTGCCGCCGATCCGGCGGCTTTTATCGTTCAACGTCGGCAGCGCATTGAAGAGTGCGACCTGCAGGATCTCTTCACCCTGATCTATACCTCGGGCACCACCGGTGAGCCTAAGGGGGTGATGCTGGACTACCGCAATCTGGCGGCGCAGCTCTACCTGCATGATGAAAGGCTGACGGTCGGCGAAGAAGATGTGTCGCTCAGTTTCCTGCCGCTGTCGCACGTGTTCGAGCGTGCCTGGAGCTTCTTTGTGATGCATTCCGGCGCGCAGAACGTCTTCCTGCCGAACACCGACTGGGTGCGGGAAGCGATGGGGCAGGTCCGCCCGACGCTGATGTGCGCGGTACCGCGTTTCTACGAGAAGATTTTCAGCGCGGTGCATGAAAAAGTGGCGCGGGCCCCTTGGCTGCGCCGCGCGCTGTTCCACTGGGCGATCGTCTGCGGGGAGCGCAAGTTCCTGCAGGAGCGGGCCGGCAAACCGTTGGGCAAACTGTTCGAACTCTCCCATCGCTGGGCCGACAAGCTGGTATTGAGCAAGCTGCGCGGTATCCTCGGCGGCCGGGTGCGCTTTCTACCGGCGGCGGGTGCCAAGCTGGATGACAATGTGATCCTGTTCTTCCAGGCGATGGGCGTCAACATCAAGTACGGCTACGGCATGACCGAAACCTGTGCGACCGTGTCCTGCTGGGAAGAAGGGCATTTCCGTTTCGGCTCCATCGGCAAACCGCTGCCGGAGGTCGAGGTGCGCATCGGTGAAGAAAATGAAATCCAGGTGCGAGGGCCGATCGTGATGCGCGGCTATTTCAACAAGCCATTGGAAACCGCCGCGACCTTTACCGCAGACGGCTGGCTGAAAACCGGCGATGCCGGGGCGATCGATGAAGAGGGCAATCTGTTCATCACCGAGCGCCTGAAGGATTTGATGAAAACCTCCGGCGGCAAATACATCGCGCCGCAGATGCTGGAAGGTACGCTGGCGCAGGACCGTTTTATCGAACAGGTGGCGATCATCGCCGATGCGCGCAAGTTCGTTTCCGCGCTGATCGTGCCGTGCTTTGAGTCGCTGGAAGAGTACGCGAAGTCAGTCAACCTGAAGTACCAAGATCGTCTGGAACTGCTGCGCAACGGTGAAATTCTCGAGATGTTCGAAAAGCGTCTGCGCGAGATGCAAAAGGAGCTGGCGCGCTTCGAACAGGTGAAGAAGTTCACTCTGCTGCCGGCGGCCTTTTCCATGGAGCTGGGAGAGCTGACGCCAACGCTGAAGCTGCGCCGCAAAGTGATCCTGCAGCGCTATCAGCGTGAAATCGACTCAATGTACCAGGAACAGGCTTGACGCCGCCGCCGGATCGCGCGTCCGGCGAAAAAAACGGCATATACCTCGCCTGATTTAGTTCTGTAATTTTCCCTCTGTTCGAAACAATGCCTAGCCTGACGCCTCTGGGGCTAGCGCATTGTTTTTATAAAGCCGCGATCTCCAGCCGCTTGGCAATAACCCCGCCACTGTTAAGCCATTTTGCCGTTTGCCTGCCCCATCTTCTGACGTTATGTTAATTCGATAGCGACAACCCATAAAAATTTAGGGGCATTGCCCCGCAGCAGGCGCTACGTTCCGGCGCCAGAGAAGAATAAGCAAGCCTGGAGGCAAACCCATGGAGATGTTGTCAGGAGCCGAGATGGTCGTCCGATCGTTGATCGATCAGGGCGTTAAGCATGTATTCGGCTATCCCGGCGGGGCGGTGCTCGATATCTACGACGCCCTGCATACGGTCGGAGGGATCGATCATATTCTGGTGCGCCACGAGCAAGGTGCGGTGCACATGGCCGACGGTTACGCGCGCGCCACCGGTGAAGTGGGCGTGGTGTTGGTGACCTCAGGCCCCGGCGCCACCAATGCCATTACCGGTATTGCCACCGCCTATATGGATTCGATCCCGATGGTGGTGCTGTCGGGACAGGTGCCCAGCTCGCTGATCGGCTACGACGCCTTCCAGGAGTGCGATATGGTGGGGATTTCGCGTCCGGTGGTGAAGCACAGCTTCCTGGTAAAACGCACCGAAGACATCCCGGCGGTTTTGAAGAAGGCGTTCTACCTGGCCTCCAGCGGCCGCCCCGGCCCGGTAGTGATCGATCTGCCGAAAGATATTGTCGGTCCGGCGGTGCGGATGCCTTATGCCTACCCGCAGGACGTGAGCATGCGTTCTTATAACCCGACGGTGCAGGGCCACCGCGGGCAGATCAAACGCGCGTTACAAACCATTCTGGCGGCCAAAAAGCCGGTGATGTACGTCGGCGGCGGCGCGATCAACGCCGGTTGTGAAGCTGAATTACTGTCGTTGGCGGAGCAGCTGAACCTGCCGGTAACCAGCAGCCTGATGGGATTGGGCGCTTTCCCCGGCACCCATCGTCAGAGCGTCGGTATGCTCGGCATGCACGGAACCTATGAAGCCAACAAAACCATGCACCATGCCGACGTGATCTTCGCCGTAGGCGTGCGCTTCGACGATCGCACCACCAACAATCTGGCTAAATACTGCCCGGACGCCACCGTGCTGCACATTGATATCGATCCGACTTCGATCTCCAAAACGGTGGACGCCGATATTCCGATCGTCGGCGATGCCAAGCAGGTGTTGGTTCAAATGCTGGAGCTGCTGGCGCAGGATGAGAAAGCGCAGGATCACGATGCGCTGCGCGACTGGTGGCAGTCTATCGAGCAGTGGCGTGCCCGCGACTGCCTGGGTTACGACAAGCACAGCGGCACCATCAAGCCGCAGGCGGTGATCGAAACCCTGCACCGCCTGACCAAAGGCGACGCCTACGTCACCTCGGACGTGGGCCAGCACCAGATGTTCGCCGCGCTCTATTATCCGTTCGACAAACCGCGCCGCTGGATCAACTCCGGCGGCCTCGGCACCATGGGCTTCGGCCTGCCGGCGGCATTGGGCGTCAAGCTGGCGCTGCCGGAAGAAACCGTGGTGTGCGTGACCGGCGACGGCAGCATTCAGATGAATATTCAGGAGCTGTCCACTGCGCTGCAATATAACCTGCCGGTGGTGGTGGTGAACCTCAATAACCGTTATCTGGGCATGGTGAAGCAGTGGCAGGACATGATTTATTCCGGCCGCCATTCGCAGTCTTACATGGATTCGCTGCCGGACTTCGTCAAGCTGGCCGAGGCTTACGGCCATGTCGGCATCGCCATCCGCACGCCGGATGAGCTGGAAAGCAAGCTGGCGCAGGCGCTGGCGGAAAAAGAGCGGCTGGTGTTCGTCGACGTGACCGTCGATGAAACCGAACATGTTTACCCGATGCAGATCCGCGGCGGAAGCATGGACGAAATGTGGCTTAGCAAAACGGAGAGGACCTGATCATGCGCCGTATTTTATCTGTCTTGCTGGAAAACGAATCCGGCGCCTTGTCGCGCGTGGTCGGGCTGTTCTCCCAGCGCGGTTATAACATTGAAAGCCTGACGGTGGCGCCGACCGACGATCCGACGCTGTCGCGCATGACTATCCAGACCGTCGGCGACGAGAAAGTGCTGGAGCAGATTGAGAAACAGCTGCACAAGCTGGTGGACGTGCTGCGCGTCAGCGAGCTGGTGCAAGGCGCTCACGTCGAGCGCGAGATCATGCTGGTGAAGCTGCAGGCCAGCGGTTATGGCCGTGAAGAGGTGAAACGCTGCGCCGACATTTTCCGCGGCCAGATCGTCGATGTGACGGCGACGCTGTACACGGTACAGCTGGCCGGCACCAGCGACAAGCTCGACGCCTTCCTGAGCGCGGTGCGTGAAGTGGCGGAGATTGTGGAAGTGGCGCGTTCCGGCGTGGTCGGCGTGTCGCGCGGCGACAAAATCATGCGCTGAGCGCGGTTTAGTGGCGAATAATCGGGGCGCGGCATGGCTGCGCCCTTTGTTTTTCGGCATTTTTTTGCCCAATTGCTGGCACCTTTCGGCAAAAGCGGTTGCTAGGTAGTGTTTTCTGCTGTTAGATCGCAGAGGCTGGATTGAATAACCGCACGGGATGTCATGGTTAATCCGAGCACAGCCTTCACTTCTATTTTCAGCGTCATTAAGGGGTTAATGTGAAACTGGATGAAATCGCGCGTCTCGCGGGCGTTTCGCGCACGACGGCCAGTTATGTCATCAACGGCAAGGCGAAGCAGTATCGTGTCAGCGATAAAACCGTCGAGAAAGTGATGGCCGTGGTCAGGGAGCATAACTACCACCCGAATGCCGTCGCGGCAGGGCTGCGCGCTGGGCGCACCCGTTCTATCGGTCTGGTGATCCCGGATCTGGAAAATACCAGCTATACCCGTATCGCCAACTACCTGGAGCGTCAGGCGCGCCAGCGTGGTTATCAATTGCTGATCGCCTGCTCCGAAGATCAGCCGGACAACGAAATGCGCTGTATCGAGCACTTGCTGCAGCGTCAGGTGGACGCCATCATCGTTTCCACCGCCTTGCCGCCGGAGCACCCCTTCTATCAACGCTGGGCCAACGACCCGCTGCCGATCATCGCACTGGACCGCGCGTTGGATCGCGAGCATTTCATCAGCGTCGTCGGGGCCGACGAGGAAGATGCCTTTGCGCTGGCGCAGGAGCTGCGCACCTTCCCGGCGGAGTCGGTACTGTACCTGGGCGCCTTGCCGGAGCTTTCGGTCAGCTTCCTGCGTGAGCAGGGCTTCCGTCAGGCCTGGCAAGAGGATCCTCGCCATGTCGATTATCTGTACGCCAACAGCTATGAGCGTGAGGCCGCCGGCGCGCTGTTTGCCGAATGGCTGAAAACGCACCCGATGCCGCAGGCGCTGTTCACCACGTCGTTCTCTTTATTGCAGGGCGTGATGGACGTGACGCTGAAGCAACGCGGCCGTTTGCCGACCGATCTGGCGATTGCCACCTTCGGCGACCATGAGCTGTTGGATTTTCTGGAGTGCCCGGTGCTCGCGGTAGCGCAGCGCCATCGCGACGTGGCCGAACGCGTGCTGGAGCTGGTGTTGGCCAGCCTGGACGAACCGCGTAAACCCAAACCGGGACTGACGCGGATCCGCCGTAATCTGTTCCGCCGCGGTAGCCTGAGCCGCAAATAGGCCGCTCTACAGGAGCCCGCGTTGTCGGGCTCCTGGTTTAGACGTAACCCGCGACCCGAAACAGCCGTCGGCAATATTCCAGGAAATAGCCATACACCACGCCCATCGCCATGGAGACTAGCGCATTGCTGGTCACCGCCGCCAGCATTTGTTGGCCGTCGGCGCCCACGCTCCACAGAATGGCGGCATAAACCGGCGACTGGAAACTGACGTAAGCCAGCAGATCGGCGAGGTTGCGCAGTAGGAATTGGCCGCGTGGGCAGCGGCGTGCCGTGCGGATAAACAGATCGCGATAGCGGCCGTAAGGCCAGGCGATCAGGATGTTGACCGGGATCGACAGCAGGCGCGAAGAGAGGGATTGCTGGAAGCTCATGCCGGAGATCAACACTTCTATCGCCATGCCGGCGATAAAGCAGTACACCACCAGTGCGAACGTATCGGCAGCGGCGCTACGCCAGTGAGGGGCGGGCGAAAGCATGCACTCTCTCCTTTTTTGGTTAATGTTCTGTTAAATTATTTATTTGTAGTTGTTAGTTCTGGTTTTTTGCGCTTCATATAGTGTACTAATCTGTATTGTGTTTTTTAACTGGATTTAAATTTTTATTTTTAACATTTGTTCGGTTTTTGTCCCGCAGAACAGGGGCACAGGATGGGACAGGGAGATTAAAATCGGTGAATTTAAATAAATTCATTAAAAACATGCAGTTGCGATTTTTGGTGTTTGAAGAGGTTTTTTTCCGGCAAAAATTGTGGAAATAAAGGTGTAAGAAAATGAAACCATAATTGTAAACAGGTATTTTGGGAATAATCTTACCAAATTGATTTAAATCGAAATTACTTCTGCTCGTAATATCCGAGCCATTTATTTTTATCGTGCTCTCATCATGGCGGGACAAATTGAAGTAAAATAGCGCGCAGTTTCACGGTGAATAACGATTGAGCGTTATTAACTCAAGGGGTTATGGCCTTATTCTTCGGTCGATTCGCCAGGCGCTGAGCCTTGGCGGGCGCGGGGCGGCAGCGGTTACAGCCCTGAGATTGCCGAGCTGAAAAATGAGACATGGCTTGCAGAAGGAAGTAATGAGTTAATTAATCGCCAGTTCGTCAGGTTTTTAATCAGATTCTTTCCGCTTAGAAAATTCTCTCCGTTTATCATGGTGTTAATTTTTAATCGTCGAATAATCAGAGTTTCTTTCGCGAGTCAGCTCCCAAAATGACCAGAGAAATATTGCCAAAGCGCTGGCGCTCTGGCTTGACAAGGTTTTCATACCCTCCGTAAACTCCATTGTGTGGGAATTTGTGGGGTAAAGTGGTGAAAACGGTCACTAAGGGGTAGCTCAGGAATGTTCCGTGGAGCGACGATGGTCAACCTCGACAGCAAAGGGCGGCTCGCCGTACCTACCCGATATCGGGAATTGCTCAACGAGGAATCGCAAGGCCAAATGGTCTGTACCATTGACCTCCATCAGCCCTGCCTGCTGCTTTATCCTTTGCCCGAATGGGAAATTATTGAACAAAAATTATCACGTCTGTCGAGCATGAATCCCGCCGAGCGCCGCGTTCAGCGCCTGCTGTTGGGGCATGCCAGTGAGTGTCAGATGGATAGTGCCGGTCGTTTGCTGCTTGCCAATACGCTGCGGCAACACGCCGGGCTCACAAAAGAAGTGATGCTGGTCGGTCAGTTCAACAAGTTTGAACTGTGGGATGAACAGACCTGGTATCAACAAGTCAAGGATGATATTGACGCTGAACAGTCGACTCAGGAACCGTTGTCTGAGCGGCTACAGGACTTGTCGCTATAAGCATGTTGGAAAACTATAAACACACCACCGTCCTGCTGGACGAAGCCGTCAACGGCCTCAACATCCGCAGCAACGGCATATATATCGACGGTACTTTTGGTCGCGGTGGCCATTCTCGTCTGATTCTGTCCCAGCTGGGGCCGGAAGGGCGCTTGCTGGCAATTGACCGTGACCCTCAGGCGATTGCAGCCGCCAAATCTATTGAAGATCCTCGTTTCACCATCGTACACGGCCCATTTTCCGAGTTGTCGCACTATGTGCGGGAGCGCGAACTGGTCGGCAAGATCGACGGCGTTCTGCTCGATCTGGGCGTTTCCTCGCCGCAGCTTGACGACGCAGAGCGCGGGTTCTCCTTCATGCGCGACGGTCCGCTGGACATGCGCATGGATCCGTCCACCGGCCTGTCCGCCGCGGATTGGCTGATGAAGGCCGAGGCGGACGATATCGCCTGGGTGCTGAAAACCTTTGGCGAAGAGCGTTTCGCCAAGCGCATCGCACGCGCCATCGTCGAAAGAAATCGCGTGGAGCCGATGACGCGCACCAAAGAGTTGGCGGATCTGATTGCCGATGCCAGCCCGTTCCGTGAAAAGCACAAGCATCCGGCGACGCGCAGCTTCCAGGCGATCCGCATCTATATCAACAGCGAGCTGGAAGAGATCGAGCGTGCGCTCGACGGCGCGCTGGAAGTGCTGGCCCCACAGGGCCGTTTGTCGATCATAAGTTTCCACTCGCTGGAAGACCGCATCGTCAAACGCTTTATGCGTCACCACAGCCGCGGCGCTCAGGTGCCGGCGGGCATTCCGTTGACCGAAGAGCAACTGCGCAGCATGGGCGGACGAACGCTAAAAGCGCTGGGCAAAATGATGCCATCGGAAGCGGAAGTGGCGGACAACCCGCGTGCGCGCAGCTCGGTGCTGCGTATTGCTGAGAGGATGCCCGCGTGATCGGCAACGAACGTCACGGCCTGGTCGGGGTGATTGGCGGCGATCTGCTGCGCAACGCCAAGATCCCCATGATTTTACTGATTGCGTCACTGGTCTCCGCGGTTTTCGTGGTGACCACCGCGCACCGCACCCGCCTGCTGACCGCCGAGCGCGAACAGCTGGTTCTGGAGCGTGATGCGCTGGATATCGAGTGGCGCAACCTGATTTTAGAAGAGAACGCCCTCGGCGATCACAGCCGGGTTGAACGTATCGCGACAGAAAAACTGCAGATGCAACATGTTGATCCATCGCAGGAAAATATCATCGTTAAACAATGAATGGTTTAACCGGAATAATGACACGGAGTAGAAAGGAAACGCATGAAAGCAGCGCGCCCCGGTAAGTTGAGACGCCAGGAAGATCAGGCCAGCTTTGTCAGCTGGCGTTTTGCGTTGCTGTGCGGCTGCATTTTGCTGGCGATGGTTGGCCTGATGCTGCGCGTCGCGTACCTGCAGGTCATCAACCCCGATCGTCTGGTGAAAGAAGGCGACATGCGTTCGCTGCGCGTGCAGGAAGTGCCGACCGCGCGCGGCATGATCAGCGATCGCGCCGGCCGTCCGTTGGCGGTCAGCGTGCCGGTCAATGCGGTGTGGGCGGATCCGAAAGAGCTGAACGAGCGCGGCGGCATCACGCTGGACAGCCGTTGGAAAGCGCTTTCCGATGCGCTCAACATCCCGCTGGACCAGCTTTCCAACCGCATCAACGCCAACCCGAAAGGGCGCTTCGTTTATCTGGCTCGCCAGGTGAACCCGGCGATTGGCGACTACATCCACAAACTCAAGCTGCCGGGGATCTATCTGCGGCAGGAATCGCGCCGTTACTACCCGGCTGGGCAGGTGACGTCGCACATCATTGGCGTGACCAACATCGACGGGCAAGGCATCGAAGGCGTCGAGAAGAGCTTCGACCGCTGGCTGACCGGGCAACCGGGCGAAAGAACGGTGCGTAAGGACCGCTTCGGCCGGGTGATCGAAGATATCTCCTCCGTCGACAGCCAGGCGGCGCATAACCTGGTGTTGAGCGTCGATGAGCGCCTGCAGGCGCTGGTGTATCGCGAGCTGAACAACGCGGTGGCGTTCAACAAGGCCGAGTCAGGCACCGCGGTGCTGATCGACGTGAACACCGGCGAAGTGCTGGCGATGGCCAACAGCCCGTCTTACAACCCGAACAATATGGCCGGTACGCCGAAAGAAACCATGCGTAACCGTGCTATCACCGATATTTTTGAACCCGGTTCAACCGTGAAGCCGATGGTGGTGATGACCGCGCTGCAAAACGGCGTGGTGAGAGAAAACAGCGTGCTGAACACCATCCCGTACCGCATTCAGGGCCACGAGATCAAAGACGTGGCGCGGTACTCGGAGCTGTCATTGACCGGGATCTTGCAGAAGTCGAGTAACGTCGGTGTTTCAAAGCTGGCGTTAGCGATGCCGTCCTCAGCGTTAGTAGATACTTACTCTCGTTTTGGGCTGGGAAAAGCGACCAATTTGGGGCTGGTCGGAGAAAGCAGTGGCATATACCCAAAAAAACAACGGTGGTCTGACATAGAGAGGGCCACCTTCTCTTTCGGCTACGGGCTGATGGTAACTCCGTTACAGTTGGCGCGAGTCTATGCAACGATCGGCAGCCTGGGCGTGTATCGCCCATTGTCGATCACCAAGGTTGACCCTCCGGTCGCCGGCGAACGCGTTTTCCCTGAACCTCTGGTGCGCACTGTGGTGCACATGATGGAAAGCGTGGCCTTGCCGGGCGGCGGCGGCGTGAAAGCCGCCATCAAGGGGTACCGTATCGCCATCAAAACCGGCACCGCGAAAAAAGTGGGCCCGGACGGCAAATACGTCAACCGATATATCGCTTATACCGCCGGCGTCGCGCCGGCAAGTAACCCCCGTTTTGCCCTGGTGGTCGTCATCAACGACCCACAGGGTGGGAAATACTATGGTGGCGCAATCTCCGCGCCGGTGTTCGGCGCCATCATGGGCGGCGTATTACGCACCATGAACGTCGAGCCTGACGCGTTGCCTACCGGTGACAAAAGCGAATTAGTGATTAACAAGAAAGAGGGTTCAGGTGGCAGATCGTAATTTGCGCGACTTACTCGCCCCGTGGGTGCCGACGGCACCCGGGCGCGCGCTGCGGGAAATGACATTAGACAGCCGTGTGGCGGCTGCCGGGGATCTGTTTATCGCCGTTGTCGGCCATCAAACGGATGGACGCCGCTATATTCCGCAGGCCATTGCGCAGGGCGTCGCCGCCGTGATCGCCGAAGCTGACGGTCAGGCCGAAGACGGCGCCATCGTTGAGATGCACGGCGTGCCGGTGATCTACCTGAGCCAACTGAACCAGCGCCTTTCCGCGCTGGCAGGGCGTTTTTACCATCAGCCGGGCGAGCGTCTGCGTCTGGTCGGCGTGACCGGCACCAACGGCAAAACCACCACTACGCAGCTGTTGGCGCAGTGGAGCCAACTGCTGGGCGAAACCAGCGCGGTGATGGGCACCGTCGGCAACGGCCTGCTGGGCCAGGTGTGTCCGACCGAGAATACCACCGGTTCTGCGGTGGATGTTCAACACGTATTAAACGAGTTGGCGGAACAGGGCGCGACCTTCGCCGCGATGGAAGTCTCATCCCACGGTCTGGTGCAACACCGGGTGGCGGCGCTGCCGTTCGCTGCGGCGGTTTTCACCAACCTGAGCCGCGATCACCTGGATTACCACGGTGACATGGCCAATTACGAAGCGGCCAAATGGTCGCTGTTCGCCGCCCATAGCGTAGGGCAGGCAATCATCAACGCCGACGATGAAGTCGGTCAGCGCTGGCTGAGCAAGCTGCCGGATGCGATAGCGGTGACGATGCAGGACAACCTGCAGCCGGGCGGCCACGGCCGCTGGCTGAAAACCACGGCGGTCGATTATCACGACAACGGCGCCACGGTTCGTTTCAGCTCCTGCTGGGGCGACGGCGAGATCGAAAGCCGCCTGATGGGCGCGTTCAACGTCAGCAACCTGCTGTTGGCCTTGGCCACGCTGCTGTCGCTGGGCTACCCGCTGGAGGCGCTGGTGGAAACCGGCAGCCGTCTGCAGCCGGTCTGCGGCCGCATGGAAGTGTTTAACGCGCCGGGCAAACCGACGGTGGTGGTGGATTACGCCCACACGCCGGATGCGCTGGAGAAAGCGCTGGAAGCCGCGCGCCTGCACTGCCAGGGGCAGCTGTGGTGCGTCTTCGGCTGCGGCGGCGATCGCGACAAGGGCAAGCGTCCGCTGATGGGCGGTATTGCCGAGCAATTCGCCGATCGCGTGGTGATCACCGATGACAACCCGCGTACCGAAGAGCCGCGCGCAATTATCAACGACATCCTGACCGGATTGCTGGACGCCGGGCAGGCGCTGGTGATCCACGGCCGCGCCGAAGCGGTAACCAGCGCCATCATGCAAGCGCAGGCGCAGGATGTGGTGTTGGTGGCGGGCAAGGGCCATGAAGATTATCAGCTGGTGGGCAACCGCCGCCTGGATTACTCCGACCGCACGACGGTCGCCCGACTGCTGGGGGTGCTGGCATGATCCCTGTCTCTCTTCAGACACTGGCTGAGGTATTGAGCGCTGAACCGATCGGCGCCGATTGCCAAATTGTCGAGGTGACGACAGACACCCGCAAGGTGACCGCCGGTTGCCTGTTTGTGGCGCTGAAAGGTGAGCGTTTCGACGCTCACGACTTCGCGGCGGATGCCGTAGCCGCAGGCGCCGGGGCATTGCTGGTCAGTAAGCGCTTATTGGTGGACGTGCCGCAGCTGGTGGTGGAAGACACCCGTTTGGCGCTGGGGCAGCTTGGCGCCTGGGTGCGTCAGCAGGTGCCGGCGCGCGTGGTGGCGCTGACCGGCTCCTCGGGCAAGACATCGGTGAAAGAAATGACCGCCGCCATTCTGCGTGAATGCGGCGAAGTGCTGTATACCGCCGGTAACTTCAATAACGACATCGGCGTGCCGCTGACGCTGTTGCGTCTGGAGCCGCAGCATGATTTTGCCGTGATAGAGCTGGGCGCTAACCACATTGGCGAAATCGCTTACACCACCGCATTGACGCGTCCGCAGACCGCTTTGGTGAATAACCTGGCGGCGGCGCACCTGGAAGGCTTCGGCTCGCTGGCCGGCGTCGCTCAGGCGAAAGGTGAAATCTTTACCGGCCTGCCGGCCGACGGCGTGGCGATCATCAACGCCGATAACAACGATTGGCCGCACTGGCAGAGCATGCTGGTCGGCAAAACCGTCTGGCGCTTCTCGCCGCAGGCCGCCGAAGGTGTGGACTTCTTCGCGGACAACGTGCGGGTGAATGGCGCAGGTACGCAGTTCACGCTGCACAGCCCGTTCGGCACCGCCGAGATCGCACTGCCGCTGCCGGGGCGCCACAACGTGGCCAACGCGCTGGCGGCCACGGCGCTGGCGATGTCGGTGGGCGCGACGCTCGAAGCGGTGCGTCAGGGGTTGAAACAATTGCAGGCGGTGCCGGGGCGCTTGTTCCCGGTGGCGCTGGCCGAAGGCAAGCTGCTGCTGGACGACAGCTATAACGCCAACGTCGGGTCGATGACCGCGGCGGCGCAGGTGCTGGCGGAAATGCCGGGCTACCGCGTGATGGTGGTCGGCGATATGGCCGAGCTGGGCGCAGAAGCGGAAGAGTGCCACCGTCAGGTGGGTGAAGCCGCCCGCCTGGCCGGGGTCGATAAAGTGATCAGCGTCGGCGGGTTGAGCCGCGTGCTGAGCGAAGCGTCCGGCAACGGCGAACATTATCAGGACAAGACAGCAGTGATCGCGCGCGTGGCGGAATTACTGTCGGAACATGCGGTCATCACCGTGTTAATCAAAGGTTCACGTAGTGCCGCAATGGAGCAGGTAGTACGCGCGTTACAGGAGAAAGCACCATGTTAGTTTGGCTGGCCGAACATTTGGTCAAGTATTACTCAGGCTTCAACGTCTTTTCTTATCTGACGTTCCGAGCCATTGTCAGCCTGCTGACCGCGCTGTTCCTGTCGCTGTGGATGGGCCCGCGGGTGATCAAGCGTCTGCAAGAAATGTCCTTCGGTCAGGTGGTGCGCAACGACGGCCCCGAGTCGCACTTCAGCAAGCGCGGCACGCCGACCATGGGCGGCATCATGATCCTGACCTCCATCACCATTTCGGTGCTGATGTGGGCCTACCCGTCCAACCCGTATGTCTGGTGCGTGCTGTTTGTGCTGGTGGGTTACGGCATCGTCGGCTTCGTCGACGACTACCGCAAGGTGGTGCGTAAGGACACCAAAGGGCTGATCGCCCGCTGGAAGTATTTCTGGCAATCGGTGATTGCGCTGATTGTCGCATTCGCCATGTACGCCGTAGGAAAAGACACGCCAGCCACCGAGCTGGTTGTGCCGTTCTTTAAGGACGTGATGCCGCAGCTGGGCCTGCTGTACATCCTGCTGGCCTATTTCGTCATCGTCGGCACCAGCAACGCGGTCAACCTGACCGACGGCCTGGATGGCCTGGCGATTATGCCAACGGTATTCGTGGCGGCCGGTTTCGCGCTGGTGGCCTGGGCGACCGGTAACATGAACTTCGCCAACTACCTGCATATTCCGTATCTGCGTCATGCCGGTGAGTTGGTGATCGTCTGCACCGCCATCGTCGGCGCCGGCCTCGGGTTCCTGTGGTTCAATACCTACCCGGCTCAGGTGTTTATGGGCGACGTCGGTTCGCTGGCGCTGGGCGGCGCGCTGGGCACCATCGCGGTGCTGCTGCGCCAGGAGTTCTTGCTGGTGATCATGGGCGGCGTGTTCGTGGTAGAGACGCTGTCGGTGATCCTGCAGGTGGGATCGTTCAAGCTGCGCGGACAACGCATTTTCCGCATGGCGCCGATTCACCACCACTATGAATTGAAAGGCTGGCCGGAACCGCGCGTGATCGTGCGCTTCTGGATCATTTCGCTGATGCTGGTGCTGATTGGCCTGGCAACGCTGAAGGTGCGTTAATCATGGCAGACTATCAGGGTAGAAAAGTCGTCATCATCGGGTTGGGCCTCACCGGCCTGTCCTGTGTCGATTTCTTCATGGCGCGCGGCGTGACGCCGCGCGTGATGGATACCCGTATCGCGCCGCCAGGGTTGGACAAACTGCCTGAAAGCGTGGAGCGCCATCTGGGCGATCTGAATCAAGACTGGCTGCTGGCGGCGGATCTGATCGTCGCCAGCCCGGGCGTCGCGCTGGCGACCCCGGCATTGAGCGCCGCGGCTGACGCCGGCGTGGAAATCGTCGGCGACGTCGAACTGTTCTGCCGCGAGGCGCAGGCGCCGATCGTGGCGATTACCGGCTCCAACGGCAAGAGCACCGTCACCACCCTGGTGGGCGAGATGGCGAAAGCCGCCGGTTGGGCGGTGGGCGTGGGCGGCAATATCGGCCTGCCGGCGCTGAGCCTGTTGCGTCAGGAATGTCAGCTTTACGTGCTGGAGCTGTCCAGCTTCCAGCTGGAAACGACGTATAGCCTGCGGGCGGCGGCGGCGACCATCCTGAACGTGACCGAAGATCATATGGATCGCTATCCGTTCGGTCTGCAGCAGTATCGCGGTGCCAAGCTGCGCGTGTATGAAAACGCCGCGGTGTGCGTGGTGAACGCGGACGACGCGCTGACCATGCCGGTGCGCGGCGCCGACGAACGCTGTGTCAGCTTCGGCGCGGACGTAGGCGACTATCACTTGAACCGCCAGCAGGGGGAAACCTGGCTGCGGGTGCGCGGTGAGAAGGTGCTGAATACGCGCGAAATGAAGCTGACCGGCCGCCACAATTACACCAACGCCCTGGCGGCGCTGGCGTTGGCGGATGCGGTCAATATCCCGCGTGCGTCCAGCCTGAAGGCGCTGACCACCTTCACCGGCCTGGCACACCGCTTCCAGCTGGCCTGGGAGCACAACGGCGTGCGTTGGATCAACGATTCCAAAGCCACCAACGTCGGCAGCACCGAAGCGGCGCTGAACGGCCTGCAGGTGGACGGCACGCTGCATCTGCTGCTGGGCGGCGACGGCAAGTCCGCCGATTTCTCGCCGCTGGCGCGCTATCTGCAGGGCGACAACGTGCGTCTGTATTGTTTTGGCCGTGACGGCGCTCAGCTGGCACAGCTGCGGCCGGAAGTGGCGACGTTGACCGAGACCATGGAGCAGGCGATGCGCACCATCGCCGGCCGCGTACAGCCCGGCGATATGGTGCTGTTGTCGCCGGCCTGCGCCAGCCTCGATCAGTTCCGTAATTTTGAAGTGCGCGGCGATGAGTTCGCCCGCCTGGCGCAGGAGCTTGGCGGATGAAACTACGCTTGCCGAACTTCGGGCTGACAGAACGGCTGAAAGACTGGGTGACCGGCGCGCGCGACAACGACGCGGTCAACATGGTGCTGTACGATCGCACCCTGCTGTGGTTGACCTTCGGGTTGGCGATCATCGGCTTCGTGATGGTGACCTCGGCCTCGATGCCGATCGGCCAACGCCTGGCGGACGATCCGTTCCTGTTCGCCAAACGTGACGCGCTGTACCTCGGCCTGGCGTTCGGCCTGTCGCTGGTGACGCTGCGCATCCCGATGGAAATTTGGCAGCGCTACAGCAACGTGATGCTGCTGATGTCGATCGTGATGCTGCTGATCGTCCTGGTGGTGGGGAGCTCGGTAAACGGGGCCTCGCGTTGGATCGCACTCGGCCCGCTGCGTATTCAGCCCGCGGAGCTGTCCAAGCTGTCGCTGTTCTGCTACCTGGCGAGCTATCTGGTACGCAAGGTGGAAGAGGTGCGCAGCAACTTCTGGGGCTTCTGCAAGCCGATGGGCGTGATGGTGGTGCTGGCGGTGCTGCTGCTGGCGCAGCCGGATCTCGGCACCGTGGTGGTGCTGTTCATCACCACGCTGGCGATGCTGTTCCTGGCCGGCGCGAAAATGTGGCAGTTCCTGGCGATCATCGGCTCCGGCGTGTTCGCCGTGGTGCTGCTGATCATCGCGGAACCGTACCGTATGCGCCGCGTGACGTCGTTCTGGAACCCGTGGGCCGACCCGTTCGGCAGCGGCTACCAGCTGACCCAGTCGCTGATGGCGTTCGGCCGCGGCGAGTTCTGGGGGCAGGGGCTCGGCAACTCGGTGCAGAAACTGGAGTATTTGCCGGAAGCGCACACCGACTTCATCTTCTCCATTTTGGGGGAAGAACTGGGCTATATCGGTGTGGTTTTAGCCCTGTTAATGGTATTCTTCGTCGCTTTTCGCGCGATGTCCATCGGGCGCCGCGCGCTGGAGATCGACCAACGCTTCTCCGGCTTCCTGGCCTGCGCGATCGGCGTGTGGTTCAGCTTCCAGGCGCTGGTTAACGTCGGCGCCGCCGCGGGCATGCTGCCGACCAAAGGTCTGACGCTGCCGCTGATCAGTTACGGCGGTTCGAGCTTGCTGATTATGTCGACGGCGATCGTGCTGTTGCTGCGAATTGATTATGAAACGCGCCTGACCAAGGCTCAGGCGTTTGTGAAGAGGTAAGGGATGAGCGGGAAACCTAAGCGTTTAATGGTGATGGCAGGCGGTACCGGCGGGCACGTGTTCCCGGGGCTGGCGGTCGCGCATCATCTGATGGCGCAGGGCTGGCAGGTGCGCTGGCTCGGAACCGCAGACCGAATGGAAGCCGATCTGGTGCCGAAGCACGGGATCGAGATCGATTTTATCCGCATCTCCGGCCTGCGCGGCAAGGGCCTGAAGGCTCAATTGACCGCACCGCTGCGGATCTGGCAGGCGGTGCGCCAGGCGAAAGCCATTATGCGCAGCTATCAGCCGGATGTGGTGCTGGGAATGGGCGGCTACGTCTCCGGTCCCGGCGGCCTGGCAGCCTGGCAGTGCGGCATCCCGGTGGTGCTGCACGAGCAGAACGGCATCGCCGGTTTGACCAACCGCTGGCTGGCGCGCATCGCCGCCAAAGTGATGCAGGCCTTCCCCGGCGCGTTCCCGAACGCCGAGGTGGTGGGCAACCCGGTGCGTACCGACGTGTTGGCGCTGCCGTTGCCGGCAGAGCGGTTGCAAGGGCGCGAAGGCCCGATCCGCGTGCTGGTGATTGGCGGAAGTCAGGGCGCCCGCGTGCTGAATCAGACAGTTCCTGAAGTCGCGGCGCGTTTGGGCGATAGAATTACGCTCTGGCATCAGGTTGGCAAGGGCGCGCTGGAAACGGTGCTGCGCGACTACGAAAGGGTAGGGCAGACGCAGCACAAAGTGACCGAGTTCATCGACGACATGGCCGCCGCCTATGCCTGGGCCGACGTGGTGGTCTGCCGCTCCGGCGCGTTGACCGTCAGTGAAATCGCGGCGGCAGGGCTGCCGGCGATCTTCGTGCCGTTTATGCACAAGGATCGTCAGCAGTACTGGAACGCGCGTCCGCTGGAAGAAGCCGGCGCGGCGAAGATTATCGAACAGCCGCAGTTTAACGCCGATGTGGTGGCCGAACTGCTGGCGAGTTGGGATCGCAAGACGCTGCTGGCCATGGCCGAGAAAGCGCGTGCGGTCGCCATTCCGGATGCCACCGAGCGCGTGGCGGCGGAGCTGGTGCGGCTCGCCAAGTAACGAGTGCAGGGGTTCGGTGCGCCGAACCTGAATAAAAGCAATGTGATGTAGGGCCGGGGTACCGGATCCGGATTAGAGAGAGTGATGAATACACAACAACTGGCGAAACTACGTACTATCGTGCCCGAGATGCGTCGCGTCCGGCACATTCACTTTGTCGGCATCGGTGGTGCCGGCATGGGTGGTATCGCCGAAGTGTTGGCAAACGAAGGGTATCAGATCAGCGGCTCCGACCTGGCGCCGAATCCGGTCACCCAACAGTTGAGCGCGCTCGGGGCGACGATTTATTTCAATCACCGTCCGGAAAACGTGCTGGATGCGAGCGTGGTGGTGGTGTCTACCGCCATCTCCGCCGACAACCCGGAGATCGTCGCCGCTCGTGAAGCGCGCATCCCGGTGATCCGCCGCGCTGAAATGCTGGCGGAGCTGATGCGTTTTCGCCACGGTATCGCTATCGCCGGCACGCACGGCAAAACCACCACCACGGCGATGGTCTCGAGCATTTACGCCGAAGCCCGCCTGGACCCGACCTTCGTCAACGGCGGGCTGGTGAAGGCGGCGGGGACCCACGCACGACTGGGGTCCAGCCGTTATCTGATCGCGGAAGCGGATGAGAGCGATGCGTCGTTCCTGCATCTGCAGCCGATGGTGGCCGTGGTCACCAACATCGAAGCCGACCACATGGACACCTACCAGGGCGACTTCGAGAACCTGAAACAGACGTTTATCAATTTCTTGCACAACCTGCCGTTCTATGGCCGCGCAGTGATGTGCATCGACGATCCGGTGGTGCGCGAGCTGTTGCCGCGCGTGGGTCGCCACATCACCACCTACGGCTTCAGTGAAGATGCCGACGTGCGCATCGAAGACTACCGGCAGATTGGGCCGCAGGGGCACTTTACCCTGAGCCGTCAGGACAAACCGTTGCTGACGGTGACGCTGAACGCGCCGGGCCGCCACAATGCGTTGAACGCAGCGGCGGCGGTGGCGGTAGCGACCGAAGAAGGCATCGACGACGAAGATATCCTGCGCGCGCTGGCGGGCTTCCAGGGCACTGGGCGCCGCTTCGATTTCCTCGGCGAGTTTCCGCTGGAGCCGGTCAACGGCAAAGCGGGCAGCGCGATGCTGGTGGACGATTATGGCCACCATCCGACCGAAGTGGACGCCACGCTGAAAGCGGCGCGCGCCGGCTGGCCGGACAAGCGTCTGGTGATGATCTTCCAGCCGCACCGCTACACGCGTACTCGCGATCTGTACGACGATTTCGCCAACGTGCTGTCGCAGGTGGATGTGCTGCTGATGCTCGACGTGTACGCCGCCGGTGAAGCGCCGATCCCGGGCGCGGACAGCCGCTCGCTGTGCCGCACCATCCGCAGCCGCGGCAAGCTGGATCCGATCCTGGTTTCCGATGCCGATACCGTGCCGGAAACGCTGGCGCAGCTGCTGCAGGATGAAGACCTGGTGCTGGTGCAGGGCGCCGGCAACGTGGGCAAAATCGCCCGTAAACTGGCCGAGCTGAAGCTGCAGCCGCCGAAGAAAGAGGAGGAGCACCATGGCTGATAAAGTTGCAGTTCTGCTGGGCGGCACCTCCGCCGAACGTGACGTTTCCCTGCAGTCCGGCGCTGCGGTGCTGGCCGGGTTGCGCGAAGCCGGCATCGATGCGCACGGCGTCGATACCCGCGATTTCCCGGTGACCCAGCTGAAAGATCAAGGGTTCACCAAAGTGTTTATCGCGCTGCACGGCCGCGGCGGCGAGGATGGCACCCTGCAGGGGCTGCTGGAGTTCCTCGAGCTGCCTTATACCGGCAGCGGCGTGATGGCCTCGGCGCTGACCATGGACAAATGGCGCACCAAGATGGTGTGGCAGTCGATGGGCTTGCCGGTGGCGCCTTACGTGGCGCTGAATCGCCAGCTGTATCTCGGCGCCGAAAAAGCGGCGCTGCTGGCGCGCGTGGCGGATCTCGGCCTGCCGGTGATCGTCAAGCCGAGCCGCGAAGGCTCCAGCGTCGGTATGAGCAAGGTCACCGAAAGCGCTGCGTTGGAAGCCGCGCTGGAAGAAGCCTTCCGCCATGACGACGATGTGCTGGTGGAGAAGTGGTTGAGCGGGCCGGAATACACCGTGGCAATGCTGGGCGACCAGGTGCTGCCGTCTATCCGTATCCAGCCGGCCGGCGTGTTTTACGACTACCAGGCCAAGTACATTTCGGACGATACGCAGTACTTCTGCCCGAGCGGTTTGAGCGCCGAGCAGGAAGCCGAGATGGCGGCATTGGCGCTGCGCGCCTACCGCGGTCTGGACTGCAGCGGCTGGGGCCGCGTCGACGTGATGCAAGACAGCGATGGCAGCTTCTATCTGCTTGAGGTGAACACCTCTCCGGGCATGACCAGTCATAGCCTGGTGCCGATGGCAGCGCGCCAGTTTGGATTAAGCTTCTCGCAGCTAGTGGCGAGAATTTTGGAGTTGGCCGACTGATATGTCGCAAGCTGCCCTGAATGCGCGCGATCGCGAGGTGGATAACGGCCCGCGCCGCAGCAATGGAACCCAGTTGGCGGGAATGATTTTCCTGCTGATGGTGTTGGGAACGGTCGTGTGGAGCGGTTGGGCGGTGCTTGGCTGGATGAAAGACGCCAGCCGCCTGCCGCTCTCAAGGCTGGTGGTGACCGGCGAACGCCACTACACCACCAACGATGATATTCGTCAGGCGATCCTGGCGCTGGGCGCCCCCGGCACCTTTATGACGCAGGATGTGGACGTCATCCAGCAGCAGATCGAACGTCTGCCGTGGATCAAGCAGGCCAGCGTGCGCAAACAATGGCCGGATGAGCTGAAGATCCATCTGGTGGAGTACGTCCCGGTGGCGCGCTGGAACGATTTGCACATGGTGGACGCCGAGGGCAAAGCGTTCAGCGTGCCGGCGGAGCGGGCGGGTAAGCAGAAGTTGCCGCTGCTCTACGGGCCGGAAGGGAGCGAGCAGGATGTGCTGGAGGGCTATCGGGCGATGAGCGCCACGTTGGCGGCCAGCAAATATACGCTGAAAATGGCGGCGATGACCGCGCGCCATTCCTGGCAGCTGGCGCTGGACAACGATGTCCGGCTTGAGCTGGGGCGCGATGACCGCAATGGGCGTTTGCAGCGGTTTATCGAGCTTTACCCGGTATTGCAGCAGCAGGGCCAGGCGGAGAGCAAGCGTGTCAGCTATGTCGATCTGCGCTACGAGTCCGGCGCTTCGGTAGGGTGGGCTCCGGTGTTGGTCGATCCGCAGGCGCTTGGCGGTCAGCAAAACAGTAATCAGCAACAGAATCAGGCACAGGCAAAACAACAATGATCAAGTCGACGGACAGAAAACTGGTAGTTGGACTGGAGATCGGTACTGCAAAAGTCTCCGCGTTGGTAGGGGAAGTTCTGCCCGATGGCATGGTCAACATTATCGGGGTGGGCAGCTGCCCGTCTCGCGGCATGGATAAGGGTGGCGTAAACGACCTGGAGTCGGTGGTGAAGTGCGTACAACGCGCCATCGATCAGGCCGAGCTGATGGCGGACTGCCAGATCTCGTCGGTGTATCTGGCGCTGTCGGGCAAGCACATCAGCTGCCAGAACGAAATCGGCATGGTGCCGATCTCGGAAGAGGAAGTGACGCAGGACGACGTGGAGAACGTGGTGCACACCGCCAAATCGGTGCGCGTGCGCGACGAACACCGCATTCTGCACGTGATTCCTCAGGAATACGCCATCGATTATCAGGAAGGCATCAAAAACCCGGTTGGGCTGTCCGGCGTGCGCATGCAGGCCAAGGTGCATCTGATTACCTGCCATAACGATATGGCGAAGAACATCGTCAAGGCCGTGGAACGTTGCGGCTTGAAAGTTGACCAACTTATTTTCGCCGGTCTGGCCGCGAGCTACGCGGTGCTGACCGAAGATGAACGCGAACTCGGCGTTTGCGTGGTGGATATCGGCGGCGGCACCATGGATATGGCGGTGTACACCGGCGGTGCGCTGCGCCACACCAAAGTGATCCCTTACGCCGGGAACGTGGTCACCAGCGATATCGCTTACGCCTTCGGCACGCCGCCGACCGACGCGGAAGCGATTAAAGTTCGACATGGCTGTGCGCTTGGGTCGATTGTTAGCAAGGATGAGAATGTAGAGGTGCCTAGCGTCGGGGGACGTCCTCCGCGCAGTCTGCAAAGACAGACGCTGGCTGAAGTCATTGAGCCACGCTACACCGAACTGTTGAATCTGGTTAACGATGAAATTTTGCAATTGCAGGAGCAACTGCGTCAGCAAGGGGTGAAGCATCATCTGGCGGCCGGTATCGTGCTGACCGGTGGCGCCGCCCAGATTGATGGCCTGGCAGCCTGTGCGCAACGGGTGTTCCATACCCAGGTACGCATCGGCCAACCCTTGAACATCACGGGTCTGACGGATTATGCGCAGGAGCCTTACTACTCGACGGCGGTAGGTCTGCTGCACTATGGAAAAGAGTCTCACCTGAGCGGTGAGACAGAAGTAGAAAAACGCGCCTCGGTGGGCAATTGGTTTAAACGCATCAATAGCTGGCTGAGAAAAGAGTTTTAATGTTTCAACAAAGAGATCATGCTGAGTAATCTTTTTATGATCTCGCAGCGACAGGCACAAAACGGAGAGAAACTATGTTTGAACCAATGGAACTAACCAATGACGCGGTGATTAAAGTCATCGGCGTCGGCGGCGGCGGTGGCAACGCCGTTGAACACATGGTGCGCGAGCGCATCGAAGGTGTTGAATTCTTCGCTGTGAACACGGACGCCCAGGCGCTCCGTAAAACGGCGGTTGGCCAAACCATCCAGATTGGTAGCGGTATTACCAAAGGTCTGGGTGCGGGCGCGAACCCTGAAGTGGGTCGCAATTCAGCGGAAGAAGACCGCGAAGCCCTGCGCGCAGCGCTGGACGGCGCAGACATGGTCTTCATCGCAGCCGGCATGGGCGGCGGTACCGGTACCGGTGCAGCGCCAGTGGTGGCTGAAGTGGCTAAAGATTTGGGTATTCTGACCGTGGCCGTGGTGACCAAGCCTTTCAACTTCGAAGGCAAGAAGCGCATGGCATTCGCGGAGCAGGGTATCGCTGAGCTGTCCAAACACGTGGACTCGCTGATCACTATCCCGAACGACAAGCTGTTGAAAGTTCTGGGTCGCGGCATTTCCCTGCTGGACGCGTTCGGCGCGGCCAACGACGTGCTGAAAGGCGCCGTGCAGGGTATCGCCGAGCTGATCACCCGTCCGGGCCTGATGAACGTCGACTTCGCCGACGTGCGCACCGTGATGTCCGAAATGGGCTACGCGATGATGGGTTCCGGCGTGGCTTGCGGTGAAGACCGCGCCGAAGAAGCGGCCGAAATGGCGATCTCCAGCCCACTGCTGGAAGACATCGACCTGTCCGGCGCGCGCGGCGTGTTGGTCAACATTACCGCTGGCTTCGACCTGCGTCTGGATGAGTTCGAAACCGTGGGTAACACCATCCGCGCGTTCGCTTCCGACAACGCTACCGTGGTTATCGGTACCTCGCTGGATCCAGAAATGAACGACGAACTGCGCGTAACCGTGGTTGCAACCGGTATCGGTATGGACAAGCGTCCTGAAATCACCCTGGTGACCAATAAGCAGGCCAGCCAGCCGGTGATGGATCACCGTTATCAGCAGCACGGCATGTCGCCTCTGCCGCAGGAAGTGAAACCTGCCGCGAAGGTGGTCAACGACCAAGCTGCGCAGCCGAATAAAGAGCCCGACTATCTTGATATTCCAGCCTTCCTGCGTAAGCAGGCAGACTAAGAATATCCTGAGAATTTGGAATCTCCGCTCTTTGTGCTAAACTATCCCGCCAGCCATGCTGTATGCTTGGCTGGTAGGATGGATAACATTGCGAGATAAAACGATGATCAAACAAAGGACATTAAAACGTATTGTTCAGGCGACTGGCGTCGGTTTGCATACCGGCAAGAAAGTCACGCTGACAATGCGCCCAGCGCCGGCTAATACCGGGGTCATCTATCGTCGCACTGACTTGAATCCACCGGTTGATTTTCCGGCTGATGCAAAATCCGTGCGTGATACCATGCTCTGTACTTGCCTGGTGAATGAGCATGACGTGCGTATTTCGACCGTTGAGCACCTCAACGCCGCGCTGGCTGGGCTGGGCATCGACAACATCGTCATTGAAGTCGACGCCGCTGAAATCCCAATCATGGACGGCAGCGCCAGTCCGTTCGTGTTCTTGCTGCTGGATGCCGGCATCGAAGAACTGAACTCGGCGAAGAAATTCCTGCGTCTGAAAGAGACTGTGCGTGTTGAAGACGGCGACAAATGGGCCGAGCTGTCCCCGCATAACGGGTTCCGCTTGGACTTCACCATCGATTTCAACCACCCGGCTATCGACGCCAGCTCTCAGCGCTATCGCCTTGATTTCTCGGCTGAGTCGTTCGTGCGTCAAATCAGCCGCGCGCGCACCTTCGGGTTTATGCGTGACATCGAATACCTGCAGTCCCGTGGCCTGGCCTTGGGCGGCAGCTTCGATTGCGCCATCGTGGTAGACGACTACCGCGTGCTGAACGAAGACGGTCTGCGTTTCGAAGACGAATTCGTACGTCACAAAATGCTGGACGCCATCGGCGACCTGTTCATGTGCGGCCACAACATCATTGGCGCGTTCACCGCGTTCAAGTCTGGCCACGCGCTGAACAACAAACTGCTGCAGGCCGTGTTGGCCAAGCAGGAAGCGTGGGAATACGTGACCTTCCAGGACGAAGCCGAAATGCCATTGGCATTCAAGGCACCGTCTACCGTATTGGCGTAAGGTCTGAATTCCTCGCCTGCGAATAACGGCAGGCGCATCCCCTGAGAGCCTGAGAATTCAGGCTCGCGATGGTGTGATGCCGGCTGTCAGGTGTTTTGCAGTTCGTGTCGCTGATTACTTATCACGACTGGTTGTGTTGGTACCCTCTCCGGCCAATGCAGCCAGCCGTTCCAATATTTTGCGCAGCTTCTCCGGGCTACGGCTTGCCAATCCTCTCAGTTCCTCCGCACTTTCCAGACTCAAATGCCGCATTGGCACGGGTTTTTCAGGCGCTTTTTCGGCGTTTTGCACCTGGTTGCTGCCTTTCGCCATCAAGGCCGGATTAATCCTGATGTCGATCGACGACAATGATGGTAGAATTTGCGCTCGTAGTGCAGACAGCAAAGCGGGTTGTTCGTAGCGCAAGCGCATCATCCAACTGGCATTTGCCGTTTCGAGCACTAAAATACCCTGTCGGAAATTCGCGACGCGGCACCAGGGATGCAGGGGAGCGGGCAACAGGCCCTTCACTGCACGGTTAAGCTTGAGCAGCGCCACCGCGCGTTGCTGGACGTTTTGCAGCGTCCCTTTGCTGCCGGCAGACGCGTCGTCGAACAGGACATCTAATAATTGTGGACGGCTATCGCGCATAATGGGCTCCGGCGGATTATAAACTCGTGATCGGTATTCTAAATCGTTGGCGACAATTTGGCAGACGTTATTTCTGGCCCCATCTCCTGTTAGGGATGGTTGCGGCCACGCTTGGCGCACCTTCCAATTTGTCCGGCGCCCCCGATCAGGCCGCACTGCCGAGCACATCGTCCAGCCTTAACCGGCAAAATTCGGCCAACGGCACCTTCAACAGCCTGGCCCTGCTGCAGGACGCACATCGCCGTCCTACCTTCAGCGTAGATTATTGGCAGCAACATGCGCTGCGCACCGTCATTCGTCACCTCTCTTTCGCGCTGGCGCCGCAGGCGGTTTATGCGCGGGTGCAGGAGAGCGAAGCCGAAGCGGAACCCCCTTTGCAAGTGGCGCAACTGGCGCTGCTTTCTACTCTCAACGCGCTGCTGACGCACGAGCCGAAGCCGCCGACCATCATTCGTCACACCCACCTTGAGGTGTTGCCAACGCTGGCACGGCATCAGACCGGCCTGTGGGTGGCGCAGGTGCAAGGCATTCGTGCCGGGCCCGCCGCACTCGTCTGACTTCGCCCTTCGGGCACAAAAACCATAAATAATAGCAAGTTGACTGCCGTGCTCGGCCGTCATGACAGAGATATCAAACATCATGTTAGTGAAATTATTAACCAAAGTTTTTGGCAGCCGTAACGATCGTACCCTGCGCCGCATGCGCAAAGTGGTTGAGCAGATCAACCGCATGGAACCGGACATGGAAAAACTGTCCGATGACGAGCTGAAAGCGAAAACCAACGAGTTCCGCGCGCGCCTGGAGAAAGGCGAGTCGTTGGACAGCCTGATCCCTGAAGCCTTCGCCGTGGTGCGTGAGGCGAGCAAGCGCGTGTTCGGCATGCGTCACTTCGACGTGCAGCTGCTGGGCGGCATGGTGCTGAACGATCGCTGCATCGCCGAGATGCGCACCGGTGAAGGTAAAACCCTGACCGCGACGCTGCCGGCTTATCTGAACGCCCTGAGCGGCCGCGGCGTGCACGTCGTGACCGTCAACGACTATCTGGCGCAGCGTGACGCCGAAAACAACCGTCCGTTGTTCGAGTTCCTCGGCCTGAGCATCGGTATTAACCTGCCGGGCATGCCGGCGCCGGCCAAGCGTGAAGCTTACGCCGCCGACATCACCTACGGCACCAACAACGAATACGGCTTCGACTACCTGCGCGACAACATGGCGTTCAGCCCGGAAGAGCGCGTGCAGCGCAAACTGCACTATGCGCTGGTGGATGAGGTGGACTCCATCCTGATCGATGAAGCGCGTACGCCGCTGATCATCTCCGGCCCGGCAGAAGACAGCTCCGAGATGTACATCAAGGTCAACAAGCTGATCCCTAAACTGATCCGCCAGGAAAAAGAAGACTCCGACACCTTCAAGGGTGAAGGGCACTTCTCGGTGGATGAGAAGGCGCGTCAGGTCCACCTGACCGAACGCGGCCTGATCCTGATCGAAGAGATGCTGGTGGAAGCTGGCATCATGGATGAAGGCGAATCGCTGTACTCGCCGACCAACATCATGCTGATGCACCACGTTACCGCCGCGCTGCGTGCCCACGTGCTGTTTACCCGCGACGTGGACTACATCGTGAAAGACGGCGAAGTGATCATCGTCGATGAGCACACCGGCCGTACCATGCAGGGCCGCCGCTGGTCCGACGGTTTGCACCAGGCGGTGGAAGCCAAAGAAGGCGTGGAGATCCAGAACGAGAACCAGACGCTGGCTTCGATTACCTTCCAGAACTACTTCCGTCTGTACGAGAAGCTGGCCGGGATGACCGGTACCGCCGATACCGAAGCCTTCGAATTCAGCTCGATCTACAAACTGGACACCATCGTGGTGCCAACCAACCGTCCGATGATCCGTAAGGATATGCCGGATCTGGTGTACATGACCGAGAAAGAGAAGATCGGCGCCATCATTGAAGACATCCGCGAGCGTACCGCCAAAGGCCAGCCGGTGCTGGTGGGTACCATCTCAATCGAGAAATCCGAAGTGGTTTCCCATGAGCTGACCAAAGCGGGTATCGAGCACAAGGTGCTGAACGCCAAATTCCACGCCATGGAGGCGGACATCGTCGCCCAGGCGGGTCAGAGCGGTGCGGTGACCATCGCCACCAACATGGCGGGCCGTGGTACCGATATCGTGCTGGGCGGCAGCTGGCAGGCCGAAGTGGCGCTGCTGGAAGAACCGACCGAAGAGCAAATTGAAGCCATCAAAGCCGCCTGGAAAGTGCGCCACGATGCGGTGCTGGCGGCGGGCGGCCTGCATATCATCGGCACCGAGCGCCATGAATCGCGCCGTATCGATAACCAGCTGCGCGGCCGTTCCGGTCGTCAGGGCGACGCCGGTTCATCCCGCTTCTACCTGTCGATGGAAGATGCCCTGATGCGTATCTTCGCCTCGGATCGCGTGTCTGGCATGATGCGTAAACTGGGTATGAAAGAAGGTGAGGCGATTGAGCACCCGTGGGTGACCAAGGCGATTGCCAACGCTCAGCGCAAGGTGGAGAGCCGTAACTTCGATATCCGTAAGCAACTGCTGGAATACGACGATGTCGCCAACGATCAGCGCCGCGCTATCTACAGCCAGCGTAACGAATTGCTGGACGTGTCCGACGTGAGCGAAACCATCGCCAGCATCCGCGAGGACGTGTTCAAGAGCACCATCGACAACTACATCACGCCGCAGTCGCTGGAAGAAGAGTGGGACATTCAGGGGCTGGAAGAGCGCCTGAAGAACGACTTCGATCTGGAGATGCCAATTGCCCAGTGGCTGGACAAAGAGCCGGAGCTGCACGAAGAGACGCTGCGCGAACGTATTCTGGAGAACGCCAAAGAGCAGTACCTGCGTAAGGAAGACGTGGTCGGCAGCGAAATGATGCGCAACTTCGAGAAGGGCGTGATGCTGCAGACGCTGGATTCCCTGTGGAAAGAGCACCTGGCGGCGATGGACTACCTGCGTCAGGGCATCCACCTGCGCGGCTATGCGCAGAAGGATCCGAAGCAGGAGTACAAGCGCGAATCCTTCAACATGTTCGCCACCATGCTGGAATCGCTGAAATATGAAGTGATCAGCGTGCTGAGCAAGGTACAGGTGCGGATGCCGGAAGAAGTGGAAGCGCTGGAACAGCAGCGCCGTGAAGAGGCTGAGCGCCTGGCGCAGCAGCAACAGCTGAGCCACCACGACGAGAACGCGCTGGTGACCGAAGATCCGAACGCGCCGGCGACCGCCGAGCGCAAAGTGGGCCGCAACGATCCTTGCCCATGCGGTTCCGGCAAGAAATACAAGCAGTGCCACGGCCGCCTGCAGTAATGCCGGCTGCGGTTAACCGATAACACCCAGGGGTTCAGCTTGCTGAGCCCCTGTTTTTTGGCACCCATCAGGAGGGTGAGATGAAACATCTGAATATCGCCGTGGGCATCATCCGCAATGCTCAACGGGAGATCTTTATTACCCGCCGCGCCGCTGACACGCACATGGCCGGATTTTGGGAGTTTCCCGGCGGCAAGATCGAACCGGGTGAGACGCCGGAACAGGCCCTGAGCCGCGAGTTGCGTGAAGAGACCGGTATCGAAGCCGAACGTGCCGAACTGTTGGAGGTGGTGGAGCATCGTTTCAGCGATCGCATCGTGACACTGAATTTTTATCTGGTGGAGCGTTGGGCGGGCGAGCCGTTTGGCCGTGAAGGGCAGCCGATGCGCTGGGTAAAACAGGCCGATCTGCGTGAAGACGAGTTCCCGGAAGCCAACGTCGGCATTATTCAACTGCTGGTGGCGCAGGCTAACGCCGCGCAATAACAAGATTGGCCTGGCGTCCGCCAGGCCTTCAACCGGCGACTAGCGGTCGTCGAGTTCGCTCCAGTCTTCGCTTTCCGACAGATCGCTGTTGCTCGGAATGCGCTTCTCTTCATCGGCCCACTCGCCAAGATCAATCAGCTGGCAGCGCTTGCTGCAAAACGGCCGGAACGGGCTGACTTCACCCCAAACCACGCCGGTGCCACAGGTTGGGCATTTTACTACGGTCGTCATAACGGTTCCTTACGCCTTCTGTCAGTGCTGAGAAGGCTTTCTTTCACAAGTTCAACAACAGGCCAGTTCGAACGTCAGGCGTTCAGGCACCACGCCATTTTCACTGTCCAGCGGCAGGAAACGAATGGCATAACGCGTCTTGTGGCCGGAAATCTGCGGATAAAGCTGCGGCGCCAGATGGAGGCGCAGGCGCAGGAGATCCGCCCCTTCGGCGTTGTCCTGGAAAAAGCCGTTCAGGCTGATTTGATTGCGGAATGGCCCGGATTGGCGGATCAGATCCAACACCATGATCAGCGCCTGGTTCAGCGGATCCAGCGACTGTAGCCAGGCGGCGACGTCGGCATCGCGATCCTGCTGCGGCGCGTGCATCCACATGTGCAGGGTTGGCAGATCGAAGCTGCAGCAGCCGCCGGGAATGTTCAGCCGCTGACGGACCAGACCGATCAGCCGGTCTTCACGCAGCGCCTGGCCGAGGCGCGGCGCCGCCATCAGCTCCGATGAGCGCGACTTCAACTGGCCGCGCAGCTGATCGATCAGCGCCATATCCACGCCCGGCACATCGGCCCAGGCCAACAGTTTTTGCTGCTGGCGCTCCAGCTCTTTGAGCAGTTCGGTGCGCACTTCGCCGCGCTCCAGCACGTCCAGCAGGTCGGAGACGGTGCGAAAGAAGGTAAGGGCGATGGCGGTTTCGCTCAGGGCGCGCTGGCCGTGTAGCTGTTGCAGCAGAAATTCGATGCGCAGCCAGGTGCGCATTTTTTCGTTAAGCGGGTGTTCAAAGAGAACGGTTGGGGAAACATCACTCATGCAGTTTAATCCTGTTGGGGCGCTGTTGCCGCCAGTTCAAGGTAGCGACGATGCAGTGCGGCGACCTGTGGCTCTATCCCCTGAGCGGCGCCGCTGTTGTCAATAATGTCATCCGCCACGGCGAGGCGCTGCTGGCGCGTGGCCTGGGCGGCGAGAATGCTCTGCGCTTGCTCGCGGCTGACGCCGTCGCGCGCGATGGTGCGAGCCAACTGGGTCTCAGCGTCGACATCGATCACCAGCACCCGATCGGCGCGATCCTGCAGGCGGTTTTCCACCAGCAGCGGCACCACCCACAGTGCGTACGGGCTGGCAGCCTGCGCCAGTTGGCGTTGGGTCTCGCGGTGTATCAGCGGGTGCAGCAGTTGGTTCAGCCAGGTTTTATCATCGGGGTGGCTGAAGATGCGCTGACGCAGAGCAGCGCGGTTGAGCGCGCCGTCCGGCAGCAACATTTCATTACCAAATCGCTCGGCGATCGCGGCCAGAGCAGGGGTGCCCGGCTCAACGACCTGACGGGCGATCACGTCGGCATCGACAATGGCTGCGCCGTGGCGCGCAAAGGCGTTCGCAACGGTCGTTTTGCCGCTGCCTATGCCCCCGGTCAACGCAACAATGTAGGCCATGGTGTTAGGTGCATCCGATGTTCATAAAAAAATAATAGACGAATCATAAAGCGATCGCGCAGAAGTGCAAGTCGGCAGGCGGCGCTTGCGCCTCGGCCCCGTTTGGACGGCGAGAAAAAGCGCAGCGGCACGGCAGAAATGAGCGGGCAATCACACTGCGATTATGCAGGTAAATTTGTCGGATTGTAGCGTAAATAAAGGCGAATTCGCAGTCTTGTTCGGCGATTATTAGCGCGTATTATAACGTCACTGGAACTGGCATTAATCTCGCCGCCGTCTTTTTGCGCCACTGGAAAGCCGTCGGGCTGAGGTTCGAACATCCACCTTGCGATCCGTCGCCATTAACCAGGAAATCATAAGTCATGCGTATTGAAGAAGATTTGAAGTTGGGCTTTAAAGACGTGTTGATCCGCCCTAAGCGCTCCACGCTGAAAAGCCGTTCCGAGGTTGAACTGGAACGTCAGTTTACCTTCAAGCATTCAGGTTGCAGCTGGTCCGGCGTGCCGATTATCGCCGCCAACATGGACACAGTGGGTACCTTCCGCATGGCCGAGGCCCTGGCTTCTTTCGATGTTCTCACCGCCGTACACAAACATTACAGCGTCGAGCAATGGGCTGATTTCGTGCAGCGCATGCCGGAATCGGTGCTGCGCCACGTGATGGTGTCCACCGGCACTTCCGAAGCCGACTTCACCAAAATGCAGCAGATCCTGGCCCTGTCTCCGGCGCTGAAATTCATCTGTATCGACGTGGCCAACGGCTACTCTGAACACTTCGTCGCCTTCCTGCAGAAAGCGCGCGAAGCCTGCCCGAATCACGTGATCTGCGCCGGCAACGTAGTGACCGGCGAGATGGTGGAAGAGTTGATCCTCTCCGGCGCCGACATCGTTAAAGTCGGCATTGGCCCGGGGTCGGTATGCACCACCCGCGTGAAAACCGGCGTGGGCTATCCGCAGCTGTCGGCGGTAATCGAATGCGCCGATGCGGCCCACGGGCTGGGCGGCCAAATCGTCAGCGACGGCGGCTGCTCGGTGCCGGGCGATGTCGCCAAAGCCTTCGGCGGCGGCGCGGACTTCGTGATGCTGGGCGGCATGCTGGCCGGCCACGACGAGTGCGAAGGCACCGTGGTGGAAGAGAAAGGCGAGAAGTTCATGCTGTTCTACGGCATGAGCTCCGAGTCAGCGATGAAGCGCCATGTCGGCGGCGTAGCGGAGTATCGCGCCGCCGAAGGGAAAACCGTCAAGCTGCCGCTGAGGGGCGAGGTGGAGTTTACCGTGCGCGATATCCTCGGTGGTCTGCGTTCCGCCTGCACCTACGTCGGCGCCGAGCGTTTGAAAGAGCTGACCAAGCGCACCACCTTTATCCGCGTGGCAGAGCAGGAAAACCGCGTCTTCGGCAGCAAATAAGCCGCACCTTGCATTCGGGCGCAGCACACCGCGGCGCCCGCTATCCTCTTCCCTTTATCCCAACACGCTGCCCAGTTGAAAGATAGGCAGGTACATGGCGATCACCAAAGCGCCGACAATCCCGCCCACCACCAGCATCAGCAGCGGCTCCAGCGTTTGCGCCAGCGTATCGGCCAGCTCGTGCGTCTGCCGTTCATACCACTGCGCCAATTTATCCAGCAAGGCGTCCAGCGAACCGGACTCTTCGCCCACCCGCACCAACTGCCGGCACAGCGGCGGAAACAGCGGTTGCAGGCCCATGGCATGATGAAAGGCTTCTCCTTCGGCGATCTGCCGTCGCACCTGCTCCAGCGCCTGTCGGTACAGCAGATGGTCAGCCGCCAGCGCCGCCGCGCTCAAGCCTTCCACCAGCGTCAGCCCGGCGCGTTGGGTCATGGTCAGGATGCGAAATGTTTGGCTCAGCGCGCCGCCGCTCACCAGCCGGGCGATCAGCGGCAGGCGAAGCAAGAGTGCCTGTTCACGTCTGCGCCACGGCGGGCGCGGATGCAGCCAGCGGCAGTAGCCGAACAGCGATGCGCCGAGCAGCAGCGCCAAATAGGGGCCAACGGCGATCAGCAGCGCGGACAACTTCAATAGCCCTTGGGTAAACCAGGGCAGTGGCGCATCGAACGATTGATAAACCTTGGCGAATTCTGGCAGCACCATCACCAGCATCAGCACGCTGACCAGCAGCGCCACCGCACAGATGAAGAGGGGATACCGCAGCGCCTTGGTCACCTTGCGGCGCAGCAGCAGCTGGGCTTCTTGCTGTTGTGCCAGCTGCAGGCAGCAGCGATCGAGGTTACCGGTCAGTTCGCCGATGGCGATCAGCTGGCGGTAGATTAGGGGAAAAATCCCCGGTTGTTCGGCGAGGGTTTCGGAAAGCGGTTGCCCTTCGCGCACCTGGTCGGCCAGCTGGCGCAGCAGGCAGCGCCAGGCTGCCGAAGGATGCTCTGCTGCCAGCAACTGCAGCGCATCGACCAGCGGCAACCCCGCCTGCAGCAGAGTGGCGAGCTGGCGGGTGAAGTGGATTAAGGGTTCTCCACGCCATTGACCGGGCGTAACGCGTTTGCCGTGCCCGATTCGGCACGGTTGCATGCCTTGCTCAATCAGTAATCGGCTCACCTGCCGTTTTTCTTCGCTCATCAGTTCGCCGCGGCGTAAGGCGCCCTGAGCGTCGAAAGCCTGCCACAGAAACAGGCGGCGTGCTTTCATGACGTGGTTGCGCCGAGCTGGACGACGTCGATCACGCGATACAGTTCTTCCAGCGAGGTCGTGCCTTCGGCGGCCAGAGTCAGCCCGGCCTGCAGCAGCGAAAGCTGCCCCTGCTCACGGGCGATATTCGCCAGCAGGCTAGGAGCAGCGTTCGCCAGCAGCGCCGCCTGTATTTCCGGCGTAATGGCCAACAGCTCATACACGCCGATGCGCCCATAGTAGCCGCCGAAGCAATGCTCGCAGCCGTCGGCGCGCCAGGCGGTCAGCGGTTCTGGCCAGATAGCGGTGGGAAAATGCGTCGGCTGGCTTTGCGGGTAGCGGCAGTGGCGGCACAGCCTGCGCACCAACCGCTGCGCGACGATCAGCTTCAGGCAGCCGGCGAGCAGGTAGCCGGGGATCCCCATGTGCATCAGCCGCGTCAGGGTTTCGCCAGTGGAGTTGGTATGCAGCGTTGACAGCACCAGGTGGCCAGTTTGCGCGGCCTTGACCGCGATCTCGGCGGTTTCCGTATCGCGGATCTCGCCGATCATGATGACGTCCGGATCCTGACGCAGCAGGGCGCGCAGCACCCGGGCGAAGCTCAGCTCGGTTTTGGCGTTGATCTGGGTCTGATTAATGCCGAACAGCGGGATCTCGACCGGATCCTCGACGCTGCATAGGTTGCTTTGCGCATCGTTCAACTGGCGCAGACCGCTGTACAGCGTCACCGTCTTGCCGCTGCCGGTCGGGCCGGTCACCAGGATTAACCCTTGCGGGCAGGCCAGCGCCGTCGCGTAGCGCGCCAGATCCGCCCGGCTCATGCCCAGTTTATCCAGCGGCAGCTCCTGCTGCTCACCCTGCTGGACGCGCAGCACCACCTTTTCGCCGTGCAGCGTCGGCAGGGTGGCGATACGCATGGCATAGCGCGCGCTGTCCAGCGTCAGGCTGAGCTGCCCGTCCTGAGGCTGACGGCGCTCGGCGATATCCAACTGGCCGAGGATCTTCAGCCGGGCGATGAGGCGCGCGGTCAGCTGCGGCGGCGGTGAGGCGAGGGTTTGCAGCACGCCGTCGATGCGCAGACGAATGCGAAAATGCTGCCGAAAGGGCTCGAAGTGGATGTCCGAGGCGCGGCGCTGAATGGCCAGGCGCAGCGTCTGGTTGATGAACTGTACCACCGGCGCATCGCCGTCGTCGGGGTAGGCGATATCGGTTGTGTCCTCTTCGGCCGCCAGCGGTGCCGAGAGCGGCTCGTGGTGCTGATTCAGCGCCAGCTCCAACCTGGCCGCCGGCCATTGTTCCAGATGGATGCGTTTGCCGGTGGCGAAACGCAGCGCCGCCAGCAGCCCCTGCGGCGCTTCTTCGCTGAGCGCGACCGTCAGGGTGGTCGGGTCTTCGCTCAGCGCCAGCGCCTGATAGCGCCGACACAGGGTGTGAACCTCTTCGCTGATTTGCGCGTTCATCGCTGCTACTCCGCTGCGTCGTCGAAGCGGAAGACTTCCCGGCACACCTCAACCAGCGTCGCGTTTTCGCTGCTGCACAGCCGGGTCCAGTGGGTCAGCCCATCGGCGTTCGATTTGGGGGTTAACGCCACCGCCAGCCCCTGCAGCGTTTGGGCGCCAGTCAGCGTGATGACGCCTTTAACGACTTTCACCTCGCTGACGTAACGCGACGCGCCGCCGGTGGGAATGCCTTTGCTGCCAGCGTCACAGCCGGCGGGCGCGCCTTCATCCAGCACGCACAGTTCGACCGCCAGTTTATACGGCGCCATGGTTTGCAGCATGTCGGTCATCGCCGCTTTCTGGATGTAGCGCTGGTAGGCGGGAATGCCGATGGCGCTGAGGATGGCGATGATGGCGATCACCACCATCAGTTCGATCAGGCTAAAGCCGCGTTGCGTTTCCATGCGTTGTTTCCTCCATAAGGGTGTGGAAAACAACGGTAGCGGTTTGCGCGGGGGAACGGCGAGCGGGTTTTACGCGTTTCTCGGCGTGCTTCCATCAGTAATGATGCCGTTTGCAGCGGAGGGAAAAACGGTGCGAGGGGCTTCGCAAATCTGCGGTAACGCCCCCGGCGGCGGCCGGGGGCGAGGGGATCATTTGAAGCGCATCGACAGATCGAGCGCGGTCACATGTTTGGTCAGCGCGCCGACCGAAATGTAATCCACGCCGGTCTCGGCGAAGGTGCGCAGCGTCTCGCTGGTGACGTTGCCGGATACCTCCAACTGGGCGCGGCCCTGGGTTTGGGCGACCGCCTGACGCATCATCTCGACGCTGAAGTTGTCCAGCATGATGATGTCGGCGCCGGCGTCCAGCGCCTGCTGCAGTTCATCAAGCGATTCGACTTCCACTTCCACCGGCACGTCGGCGTGCAGCCAGAAGGCTTTTTCCACCGCGTTTTTGATCGAGCCGGAGGCGATGATGTGGTTTTCCTTGATCAGGAAGGCATCGGACAGCCCCAGCCGGTGGTTGCTGCCGCCCCCGCACAGTACGGCATATTTCAACGCGGTGCGCAGGCCGGGCAAGGTCTTGCGGGTATCGAGCAGGCGAGTCTGGGTGCCTTCCAGCAGAGCCACATAGCGGCTGACCTCGGTCGCCACGCCGGAGAGCATCTGCACGAAGTTCAGCGCGGTGCGCTCGCCGGTCAACAGCACCCGCGCAGGGCCGCGCAGCCGGCAAAGCGGTTGGTTCGGTATCAGACGGTCGCCGTCTGCCACCAGCCACTCCACCTGCACCTGGTTGCCCAACTGAATAAAGACTTCGTTCAGCCAGCGGCGGCCACAGAACACGCCGGCTTCGCGGGTAATGACGGTGGCTTCGGCCTGCTTGTCCGCCGGTAACAATTGCGCGGTAATATCGCGCCCGGCGTCAACTTCACCTCCCAGGTCTTCGCGCAGCGCCTGGGCGACGGAATAGGGAATATCACTTTCAATACGTTCAAGAAGCTCGGTACGGCGACGGTCGGCACTGTAGCGGCGTGTCGGCATGGAAAACTCCGAAATGGACGGTTAGATCGTAGGGGAACATGCTACTCTGTTGCAGGAATAAGTACCACCGCAGAGAGGTGTCTGATGCAGTTGGAAAATGGCTGGATTGTCGGGGTGACGCGAGTGGTTTCGCCGCACTGCGATCGTCGCCCGGATGACGAGCCGCCCTCGCTGCTGGTCATCCATAACATCAGCCTGCCGCCCGGCGAATTCGGTGGCCCCTATATCGACCAGCTGTTCACCGGCACGCTCGATCCCGCGCAGCACCCTTATTTCGCCGAGATCCATCAGCTGCGAGTGTCTGCGCACTGCCTGATCCGCCGCGATGGGGAGATCGTGCAGTATGTGCCCTTCGACCAGCGCGCGTGGCACGCGGGCGTTTCTCTGTATCAGGGGCGCGAACGGTGCAACGATTTCTCCATCGGCATCGAGCTGGAAGGCACCGACCAGTTAGCCTACACCGAGGCGCAATACCGCACGCTGCAGGCGGTCACCGCGCTGCTGGCCGAACATTATCCGCCGTTGGCGGCGCATATCGCCGGGCATTGCGATATCGCCCCCGGCCGCAAAACCGATCCCGGGCCGGCGTTCGATTGGGATCGCTATCTGGCATCTCTGGAACAACGCGGCGCGCCTGCCGACGCTATGCTTGAGACAAGAAAAAGGGAGAGGAATCGCTAATGACGCTGTTTACGCTGTTGCTGGTTTTGGCCTGGGAGCGCCTGTTCAAGCTGGGGGAACACTGGCAGCTGGATCATCGCCTCGAAGTGGTATTTCAGCGGCTGCATCGGGTTTCGCTGGCGCAGACGCTGGCGATGACCGCCGCCTGGATGGTTGTCGTCTGGGGCGTTCTGTGGTTGTCGCACGGGTTATTCTTTGGCGTGGTGACGCTGCTGCTGTGGATCGTCATCGATCTGCTGTGCGTCGGCGCCGGCATCAAGCGCAAACACTACCGCGCCTACCTGAAAGCGGCGCGGCAGGGGGATACCCATGCCAGCGATCAGATGGCGGAAGAGCTGGCGTTGATCCACGGTTTGCCGGTGGACTGCAGTGAAGAGCTGCGTCTGCGCGAGCTGCAAAACGCGCTGCTGTGGATCAACTTCCGCTATTACCTGGCGCCGCTGTTCTGGTTCGTGGTCTTTGGGCCGTACGGGCCGATCGCGCTGGCGGGATATGCCTTCCTGCGCGCCTATCAAACCTGGCTGGCGCGCCACAATACGCCGCTGGAGCGTTCGCAGTCGGGCATCGATCACCTGCTGAACTGGCTGGACTGGATCCCGGTGCGTTTGGCCGGGGTGGCCTATGCGCTATTTGGCCACGGCGAGCGGGCGCTGCCGGCCTGGTTCGCCTCGCTGGGGGATCGGCATTCGTCGTCGTATCAGGTGTTGACGCGGCTGGCGCAGTTCTCGCTGGCGCGCGATCCGCATATGGATCCGGTGCAAACGCCGCGCGCGGCGGTGACGCTGGCGCGCAAGGTGACGATGATCATCGTGGTGGTGGTGGCGCTGTTGACCATTTACGGCACGCTGCTGTAAACCGCAGCGAAAAACAAAACGGGCGCCGAGGCGCCCATTTTTTTGGCCATCCGGCCGGGATTACAGCTTGGCGAAGCAGCGACGCGCGGCGTCGATGGTGCGCTGGATGTCTTCTTTGCTGTGCGCCACGGACATGAAGCCCGCTTCGAAGGCGGACGGTGCCAGATACACCCCTTCTTCCAACATCAGGTGGAAGAAGCGCTTGAAGCGTTCCACGTCGCACTGCATCACGTCCTGGTAGCAGGTGACCGCCGGCGCGTCGGTGAAGAACAGGCCGAACATGCCGCCGACGTTGTTGACCACCAACGGGATATTCTCTTCCTGCGCCGCATGCAGCAGGCCTGCGGCCAGCATCTCGGTCAGTTCGGTCAGCGTCTGGTGCACGCCAACCTGCGACACTTCGGTCAGGCAAGCGTAGCCCGCCGCCATGGCGATCGGGTTGCCGGACAGGGTGCCCGCCTGGTAGACCGGACCGGTCGGCGCCAGCGCCTCCATCACATCGCGACGGCCGCCGAAGGCGCCCACCGGCATACCCCCGCCGATGATTTTGCCGAGGCAGGTCAGATCCGGCTCAACGCCGTAATAGGACTGCGCGCCGGCCAGCGCCACGCGGAAGCCGGTCATCACTTCGTCGATGATCAAGAGCGCGCCGTACTTGTCGCACAGGGCGCGCAGGCCCGGCAGGAATTCCGGCAGCGGCGGCACGCAGTTCATGTTGCCGGCGACCGGCTCGACGATGATACAGGCGATCTCTGACGGGTACTGTTCGAAGGCGGCGCGCACCGAATCCAGATCGTTATAGGTGCAGGTCAGAGTGTGTTTGGCGAAGTCGGCCGGCACGCCCGGTGAGTTCGGCTGGCCGAGGGTCAGCGCGCCGGAGCCGGCTTTCACCAGCAGGCAGTCGGCGTGGCCGTGGTAGCAGCCTTCGAACTTGATGATTTTATCGCGGTTGGTGTAGCCGCGCGCCAGGCGGATGGCGCTCATGGTGGCTTCGGTGCCCGAGTTCACCATGCGCACCATATCCATCGTCGGCACCAGCTCGGTGACCAGCTGCGCCATTTTGACTTCCATCTCGGTCGGCGCGCCGAAGCTCAGGCCGCGCTGCGCCGCTTCGATCACCGCGTCGCGGATCGCCGGGTGGTTATGCCCCAGCACCATCGGCCCCCAGGAACCGACATAGTCGATATAGGCCTTGCCGTCGGCATCGAACAGGTAAGCCCCGTCTGCGCGCTCGATAAACAGCGGCACACCGCCTACGCCGGTGAATGCACGCACCGGAGAGTTTACCCCGCCGGGGATCAACTGTTGCGCCTGGGCGTACAGACTTTCGGACTTGCTGTGTAGGCTCATAAATCGGCTCCTGGATTCTCTTTTGAATGATTTGACCGCGCTATTCTAGAGGAGAGCGCCGCGTTATGAAACGATCACAGTCAGATACCATTAACGGCAGCGCCCGCCGCCGGGTTGGGGTAGAATTATCGCCCTGCCTATTTGTATTACAAATTACCTGACGAATTATTCGCGATGACAGAATCATACTCACAGCCCGTCGGGACGTTGAGCCCGCGCCTTAGCCGCAGCGATGCAGTGCGCCAGTTTATCCGCCGCGATAAAACGCCGGTGGCGATCTTGTTGATGGCCGCGCTGGTGGGGACGCTGGCTGGTTTGCTTGGCGTGGCCTTCGATAAAGCGGTGGAGTGGGTGCAGCAGCAGCGGCTGGCTTCGCTGGCGCAGGTCGCCGACTCCTGGATCCTGGTGTGGCCGCTGGCGTTTATCCTGTCCGCCGCGCTGGCGGCGCTGGGCTATTACCTGGTGCGGCGCTTTGCGCCTGAGGCGGGCGGCTCGGGCATTCCGGAGATCGAAGGCGCGCTGGAGGAGCTGCGGCCGGTGCGCTGGTGGCGCGTGATACCGGTGAAATTCATCGGCGGCATGGGCACGCTGGGGGCGGGTATGGTGCTGGGGCGCGAAGGGCCCACGGTACAAATGGGCGGCAACGTCGGGCGCATGGTATTGGACGTGCTGCGCATTCGCGGCGCCGAGGCGCGTCATTCGCTGCTGGCGACCGGGGCCGCCGCCGGGCTGTCCGCCGCGTTCAACGCGCCGCTGGCCGGCATTCTGTTTATCATCGAAGAGATGCGGCCGCAGTTTCGCTACAACCTGATCTCGATTAAAGCGGTGTTTATCGGCGTTATCATGTCGAGCGTGGTGTACCAGCTGTTTAACGGCCAGGGCTCGGTGATCGCGGTCGACAAACTTTCTTCGACGCCCATCAACACCCTGTGGCTCTATCTGGTGCTGGGGGCGATATTCGGCGCGGTGGGCGTGGGGTTCAACGCGCTGATCTTCCGCACCCAAGACATGTTCGCGCGCCTGCACGGCGGCAGAATGCGCAATATCTTGTTGATGGGTGGGTTGCTCGGCGGCGTGTGTGGCATTCTGGGGTTGATTCAGCCAGAGGCGGCGGGCGGCGGCTTTGGGCTGATCCCGATCGCCGCGGCGGGCAATTACAGCGTCGGCATGTTGATGTTTATCTTCATTACCCGCATCTTCACCACGCTGCTGTGCTTCGGTTCCGGCGCGCCGGGTGGCATCTTTGCGCCGATGCTGGCGCTGGGCACGCTGTTCGGCACCGCCTTCGGGCTGGCGGGGGCGCATCTGTTCCCGCAATACGGCATCGAAGCGGGCACCTTCGCCATCGCCGGTATGGGGGCGCTGTTCGCCGCCACGGTGCGGGCCCCGTTGACCGGTATCGTGCTGGTGCTGGAAATGACCGACAACTACCAGCTGATTTTACCGATGATCATCACCTGCCTCGGCGCCACGGTAGTGGCGCAGCTGCTCGGCGGCAAGCCGCTGTATTCATCGATCTTGGCTCGCACCCTGCAAAGGCAGGAGGCGCAGCTGGCACGGGAAGCGGCGGAGAAAACAGGTAAAGAAAATACAACAAATGCGGTGAATACTTGAACGCAACACTCAGGTATCGGATAATCGTTAATATTAATCAGGCAGCCATAGTCGCGATCTGATGCTGAACAATGTTGGGAGTAAAGAGTATGAGTGATCAAACGGCACTGCCCCTGCAATTTACCGAGGCAGCAGCAAACAAGGTTAAGTTCCTGATTGCTGACGAAGAAAACCCGAACCTGAAGTTGCGGGTTTACATTACCGGCGGCGGCTGCAGCGGATTCCAGTACGGCTTCACTTTTGACGACAAGGTCAACGATGGCGACATGACCATCGAGAAGCAGGGCGTGGCGCTGGTGGTCGATCCGATGAGCCTGCAGTATCTGGTCGGCGGTTCGGTGGATTACACCGAAGGGCTGGAAGGGTCGCGCTTCGTGGTGACCAACCCGAATGCCAAAACCACCTGCGGTTGCGGTTCGTCGTTCAGCATCTGAGTTTGCCCGTCAGAACATCAACCCGCTCGCCTTAGGCCGGCGGGTTTTTTTATGCCTACCATTACCATTCCACGAGGATCACTTCCGCACCGTTCTGCTGCGTCGGTGGGTTGCGGATGATCTTCGGCTGCGCCGTCGCGTGGCTGCATTCGGCCTGGGGGACGGCGGCTTCGAGGCGCACGGCGCATTGCGGTTCAATGGTCAGGGTAACGCCGATCTGGCCGCTGACGGCATCGGCATACGCGGCGCCACTCAGCAGGGCGCCACAGCAGGCAAGCAGAATTTTTTTCATCATTGCGGGAATAGTCATCCGTAAGCCATCTTGTGATGACTTATCGGCAAAAAGTTAAAAAGTTTTAACAGTGTGGGGAAGGGATTAACCTGCGGGTAACAGAATTTTACATCGACACTACGCTATTTTTTGGACGAAAATAATACCACTGGACCCGTTTTTAGTCTAATAAATCACCCGGTGCGGCGTTGCCACGCGTCGCCCCGCAGGGCGACGGCTCAGCGTTCGAGAATAAAGGCGGGCAGCTTGAGGTGCCAGCGGATGGCCGCCAGCCGAATGGCCAGCGTGATGATCATGCCCAGCATCATGGCCTGTTGCAGCGGCATGTGGAAGGTGTAAAACGCCGTAGCGTGCACGATGCCGCCGATGATGCAGGCGGTGGCGTAAATTTCGGTGCGCAGGATCATCGGGATCTCGCGCGCCAGCACGTCGCGGATAATGCCGCCGCCGACGCCGGTGATCACTCCCATGCAGATCGCCACCAGCGGGCCGGTGCCGGCCGCGAAAGCCTTGTTGACGCCGATGCCGACGAACACCGCCAGCCCGACGGCGTCGAGCACCGGCAGCACCCATTTCGGCAGGCGGCGCGGCTGGCGCACCAGCAGCAGCGTCAAGACGCAGGTGATCATCGCCACCACCAGATCGGTGGGATCCTTGACCCAGAACACCGGGCCGTTGGCCAGCGCCATATCGCGGATGGTGCCGCCGCCGACCGCGGTGACCACGGCCAATACCAGTACGCCGAACGGATCCATGCGCAGCTTGCCGGCTAACAGTACGCCGGAGACGGCGAACACCGCCGTGCCGAGAATATCCAACCAGAACACCAGCATCAGCGGATCTCCGCCAGCTGGCGGCACAGCTGCTGCGCCGCCAACAGCAGGCGCGGCCCGCCGCGATTGAACCAGCCTTCGTTCAGCGCGATCACCGGCACCTGCAGCTGCGGCGCCCAGAAGGCTTTCACATTGGCGGCCTCTTTCGCGCCGCCGGTGATGACGATGGCCTGGGGTTGACGCGCCAGCACCTGCTCGCGGCTGATCTGCGGCCAAGGGGTGCGGCTATCGGCGAAGACGTTCTGCCCGCCGCACAGCGCCAGCACCTGGCTTTGCAATGTGGCGCCGGAGCTGGTGAACAGCGGCTGGGTGCCGAACTGCAGCAGCACGCGCCGTGGTGAGTTAGCGGCGTATTGTTGCTTGAGAGCGGCGAACTGGCGGCGAAGGTCGTCTGCCGCCTGATGCGCCTGATCCGGGTGCGGGCTGTATTGCGCCAGCTTATCCAGCAAGCCGGCGATCCCCCCGAGGTTGTCGGCGTCCGCATAGAAGATCGGGATGCCGAACGCGGCGAGCTGATCCAGCACGCGCTGCGGATTGCCGCCGCGCCAGGCGAGGATCAGGTCCGGCTTGAGCGCCAGCACCCGCTCCAGGTTGATGCCCTGCCAGGAGGCCACCTGCTCCAGCTTGGCGGCCTGCGGCGGGTAATCGGAATAGGCGCTCGCCGCCACCAGCACCTCGCCCATGCCGGCGGCATAGGCGAGCTCGGTGGCGTTGGGCGCCAGGCTAATCACCCGCTGGGCGGCGTCGACCGGCAGGGCCAGCCAGAGCGCCAACAGACAGAGCATCGAGGTGAAGCGCAGCCTCACATCAACCGCGCTTGGCCAGGGTTTGCAGCATGGCATTGACCATCAGCGTAGACTGCTTGGCCGCTACCACCAGGAACTCGTCGAAGCTCATGTGCGACTCGCTGTCGGCGACGTCGGAAATGGCGCGCACCACCACGAACGGCGTGCCGAACAGATGGCAGACGTGGGCGATCGCCGCGGCTTCCATTTCCACGGCGGCGACGCGCGGGAAAGTGGCGCGGATGCGCGCCAGCGGCTCGGCGCCGTTGATGAAGGCGTCACCGCTGCAGATCAGGCCGCGCACCGCGTGCAGCTCCAGCTGTTTGATGCAGCTTTCCGCCAGCGCGATCAGCGCGTCGTCGGCGACGAACGCCGCCGGGCAGCCGGCCATCTGGCCCGGCTCGTAGCCGAAGGCGGTGACGTCGGCGTCGTGGTAGCGCACTTCTTCCGACACCACGATATCGCCCACGCGCAGGGTGCTGGCCAGGCCGCCGGCGGAACCGGTGTTGATCACCAGATCCGGGCTGCAGTGTTCCAGTAGCAGGGTGGTGCCCATGGCCGCAGAGACTTTGCCGATGCCGGATTTCAGCAAGGCCACGTCAACGCCGCCGATCTGGCCGGTGTAGATTTCGCAGCCCGCGCGCTGGATGGTTTGACGGTTTTCGATTTGATCGCGCAGCAGGGTGACTTCCTGCTCCATTGCGCCGATGATGCCTACTTTCATAAATAACACTCGCTGATTGGCCGTGAGAATTGCGGCATAGTCTATCATGGCTGTGTATCAGAGATAATGCGTTGCATCCGCTGCCGGGAATTGTTATCACGGGGGCAGGGCGCAACGGCGGAGAAACAGATGTCCGGGATCGACTTCAAGCAAAAAATCAGCTTCCAACGGCCTTTCAGCAAACCGATCGAGGCCGAGGAAGAGTACGACATCGTGCGGCAGTTCGAGAGCGATCGCGGGCGCATCGTCAACTCGGCCGCCATTCGCCGTCTGCAGCAAAAAACCCAGGTGTTTCCGCTGGAACGCAACGCGGCGGTGCGCAGCCGCCTGACGCACTCGATGGAGGTGCAGCAGGTTGGGCGCCACATCGCCAAAGAGATCCTCAATCGCTTCAAACAGGCGGGGAGAATTGATGAGCTCGGCTTGACCCGGCTGCTCGATCCGTTTGAAAGCATCGTGGAAATGGCCTGCCTGATGCACGACATCGGTAATCCGCCGTTCGGACACTTCGGCGAGTCGGCGATCAACGACTGGTTCGCCCAGCGGCTCGATCCCGCCAGCTGCGGCAGCGAGCCGGGCAGCCACGATCGCTGCCAGGTGGCGACGCTGCGCCTGCATGAAGGGGAGGGCGATCTGAACCGGCTGCGCAGCCGGATCCGTCAGGATCTCAGCCACTTCGAGGGCAACGCCCAGGCGATCCGCATGGTGTACAGCCTGCTCAAGCTCAACCTGACCTACGCGCAGGTCGGCTGCATTTTGAAATACACCCGCCCGGCCTACTGGGCGAGCGACATCCCTGCCAGCCACAGTTACCTGATGAAAAAGCCCGGCTACTATCTGGCGGAAGAGGCCTTCGTCGATCGGTTGCGGCGCGAGCTGCACATGGGCGAGTTCGATCGTTTCCCGCTGACCTATATTATGGAGGCCGCCGACGATATCTCGTACTGCGTGGCCGATCTGGAAGACGCGGTGGAGAAGAGCATTTTCACCGTCGAGCAGCTGTATCAGCACCTGATTCAGGAGTGGGGCGAGGTGGTGCCGGGCGATCTGTTCGACAAGACCGTCGCCAGCGCGTTTCGCAAGATCGATCGCGGCGGCGCGCGGCGCAGCGCGGAAGATCAGTTCTTCATGTATCTGCGGGTGTTTACCGTGGCGCGGCTGGTGCCGCATGCGGCGCAGCGCTTTATCGACAATCTGGACGCGGTCTATCAGGGCAGTTTCAATCAGGCGCTGCTGGAGGATTCCAGCCCGGCCTATCGGCTACTGAAGATATTTAAAAATGTGGCGTTCAAGCACGTGTTCAACCACCCTGAGGTCGAGCAGCTCGAGCTGCAAGGCTACCGGGTGATCAGCGGCCTGCTGGACATTTACAGCCCGCTGTTGGCGATGTCGCTGGCGGACTTCAGCCAGCTGGTGCGCGAGGACAGCCATCGCGCTTATCCGATTGAAACACGCCTGTTCCACAAGCTGTCCACCAAGCATCGGCTGGCGTATGCGGAGGCGGTAGAAGGGCTGCAGCATTTATCGCCGGAGCAGCAAGCCATTCGGGAATATTATTTCCGCGCGCGTTTATTGCAGGACTATATCAGCGGAATGACCGACCTGTACGCCTATGATGAATATCGTCGATTGATGGCGGCGGAATAATTGAGCTGAAGAATAATTTCCAGCAATTCCAACCGGTTGGCTGTCTCGAGTTTTGTAAAGACGGACAATATTTGTTTACTATTGCCAATCATCTGTGCCGGAACTTCGGGCTATTAATTAACTCTGAATAAGCACGCAAGACGGCCATTCTTTTTGAACGACTTTATAAGAGACACACAGATGAAAAAAACCGCATTAGTTCTGAGCGCACTGGCATTCAGTATCGGTATGGCGATGGGCCCGGCGACGGCCAGCGCCGCTGAAACCGCCTCTTCCAGCACCCAACAGCTGCCGAGCCTGGCACCGATGCTGGAGAAGGTGATGCCTTCCGTCGTGAGCATTAACGTTGAGGGCAGCACCACGGTCAATACGCCGCGCATGCCGCAGCAGTTCCAACAGTTCTTCGGTGAGGATTCGCCGTTCTGCCAGGACGGTTCGCCGTTCCAGGGCTCGCCGATGTGTCAGGGCGGTGAACAGCCAGGGCCGGATGGCCAGCCGCAGGGCACGCAGCAGAAATTCCAGGCGCTGGGCGCCGGGGTGGTCATCGATGCCACCAAGGGCTATGTGGTGACCAATAACCACGTGGTGGACAACGCCAACAAGATCCAGGTGCAGCTGAGCGACGGACGCCGCTTCGACGCCAAAGTGATCGGCAAGGATCCGCGTTCCGATATCGCGTTGATCCAGCTGAAAGACTTCAAGAACCTGACGGCGATCAAGATGGCGGACTCCGATCAGCTGCGCGTCGGCGATTACACCGTGGCGATCGGCAACCCGTACGGGTTGGGTGAAACCGCCACCTCGGGCATCGTGTCCGCCCTGGGGCGCAGCGGCCTGAACATCGAAAACTACGAAAACTTTATCCAGACCGATGCGGCGATCAACCGCGGTAACTCCGGCGGCGCGCTGGTTAACCTGAACGGCGAGCTGATCGGCATCAACACCGCGATCCTGGCGCCGGACGGCGGCAATATCGGTATCGGCTTCGCTATTCCGAGCAACATGGTGAAAAACCTGACGGCGCAAATGGTCGAGTATGGCCAGGTGAAACGCGGCGAGCTGGGTATCATGGGCACCGAGCTGAACTCTGAGCTGGCCAAGGCGATGAAGGTCGATGCGCAGCGCGGGGCCTTCGTCAGCCAGGTAATGCCGAAATCTTCCGCCGCGAAGGCGGGCATCAAGGCCGGCGACGTGATCGTCACCATGAACGGCAAGGCCATCTCCAGCTTCGCCTCGTTCCGGGCGGAGATCGGCACGCTGCCGGTCGGCAGCAAGATGTCGCTGGGCATTATTCGCGACGGCAAGCCGGTAACGATTGACGTCACGCTGGAGCAAAGCGCGCAGACCCAGGTGGCCTCGGGCAATATCTACACCGGCATTGAAGGCGCCGAGCTGAGCAATACTCAGGTTGGCAACGTGAAAGGCGTCAAGGTCGACAGCGTGAAAGCCGGCAGCGCCGCCGCGCGCATCGGCTTGAAAAAGGGCGACGTGATCCTGGGCGTGAACCAACAGCCGATCCAGAACCTGGGCGAGCTGCGTAAAATCCTCGACAGCAAACCGTCGGTGCTGGCGTTGAATATTCAGCGTGGCGATAGCCAACTGTACCTGCTGGCGCAGTGATAAACGTCAGGCGCTAAAAGCAACAAAGGCACGCTACGGCGTGCCTTTTTGCATTATGGCCTGAGGATTCAGGCCGGTTGCGCCAGATGCGCGCGCGCCGCGTGGATCACCAGTTCAATCTCATCCAACAGCTCCAGCCACTCCGGCTCCAGTTCGTCGTTGGTGATGCCCTGGCGCAGCTGCCGCTCGAGGTAGAAACACAGCTGCTTGAGGCGCGGCACGCCGCTGTAGCTGCAGCTGCCGTGCAGCTTATGGACCAGGTCGAGGATCTCGTCGTCGTGTTGCCCCTCGAGCAGCGCCTGCACCCGTTCGCGCACCTGCGGCAGGAAATCGAGCAGCATTTGCAGCAGATCGCGCGCCAGATCCGGTTTATTGGCCGCCTGGCGCAGCGCCAGCGGCCAGTCGAGCGACAGCGGGGCATCGTCGGCGACGGCGCTTTCCACGTCGCCGCTGTGGTAGCGCGACAGCACGCGGGTCAGCATTTTCTCGTCGATCGGCTTGGCCAGGTAGTCGTCCATCCCGGCCTGCAGCAGATGCTCGCGTTCGCCGCTGGCGGCATGGGCAGTGACGGCGACGATCGGCGTAGAGTTGTGGTGCGGCAGTTGGCGGATCAGTTCGCTGGCGTGAATGCCGTCCATCTTCGGCATTTGAATGTCCATCAGGATCAGATCCAGCACGTTGTTGCGCGCCAGCGCCAGCGCTTCCTCACCGCTCTCGCACAGCAGCGTTTTTTCCACCTGTTCGCCCAGCAGCGTGCCGATCAGCTTCAGGTTGGCCGGGTTGTCGTCCACCGCCATCACCGTCAGCGGCAGACGTTTACGCTCAGGTGGGGCGGCGAGCCGATCGGGCGTCTCCATTCTCAGCAGCGGGAACAGACGCGTGCTGGTGATAGGCTTGATCAGGCAGCCAAGCGCACCTTGTTGCTTGAGCAGTTCGGCGTCGATCTGCGCCTGGCACGGCAGCGCCAGAATCACCCGATCGGCCAGCTTCAGCGAGGCCAACAATTTGTCCTGATGCTGCGCCATGTTGTCGCGGAACGGGATCGGCACGCCGGCCAGCAGGAAATCGTAATGGCCTGACGGCAGCTGGCCCAGCGTCGGCGAGTGGGTGATCACCAGCTGCGTGACGCTGAGCATGTTGAGCGTCGCCTGTGCCGCCGTCGGGTTGGACTCGATATAGGCCAGCGTTTTGCCGTTCAGATCCGGCAGGCTCGGCGCCAGCGACAGCATGCCCTCGTTCAGATCCAGCGTGATGTGGAACCAGAAGGTCGAGCCGCGATTCAGCTGGCTGTGGAAGCAGATGTCGCCGCCCATCTCCTTCACCAGCTTTTGCGTGATCACCAACCCTAGCCCGGTGCCGCCGTGGCGGCGGGAGATGCTGGCGTCTGCCTGACGGAATGCCTGGAACAGCTGCGACTGCTGGCGTTCGGAGATGCCGATGCCGGTGTCGTGGATCTGCACTTCCACTTCCACCCGGCGATCCAGCTGTTTGCGCAGCTCGACGCGGATATCGATATTGCCGGTTTCGGTGAACTTGATGGCGTTCCCCAGCAGGTTGGTGATGATTTGCTGCAGGCGCAGCGAGTCGCCGATCACCTGCTCCGGCACGTCGTTGTGCACATCCAGCGTCAGCTCCAGCCCTTTGTCGTGGGCGCTGGGGGCCAGCAGCACCACCACTTCGTCCAGCGTTTCGCGCAGGGCGAACGGAATATGCTCCAGCACCAGCTTGCCGGCCTCCAGCTTGGAGAAGTCCAGCACATCGTTGATGATGGTCAGCAGGTTGTTGGCCGAGCGTTCGATGGTCTGCAAATAATCGGTTTGGGTTGCGCTCAGATCGGTTTTCAGCATCTGGCGGGTAAAACCGATCACGCCGTTGAGCGGGGTACGCAGCTCGTGCGACATGTTGGCCAGGAATTCGGACTTGATGCGCGCCGCCTCCTGCGCGCGTTTTTTCGCCAGATCCAGCTCGACGTTCTGGATCTCCATCTGCTCCAGCGTTTCACGCAGGTCAGACGTGGCCTGATCGATGTTCTGCTGCATCTCTTCGTGATAGGCGGTGAGCGACATCGCCATCGAGTTGATGCCGTTCTTCAGCATGTGCAGCTCGCCGAGCATGTAGCCCTCCACGCGGCTGTCGAGCTGGCCGCGGCGGATGCGGTCGACGGTGTTCACCATGTTGCGGATCGGGCCGGTCACGTCGCGCATCAGGCGGTAAGCGAACAGGATGGCGATGCACATGCACAGCAGCAGCAGCAGGGTGGAGACGAACACCTCTTTATACTGCTGCAGCCGCACCGACTGCAGATCCAGCTCGATCGCCACATAGCCCAGGTTGTTGTCGGGGTGGCTGCCGCCGTCGGCGGTTTCATCCGGATACTGATTTTCCGACAGGATCGGCGTGCGCAGGATCAGCGAATCGCCGCGCCGGGTGAGCATCAGCTCGGTGGGCAACGGCACGCCTTTCGGCAGCTGCAGCTGAGCGAAGTTGTGGTGATAATTAGAGGTAACGAACAAATTGTTCTGCGCATCGAACACGGTGATCGAACGCACGATGTCCGAATGGCGGCGGTGCAACAGACTGACCAACTGCCTGACCGATTCGCGGCTGCGGAACGTCATGCCGTACTCGCTGGCCACCGCCAGCGGCTCGATGATGCTGGCGCCGGCGTCGACCAATTGCTCCTGCAGCTCGTTATAGCGGTGCACCACGAAGAAGGTGCTGAGCAGCAAACCAATCAGCAAGGTCGGGGCCAGAATCAGGATCATCATGCGCGCACGCAGGCTGTATTTGGTCATGGGATTCCAATGTGGGAGAATTGACAGCTGACACTAGCTTAATGAACCAGCACACAATCGACAAATATGGCGCAATTCTACTCTCCCAAACGCCGCGTGACGACCCGGCAGAGCTCACAAATCTTCACCGTGACGGTGAGCGATCTCGATCCTTTCGGCCAGGGCGTGGCGCGCCACGACGGCAAAGCGGTGTTCGTGCCGGGCGTATTGCCGGGCGAGCAGGCGGAAATCCAGCTGACCGAAGACAAGCGCCAGTTCGCCAAAGGCAAGCTCAAGCGCCTGCTGAGCCGCAGCCCGCAGCGGGTGGCACCGCGCTGCCCGCATTTCGGCGTGTGCGGCGGCTGCCAGCAGCAGCATGCGGATGAGGCGCTGCAGCAGCAGAGCAAGGCGGCGGCGCTGGTGCGCATGATCGCCCGCGAAACCGGGGTGACCCCGCAGCAGGAACCGGTGATCGCCGGCCCGGAATACGGCTATCGCCGCCGCGCCCGCCTGAGCCTGGCGTGGCAGCCGAAGCTGCAGCGCCTGATGATGGGGTTTCGACAGGCGGCCTCCAGCGAGCTGGTAGCGGTGGAGCACTGCCCGGTGCTGCGCCCGGAGCTGGAACAGCTGCTGGCGCCGGTGCGCGCCTGCCTGAGCGGGCTGCAGGCGGTGCGGCGGCTGGGGCATGTGGAGCTGGTGCTGGCGGATAACGGCCCGCTGCTGGTGCTGCGCCATCTCGATGCCCTGAAAGAGGCGGATCGCCAGGCGCTGTTGGCGTTTGGCGAGCGGGAAAACGTCGCTGTTTATCTGGCGCCGGACAGCGACCGCGTGGAAAAACTGTGCGGTGAAACGCCGTATTATCAGGTTGACGGGCTACGCTTAGACTTCAGTCCGCGCGACTTTATTCAGGTCAATGACGCCGTAAACCAACAAATGGTGGCGCAGGCCCTTGAATGGCTCGACATTCAACCCAATGATCGGGTGCTGGACCTGTTCTGCGGCATGGGGAATTTTACCCTGCCGCTGGCGCGCCGCGCCGCTGCGGTGGTGGGCATCGAAGGTGTTGCCACGCTGGTAGCGAATGGGCAATATAATGCACATAAGAATAAGCTGAATAATGCGTCGTTCTTCCATGAGAATCTGGAGGACGACGTTGAGCGGCAACCTTGGGCAGCACAAGGGTTTGATAAGGTGATGCTGGATCCCGCCCGCGCCGGTGCGGCCGGGGTGATGTCACACATTGTAAAACTGGCGCCGGCGCGGGTGGTGTATGTTTCCTGTAACCCCACCACGCTGGCTCGCGACAGCAAAGTGCTGTTGAACGCCGGTTATCGTCTTGCGCGCGTGCGGATGTTGGATATGTTTCCGCACACGGGGCATCTTGAATCAATGGCGCTGTTTATCAACGAGCGCGCGCCAGAGGTCGCTGCAAAGTAGGGAGAAGTTATGGTTGCGGTAAGAAGTGCACATCTGAATACGGCGGGTGAGTTCGCTCTCGATGAGTGGATCGCCGGCTTGGGGCTACCTAACCCGCAGTCATGTGAGCGATTGGCCGCAACCTGGCGTTATTGTGAGCAGCAGACCCAAAACCATCCCGACGCCTCGCTGCTGCTGTGGCGCGGCCTGGAGATGGTGGAAATCCTCTCGACGCTGAGCATGGACAACGACAGTATGCGCGCCGCGCTGCTGTTCCCGCTGGTGGACGCCGGCATCGTGCAGGAAGAGACCCTGACCGAAGCGTTCGGCAATGGCATCGTCGCGCTGGTGCACGGCGTGCGCGACATGGACGCCATTCGTCAACTGAAAGCCACCCAAAACGACTCGATGGCCTCCGAACAGGTCGACAACGTGCGCCGCATGCTGTTGGCGATGGTGGAGGATTTCCGCTGCGTGGTCATCAAGCTGGCGGAACGTATCGCCCACCTGCGCGAGGTGAAAGACGCGCCGGAAGACGAACGCGTGTTGGCGGCGAAAGAGTGTTCCAACATCTACGCCCCGCTGGCTAACCGGCTCGGCATCGGCCAACTGAAGTGGGAGCTGGAAGATTTCTGCTTCCGCTACCTGCACCCGGAAGAATACAAGCGCATCGCCAAGCTGTTGCATGAGCGCCGCATCGATCGCGAACAGTTCATCGACGACTTCGTCGCCGGGCTGCGCGCCGAGATGGCCAAAGAAGGCATTCGGGTGGAGATTTACGGCCGGCCGAAACACATCTACAGCATCTGGCGCAAGATGCAGAAAAAGCACCTGGCGTTTGACGAACTGTTCGACGTGCGCGCGGTGCGCATCGTGGCGGAGCGTCTACAGGATTGCTACGCGGCGTTGGGCATCGTACATACCCACTTCCGCCACCTGCCGGACGAGTTCGACGACTACGTCGCCAACCCGAAACCCAACGGCTACCAGTCGATCCACACTGTGGTGCTGGGGCCGCGCGGCAAAACCGTCGAGATTCAGATCCGCACCCGGCAAATGCATGAAGACGCCGAGCTGGGCGTGGCCGCACACTGGAAGTACAAAGAGGGCGCGGGCGTGACCGTGCGCTCCGGCTACGAAGAGCGCATCGCCTGGCTGCGTAAGCTCATCGCCTGGCAGGAAGAGATGGCGGACTCCGGCGAAATGCTCGACGAAGTGCGCAGCCAGGTGTTCGACGATCGGGTCTATGTCTTTACTCCGAAAGGCGACGTGGTGGATCTGCCGGCCGGCTCCACGCCGCTCGATTTCGCTTACCACATTCACAGCGACGTCGGTCACCGCTGTATCGGCGCCAAGATCGGCGGCCGCATCGTGCCGTTTACCTATCAGCTGAAGATGGGCGATCAGATTGAGATCATCACCCAGAAACAGCCAAACCCGAGCCGCGACTGGCTGAACCCGAACCTGGGCTACGTGACCACCAGCCGCGGGCGCTCGAAGATCCACAACTGGTTCCGCAAGCAGGATCGCGACAAGAACATTCTCGCCGGCCGCCAGATGCTGGACAACGAACTGGAGCATCTCGGCATCAGCCTGAAAGAGGCTGAGAAGCTGTTGATCCCGCGCTACAACATGAACTCGCTGGACGAGGTGTTGGCGGCGATCGGCGGCGGGGACATTCGCCTGAACCAGATGGTGAATTACCTGCAGGGCAAGTTCAACAAGCCGAGCGCCGAAGAGCAGGATCGCGAGGCGCTGCGCCAGCTGGTGCAGCAGAAAGCGCCGCCGCCGACCCGCAACAAGGATAACGGCCGCGTGGTGGTGGAGGGCGTGGGCAACCTGATGCACCACATCGCCCGCTGCTGCCAGCCGATCCCGGGCGACGACATCGTCGGTTTTATTACCCAGGGGCGCGGTATTTCGATCCACCGTGCGGACTGCGATCAGCTGGTCGATCTGCAATCGCATGCGCCGGAGCGCATCGTCGATGCGGTGTGGGGCGAAAGCTACTCCAGCGGTTATTCGCTGGTGGTGCGCGTGATGGCCAACGATCGCAGCGGGCTGCTGCGCGATATCACCACCATTCTGGCCAACGAAAAGGTCAACGTGCTGGGCGTCGCCAGCCGCAGCGATACCAAGAAGCAGTTGGCCACTATCGACATGGATATCGAAATCTACAACCAGCAGGTGCTGAGCCGGGTGCTGGCGAAGCTGAACCAACTGCCGGACGTGATAGACGCCAAGCGTTTGCACGGCAACTAAGCCCATATCGCCTTTCGGGCCGTATCGATAGCGGATGCGGCCCGAAATCCATGAATTCTGCGGGCGCTCCCCTGCGCCCCCATTCTTTCTCAGAGATTTTTTATGACCCAATCCACTCCGCTGCAGCGTCTGCTGAACATCATGAAAACGCTGCGCGACCCGCAGCTCGGCTGCTCGTGGGACCGCAAGCAAACCTTCGCCACCATTGCGCCTTATACGTTGGAAGAGACCTACGAAGTGCTGGACGCCATCGAACGGCAGGACTACGCCGATCTGCGCGACGAGCTGGGCGACTTGCTGTTTCAGGTGGTGTTCTACGCCCAGATGGGGCAGGAGCAGGGGCTGTTCGATTTTGATGAGGTGTGCACCGCCATCAGCGACAAGCTGGAGCGCCGTCACCCGCACATCTTCGGTGACGCCGAGGGCGGAGACAGCGAAGCCGTGGCGGCGCGCTGGGAACAGTTGAAGGCCGGCGAGCGCGCCGAAAAAGCGCTGCACTCGGTGCTGGACGATATTCCGCAGGCGTTGCCGGCGTTGATGAAAGCGCACAAGATCCAAAAACGCTGCGCCTCGGTCGGCTTCGACTGGAACACTTTGGGGCCGGTGCTGGACAAAGTGTACGAAGAGATCGACGAAGTGATGCACGAAGCCCGCCAGGCGGTGGTCGATGAGAGCAAGCTGGAAGAGGAGATCGGCGATCTGCTGTTCGCCACCGTGAACCTGTCGCGCCATTTGGGCCACAAGGCCGAGAACGCGCTGCAGGCGGCGAACCGCAAGTTCGAACGCCGCTTCCGGGAGGTGGAGGCGATCGTCCAGCAACGCGGGCTGCGGCTTGAAGACGCCACGCTGGAGCAGATGGAAGACGCCTGGCAGCAGGTGAAGCGCAAGGAAAGTTGAATCGCTGCAACGACAATGTTGATCGCAAACAAGGTTCACTCAGGCTGAAACGGTTAAGCTTGCAGTCAGGTCACAGGCGCAGGGCTGCCGTCGGCAGCAAAAGGCCAACAAACTGAAATCTAAGGCGTTTTATCGCTCGATAGGGGCGGTAAAAAGAAATTTTCTCCGCTAACTCTTTGTATTTCCTAGAGGGTTTAGGCGGCGCCGGCGGAGTAAACCCTGATGAACACGGGAGGGCGGCCGAGATGATGGACAGCAAAACGATCGTTTGTAGGTCAGGAGAGGTTCGGGTATACTACTTTCCCGTCCTGGTTCTTCCATCGTCTTTAAACCTAAACTCTCAGGTTCAGCATGACAACTAATTATATTTTTGTGACCGGCGGGGTCGTATCCTCTCTGGGTAAAGGCATTGCCGCAGCCTCTCTGGCGGCTATTCTTGAAGCCCGTGGCCTCAACGTTACCATCATGAAACTGGACCCGTACATCAACGTGGATCCGGGCACCATGAGCCCGATTCAGCATGGGGAAGTTTTCGTCACCGAAGACGGCGCAGAAACCGATCTGGATTTGGGTCACTACGAGCGCTTCATCCGCACCAAAATGTCGCGTCGCAACAACTTCACCACCGGCCGCATCTACTCCGACGTGCTGCGTAAAGAACGTCGCGGCGACTATCTGGGCGCGACCGTGCAGGTCATTCCGCACATCACCAACGCGATCAAAGAACGCATCATCGAAGGCGGCGAAGGCCACGATGTGGTGCTGGTGGAAATCGGCGGCACCGTCGGCGATATCGAATCGCTGCCGTTCCTCGAAGCCATCCGTCAGATGGCGGTGGAAGTGGGCCGCGAGCACACCCTGTACATGCACCTGACGCTGGTGCCTTACATGGCGGCGGCGGGCGAAGTGAAAACCAAGCCGACCCAGCATTCCGTAAAAGAGCTGCTTTCCATCGGTATTCAGCCTGATGTGCTGATTTGCCGTTCCGATCGCGCGGTTCCTGCTAACGAACGCGCGAAAATCGCGCTTTTCTGTAACGTGCCGGAAAAAGCGGTTATCTCTCTGAAAGACGTTGATTCTATTTATAAAATCCCAGGCCTATTGAAATCTCAGGGGCTGGACGATTATATTTGTAAACGATTCAGCTTGAACGCACCGGAAGCCAACCTGGCCGAATGGGAACAGGTGATCTACGAAGAAGCCAATCCGGGCGGCGAAGTGACCATCGGTATGGTCGGCAAATACGTTGAGCTGCCGGATGCCTACAAGTCGGTGATCGAAGCGCTGAAACACGGCGGGCTGAAAAACCGTCTGACCGTGAACATCAAGCTGATCGACTCGCAGGACGTAGAAACCCGCGGCGTGGAAGTGCTGAAAGGGCTGGATGCGATCCTGATCCCGGGCGGCTTCGGCTACCGCGGCGTGGAAGGCAAAGTGATGACCGCACGCTATGCGCGCGAGAACAACATTCCTTACCTGGGCATTTGCCTGGGCATGCAGGTGGCGTTGATGGAGTTCGCTCGCAACGTGGCCGGCATGGAAAACGCCAACTCCACCGAGTTTATGCCAGACTGTAAGTACCCGGTGGTGGCGTTGATCACCGAATGGCGCGACGAAGACGGCAACGTCGAAGTGCGCAGCGAAGAAAGCGATTTGGGCGGCACGATGCGCGTAGGTGGCCAACAGTGCAACCTGAGCGACAACAGCCTGGTGCGTCAGCTGTACGGCGAACCGACCATTGTCGAGCGTCATCGTCACCGTTACGAAGTTAACAACATGCTGTTGAAGCAGATCGAAGCCGCAGGGCTGCGTGTCGCCGGTCGTTCCGCCGACAACAAGCTGGTCGAGATCATTGAACTGCCGAATCACCCGTGGTTTGTAGCCTGTCAGTTCCACCCGGAATTTACGTCTACGCCGCGTGATGGGCATCCGCTGTTCGCCGGCTTCGTGAAAGCCGCAGGCGAGCATCAGAAGCGCCAGGTGAAATAAAATATTTGGTGGGCGGCGCGCGGTGAGAACCGCGCGCTGTTTGTCTGGAGTTTTAGTTTAACTTGTACTGAGGAAAACCTAATGTCCAAAATCGTTAAAGTCATCGGTCGTGAAATCATCGACTCCCGCGGTAACCCGACTGTTGAAGCCGAAGTTCATCTGGAAGGCGGTTTCGTCGGCTTGGCTGCTGCGCCGTCAGGTGCTTCTACCGGTTCCCGCGAAGCGCTGGAACTGCGTGACGGTGACAAGTCTCGTTTCCTGGGTAAAGGCGTACTGAAAGCCGTTGCTGCAGTAAACGGTCCGATTGCTCAGGCAGTACTGGGTAAAGATGCCAAAGACCAGGCGAACATCGACAAGATCATGATCGATCTGGACGGCACCGAAAACAAATCCAACTTCGGCGCCAACGCCATTCTGGCGGTTTCCCTGGCAGCAGCGAAAGCGGCCGCAGCCTCTAAAGGCATGCCGCTGTATGAGCACATCGCTGAACTGAACGGCACCCCAGGCAAATTCTCCATGCCACTGCCGATGATGAACATCATCAACGGCGGCGAGCACGCTGACAACAACGTCGACATTCAGGAATTCATGATTCAGCCGGTTGGCGCGAAGACCCTGAAAGAAGCGGTGCGCATCGGTTCCGAAGTGTTCCACCACCTGGCGAAAGTTCTGAAAGCCAAAGGCATGAACACCGCAGTAGGCGACGAAGGCGGCTATGCGCCAAACCTGGGCTCCAACGCCGAAGCGCTGGCCGTTATCGCTGAAGCGGTAAAAGCGGCGGGCTACGAGCTGGGCAAAGACGTTACTCTGGCGATGGACTGCGCGGCTTCCGAATTCTACAAAGACGGTAAATACGTGCTGGCCGGCGAAGGCAATAAAGCCTTCACTTCCGAAGAGTTCACTCACTTCCTGGAAGAGCTGACCAAACAGTACCCAATCGTGTCTATCGAAGACGGCCTGGATGAATCTGACTGGGCGGGCTTCGCTTACCAGACCAAAGTGCTGGGCGACAAAATTCAGCTGGTGGGCGACGACCTGTTCGTGACCAACACCAAGATCCTGAAAGAAGGCATCGAGAAAGGCATCGCTAACTCCATCCTGATCAAATTCAACCAGATCGGTTCTCTGACTGAAACGCTGGCTGCAATCAAGATGGCGAAAGACGCTGGTTACACTGCGGTGATCTCTCACCGTTCCGGTGAAACCGAAGACGCGACCATCGCCGACCTGGCGGTAGGGACTGCGGCTGGCCAGATCAAAACCGGCTCCATGAGCCGTTCTGACCGCGTTGCTAAATACAACCAACTGATCCGTATCGAAGAAGCGCTGGGTGACCGTGCGCCATTCAACGGCCTGAAAGAAGTTAAAGGCCAGTAAGTTCGACCGATTCGGTTGTTAAATAAAAACCCGCTGCGGCGGGTTTTTTTATAGCTATAACCGATATATTAACCAGTAGTTATTTATTAAAAACGGTAGTTTTTAACGGGGTAAATTTATTCCGATATCTCTCTTTCCTGTTTTTATATTCCCATTTTATTTGCTTTATAACTATTCGTTACTAGACTGCCAATAAGGCAGTTTATTTCTCGCCGTTCTGCCGTAGAACTTCATCATCACCATACCTTAATACTGCCGGCTTGCTGGCCGGTTGAGCGGGGGCTTGATGCGACAGCGAATCATCATTATCGGCGGTGGAACCGGCGGCACCATCCTGGCCAATTTATTGGCCGCAAAATTACACCAAGAGATTATTAATAATAAAGTCGAGTTATTAATGATATCGGATTCGCCGCTGCATTATTACAAGCCGGCGTTTATGTATGTGGCGTTCAATGCTTTTTTCAAGCAAGAGCTCACGCGTTCACAGCGGAGTTTATTGCGGCCTGAAATACAGTTTATTGTTGATAAAGCGCAATCTTTCGATTTAAAACAGCGAAGTATAGCTACGCAAAGCGGTAAAATTTATTCCTATGACTTTCTGGTCTTTGCTACCGGCTGTGTCCCTTGGCCAGAACGCATCGAAGGATTGGCGCAGGTGGGCGATCATTTTTATCAGTATCAGGCCGCCAGGCGGCTGGCGCATAAGCTGGCGACGATCGAAAAAGGCCGAATTTTCATCACCGTGTCCTTCCCCGAAACGCCCAACGTGCCCCATCAGTGCGGCATTGCGCCGATCGAAACCACCTTGATGCTGGACGACTACCTGCGGCGGCGCGGCGTGCGCAAGGCGGTAGAGATTGTGTACACCTACCCGACCATTTCCCAACTGCTGCGCAACTGCCTGTTTTTGCAGCGGCCGACCGGCGAAGCGCTGCCCGCCATTTTTGCCGCGCGCGACATTCGCCACCAGCGTGGGTTTACCCTCAGCCGGGTAGACGCCCAGCGTAACATCGCCTATTCCGCCGAAGGGGAAGAACAGCCGTTCGACATTCTGATGGCAACGCCGCCGATTCGCGCAGTCGAGGCGGTGCGCAATACCGGGTTGAGCGAGAGTCAAAACGGCGAAGGCTGGCTGCCAACCGATCATCAAACGCTGCAGGTCTACGGCCAGCAGGGCGTATATGTGATCGGCGATACCGTGGATTTGCCGGTCAGCAAGGCCGGCGGCTCTTGCCATAATCAGGCGCCGGTCATTGCCGACAACATCGTGGCGGAAATGCGGCTGGGCCAGCCCGTGAGCCATTACGATGGCAAGGTGCAGGCGGTCGCGCAAATGGGGCTGAATGCCGGCATGCCGCTGGTCTACGACTACCGGCATGACGTACTGCCGACGCCCGCCACCAAGGTAGGCGGCATGCTGCGCAATGGGTTTAACCGTGGCCTTTACTGGGCCACGGTAAGGGGGCTGATATGACGGAAAGCACGGTGCATGCGGCGGACCTGCAATCATTGGCGGCGTTGCTCGAGAAATTGCAGCCGCTGCTGGCGGGCGGGCGGTTGGATAACGTGGTCGATCTGTTGTCGCTGTTGTCGGACGTGGTGGATATCGCCGACAACGCGCTGGTGGAGAAACTGGCCGGCGTGTTTGAAGGGCTGGTTACGGTCGGTTGGGAGGGGGGGACTGCGTTGCAGATGGCGCACAGCGAGCTGCAATTGAATCCTCCGCCGGCCAGTTTTCGCGCGCTGTACGCCTTGCTGAAGCAGCCGGATACCCTGCTGGGGTTGACGCTGCTGCTGCGTACTTTACAAATCATCGGCCAGCGCACGCGAGACAGCGCATTGCCGCCGGCCCTTTCGGATGAATCAACGAATTAAGCTTCACCCACTCAGGTAAGGAGTTGTGTTATGTCCGCTACAGCAGTTGGCCACGACTTTGCCACCCGGGCTATTCATTACGGCTACGATCCGCAGCGGTATCAGGGGGCACTGTCTCCGCCGGTGTTTATGAGCTCTACGTTTGCTTTTCCCACCGCGGAATACGGCGGTGCCTGCTTTGCCGGCACCGAGCCGGGGTACTTTTATTCGCGCATCGCCAATCCGACGTTAACCCTGCTCGAGCAACGCATCGCCAACCTGGAGGAGGGGGAGGCGGCGGTGGCGTTCGCTTCCGGTATGGGGGCGATCACCGCGTGTTGCTGGACGCTGCTCAGACCGGGCGATGAGCTGATTGTCGATGAAACCGTCTATGGCTGTACCTTCAGCTACTTTCATCATGGCTTGGCACGCTTCGGCGTCAAGATAACCCACGTTGACCTGACCCGGCCGGAGCGGCTGGCGTCGGCCATGGGTCCGCATACCCGACTGGTGTATTGCGAAACCCCGGCCAATCCCAATATGCGTTTGGTCGATATCGCCGCCGTAGCGGAGATCGCCCATCGGCATCAGGCGCTGCTGCTGGTGGACAATACCTACTGCACGCCCTATCTACAGCGGCCCTTGGCGTTAGGTGCCGATATCGTGGTGCACTCGGCGACCAAGTACCTCGGCGGGCACGGCGATCTCTTGGCCGGGATAGCGGTGACGCGTCAGGCGTTGGCCGAGGCGATCCGTCTGGAGGGGTTAAAGGACATGAACGGGGCGGTACTGTCGGCGCAGGATGCCGCGCTGGTGCTGCGTGGGATCAAAACCTTGCCGCTGCGCATGGATCGTCATTGCGATAACGCGCAGCGCCTGGCAGAGATGTTGGCGGAGCATCCGGCGGTCGAGCGGGTGTATTACCCCGGCCTGGCGAACTTCCCGCAGCATGCGTTGGCGCAGCGGCAAATGGCGCGCCCCGGCGGCATGCTGGCGTTTGAACTGCGGGGCGGCATGTGTGCAGGCATTCGCTTCCTCAATGCGCTGCAGCTCATTTTGCGCGCGGTCAGCCTGGGCGATTGCGAAAGCCTGGCGCAACACCCGGCCAGCATGACGCACTCGGCCTACACGCCGGAAGAGCGGAAACGGCACCACATCAGCGAGGGGCTGGTGCGGCTGTCCGCCGGGCTGGAGGCGTTTGACGATCTGCAGGCCGATATCCTGCAGGCGCTGGCGCAAGCGCAATAAAAAAACCCGCCGCAGCGGGTTTTATCAACAGCGGGCGTTACATCTGTTGCGTCGCCGCGGTCACCGGCGAGCCGCCGCCTTTTTTGCGCACCCACAGCCAGTAAGCCACGGTGAGTAAAGCGATCCACACCAGCCCGACGTACAGCGCGATGCGGCTCTCTTCGAAGTAGCCGAGCAGGCCGATGACGAACGCCATAAAGGCGGTCGCCAATGCCGGCGCCACCGGCCACCACGGCACCGGGAAGCTTAACTGACGAGTTTCTTCCGGCGACAGCGTGCGGCGCATGACGATCTGCGACAGCAGGATCATCAGCCACACCCAGACGGTGGCGAAGGTGGCGATCGAGGCGATGATCATGAAGACCTTCTCCGGGATCAGGTAGTTGAGCACCACCGCCAGCAGCAGGGCGACTGACATCACCAGCACCGTCATCCACGGCACGCCGCTGGCGGTCAGTTTGGTGAAGCTGCGCGGCGCCTGGCCGTCCTGCGCCATGCCGTACATCATGCGGCCGGCGCCGAAGATGTCGCTGTTGATGGCCGAAATGGCCGCGGTGATCACCACCACGTTCAGCACGTTGGCGGCGGAACTGATGCCAAGGTTGCTGAAAATCTCGACGAACGGGCTGCCGTTCTGGCCGATACTGTTCCACGGATAGATCGCCATCAGCACCGTCAGCGTCAGCACGTAAAACAGCAGGATGCGCACCGGTACGGCGTTGATCGCCTTCGGCAGCACTTTGGCGGGGTCTTTCGCCTCGCTGGCGGTAATGCCGATGATCTCGATGCCGCCGAAGGCGAACATCACCACCGCTAATGACGCGACCACGCCGCCGAAGCCGTTAGGCATAAAGCCGCCGTGTTGCCACAGGTTGCTGATACCGGTGGCGTGTTGGGTTTGCCCGAAACCGAACAGCATCACCGCCGCACCGCCGACGATCATCGCCACGATGGCGGCGACCTTGACCAGCGACAGCCAGAACTCCAGCTCGCCGAAGACCTTGACGCTGCACAGGTTGAGCGCGCCAATAAACAGGATGATGCTGAGCACCCAAACCCACTGAGCGACGTCCGGGAACCACAGCCCCATATAGATGCCGAAGGCGGTGACGTCCGCCAGGGCGACGATCACCATTTCAAAGGTGTAGGTCCAGCCGGTGAGGAACCCGGCCAGCGGGCCGAGGTAGTGGCTGGCGTAGTGGCCGAACGAGCCGGAAACCGGCTGGTGTACCGCCATTTCACCCAGCGCGCGCATCACCATGAACACCGCCGCGCCGCCCACCAGGTAGGCCAGCAGCACGGCCGGGCCGGCCAGCTGGATGGCGCCGGCGGAGCCATAGAACAGGCCGGTGCCGATCGCCGAGCCGAGAGCCATGAAACGGATATGCCGCGCGTTTAGTCCGCGTCTGAGTTGTGTCGTTTCGTTACGCATGTTGTTTCCCGTTAAGTGTTTGCCGAACAGGCACGCGCTGCCCGCGCCGGGTGGAATGCACCCGGCGGGGCAGAACAAACTGCGTGATTCAGTGTGTGATGATTATGCCTGGCTAGGCAGCAGCGCCGCAGGCAGCAGCGATGTCAGGTGACCGGCCGCCAAAAGTTGGCTGGCGGCTTCAATGTCGGGGGCGAAGAAACGATCCTTGTCGTAGAAACTGACATGCTCGCGCAGCAGACGGCGCGCCTGCTCCAGACCTTCCGAGGTCTTCAGGCCGTTGCGGAAATCCAGGCCCTGGCAGGCGGCCAGCCATTCGACCGCCAGAATGCCGCGCACGTTGTCCGCCATGCTCCACAGGCGGCGACCGGCGGCCGGCGCCATGGAGACGTGGTCTTCCTGGTTGGCGGAGGTCGGGATGCTGTCGACGCTCGACGGATGCGCCAGCGCTTTGTTTTCGCTGGCCAGCGCCGCGGCGGTGACCTGGGCGATCATGAAGCCGGAGTTCACGCCGCCGTTTTCCACCAGGAACGGCGGCAGTTGCGACATGTGTTTGTCCATCATCAGCGAGATGCGGCGTTCGGACAGCGAACCGATTTCGGCAAACGCCAGCGCCAGGTTATCGGCGGCCATCGCTACCGGTTCGGCGTGGAAGTTGCCGCCGGACAGCACGTCGCCCTGTTCGGCGAACACCAGCGGGTTATCGGAGACGGCGTTGGCTTCGATTTCCAGCACCTCGGCGGCCTGGCGGATCTGCGTCAGGCAGGCGCCCATCACCTGTGGCTGGCAGCGCAGGGAGTAAGGATCCTGCACTTTTTCACAGTTGCGGTGCGAGTCGGAGACTTCGCTGCGCGCGCCGAGCAGGTGGCGATAGGCGAGGGCGGCGTCGATCTGGCCGCGCTGGCCGCGCACCTCGTGGATACGCGCATCGAACGGGCTGCGAGAGCCCAGCGCCGCTTCCACCGTCAGGCTGCCCGCCACGGTCGCGGCGGCGAACAGATCTTCGGCATCGAACAGACCGCGCAGCGCGAAGGCGGCGGAGACTTGGGTGCCGTTCAGCAGCGCCAGGCCCTCTTTCGCCGCCAGCGTCAGCGGTTTCAGGCCGGCTTTGGCCAGCGCTTCGGTCGCCGGCAGCCATTGGCCCTGATGGCGCGCCTGGCCTTCGCCCAGCAACACCAGGCTCATGTGCGCCAGCGGCGCCAGGTCGCCGGAGGCGCCGACTGAGCCTTTCAGCGGAATATGCGGATAAACTTCGGCGTTGACCAGCGCGATCAGCGCCTGAATGACTTCCAGACGAATGCCGGAGAAGCCGCGCGACAGGCTGTTGATCTTCAGCACCATGATCAGGCGCACCAGGTTGTCGTCGGTCGGCTCGCCCACGCCAGCGGCGTGTGACAGCACGATCGAACGCTGCAGGTTTTCCAGATCGTTGCGGGCGATGCGCGTCGAAGCCAGTAGGCCAAACCCGGTGTTGATGCCGTAAGTGGTGCGGTTTTCTTCAACGATGCGTTCCACGCAGGCCACGCTCTGTTGGATAGGGCCGTAAGCGTTGTCGTCCAGCGTCAGCGTCACCGGATGTTGATACACGTCGCGTAGCTGGGCCAGCGTCAGTTTGCCTGGGCGAATAGTCAGCGCTTTCATGCTTTTTCTCCTTGGGTCGCGGCAACCATCGGCAGGTTCAGGCCTTGCTCGCGGGCGCAGTCGATAGCGATATCGTAACCGGCGTCGGCGTGACGCATGACCCCGGTAGCCGGGTCATTGTGCAAGACGCGGGCGATGCGCTCGGCGGCCTCGTCGGTGCCGTCGCAGACGATCACCATGCCGGAGTGTTGGGAGAAGCCCATGCCGACGCCGCCGCCGTGGTGCAGGGAAACCCAGGTGGCGCCGCTGGCGGTGTTCAGCAGGGCGTTCAGCAGCGGCCAGTCGGAAACCGCATCGGAACCGTCTTTCATCGCTTCGGTTTCACGGTTCGGGCTGGAAACGGAGCCGGAATCCAGGTGGTCGCGGCCGATGACGATCGGGGCGGACAGTTCGCCGCGGCGCACCATCTCGTTGAACGCCAGGCCCAGCTTGGCGCGCTGGCCGAGGCCAACCCAGCAGATGCGCGCCGGCAGGCCCTGGAAGCTGATGCGCTCGCGCGCCATGTCCAGCCAGCGGTGCAGGTGTTCGTCATCCGGGATCAGCTCTTTCACCATGGCGTCGGTTTTGTAGATGTCCTGCGGATCGCCGGACAGCGCCGCCCAGCGGAACGGCCCGATACCGCGGCAGAACAGCGGACGGATGTAGGCCGGCACGAAGCCCGGGAAGTCGAAGGCGTTGTCGACGCCGGTTTCTTTCGCCATCTGGCGAATGTTGTTGCCGTAGTCGAAGGTTGGCACGCCCATCTGCTGGAACGCCAGCATGGCTTTGACGTGATCGGCCATCGACTGCTTGGCGGCGGCGACCACTTTGGCCGGCTCGGTTTGCGCGCGCTGGCGATACTCTTCCCAGCTCCAGCCCTTCGGCAGGTAGCCGTTCAGCGGATCGTGGGCGCTGGTCTGGTCGGTGACCATGTCCGGGCGCACGCCGCGGCGCACCAGCTCAGGCAGGATTTCCGCCGCGTTGCCGCACAGAGCGATGGAGATGGCTTTGCCTTCTGAGGTGTATTTCTTGATGCGGGCCAGCGCGTCGTCCAGATCTTTGGCCTGCTCATCGACGTAGCGGGTTTTCAGACGGAAATCGATGCGGCTCTGCTGACATTCGATGTTCAGCGAGCAGGCGCCCGCCAGCGTCGCGGCCAGCGGCTGCGCGCCGCCCATGCCGCCCAGACCGGCGGTCAGCACCCAGCGCCCCTGCAGGCTGCCGTCGTAGTGCTGGCGGCCCGCTTCAACGAAGGTTTCATAGGTGCCCTGAACGATGCCCTGGCTGCCGATGTAGATCCAGCTGCCGGCGGTCATCTGGCCGTACATCGCCAGGCCTTTGGCGTCCAGCTCGTTGAAGTGTTCCCAGGTTGCCCAGTGCGGCACCAGGTTGGAGTTGGCGATCAGCACGCGCGGCGCGTTGCTGTGGGTTTTGAAGACGCCGACCGGTTTGCCGGACTGCACCAGCAGGGTTTCGTCTTCTTCCAGCGTTTTCAGGGTTTCGACGATCTTGTCGTAGCAATCCCAGTCGCGCGCGGCGCGGCCGATGCCGCCGTACACCACCAGCTCGTGTGGGTTCTCCGCAACTTCAGGATCGAGGTTGTTCATCAGCATGCGTAACGGCGCTTCGGTCAGCCAGCTTTTTGCGTTTAATTGTGTGCCGCGTGGCGCGCGTACATCGACATTGCGAACTTTGTTATTTGTAGTCACAGCAGTTTCCTCAAACAGTATCGGTGCAGATTCCATGCCGCGGTGGGGATGAGTACCACGGCATAACAATGCATAGGGCTTATTAACATATACTTGTATGTACAAGCATATGCAACACTGACCAGTTGCCGCTGAAAAGTGGCATAAGAAAAAGTTATTTTCTTTTTATATCAGGTTGATATGCGATTTTTTATCGCCGGTCTCAGGTACGGAAAGCCGGAGAAAAGTGAGCTGTTCGGCAAAAATGAATTAAAATTGACTCATTTTTGGGCGGCTAGTCACAATATTTTTACAGTCTGATTACAGTTGACGGCGGAGAATAAAAAAGCCCTATCACCGCAGGAAGAAAGCCCGCCGTGGGCGGGCTTGCAAGGGTCAGGCGGCCGGCTGCAGCGTCGGTTTGCGGCTCATCTTGCACACCGTGGCGATGGCGGCGATCAGCGCCGGCACGCACAGGAACATCAGGATGCTCTGCACTTCCCACTGCATGGCCAGCAGTTGGGCGCCCATCATGGTGCCGGCGACGCCGCCGAAGCGGCCGATGCCCTGCATCCAGGCGATGCCGGTGGCGCGGCTGTGGGTCGGGTAGAATGTCGCCGCCAGCGTTTGCAGCCCGGACTGCGCGCCGTTCATGGTGACGCCCATCAGGAAGATGAAGGCGCCTAGCAGCACGATCTGTTTATCCTCGGTGGCCATCGCCACGATCAGCAGGGCGGTGACGACAAAGCCGCTCGAGACCACTTTGTGCGCATTCCAGCGGTCCATCAACCAGCCGGCCACCAGGATGCCCAGCGTGCCGCCGAAGGTGAACAGCGAGGTGAGCATCGCCGATTGCTCCAACTGATAGCCCAATCCCTGCATCAGGATTGGCATCCAGCTCAGCAACACGTAGTAGATCACCAGCCCCATAAAGTAGGTCAGCCACAGCATCAGCGTGCCGAGCAGGTAAGGGCGGCTGAACAGCAGGCCGACGCTGGTCTTGGTCTGCGCCAGCTTCTCTTCGTACAGATAAAAACGCGTCACGCCGTCGAGGCTCCGGCTAACGAAGCGCTGCGCGATGCGCTTGATCTTCGCCGCATCCTGGCCGCGGTTAACCATATATTTAACCGACTCCGGCAGCAGCAGGATCAGCAGAACCGTCAATACCAGCGGCGCAATGGCGCCGAGCAGCAGCACACTGTGCCAGCCGTAGCTCGGGATCAGCCACGATGAAATGGCGCCGCCGCCGGCCGCGCCCAGCGGAAAGCCGCAGTACATGGTGTTGATCGCCAGCGAACGGCAGCGCTGCGGCGCGTATTCGGAGATCAAGGTAATGGCGTTGGGCATCGCCGCCCCCAGCCCGAGGCCGGTGAGGAAGCGCCACAGCGTCAGGCTGTTGAGCGAACCGGCGTAGGCGGTGGCCAAACTCGACAGGCCGAAGAACAGGCAGGAAAACACCAGCACGCGCTTGCGGCCGATGCGGTCGGAGATCGGCCCGGCGATCAGCGCGCCGAGCGACAGCCCCAGTAGCGCGGCGCTCAGCACCGGCCCCAGATCCTGTTTGACGATGCCCCAGTCTTTGGCGACCGAGGGGGCGATATAGCCCATGGCGGCGGTATCGAAACCGTCGATGGCGAGGATCAGGAATCCGAGAATGATCAGGGTCCAGTGAAACAGCGAAAACTTGCTGTCGTCGATGGCCTGTTGAATGTTTAACTCGCTGGTGGAATGAGTCATGGCACCCTCTAAACGCAGATGTAGTCGTGATGGAACGTGGCCGAAACTGGCGCTCGGCTTGTGTTTGCTTGTATATACATCTGCGCGTCAGCGCTTTATGTCAAATATAATTATCTTATTTGTTAACTGCGTGTTGTTTTCTGTGGAGCAGGTTGCACCGCCGATGAAAGGCCAAAGACCGGTTAACAAATTAAATGAACGCCATTGGCGGTGAGATATGCTGATGGCGGCGCGGAGGATAAAATTTAATACAATTTTGGCCGTTTGGTCGCCGGGCCGGAATCTGCGATAATCGCTTTTTACTTTTCCAGATTGAGAAACCGATGCAGTACCCGATCAACGAGATGTTCCAAACCTTGCAGGGCGAAGGCTTTTTCACCGGCGTGCCGGCCATTTTCATCCGCCTGCAGGGCTGCCCGGTAGGGTGCAGTTGGTGCGATACCAAACATACCTGGGAAAAGGAAGCCCATCGGGAAGTCGACCTGCAACGGATCCTGGTCAAAACAGAAGAGAGCGACGCCTGGGGCAATGCCAGCGCCGAGCAGCTGTTGGCGGTGATGCGCCAACAAGGCTACACCGCGCGTCATGTGGTGATCACCGGCGGCGAACCCTGCATTTACGATCTGGCGCCGCTGACCGAGCTGTTCGAACAGCACGGCTACCGTTGCCAGATTGAGACCAGCGGCACCCACGAAATTCGCTGCTCCGCCAACACCTGGGTGACGGTTTCGCCCAAGGTGAATATGCGCGGCGGCATGAAGGTGCTGGATCAGGCGCTGCGGCGCGCTGACGAGGTGAAGCATCCGGTGGCGCGCGAGCGCGACATCGAGGCGCTGGATGCGCTGCTGGCGACGTTGCAGGATGACAAGGCGCGGATTATCGCGCTGCAACCGATCAGCCAGAAAGAAGAGGCGACCCGCCTGTGCATCGAAACCTGCATTGCGCGCAATTGGCGGCTGTCGATGCAGACCCACAAATATCTGAATATCGCCTGAGTTTTTTATTGGCCGCAGGCCTTCGAACGGGACGGGAGTTACGGTGAAAATTGTATCGCGTGCATTCGAGGCGGTGACGGAAGCGGAATTGCGGTCGATTCGCTCGCTGTTGTCCGAAGCTTTCCCCGAGATAACCGACGGATTTTATCGGCGGCAGGTGCCGGTTTGCCTGGTGACCGCCGCGGAAGGCGAGGTGATCGTCGGCCAATTGGCGGTGCATAAGCGGCCGGTGTTGATTGACGGTGAGACCGAGGTGATCGGCATCATCGGGCTGGTGGCCGTGGCACACACGCATCGGCGCCGCGGCGTGGCCGCAAACATGCTGGTGAAGGCGCATGACTATTTGCGCAGTAAAGGGATCGCGTATTCCATACTGTTTGCGGTAAGCGAAAAGTACTATACCGGCGCCGGCTATCGGGCGATGGAAAACGAGACGGCGTTCATTGAGGATGGCGAGAGCAAAACGTTTGTCTATCGCGGGGGAATGGTGCTGAGCCTGTCGGAAAGGCCCTGGGTGGCGCGGCGCCTGGATCTGCAAGGCGAGGTAGTGTGAGGGTATCTGCACATACCCTCACGGCATCAACCTTTATATACGCATCCCGCCGTACAGGTCTCTTTCACCATCACCGCAGTCAGTTCCGGTAACTGAGGCTTGAGCTGCTGCCAAATCCAGGCGGCGAGCACTTCGCTGGTGGGATTTTCCAATCCTGGAATATCGTTCAGATAATGGTGATCCAGCCGCTCCCAGATCGGGGAAAACACAGCCTTGAGCTCGGCGAAATCCATCACCCAACCGGTGTGGGGATCCACGTCACCGGTCACTTCCAGACGCACCATAAACGAATGCCCATGCAGACGGCCGCATTTGTGGCCCTCCGGTACATGCGGCAAACGGTGTGCGGCTTCAAACTGAAAATCTTTAAACAGCGTGGTTGCCATTATTACGGCCTCATTGACTCAAAAACCGCCGCATAGTACCGGAAAGCGCGCCTGCTTGCCATTTATACCGTTATGGTCTACCGCCACGGCAAACGCACCCGGTTAACACTTTTTTTGTTTGGTGTCTGCGGCACCTATCGGCTGGGGTTATGAGCCGAAATGTTGAACGGTGAAAAAATGATGAAAAAAAGTGCTTTATTTTCATCTGGATAAAAAACTTTGTTTAACGGTTTAAGCGTTATCCCTTACCAGAAAAACAGCTTAGTCATTTTGGTTATGATTTATTGCTATCCCTTATTTAATCGTTGCTATTCTGCTCGGTAACCTTACAAACTCTCCTGATCTTTTCCGCACACCCGACGCAGCGAAGAGACAGCGACTGGCACTGGCGCGCGCCTGGCAGGAAAGGCGCTAAGTATAGGAAATAAGTACAGCAATGACGACTCAGGCTCCTCCAACATCTTTGCTCCCGCTGACGCCCGAACAGCTGGCGCGCTTACAGGCGACGATCGGCGACTATTCGCCGACGCAGCTGGCGTGGCTGTCCGGTTATTTTTGGGGCATGGTCAATCAACAGCCCGGAGCTGTGGCCATTGCGCCTGCCGCCCCTGCGGCTGCGGCCGCCATCACCATCATTTCCGCTTCGCAGACCGGCAATGCGCGCCGCCTGGCGGAGCAGTTGCGCGACGATCTGTTGGCCGCCAATCTGAGCGCCACGTTGGTCAGCGCCGGCGACTACAAGTTCAAACAGATAGCGCAAGAGCGCCTGTTGGTGATCGTCGCCTCCACACAAGGGGAAGGCGAACCGGCGGAAGAAGCGGTGGCGCTGCATAAATTCCTGTTCTCGAAGAAGGCGCCGAAGCTCAATGACACCGCGTTTGCGGTGTTCGGGTTAGGCGACACCTCTTATGAGAATTTCTGCCAGTCAGGTAAAGATTTCGACGGCAAGCTGGCCGAGCTGGGTGCCGAGCGCCTGGTGGAGCGCGTAGATGCCGACGTGGAGTACCAGGAGCTGGCCGCCGCCTGGCGCAAACAGGTGGTGTCGGTGCTGAAGGCGCGCGCGCCGGCGGAAAGCGCTGCGCCGGGCGTGTTGGCCAGCGGCGCGGTTAACCTGATCGACAGCAGTCCGTACAGCAAGGAACAACCGCTCACCGCCCAACTGGCGGTCAAGCAGAAAATTACCGGCCGCGCGTCGGATAAAGACGTGCGCCATATCGAGATCGATCTGGGCGACTCCGGCCTGCGCTATCAGCCGGGCGATGCGCTCGGCGTATGGTTCGACAACGATCCGGCGCTGGTGGACGAACTGGTGCAGCTGTTGTGGCTGAAAGGCGACGAGCCGGTCGAGGTGGAAGGGCAGACCCTTCCGCTGGCGCAGGCGCTGCGCAGCCATTTCGAACTGACGCAGAACACCACGCCGATCGTCGATAAATACGCCGCGCTGTCGCGCGACGAAACGCTGATCGGTCTGTTGGCGGATAAGGCTGCGCTACAGCAGTATGCGCACAACACGCCGATCGTCGACATGGTGCGCCAGGCGCCGGCGGATCTGAGCGCCGAACAGCTGGTCGGGCTGCTGCGTCCGCTGACGCCGCGCCTGTACTCCATCGCCTCTTCGCAGGCGGAGAACGAAAGCGAAGTGCACATCACCGTGGGCGTGGTGCGTTACGACATCGACGGGCGCGCCCGCAGCGGCGGCGCCTCCGGCTTCCTGGCAGATCGCCTGGAGGAAGACGGTGACGTGCGGGTGTTTATCGAGCACAACGACAACTTCCGCCTGCCGGCCAATCCGGAAGCGCCGGTGATCATGATCGGCCCGGGCACCGGCATCGCGCCGTTCCGCGCCTTTATGCAGCAGCGCGACGCCGACGGCGCCGGCGGCAAGAACTGGCTGTTCTTCGGCAACCCGCACTTTACCGAAGATTTCCTGTACCAGGTCGAATGGCAGCGCTACGTGAAAGACGGCCTGCTGACCCGCATCGATCTGGCCTGGTCCCGTGACCAGCAACATAAAATATACGTACAAGACAAACTGCGCGAACAGGGCGCAGAAGTGTGGCGCTGGATTCAGGAAGGCGCGCACATTTACGTCTGCGGCGATGCCAATCGCATGGCGAAAGACGTGGAAAACACATTACTGGAACTGGTGGCCGAGCACGGTGGCATGGATACCGAGCAGGCGGATGAATTTTTAAGTGAGCTGCGCCTTGAGCGCCGTTATCAGCGAGATGTTTACTGATGAGTGATAAACACCCCGGGCCTTTGGTAGTCGAAGGCAAACTGGCCGATGCGGAGCGCATGAAGAAGGAAAGCAACTTCCTGCGTGGCACCATCGCCGAAGATTTGAACGACGGCCTGACCGGCGGCTTCAACGGCGACAACTTCCTGCTGATCCGTTTTCACGGCATGTACCAGCAGGATGACCGTGACATTCGTGCCGAACGCGCCGAGCAGAAGCTGGAGCCGCGCCACGCCATGATGCTGCGCTGTCGCCTGCCGGGCGGCGTCATCAGCCCGCAGCAGTGGCTGGGCATCGACAAGTTCGCGCAGGAGAGCACGCTGTACGGCAGCATTCGCATCACCAACCGCCAAACGTTCCAGTTTCACGGCATTCTGAAAGGCAACGTCAAACCGGTGCACCAGTTGCTGAATCGCCTGGGGTTGGACGCGCTGGCGACCGCCAACGACGTGAACCGCAACGTGCTGTGCACCTCCAACCCGGTGGAGTCCGAGCTGCATCAGGAAGCCTACGAGTGGGCGAAGAAGATCTCCGAACACCTGCTGCCGCGCACCCGCGCCTACGCCGAGGTGTGGCTGGATCAGGAAAAGGTGGCCACCACCGACGAAGAACCGATTCTGGGGCCGACCTACCTGCCGCGCAAATTTAAAACCACGGTGGTGATCCCGCCACAGAACGACGTCGATCTGCACGCCAACGACATGAACTTTGTGGCGATCGCCGAAAACGGCAAGCTGGTAGGCTTCAACCTGCTGGTGGGCGGCGGGCTGTCCATCGAACACGGCAACAAGAAAACCTACGCGCGCCAGGCCAGCGAGTTCGGCTACATTCCGCTTGAACATACGCTGGCGGTAGCGGAAGCGGTGGTGACCACGCAGCGCGACTGGGGCAACCGCACCGATCGCAAGAACGCCAAGACCAAATACACGCTGGAGCGCGTCGGGGTAGATGCTTTCCGCGCCGAAGTGGAAAAGCGCGCCGGCATTACTTTCGCGCCGATCCGGCCGTATGAATTCACCGGCCGCGGCGATCGCATCGGTTGGGTGAAGGGCATCGACGATCAATGGCACCTGACGCTGTTTATCGAGAACGGCCGCCTGCTGGACTATCCGGGGCGCCCGCTGAAGACCGGCATGGCGGAGATCGCCAAGATCCATAAAGGTGACTTCCGTCTGACGGCGAACCAAAACGTGATCATCGCCGGCGTGCCGGAAAGCGAGAAGGCGAAGATCGAAGCCCTAGCGCGCGATCATGGCCTGATCGACGACGAGATCAGCGAGCAACGCAAGAATTCGATGGCCTGCGTGTCGTTCCCGACCTGTCCGCTGGCGATGGCGGAGGCCGAGCGCTTCCTGCCGCAGTTCGTCACCAAGGTGGAGGGGATCATGCATCGGCACGGGGTGGGCGACGAGCATATCGTGCTGCGCATTACCGGCTGCCCGAACGGCTGCGGCCGCGCGCTGCTGGCGGAGCTGGGGCTGGTGGGCAAGGCGGTCGGCCGTTATAACCTGCATTTGGGCGGCAACCGCGAAGGCACGCGCATTCCGCGCATGTACCGCGAGAACATCAACGAAGACGAGATCCTGAACGAGATCGACCTGTTGGTGGGGCGCTGGGCGGAGGAGCGCAACGGCGGCGAAGGCTTCGGCGACTTCACCGTGCGTGCGGGGATCGTCAAACCGGTGCTGGATCCGGCGCGAGATTTCTGGGAGTGAGGCCGGGCGGCCTCTGGGCAGAGGGGCCGCGCAGGTAATTTCAAGCATCAGGAGAGACAACATGGCTGAATTCGATCTGGCGGCGCTGAACGCGTTGCCCAAATCCGGGCAGGCGCTGGCATTGGCGGTAGTCAACGGCCAACTGGAGACCCTCAGCGCCGAACAGCGCGTTGCATGGGCGCTGGAGCATCTGCCCGGCGAGTTCGTACTCTCGTCCAGTTTCGGCATTCAGGCGGCGGTATGTCTGCACCTGGTGACGCGCATCCGGCCGGATATCCCGGTGATCCTGACCGACACCGGTTACCTGTTCCCGGAAACCTATCGCTTTATCGATCAACTGACCGACCAGCTGAAGCTGAATCTGCAGGTGTTCCGCGCCGAACAGTCTCCCGCCTGGCAAGAGGCGCGCTATGGCAAGCTGTGGGAACAGGGCGTGGAAGGGATTGAAAAGTACAACCAGATCAACAAGGTTGAGCCGATGAACCGCGCGCTGGAGACGCTGGGGGCGCAGAGCTGGTTCGCCGGTCTGCGGCGCGAGCAGTCCGGTAGCCGCGCCAATCTGCCGGTGCTGGCGGTGCAGCGTGGGGTGTTCAAGATCCTGCCGATCATCGACTGGGACAACCGCAAGATTTACCAGTATCTGACCGAACACGGGCTGAGTTATCACCCGCTGTGGGAACAGGGCTACCTGTCGGTAGGCGATACCCACACCACCCAGAAATGGGAGCCGGGCATGAGTGAGGAAGAGACGCGTTTCTTCGGCCTGAAGCGCGAGTGCGGTCTGCACGAAGGCTAAAAGAGGCGAATCACCCGACAGGGCTCAGCAATGCTGGGCCCTGCTTTTTTGTAGGCTACTTTTTCTTTTGTGCTTTCGGCGGGTGTGCCTGCGCCAACTCTTTGATCAGCGGCAGCAGGATCTGCACGCTGTCGCGGCTGCGTTTGTCGATCCGCCCCGGCAGATAGCGATCCAGATACTGCAGGTTGTCGTATTGCGGGCGGTGCCAGGTGATGCCCTGCGGGAAGTGCGGGCTGACGGCGCGCTGCTGATAGCCGTCCTTCTCCCCCAACGACCAGTTGGTGGCCTCTACCGACAATACCGGGATGCCTGCGGCATCGAACACCTCTTGATCGGAGCAGCAGCCGGTGCCCTGCGGATGCTGTGCGCTGCCTGGATTGGTGGCGGCGGCGATGCCGTAGCGATGGGCGATATCCAGCGCGCGATCGCGGGAGCGCTTCGCCATCTGCGGCGGCGTGTTGCGCCCGGCGTTGAAGTACAGCCGATCGCCAGTGATCAGGCTGTCGAGATTGATCACCAGCACGGTGTTGCTTTTCTCTTCCGCACTCATTCGCTGCAGGTAGTTCTGCGCCCCCAGCGAACCGAGCTCTTCGGCGCTGGTGGCGACGAAGCGCAGGCCGTAGGCGGTGGGGATGTTCTTCAGGCGTTCCGCCAGTTCCAGCATTACGCCGATGCCGGAGGCGTTGTCGTCGACGCCCTGCAGCGTCAAGCCACCGAGGTTGTTATCCAGATCCTCGTCGCTCTGCGGCGTATAGGTGTCGAAGTGGGCGACGACCACGATTTGTTTCGGGCTGTCGCCGTTGCGGGCGGCGATCACCGAGCTGGCGGTGACGTTGTTCCAGTTCTTCTTGCCATCTTTGCTGGTGTAGAGATAGCGCGTATTGACGCTGCGAATATCGCTTTGGTAACCCATCTTGCTGAACTGCTGCTTCAGGTAGTCGGCGGTGAGCAATTCGGCCGGGCTGCCCGCCATGCGGCCGGGGAAGTAAGTGGCGATGTGGCGGGTCTGTTCGGCGGCGAAACGGCCCATTGGCGCGTCTTTTACGGGCTGTGCGGCACACACGCTGAAGACGCCGCCGAGTGCGAGGGCCAGCAGGCTGGTCTTCAGGTAAAAACGGGAAAACATACCGAAAAATCCTTCTTTGCTATCGGCGCTGCCGATCATTTTTCTTCGGCACCCAGTATGAGACGCCGGGCGGCATTACACAATTTCCCTGTCTCTTAATTTTCGCGCCAACGCGCAAACTGCTGTCGTGAGTATCACCGTTTGCCATCGGCGTTGCGGCCTATATTCCATAAAGGAACTAATCATTCCTTTTCGTCATTTCAGAGGCTAAATCTCAGCCCGTATAGTCACACTATCTTTCTGTTATATGAAAAGGCTGTTGTGGACTATCTACCAATATTCGCCGACCTGAAACAACGTCCGGTGCTGGTCGTTGGCGGCGGTGACGTGGCGGCGCGCAAAGTCGATCTGCTTCAGCGCGCCGGGGCTGAAATACGGATAGTTGCGCAGTCGCTCTCACCGGAACTGGAACAACAACGTCAGCAAGGGCAGGTGCTCTGGCTGGGGAAAAGCTTTGATCCGCAGCAGCTGGACGACGTGTTTCTGGCGATCGCCGCCACGGACGACAACGCGCTGAACGCCGCGGTGTTCGCCGAGGCGGATAAACGCCGGGTGCTGGCCAACGTGGTGGACGATCAGCCGCGTTGTTCGTTCATCTTCCCGTCGATCATCGATCGCTCGCCGCTGGTGGTGGCCGTATCGTCCAGCGGCCAGGCGCCGGTGCTGGCGCGGTTGCTGCGCGAAAAGCTGGAGGCGTTGCTACCCGCCAGTTTGGGGCAGATGGCGCAGGTGGCGGGCCGCTGGCGCGGCCAGGTCAAACAGCGGTTGGCTTCGATCGGCGAACGCCGCCGTTTCTGGGAGAAAACCTTTGGCGGTCGTTTCGCCACGCTGGTGGCCAACGGCCAGACGGCGCAGGCGGAACGGCAGCTGGAGCAGGATTTGCACCGCTTCGCCGCAGGCGATGAGGGCGCCCAGGGCGAGATCGCTCTGGTGGGCGCCGGGCCGGGCGACGTGGGGCTGTTGACCCTGCGTGGGCTGCAGGTGATGCAGCAGGCGGACGTGGTGCTGTATGACCATCTGGTCAGCGGCGAAATCCTCGATCTGGTGCGCCGTGACGCCGAACGCATCTGCGTGGGCAAGCGCGCCGGCGCGCACTCGGTGATCCAGGAGGAGACCAATCGGCTGCTGGTGGAACTGGCGCAGCAGGGCAAACGCGTGGTGCGCCTCAAGGGTGGCGATCCGTTCATCTTTGGCCGCGGCGGCGAAGAGCTGCAGGTGGCCGCCGCCGCCGGCATTCCTTTCCAGGTGGTGCCGGGCGTCACGGCCGCCGCGGGGGCGACCGCCTACGCCGGCATTCCGCTGACGCACCGCGACCACGCGCAGAGCGTGACCTTTATCACCGGCCACTGCCGCCCCGACGGCGATGGCCTGGACTGGGCCGATCTGGCTCGGGCGCGGCAGACGTTGGCTATCTACATGGGCACGATGAAGGCGGCGGACATTAGCCAGCGGCTGATCGCCCACGGTCGCGCTGCCGCGACGCCGGTGGCTGTGATCAGCCGCGGCACGCGCGCCGATCAGCAGGTGCAGATCGGCACGCTGGAACAACTGGAACACCTGGCCCAACAGGCGCCGCTGCCGGCGCTGTTGGTGATCGGCGAAGTGGTGGAACTGCACCATCAAATCGCCTGGTTCGGGCATCAATCGCAGACGGAAGGGGCAGCGCGCCCGGCCGTCGTGAATTTGGCATAGGCAAGGCTTTTAAGGACCTGTTATGGACGAAAAACGACTCACTCATTTGCGGCAATTGGAGGCGGAGAGTATCCATATCATCCGTGAAGTCGCCGCTGAATTCGCCAACCCGGTGATGCTGTATTCCATCGGCAAAGACTCTTCCGTGATGCTGCACCTGGCGCGTAAGGCGTTCTTCCCCGGCACGCTGCCGTTCCCGCTGCTGCACGTCGATACCGGCTGGAAATTCCGCGAAATGTACGAATTCCGCGATCGCACCGCGAAGGAGTACGGCTTCGAGCTGCTGGTGCATAAAAACCCGGAAGGGGTGGCGATGGGCATCAACCCGTTCGTGCACGGCAGCGCCAAGCATACCGACATCATGAAAACCGAGGGCCTGAAGCAGGCGTTGAACAAGTACGGTTTCGACGCTGCCTTCGGCGGTGCGCGGCGCGACGAGGAGAAATCGCGCGCTAAAGAGCGCATCTATTCGTTCCGCGATCGCTTCCACCGCTGGGATCCGAAAAACCAGCGGCCGGAGCTGTGGCACAACTACAACGGCCAGATCAACAAAGGGGAGAGCATCCGCGTGTTCCCGCTGTCGAACTGGACCGAGCTGGATATCTGGCAGTACATCTTCCTGGAAAAGATCGACATCGTGCCGCTGTACCTGGCGAAACCACGCCCGGTGGTGGAGCGCGACGGCATGCTGATGATGGTGGACGACGATCGCATCGATCTGCAGCCGGGCGAAGTGATCAGCCAGCGCATGGTGCGTTTCCGCACCCTGGGGTGCTGGCCGCTGACCGGCGCGGTGGACTCGCAGGCGCAAACCCTGCCGGAGATCATCGAAGAAATGCTGGTCTCCACCACCAGTGAACGCCAGGGGCGGATGATCGATCGCGATCAGTCCGGCTCGATGGAGCTGAAAAAGCGTCAAGGGTATTTCTAAGGAGCCGCCGGATGAACAACGCAATTGCACAACAAATCGCTGACCAGGGCGGCGTCGAGTCCTATCTGCACGCGCAGCAGCACAAGAGCCTGCTGCGCTTTCTGACCTGCGGCAGCGTCGACGACGGCAAAAGCACCCTGATCGGCCGCCTGCTGCACGATACCCGCCAGATCTACGAGGATCAGCTGTCGACGCTGCACAGCGACAGCAAACGCATCGGCACCCAGGGCGAGAAGCTCGATCTGGCGCTGCTGGTGGACGGCCTGCAGGCCGAGCGCGAACAAGGCATCACCATCGACGTGGCCTATCGCTACTTCTCGACCGAAAAACGCAAGTTTATCATCGCCGATACCCCGGGGCATGAGCAGTACACCCGCAACATGGCCACCGGCGCCTCGACCTGCGATCTGGCGATCCTGTTGATCGACGCGCGCAAAGGGGTGCTGGATCAGACTCGCCGCCACAGCTTTATCGCGACCCTGCTGGGCATTCGCCATCTGGTGGTCGCGGTGAACAAGATGGATCTGGTGGACTATCAGGAAGCGGTGTTCGAGCAGTTCAAACAGGATTACCTGACCTTCGCCCAGCAGCTGCCAGGCGACCTGGACATCAAATTTGTGCCGCTGTCGGCGCTGGACGGCGACAACGTGGCGAGCGAAAGCGCCCATATGCCGTGGTACAGCGGCCCGACGCTGCTGGAAGTGCTGGAGAGCGTTGACGTGATCAGCGAGCGAGAAAACCAGCCGCTGCGTTTCCCGGTGCAGTACGTCAACCGCCCGAACCTCGATTTTCGCGGCTATGCCGGCACGCTGTCTGCCGGCGTGGTGCGGGTGGGGCAACGGGTCAAAGTGCTGCCTTCCGGTGTGGAGTCCAGCGTGGCGCGCATCGTGACCTTCGACGGCGATCTGCAAGAAGCGGTGCCGGGCGAGGCGATTACGCTGGTGCTGAAGGATGAAGTGGACATCAGCCGGGGCGATCTGCTGGTCGACGCTGGCGAAAGTCTGCAGGCGGCGCAGAGCGCGCTGGTGGACGTAGTATGGATGGCCGAGCAGCCGTTGGTGCCGGGCCAGAGCTACGACATCAAGATCGCCGGTAAAAAGACCCGCGCACGCGTGGAGAGCATCCGTCATCAGGTGGAGATCAATACGCTGACGCAGCATCCGGCCGACACGTTGCCGCTCAACGGCATCGGATTGGTGGAACTGACCTTCGACGAACCGCTGGTGCTGGACAGCTACCAGAACAATCACGACACCGGCGGGCTGATCTTTATCGATCGCATGAGCAACGTGACGGTTGGTGCCGGTCTGGTGCGTGAGACGCTGCAGGCCGCATCGGCGGCGCGCGGCGAATTCAGCGCCTTCGAGCTGGAGCTGAATGCGCTGGTGCGCAAGCACTTCCCGCACTGGGGCGCGCGCGATCTGCTCGGTGGCCGATAAGGTGGCCGTTGAACTGAGGGCGACCGGGCCGGACGACGAAAATGTGGTTTGGCATCCGCACGCGGTGACGCGCGCGGATCGCGAAGCGCGCAACGGCCATCGCGGCGCGGTGCTGTGGTTTACCGGGCTGTCCGGCTCGGGCAAATCCACCGTCGCCGGCACGCTGGAGCAGGCGCTGCATGGGCTCGGCGTCAGCACCTACCTGCTGGACGGCGATAACGTGCGCCATGGCCTGTGCCGCGATCTCGGCTTCTCCGACGAGGATCGGCGCGAGAACATTCGCCGGGTGGGGGAAGTGGCCAAGCTGATGGTGGACGCTGGGCTGGTGGTGCTGACCGCGTTCATTTCGCCGCACCGCGCCGAGCGGCAAATGGTGCGCGAGATGCTCGGCGACGATCGCTTTATCGAGGTGTTTGTCGATACGCCGTTGGCGATCTGCGAGGCGCGCGATCCGAAGGGATTGTATAAGAAAGCGCGCGCCGGCGAGCTGCGCAATTTCACCGGTATCGACGCGGTTTACGAGGCGCCGCAGCAGCCGGAAATCCACCTTGATGGCCAACAATTGGTAACAAATTTGATTGCGCAATTGTTAGACGTGTTGCGTGGTCAGGCTATTATCAAACCCTGAATTCAAAAAAAGCGTGTGGCGTTTTTCGCCATGCGCTTTTTACTCTAAGCCGCCGCAGAGCGAGCCGAATAACCAGGGATCACTATGCAAAATGTCACGCCTATCTTGATCGACGCCAAGCAATCAAAACAGGAGAGAGAGGAGCCTTCTTATTCTTTCCTGGGCGGCGTCAGCGGCTTTGTTTTCTACTGGCTGGCGTTCGCGTTGCCGTTTCTGGTTTACGGTTCCAACACGCTGTTTTTCCTGCTTTATACCTGGCCATTCTTCCTGGCGCTGATGCCGCTGTCGGTGTTGATCGGCATCACCCTCAGCATGCTGCTGCGCGGTCGTCTGATCTTGACGCTGCTGTTGACCGGCACCATTGTGCTGTGCCTGTTCTGGCTGGTGTTCAGCTTCCTGACCGGGTGGTGAGGGAGCGGGCGCCGATGCCGGCGCCCGAAGGATTGCAAAGCGGTGCCGAAGGTTACAAAACTTTGCTTAGAAATGCCTGAGTGCGCGGATTAGTCGGATGGCTGAAGATCTGCTGCGGTGCGCCTTCCTCCTGAATGATCCCCTGATCGATAAACAGCACCCGGTCGGCCACCTCGCGGGCAAAGCCCATCTCATGCGTGACGACCACCATGGTCATGCCCTCGTGGGCCAGCGATTTCATCACTGCCAATACTTCGCCCACCAGCTCCGGATCGAGCGCGGAGGTCGGTTCGTCGAACAGCATGATCTTCGGTTCCATCGCCAGCGCGCGGGCGATCGCCACCCGCTGCTGCTGGCCGCCGGACAGGCTGTTGGGGTAGGCGTCAATCTTGTCGAGCAGGCCGACCTTGCGCAGCAGCTGTTCAGCTTGCGTAATGGCTTCGGCGCGCGGCAGTTTCTTCACGCTTACCGGTGCCATGATGATGTTTTCCAACACCGTCATGTGCGGGAACAGGTTGAAGCGCTGAAATACCATGCCCACGCTTTCACGCATTTTGTTCAGGTCGGTTTTCTGATCGTGGACAGCGAAGCCATTCACCTCGATCTCGCCGCCGGAGAGCGTTTCCAGCGCGTTGATACAGCGCAGGAAGGTGCTCTTCCCTGAGCCGGAAGGGCCGATGACGCACACCACTTCATTGGCGGCGATCTGACAGGAAATGCCGCGCAGCACGTGGCTCTCGCCGAACTGTTTTTGCAGGTTATGTACGCGAATCACTTTTACCGAACCTCTTTTCCATGTGTTGCACCAGCAGCGAGAGCAGGAAGGTGATGACCCAATAGACCAGCGAAATGGTCAGATAGGGCTCCCAGTAAGTGGCGTAGGCGCCGGAGACGGTACGGGCGGCATAGGCCAGATCCGCCAGGCCGATGGCGGAGGCCAGCGACGAATCCTTGACGATCGCGATGGCGTTGTTGCCCAGCGGCGGCAGCATGCGGCGGAAGGCCTGCGGCAAGATAACCTGTCGCATGGTCTTGCCGTAGCTCATGCCCAGCGAACGCGAAGCCTCCATCTGGCCGCGATCGATCGATTGGATCCCGGCGCGGAAGATCTCCGACACATAGGCGCCGGCGTTGAGCGTGATCGCCACCACGCAGGAAAGAAAGGCACCGTAGTCGGCGCGCAGAGCACGGGCGAAATCGACGCTCATCAGGCCGCTGGTGACCAACAGGCCGTCGCGCGGATTGATGAACAGCGGCACCAATGCAAAGTGCACCACCATGATCTGCACGAACAGCGGCGTGCCGCGAAAGGCGCTGATGTAGATGCGTACCGGCCACTGAACGCCGTAATGCAGGATGGGTTTCCAGATGCCGTGCGGCGCCTGCGCCAAGCGGCCCAGCCCGAGGATCAAGCCCCAGGTGGTGCCCAGCAGCACGCAGATAATGGTGCATTTGATGGTCATCCAGGCGCCTTCCATAAACAACGGCGCGTATTCCTGGATGATCTCCCAGCGGAAGTTCAAAGGGTGTTCCTTCTTGGTAGGCTGAAACGGTGGCGCGCCGACGCCCATGCGGGCGCCGGCGGCAGGGCATTATTCCGCCGGCAGCGTCGGTACGTTGCTGTCGAACCAGGTTTGGTAGATCTTGGCGTAGGTGCCGTCGGCGACGATTTTCTTCAGGCCGGCGTTGATTTTGTTGCGCAGCTCATCGTTGCCTTTGGCGACGGCGATGCCGAAATACTGGCGCTCAAACTTGGCGTCGGGCACCAACTTGAAGGCTTTCTCAGGGTGGGTTTTGATATAGAACTTGGCCACGCCGACGTCGCCGACCGCCGCGCCGATGCCGTCTTCATACAGCTCTTGCAGCATCAGCGGGGTATTGTCGAAGCGCTTGATAGCGGTGCTGTTTTTACCCAGCACGTCGGACACCACGATGTCGCCGGTGCTGGAGTTCACCACGCCGACCTTCAGCGCCTTGAGCGCGGCGATGGAGTCCACCGTCGAGTCTTGCGGCACCACGATAGCCTGTTCGGCCGGGAAGTAAGGCGCTGAGAAATCAACCATTTGCTTGCGCTTGTCGGTGATGGTGATGCCGGAAATGATGATGTCGCGATCGCCGGAATTCAACGTGGCGAAGATCCCCTCCCACGGCGTATTGATCAGTTTGATTTGGAAGCCTTCGGCCTTGGCCACCGCTTTGATGATGTCGATGTCGAAACCTTCCAGCTGCTTTTGGCTGTTTTCAAACTCGAACGGCCGATAGGTGCCGCCGGAGCCGACGACGTAGGTCGTTTCAGCCGCTAACGCGGCGGTGGAGAAGGTGGCGGCCAGGCAGGCGCCGATCAGAACTAAACGTTTTAACATCGCGATCCCCGATAATGAATGGTTATATATTGGAATTATTTATGCACTGTGAGTGCATAAAAATAAGCTCCAATGAATGAAAGTGCAACCACTGCATGATAATTATTCTTTCTATGGTGTTAAATATTCACTTTTGACGTTGCTTTGGCGTAAGAAATGGGTCAGCAAGCGGCGATGCAGTGGTTCTTGCTGCATAATGGGAAAAGGGCAGTGCGTGTCTCATCGGAAAATGCGCCGCGCGTGCCGGGCAAAAGGGGCTTTTTTTGCCGCTTTCACCACGGAATTAGGCGATAAACTCGGGAACCCTTCATCCGTATTCTGAATTTGGCGCTGAAATGCCGCTCTCAGTGTGGAGTCCAACGAGAAGTTGTGGGATGATTGGTCGGTTTTTCAGGGGGCGGAGATGGGAAAACTTACGCTGCTATTGCTGGCATTGCTCGGTTGGTTACAGTATTCACTGTGGCTGGGCAAAAATGGTATTCACGATTACGTGCGAGTCAATGAAGACGTTGCGGTCCAACAGGGCAGTAACGCCAAGTTGAAAGCGCGTAACGATCAGCTGTTTGCCGAAATCGATGATTTGAACGGCGGTCAGGAAGCGATCGAAGAGCGAGCGCGTAATGAGCTGGGCATGATCAAGCCCGGTGAGACTTTCTATCGTCTGGTTCCTGACCAATCCAGACGCAACGCGGCGTCTTCCTCGCAAAATAACGCACAAAAATAACGCATGAATCACTCCGCAGGCACCTTTCCCTCGGTGATTGCCGTCCTGCCCGCTGCCGGTATCGGCAGCCGCATGCAGGCGGAATGCCCGAAGCAATATTTAACCATCGGCCGGCACAGCATCGTCGAACACGCTATCCATGCCCTGTTGCGCCACCCGCGCATCGAGCGGGTGATCGTGGCGATCGGCCCGGAAGATCGCCAGTTCGAACAGTTGCCGATCGCCCAGGATCCGCGGGTGACCGTCACTCAGGGCGGCAAACAGCGCGCCGATTCGGTGATGGCCGGGCTGAAGCTCGCGGGCGACGCGGACTGGGTGCTGGTGCATGACGCTGCGCGCCCCTGCCTGCACGCCGACGATCTCGAGCGCCTGCTGGCGATCACCGCACACAGCAAGGTCGGCGGCATTCTTGCCGCGCCGGTGCGTGACACCATGAAACGCGCCGAACCTGGCCGCGACACCATCGCCCACACCGTCGAACGGCAGGATCTGTGGCATGCGCTGACGCCGCAGCTGTTTCCGCTGCCGCTGCTCAAGCAGTGCCTGCAGCGCGCGCTGGATGAAGGCGCTAACGTCACCGACGAAGCCTCGGCGCTGGAGTATTGCGGTTATCATCCGCAGCTGATCGCCGGCAGGGCGGACAACATTAAAGTAACGCGGCCGGAGGATTTGGCGCTGGCGGCGTTCTATTTGACTCAGTTAGACAATTAAGGAGCGCATCATGCGTATCGGTCACGGTTTTGACGTACATAAATTCGGCGGCGAAGGCCCGTTGGTGATCGGTGGCGTTCGCATCCCTTACGACAAAGGTTTGCTGGCCCACTCGGACGGTGACGTTGCGCTGCACGCCGCGACCGACGCCTTGCTGGGCGCTGCGGCGCTGGGCGATATCGGCAAGCTGTTCCCCGATACCGATCCGGCTTTCAAGGGCGCGGACAGCCGCGAGCTGCTGCGCGAAGCCTGGAAACGTATCCGTGCCAAAGGATACCGCCTCGGTAACCTCGATATCACGATTATCGCTCAGGCGCCGAAAATGGCGCCGCACATCCCGCAGATGCGCGTCTTCCTGGCGGAAGATCTGCAGTGCCATATGGATGACGTCAACGTGAAGGCCACGACCACCGAGCAGCTCGGCTTCACCGGGCGCGGCGAGGGCATCGCCTGCGAAGCGGTCGCCTTGCTGATCAAGGAATAACCGCATGGATATGGCGAAACTGACCTGGCTGCATGGCCGGCCGCAGAGCACCGGGGTGTTGAAAGCCAATCCGGAAGATTTCGTGGTGGTGGAAGACCTGGGCTTTGCGCCGGACGGCGAAGGCGAGCACGTGCTGGTGAACATCCGTAAAAACGGCTGCAATACCCAGTTCGTGGCCGACTATCTGGCGCGCTTCGCCGGTATTCACGCCCGTTCCGTCAGCTATGCCGGCTTGAAGGATCGCCACGCGGTGACCGAACAGTGGTTCTGCCTGCATATGCCGGGCAAGGACACGCCGGATTTCTCACAGTTTGCGCTGGAAGGCTGCGAGGTGCTCTCGTTCGCCCGCCACCTGCGCAAAATGCGCATCGGCAACCTGAAGGGTAACCACTTTACGCTGGTGCTGCGCCACATTTCCGATCGTCAGGACGTGGAAAACCGTCTGCAGGCTATCGCCGCGCAGGGCGTGCCAAACTATTTCGGCAGCCAGCGTTTCGGCCGCGGCGGCAACAATCTGGTGATGGCGCGTCGCTGGGCAAACGACGAAATCCGCGTCAAAGAGCGCAGCAAACGCAGCTTCTACCTTTCCGCCAGCCGCAGCGCGCTGTTCAATCTGATAGTCGGCCGGCGCCTGGCCGACGGCCTGCAGCGCACCGTGCTGGAGGGGGACGCCCTGCAGTTGAGCGGCCGCGGCAGCTGGTTCGTCGCCAAGGCCGATGAGCTGGAGACGTTGCAGCAACGGCTGGATGCCGGCGAGTTGGTTGTCACCGCGGCGTTGCCGGGCGACGGTGAGCCAGGCACCGCCGGCAAAGCCTTGGCTTTTGAACAACAATGCTTGGCGGAACAACCGGAATTGCTTACGCTTTTAAAGCGCGAGCGTGTCGAACCCGCTCGTCGGGCCCTGCTGTTGCAGCCGCAAAATTTGCAGTGGAACTGGTGGGATGACGTTACCGTGGAACTGCGCTTCTGGCTGCCGGCAGGCAGCTTCGCCACCAGCGTAGTTCGCGAAATCATGCAGCAGGATAACAGTGATGCGGATATTGCTGAGTAACGATGACGGCGTTAGCGCCCCGGGCATTCAGGTGCTGGCGGCGGCGCTGCGGGAGTTCGCCGAGGTGCAGGTCGTGGCGCCGGATCGTAACCGCAGCGGTTCTTCCAACGCCCTGACGCTGGAGTCGCCGCTGCGCACGCAGACGCTGGCCAACGGCGATATCGCGGTGCTGCAGGGGACGCCGACCGACTGTGTTTACCTTGGCGTCAACGCATTGATGCGCCCGGCGCCGGATATCGTCGTCTCCGGCATTAACGCCGGACCGAATTTAGGCGATGACGTCATCTATTCCGGCACCGTCGCGGCGGCGATGGAGGGCCGACACCTGGGGCTGCCCGCGCTGGCAGTGTCTCTGAACGGTCACCAACACTACGCGACCGCAGCGGCCATTACCTGCCGCATCCTGCGTGCGCTGCAGCGTGAACCGTTACGCACCGGAAAAATCCTGAATATCAACGTGCCGGATTTGCCGCTGGCGGATATCAAAGGCCTGCGCGTTACCCGCTGTGGCAGCCGTCATCCTGCCGATAAGGTCTTCTGCCAGCAGGATCCGCGTGGACAAAATCTCTACTGGATCGGGCCGCCTGGTGATAAATTTGATGTCGGGCCGGATACCGACTTTGCGGCGGTGGAACAAGGCTATGTGGCGATCACGCCGCTACAGGTGGATTTGACCGCCTACGCGGCGCAGGAAGTCGTGACAACATGGTTAACCAAGGCAGAGGTTAGCGGGGAATGGTGAACAAGCGTATGCAAACATTGCTGACGCAGCTGCGTCAGCAAGGGATCCGGGACGAAAAGCTGCTGCGAGCGATCGAAGCGGTGCCGCGCGAGCGTTTTGTCGACGAAGCGCTGGATCACAAAGCCTACGAAAACACTGCATTACCGATCGGTTCCGGCCAGACCATTTCTCAGCCCTATATGGTGGCGCGGATGACCGAGCTGCTGAATCTGAAGCCCACTTCACGGGTGCTGGAGATCGGCACCGGTTCCGGTTATCAGACCGCCATCCTGGCGCATCTGGTGCAACACGTTTGTTCCGTCGAGCGCATCAAGGGGCTGCAGTGGCAGGCCAAGCGCCGCCTGAAGCAGCTCGATCTTCATAATGTTTCCACTCGCCACGGCGATGGCTGGCAGGGCTGGGCGTCGCGCGGCCCGTTCGATGCGATCATCGTCACCGCCGCACCGCCGGAGATCCCGCAGGCGCTGGTGGAGCAGCTGGACGACGGCGGCATTTTGGTGTTGCCGGTGGGCGAACAGGCCCAAACCCTCAAACGCATTCAGCGTCATGGCAACGATTTCGTGGTCGATGCGGTCGAAGCGGTGCGCTTTGTGCCGCTGGTGAAAGGCGAATTGGCCTAGCGATTGTCTGATTTTTCGACCGTCTGCAAAATCTGTTGCACTTTCATCACGTCCGGATAAGGTTTTCTCGTTCCAATCAGGCTAATTTTCACTAGAATTGGCCTTTCTACGTAGTTGTCTTATGGTGCGGCGACGCCAATGTGGTTAGCATTGGCGCGCGTTTTGATGCTCCGGCGGGAGATGACCTGGCGTTCAGGGATCGGCCGGCGGCGCCTTTACATCGCAGAAACTGGGAAGTGGCAAAAGCTCGGCTACGATGTAAAGGGTATTTTGGATATATCACTGATATTGCTGTCATGGGGGAAGCATGAGCACGGGAAGCCCAATGATTACGTTACGCCGGGTAGCGGTGTGTACGATGGTAAGTTTGTGGTTGGCGGGTTGTACGAATACGGCCTCAACGTCGGCCCCTATCAGCAGCGTGGGCGGCGGCGCCGTTCCATCCGGCAATAATAATGGCGGAGCGCAGCAGGCCAGCCCAGAGGGCCGCATTGTCTATAATCGCAGTTATAACGCCATCCCTAAAGGGAGCTACAGCGGCGGCGAAACTTATACGGTCAAGCGCGGCGACACGCTGTTTTACATCGCCTGGATCACCGGCAACGATTTCCGCGACCTGGCGCAGCGCAACAATATTCCCGAGCCATACAGCCTGAATGTTGGCCAAACCATTCAGCTTGGTAATGGTTCTGCCAACGGCGGCGGCGGCATGTTGGCGACGACAGACGCGACCAAAGGCGGCGTTCCGAAGCCACCTTCCAGCGCCCAGATCCAGACGGCAACGGTTGATTCTCAATCAACTAACGCGTATTCTGAAAACTCGGGTAAACAGAATGTAGGTAAGATGTTACCTGCAGCAGGTGCCGCAGCGGTTGGGACCGCGACTGCGCCTGTTACCGCGCCGGAAGCCGCTCCTCCCGTGAGCAGCACCGTCAGCAACAGCGCTCCGGTCAGTACCTGGAGATGGCCGACTGACGGTAAGGTTATTGATAACTTTTCCTCATCAGAAGGTGGGAATAAAGGTGTCGATATCGCCGGTTCTCGTGGGCAGCCTATCTTTGCTACCGCCGATGGTCGCGTAGTGTATGCAGGCAACGCTTTACGGGGTTACGGTAATCTAATCATCATCAAACATAATGATGATTACCTGAGCGCCTACGCTCATAACGACACAATGCTGGTCCGGGAACAACAAGAAGTGAAGGCGGGTCAAAAAATAGCCACCATGGGTAGCACCGGTACCAGTTCAGTACGTTTGCATTTTGAAATTCGTTACAAGGGGAAATCCGTAAACCCGCTGCGTTATCTTCCGCAGCGATAGATTGGGCAGAATACGCTGAGATTCTGCTCGCGGTATCACGGGTAGGAGCAGCATATGAGCCAAAATACGCTGAAAGTTAACGAGTTACATGATGATGCGGATTTCGACGAGAATGGAGCTGAGGCCGAGTCGTTTGATGAAAAAGCGCTGGTAGAAGAAGAGACCAGCGAGAACGATTTAGCGGAAGAAGAGCTGTTGTCTCAAGGCGTTACGCAACGCGTATTGGATGCGACGCAGCTCTATCTGGGTGAGATCGGTTATTCACCTCTGCTGACCGCAGAGGAAGAAGTCTATTTTGCGCGGCGTGCTCTGCGCGGTGACGTGCCGTCCCGCCGTCGCATGATTGAAAGCAACCTGCGGCTGGTGGTGAAAATCGCCCGCCGCTACAGCAACCGTGGTCTGGCGCTGCTGGATCTGATCGAAGAAGGTAACCTCGGTTTGATTCGCGCAGTGGAAAAATTCGACCCGGAGCGCGGTTTCCGCTTCTCCACTTATGCAACCTGGTGGATCCGTCAGACGATTGAACGGGCGATCATGAACCAAACCCGTACTATTCGTTTGCCTATCCATATCGTCAAAGAACTGAATGTCTATCTGCGCACCGCACGCGAGCTTTCCCATAAGCTGGATCATGAACCGAGCGCTGAAGAGATTGCCGAGCAACTCGACAAGCCGGTGGATGACGTCAGCCGCATGCTGCGCCTGAATGAGCGCATCACTTCGGTGGATACGCCGCTGGGCGGGGATTCGGAGAAAGCGCTGCTGGACATTCTGGCCGACGAGAAGGACAACGGGCCTGAAGACACCACGCAAGATGACGATATGAAACAAAGCATCGTCAAATGGTTGTTCGAACTGAACGCCAAACAACGTGAAGTGTTGGCGCGTCGTTTCGGCCTGCTGGGCTATGAAGCGGCGACGCTGGAAGACGTAGGTCGGGAGATTGGCCTGACGCGCGAGCGCGTCCGTCAGATTCAGGTTGAAGGTCTGCGCCGTCTGCGTGAGATTCTGCAGATGCAGGGCCTGAGCATTGAGGCGCTGTTCCGCGAATAACGCCGGTTGTTGAACCGCATCAAATAAAAACGGTGAGCATTATGCTCACCGTTTTTTTATGCCTGCGTCTGGCGCCTGACTACACCATATTTTTCAGCCGGTAGATCCATTCCAGCGCCTGGCGCGGCGACAGGGAATCCGGATCCAGCGCTTCCAGGGCTTCAACCGCCGGCGAGGCCTCTTCCTGCAGCAGCGTCATCTGGGTGGCATCGACGCTGCCCGATGAGGTGTGGCTGGAGATAGACTCTAGCTCGCGCAGCTTCTGGCGGGCGCGCTTGATGACGTCGCGCGGCACGCCAGCAAGCGCGGCGACCGCCAGGCCATAGCTTTTGCTGGCAGCCCCGTCCTGTACGCTGTGCATAAAAGCGATGGTGTCGCCATGTTCGAGCGCGTCCAGATGCACGTTGACCACGCCCTCCATTTTCTCCGGTAGGGTCGTCAGTTCGAAGTAGTGGGTGGCGAACAGTGTCATCGCCTTGATGCGGTTAGCCAGGTTCTCGGCGCAGGCCCAGGCCAGCGACAGGCCGTCGTAGGTGGAGGTACCGCGGCCGATTTCATCCATCAACACCAGGCTGTGTTCGGTGGCGTTGTGCAGGATGTTGGCGGTTTCGGTCATCTCCACCATGAAGGTGGAGCGGCCGGAAGCCAGATCGTCCGCCGCGCCGACGCGGGTGAAGATGCGATCCACCGGGCCGATGGTGGCCTTGGTGGCCGGCACGTAACTGCCGATGTGCGCCATCAGCACGATCAGCGCCGTTTGCCGCATATAGGTGCTTTTACCGCCCATGTTCGGGCCGGTAATGATCAGCATGCGGCGCTGCGGCGACAGGGTGAGCGGGTTGGAGATAAACGGTTCGCTCAGCACCTGCTCCACCACCGGGTGGCGGCCTTCGGTAATGCGGATCCCCGGCTGCTCACTCATGGTCGGGCAAGCGTAGTTCAGGGTATCGGCGCGCTCGGCCAGGTTGGCCAGCACGTCCAGCTCGGCCAGTGCGGCGGCGCTCTGCTGCAGCTCCGCCAGGTGCGGCAGCAGCAGATCGAACAGTTCGTCGTACAGGCTTTTCTCGATCGCCAACGCCTTGCCCTTGGAGGTGAGCACTTTGTCTTCGTACTCTTTCAATTCCGGGATGATGTAGCGCTCGGCGTTTTTCAACGTCTGGCGGCGCACATAGTGGATCGGCACCAGATGGCTTTGGCCGCGGCTCACCTGAATGTAGTAGCCGTGTACGCCGTTAAAACCGACCTTGAGCGTGTCCAGCCCCAGCTTTTCACGCTCGCGGATCTCCAGCCGGTCGAGGTAGTCGCTGGCGCCATCGGCCAGCGCGCGCCACTCGTCCAGCTCGCTGTTGTAACCGGGGGCGATCACGCCGCCGTCGCGCACCAATACCGGCGGCGATTCAATCACCGCGCGTTCAAGCAGCTCGCGCAGCTCGTCGAACTGGCCCACCTGCGCCAGCAGCTGCTGCACGTGCGGGGTGTCCACGTCTTGCAGCAGCGCGCGGATGTCCGGCAATTGCTGGAAAGCATGACGCATGCGCGCCAGATCGCGCGGACGCGCGGTACGCAGCGCCAGGCGCGCCAAAATTCGCTCCTGATCGCCCACCTGGCGCAGCGAAGGCTGCAGATCGGCGAACAGCTCCTGCAATGCGTCGATCGCCTGTTGGCGGGCGGTCAGCACCTTGATGTCTCGGGTCGGCATGTGCAGCCAGCGTTTCAGCATGCGGCTGCCCATCGGCGTGACTGTGCGATCGAGGATCGCCGCCAGCGTGTTGTCGCTGCCGCCGGACAGACTCTGCGTCAGCTCCAGGTTGCGGCGGGTGGCGGCGTCCATGATGATGCCGTCCTGCTGACGCTCCATGGTGATGCCGCGAATGTGCGGCAGCGAAGTACGCTGAGTATCTTTGACGTACTGCAGCAGACAGCCGGCGGCGCGCAGCGCCTGGTGCGCCTGCTCGACGCCGAAGCCGGTCAGATCGCGGGTACCGAACTGCAGGTTGAGCTGTTGGCGTGCGGTCTCCAGTTCGAATTCCCACAGCGGACGGCGGCGCAAGCCGTGGCGCTGTTCGATCAGCGCCATGTGTTCGAAGGTTTCCGGATAGAGCAGCTCGGCCGGATTGGTGCGCTGCAGCTCGGCGGCCATGGTTTCCAGATCCTGCGGCTCGGCGACGCGGAAGCGGCCGGAGCTCACGTCCAGCGTGGCGTAACCGAAGCCGCGCGCATCCTGCCAGATCGCCGCCAGCAGGTTGTCCTGGCGTTCTTGCAGCAGCGCTTCGTCGGTGATGGTACCGGGGGTGACGATACGCACCACTTTGCGCTCGACCGGCCCTTTGCTGGTGGCCGGATCGCCGATCTGTTCGCAGATGGCGACGGATTCGCCAAGCTGCACCAGCTTGGCCAGGTAGTTCTCCACCGCGTGGTGCGGCACGCCGGCCATCGGGATCGGTTCACCCGCCGAAGCGCCGCGTTTGGTCAGCGAGATATCCAGCAGTTGGGAAGCGCGCTTGGCGTCGTCGTAAAACAGCTCGTAGAAGTCGCCCATGCGGTAGAACAGCAGGATTTCAGGATGCTGGGCCTTGAGGCGCAGGTACTGCTGCATCATCGGCGTGTGCGAATCGAGTTTATCGGTGCTATTCATGCGATTATTTTTCCAATCCATTGAATGTAAAGGGAACTGTGATTTTCATTGTCGTCATTCGCTATCACATTGTTTCAGCAGACGCCGCCCCTTTTAGCGCTTGCCGGGCGGCGCAAATCAAATCATCAAAACGCCAAACGGCGCGCTCAAACCCAAGGTTTGCACAGACGCTTATACTAGCCCAGCGGGCAATCGGCTGTCACAGGTAAAAATGGGAAGCGCTGCGCAAGGCCGGTTTGTAACGCAGCGAGATTGTCGTTCGCCTGCGGGCAACAACGCAAGTGTTGCCGCACGGAGTGGTGGTGAGGCTATGGCTCGGGAGTGAGAGGCAAGGGAATGAAGTCCTGTACATTCCTTGATATAATGTCTTCAACAAATTTGCGAACAGAGGTTGTCATGAGTAACAGCAAAAAAGTGCAGGTGGGTTATGCCAAGCCGTCCCGTACGGACATTGCGCGTTCCGTGGCGACATCAACGGCGGTTGAAACAGGTCAACCCTCAGCCAGAGTTGAAGCTTCTTTAGAAGAAGCGCGTAAAAAATTTGCTCATTTGCGCCTTGCCTAATATCTTCTTAGTGCTTGACTGACCCAGTGTTTCATTGGTTCGTAGTTCATGTTCATACCTGAGTGAATCGCTGAGATATACTGGGCTCTGTTTTGCTCCCAGCTTTGATAATCCAACGGTTTATGCCCGCCCTGAACCGCCATCACATCGGCCAACAGCCGTGACAAACGGCCATTCCCTTCTCTGAAAGGGTGTATGAGTATCAGTTCAACATGGATTATCGCAATCGCTTCTATCAGCTGTTCTTCGCTCATGGCTGAGCAAGGTGTGTAACGGGCCAGGTATTCCACCTCGAAATCGTCCAGTAGTTTGGGCAATCGCGTCGAAGGGGCAAACATAAAGCCCCCTTTGCTGATATTGACAGTTCTTGCTTGACCAGCCCATGCATAGATATTGCCTAACCAGCGGCGATGCCAGCCCTTGATCATCTCGACGGTGATTTTCCCTAATGGAAAATGCTGTTCGAAAATGGAATGGTAGAGCTGTTCCAGCAATACCAATTCGGCATCGTCGAGTTCATTGCTATCGGCAATACCCAGCTTGTTGGCTAGAACTTGCTCGCCGGATTCTTTCTCATATTGGCCTTCGCTGCTGGAAACATGGTATCGGCTCATGCTTACGCTCGATAAATGAGGCGGGAGATAAGGCAAGTATAATCAGCGATACGCGGCGGAACAATTTAATTAAAATCAGGTTATTAAGTTAGGATTAATCATAAGTCTGATTAATGGCATCGAAGTAAATAGTTTCAATTTATTGGATGTTAACGATACAACGCAAGTCGCCGCCCGCAGTGGGGCGGCGACTTTATTGCGCGGCGGTGAGAGGCAGGGGCAGTTGATAGAGGCGGAAACTGTCGGGCACTTCGGTTTCATGGCCGGGCAGCAGACGGTGGCGGATGCGCGACTCGCTGACGAAGGCGCAGCCTTGTGGGGTGATAGTCAGGTTAACCGGCGACTCCATGCCTTCGCGCAAGACCTCAAGTTGGTGCATCCCTGCCGCCTTGGGTGACGGGATCCGCAGGATCCGCCCTTGGCCGCTCTGGATCCCGTTTTCCAGCACGATCAGCGCGCCGTCCGGCGCCAATCCCATTCCGTCCGGGTTTTCAATCAGGCGCGGCAGCTGCATTTCCGTCAGCTGCGGCTGCGGATCGTTATAGCTGAGGGTATAAAGCTTACCGGTGCCGAAATTGGCGACAGCCATCAGCCGATCGTCGAGCAGCACGATCCCGGCGGCGCCCAGCCCGCTGGGGGCCGCCAATCGCGCATCCTGAAACAGCGTACTGAATGCCGCTTCGCCCGGCCGCAGGCGCAGGATGCCGCCGCCGCGGGTTTCCGTTACGTACACCGTGCCGTCTGCGCCGAGCACGATATCGTTGCCCATTTCCCCCGTCGGCAGTGCCAGGCTGCGGTTGAGGGTGCCATCGGCGACATTCAGCGCATAGATGCGGTTGGCCCGCGTTTTGCCGCCGGAAAGGAAGTCCGGCGAATTGCCCCACAGCAACCCGCGCCGTTCGTCCAGCCGCAGCGCGTTTGAGGCGAACACCGTGTCAGCGCCAGGGAAAAAGGTTTCCCACGCTTTACCCGGCCGCTTGCGCAGCACGTTGCCGCTGGTGATCAGGCCGACATACAACGTGCCGTCCGTCGCGCGGGCGATGCCGTTGGGATAAAGCGCGCCGGGCGGCAGCGTCATGCTGCTTTCGGCGCAGTGGGTATTGGCGGCGGCCTGCGCCGGAGTGGTCAGGGGGAGTGCGGCGGCGAGGGTGAACAACGCTGCTCGCGCGGTAAGCGCATATGACATGTTTCTCTCCGGGAATGGGGGAAAAGGGGCTACCAGCGCTCGGGGCGGGCAGCCTGTGCCATTGGCGCCTCCAGCGCGGCTAGGTCTTCCGGCGATAGCCTGAGGGTGAGCGCTGCCAGCGCATCCTGCAGATGGTGCGGCTTGGACATGCCCACCAGCGGCGACGCCACGCCGGGTTTGGCCAGCAGCCAGGCCAGCGCGATCTGCGCCGGTGGAACGCCGCGCGTGGCCGCCACCTCCGCTACCGCCGCGACGGTGCGTTCCACTTCGTTTCTGCCGCCGTACCAACGGGGCGCCTGTTCGTCGGTGGCGGCGCGCAGCGTGCCGCCACTGCCGGAACCGGCCAGTACGCCGCGGGCCAGCGGCGACCAGGGCGTCAGGCCAAGGCCCTCCTCCAGACACAGCGGGATCAGCTCCTCTTCGTCTTCACGCGTCACCAGGTTGTATTGGCTTTGCAGCGAAATAAACGGCGCCAGGCGGTGTTGACGTTGAAAGGCCAGCATTTTCATCAGGCGCCAGGCGTGCAGCGAAGAGGCGCCGAGATAGCGGATTTTGCCCGCCCGCACCAGGCCGTCGAGGGTGTCGGCAGTTTCTTCGATCGGCGTTTCGGTGTCGAAGCGGTGCAGCACGAACAGATCGAGATAATCCGTCCCCAACCGCTGCAAGGAGGCGTCGACGCTGTGCAGCAGGTGCTTGCGCGACAGTCCGCGGCTGTTCGGCTGCGCGTCCATCGGAAAGTAGGCTTTGGTGGCGATCACCACGTCTTCACGGCGGGCGAACGCCTTCAGCGCGCGGCCGAGAATGCGCTCGCTTTCTCCGCCGGAGTAAATGTTGGCGGTATCGAAAAAATTGATGCCCGCTTCCAGCGCCTCGCGGATAAAGGGGCGCGCTTCATCTTCTTTCAGCACCCAGGGCCGCCAGGCCGGATCGCCGTAGGTCATGCAGCCCAGGCAGAGGCGGGACACCTGCAGACCACTGTCGCCAAGCCGTACGTAGTTCATGGCGTCGTCTCCTCAGCGCATGCCGGCGATGGTGTAACCGCCGTCCACCAGCAGGCTTTGGCCGGTGATGAAGCGGGCTTCGTCCGTCGCCAGCCACAGCGCCACATCGCCGATGTCTTCCGATTCGCCCAGGCGGCCGGCGGGCGTGTGGGCGATAAAGGGCGCGAACGCCGCGCTGTCGGCCACGCTGCCGCGCGCCATCGGCGTGTCGATGATGCCGGGGTTGATGTTGTTGACGCGGATGCCCTGGCCGCTGTATTCGAGCGCCACCGCGCGGATCATCGCATCGAGCGCGCCTTTGCTGGCGGAATAGCTGGATGAGCCGGCCAGCGCGCCGTGGGTCAGCCAGGAGGACGTGTTGATGATCACGCCGCCTGAATGCTGTGCCAGGAAGGTTTCAATCTCGTATTTCATCGCCAGCCAGACGCCACGAAGGTTAATGGCGATCACGCGGTCAAAATCCTCGCTGCTCTGTTCGGTGATGGGGGCGAAGTTGCCGATGATGCCGGCGTTGTTGAAGGCGACGTCGAGCCGGCCGTAGTGGGCGCTCACCGTGGCGAGCAGCCTGCGGATATCGTCTTCCTGGGAGACGTCGGCCACGATGGGCAGGGCGTCGCCGCCGGCCAGCGCGATGTCGCGCGCCGTGGCTTCGATTTCCGCCGCGCGACGGCCGACCAGCGCGACGTTGGCACCTTCGCGGGCATAGGCCAGCGCCGCAGCGCGGCCGATACCGGTACCGCCGCCGCTCACCAGTACGACTTTGTCCGCCAAACGGCGCGGTGTTTCATGAGTTGGAGCTGTAGCATTAATCATCGCTTCGATACCTGGTAATGGGTTCGATCGCAATGCTATGTTGTTAGATGACGGATAACTATCCGCTAAAAATTCATCTCACTATTAGATAATTTATATTAATAGCATGAAGAAACCCGAACTGTCCGGCCTGGCGGCCTTCGTGGCTATCGCCAGTGAACGCAGCTTCCGCCGCGCCGCCGCCCGATTGGGCGTGACGCCGCCGACGCTGACCCACACCCTGCGCGAACTGGAGGCGCAGGTGGGCATTCGCCTGCTGAACCGCACCACCCGCAACGTCTCGCCGACGGAGGCCGGAGAGCATCTGCTGGCGCAGCTGGTGCCGGCTTTTACCGACATCGACGCCGCGCTCGAGAGCCTGAATGCGTTTCGCGAAGGGCCGCGCGGCCTGGTGCGCATCAACGCGCCGCGTTCTGCGATCGATCTCGCCATCGTGCCGCATCTGGGGCGGTTGGCCAGCGAATACCCCGGCATTACGCTGGAAGTGGTGGCGGACGAGGGGTTCGCCAATATCGTCGAGCAAGGTTTTGACGCCGGCATCCGGCTCGGTGAGGACCTGCATAACGATATGCGCGCGGTGCGCCTGACACCGGATCTGCGTTTCGCCATCGTCGCCACGCCGGACTATTTTCAGCGGCACGGCGAGCCGACGCATCCGCGGGATTTACTGCAGCACCGTTGCATCGGTTGGCGCAAAGCCTCTTCAGGCGAGCGCTACAAATGGGCTTTTCAGCAGGGGGAGCAGCGATTTTCTGTGGCGGTTAACAGCCCGTTGATACTCGATGACGGCAGGATGATGGTGCAGGCGGCGCTGGCGAACGTCGGCATCGCTTTTGCCATCGAGCAGGAGGTGGAAGAATACCTGGCGAGCGGGCGGCTGCGGCGGGTGCTGGCCGACTGGTGCACGCCGTTTCCCGGTTTTTACCTCTATTACCCCAACCGCAGGAACCATTCCGTGGCGCTGGCCACGGTGATCGAGTTGCTGCGTCTGCCCATGTAATCCTCTTTGCCTGCTGCCGTCGCGTTCGGATGGCAGCAGCCGAATCAAGCTTGAACTATTTTTATTCCCTCGCCGTTTGTTCAGGCGCAAATAACCTCTTAAATTCTCAGCGAGTTCATAACTTGCTGTTTATAATTGTTATTTGATTATTTATTAAGAATATTCTGAGTTATTAGCGGTTATTTGAGAGCCCGGTCACACTATTTTTTTGTGCAAAATGTGAAGAGGGTCAATCCATCAGGTCAATGAGAGACGGTTCTCTATCCTCTTGGCTTACCGATCCGTTTTTCATGCTCCGTATACTGTCTGTAACCAGGGCAACGTGACGGAAATTTTCATAAGGAATGTGCGTGAAGCAATCGTGATTGCATCTGGCATACAAATAACACCGGGTTTTTTTGATTATCTGAGGTGCTTGGTATGGAAAAGAAAAAAATCTATCTGTTTTGTTCTGCCGGTATGTCCACTTCCCTGTTGGTATCAAAAATGAAGGCGCAGGCCGAAAAATATGAAGTGCCGGTGATCATCGCCGCCTATCCGGAAGCGCTGGCCGCGGAGAAAGGCGTTGAAGCGGATCTGATCCTGCTGGGGCCGCAGATCGCCTACACCCTGCCGGAAGTGCAGAAACAGCTGCCCAATAAACCTGTTGAAGTCATCGATCCGCTGTTGTACGGCAAGGTCGATGGGCTGGGCGTACTGAAGGCCGCGGTGGCCGCCATCAAGAAAGCCAATCAATAACAGGAGGCCGCCGTGAATACCCTCATTGCCTCGCTCGAGAAGGTTATCCTGCCTTTCGCCGTAAAAATCGGTAAGCAGCCCCATGTCAACGCCATCAAGAACGGCTTTATCCGCCTGATGCCGCTGACTTTGACCGGGGCGATGTTCGTGTTGATCAACAACGTGTTCCTGAGCTTCGGCGAGGGATCGTTTTTCTATTCATTGGGCGTAAGGTTGGACGCCTCCACCATCGAGACGCTGAATAGCCTGAAGAGCATTGGTGGCAGCGTTTATAACGGTACGCTAGGGATCATGTCCCTGATGACGCCGTTCTTTATCAGCATGGCGTTGGCCGAAGAGCGCAAGGTCGATCCACTGGCCTCGGCGCTGCTGGCGGTGGCGGCCTTCATGACCGTCACGCCGTTCAACGTCGGCGAGGCCTATGCGGTGGGCGCCAATTGGCTGGGCGGCGCCAACATCATTTCCGGTATGGTGATCGGGCTGGCGGTGGCTGAGATGTTTGCTTTCATCGTACGGCGCAACTGGGTGATCAGCTTGCCGGACAGCGTGCCGGCTTCGGTGTCGCGCTCTTTCTCGTCGCTGATCCCCGGTTTCATCATCCTCTCCATCATGGGGCTGGTGGCGTTCGCGCTGGCGCACTGGGGCACCAACTTCCACCAGATCATCATGGACGGCATTTCGGCGCCGCTGGCCAAGATGGGCAGCGTGGTGGGCTGGGTTTACGTGCTGTTCTCCTCGCTGCTGTGGTTCTTCGGGGTGCACGGCTCCATGGCGCTGGCGGCGCTGGACAGCGGCATCATGACGCCGTTCGCGCTGGAAAACGTGGAGCTGTACAACAAATACGGTTCGGTCGAAGCGGCGGTGGCCGCCGGCAAAGAGTTCCATATGTGGGCGAAACCGTTCGTCGACTCCTACATCTACCTTGGCGGCACCGGCTCGACGCTGGGCCTGATCATCGCCATCTTCATCGCCTCGCGCCGCGAAGATTACCGCCAGGTCGCCAAGCTGGCGACGCCGTCCGGCATCTTCCAGATCAACGAACCGATTCTGTTCGGCCTGCCGGTGATCATGAACCCGGTGATGTTCATTCCGTTCATCCTGGTGCAGCCGGTACTGACCATTATCACCTCGCTGGCTTATTACTCCGGGCTGATCCCGCCGATCACCAACATTGCGCCCTGGACCATGCCGGTCGGCCTGGGGGCATTCTTCAACACCAACGGCAGCATCATGGCCATGTTGCTGAGCCTGTTCAACCTGGCGGTCGCCACCGTGATTTATCTGCCGTTCGTGGCGATCTCCAACAAGGCGCAGAGCCAGATCGACGCGGCGACGGAAAGCGAAGAAGACATCGCCAAGGCGCTGAAATTCTAACTGTGGAACGGGGCGGCGCGGCCGCCCCGCGAGGGACACGAGTATGGAATATCAATTTGCCGACGGGTTCTGGTGGGGCAGCGCCACCTCCGCGCCGCAGTCTGAAGGTGCGGCAGCGCGGGACGGCAAGAGCCGCAATATCTTCGATTATTGGTACGAGATTGCGCCCGAGCGCTTTCACGATCGGGTGGGGCCGGCCGAGGCCTCGACCTTTTACGACCATTTCCGTACCGATATCGGGCTGCTCAAAACGCTGGGCCACAATACCTTCAGAACCTCGATTTCGTGGTCGCGGCTGATCCCGGACGGCGACGGCGAGGTGAACCCGCAGGCGGTGGCCTTCTATAACGCGATGATCGACGAGCTGCTGGCGCAGGGCATCACCCCGTTTATCAATCTCTATCACTTCGATATGCCGCTGTGCATGCAGCAGCGCGGCGGCTGGGAAAACCGGGCAGTTGTCGAAGCCTATGCGCGTTATGCCGACATCTGCTTCGGTCTGTTTGGCGATCGGATCACCCACTGGTTCACCTTCAACGAGCCGATCGTGCCGGTGGAGGCCGGTTACCTGAATGACCTGCATTACCCTTGCGTGGTGGATTTCAAACGGGCGATCACCGTGGCGTATCACAGCGTACTGGCGCACGCCATGGCGGTGCAGCGTTTCAGAGCGCGCGGGCTGCCGGGGAGCATCGGCATTATTCTGAATCTGAGCCCGACCTATCCGCGCTCCGACGCGCCGGAGGATCGGCAGGCCGCATACGACGCCGATCTGCTGCTCAACCGCAGTTTCCTCGATCCGGTCGCCAAAGGGCGTTATCCGGCGGCGTTGCTGCACTTGCTGGAGCGCCATGGGCTGATGCCCTACTGCGAGCCGCAGGATGCGCCGCTGATCGAAGGCGGCGTGGTGGATATCCTCGGCGTCAATTACTACCAGCCGCGCAGGGTACAGGCGAAAGCGGGGCGTCGTGCCGAGGGGCCGATCGCATCGCCGGAGGATTTGTTCAGTTACTATGCAATGCCGGGCCGCAAAATCAATCCGCACCGCGGCTGGGAGATCTACGAGAAGGGGCTGTACGACATCCTGATGGATCTGAAAGAGAACTACGGCAATCTGCCTTGTTATATTTCCGAAAACGGCATGGGCGTCGAGGGCGAAGAGGCGTTTATCGGCGCCGATGGGCGGGTGGAGGACGATTACCGCATCGACTTTATTCGCGAGCATCTGAAGTGGCTGCACCGCGCGCTGGCGGAAGGCTCGCAGTGCAAGGGCTATCATCTGTGGACCTTTATCGACTGCTGGTCCTGGCTGAATGCCTACAAGAATCGTTATGGGCTGGTGCGCTTGGATCGGGCGGATCAGCGCCGCACTATCAAGAAAAGCGGCTACTGGTTTGCCGAGGCGGCCAGACGCAACGGGTTTGACTAACGGGAGGCCGGTGCCGTGTCCGATAACCGAATTTCGCTGAGTGCCAACGACGTGAAGCTGATTCGCGAGCAGGATTTCTTTAACTGCAAAGATTTTCACCTGTTTATCTACAACAAGGTGGAAAGCGCCACCGGGCTGCATCAGCACGATTATTACGAGTTCACCATCGTGCTGAGCGGCAAATGTTATCAGGAGATCAACGGCAAGCGGGTGCTGCTGGAACGCGGGGATTTCGTCTTTATCCCTATCGGCTCCTACCACCAGAGCTTTTACGAGTTCGGCGCGACGAAAATCTTCAACGTGGCGGTCAGCAAAGCGTTCTTTGAAGAGCACTATTTGCAGCAGCTGCCGCGTTGCTTTGTCGCCTCGCAAGCCTACAGCCTGAGAAGCGAGTTCTTGGCCTACATCGAGTCGGTGGTGAGTTCGCCACAGTTTCGCGAGGATGACTTCGCCGAATTTCTCGAAACGCTGACTTTCTATGTGATCAGCCGTATTCGTCACTATAAAGAAGACAATGACGGCGGCGATGATATCCCGCAGTGGCTGAAGAACACCCTCGCCGGCATGCATGACAAGGCGATGTTCGGCGAAAGGGCGTTGGCGAACATGGTGGCGCTGTCGGGGAAAACCCAGGAATATCTGACCCGGGCGATGCGGCGCTACTACCAGAAGACGCCGATGCAGGTGATCAACGAGATCCGCATCAACTTCGCCAAGACGCAGCTGGAGGTCACCAACTATTCGGTTTCCGATATCGCCTTTGATTCTGGCTATGGCGACGTCAGTCTGTTCATTAAAAACTTCAAGCGGCTCACCGACGTGACCCCAGGCAACTACCGAAAAAAGTGTTACGGCCCTCTTTAGGGCCGCTCCCGATCAGTATTAACGCCGATATGCCGATGAGCTTTAGGCCGCCGGCCGGTTAATCATTCGATTTTTACCTTCGAGAAGGGGAATGCCGCGCCGGTCGGTCGGCTTTTCCTTGCCGAAAATTCATCCTGCGGGAGCCATTATGGAAAAACTACTGATCGTGAATGCCGACGACTTCGGCCTGAGCAAAGGACAGAACTACGGTGTCGTCGAGGCGTATCAGCATGGCGTCGTTTCCTCCACCACGGCGATGGTGAACGGCGGCGGCGCCCAGCACGCGGCGGCGCTCAGCCGGCAATATCCGGGGTTGCCGATCGGGCTGCATTTCGTTTTGACCCATGGCAGGCCGCTGGGCGCCATGCCTTCGCTGGTCAATGAGCATGGCGAGCTGGGCAAATGGCTGTGGCACCGCGCCGAGGCCGGCGAGCTGCAGCTGGACGAGATTCAGGAGGAGCTGCAGCGCCAGTTCACGCGGTTTATGACGCTGTTCGGCAGGGCGCCAACGCACATCGACAGCCACCACCATGTGCATATGCAGCCGCAGATTTACCCGCTGGTGGAGGCGTTTGCGCAGGCACAGGGTCTGCCGCTGCGCCTCGATCGCGAAGAGGCGAAACGGCGCGGTATTGCGTTGCAGACGCCCTACAGCACCGACGCGTTTGACGCGGGGTTCTACGGTGAAACGATTTCCGAAGCCTTGTTCCTGCAGAGGTTGGCGCGCGCCGACGAGCAGGGCGCCGAGTCATTGGAAATGATGTGCCACCCGGCGTTCCTCGATGCGACGATCCTGCAGAGCAAATACTGCCACCCGCGCCTCGTCGAGCTGGATGTGTTGACCGCGCCGACGCTGAAAGCGGCGATCGCCGAACGCGGTTTTATGCTGGGCTCCTTCCAGGATCTGTAGCCCGCCGTTTACAGCATGGCGTGCGCCTTTTTCAGGCCGGTGTCCTCTTGCGGATCGGCCCCCTGAGGCAAGGGTTCCGCCTCCTGTTCTTCGGGCTGTGGCTCCTCGACATCGGGCGCCGCTTCCGGCGGCGGCATGGTGTCGTGAATGATCTGCTCATCGAAGGTTGGATTGAGCGCCGGCGACAGCGGTGAACTGGCGAGGCTGTCCGGCAGCGCAATGTGCGGCACCGGCGCGTCCTGTGCCAGCTGCGGTTCCTCCGCTTTCGCCGTCCGGCCGAGGGCCGCCAGCAGTACGCCGCACAAAGCGAAGAAGGCGTACAGGATATTGCCGCCAAGCGGCTCGATCAGTGCGCCGACCGCCAACGGCCCGATGCTGGCGCCGACGCCGAACGCCATCAGCAGACAGGCGGCCAGCGAGACGCGGCGCTCCGGCTCGATCAGATCGTTGGCCAATGCCACCACCAGCGGATAGAGCGTAAACTGCAGCATGCTGACGACGAACCCCACAGCCAGCAGCAGCGGGAAATCGATGTGCGGCAGCAGCGCCAGCGGCAGCGCCGCCACGATCAGCAAAATGGCGTTGAAGCGCATCAGCAACGGGCGGTTATAGCGATCCGACAGCCAACTGAGCGGGAACTGCGCCACCAACCCGGCGAAGATGGCCAGCGCCATGAACAGGCCGGTTTGCTGAGTGGTTAAGGATTGCAGGCTGGCGTAGACCGGCGCCAGGCCGTAAAACGAGCCCACCACCATGCCGATCACCAACGTGGTGGCCAGCACCTTGGGAATGGCGCCGACAAAGTAGCGCAGCTCCATCGGGGCCGGCGACATGTGTCGCGCATTGGTGCGGGTGGTGAGAGCGATCGGCACCAGACAGAGCGCGAAACACAGCGCGATCACCAGCAGCGTGGTGATGCCCAGATTGCTTTGCAGCATCAGCACGATCTGGCCCAGCGACATGCCGAGATAGGTCGCCGCCATATAGAAGCCGAACACCATGCCGCGCTGGTTGGATTCCGCCTGGTCGTTCAGCCAGCTTTCCAGCACCATATATTGGCACATCATGCACAGCCCGATCACCAGACGCAGCGCGACCCAGGCGGGAATGAACTCCGTCAGGCCGTGCCCCAGCACCGCGGCGGTGATGATGCCGGCGCAGGCCACGTAGGCGCGGATATGCCCGACGCGGGCGATGAGAAAGTGGCCGACCTTGCCGCCGATCACCAACCCGATGTAGTTGGCGGCGATGATAGCGCCGATCAGCACGCTGCTGACGTGGATGGAGGTCAGCCGCAGCGAGACGTAGGTGGTGAGCAGGCCCGAGCCCAACAGCAGCAGCAGGGTGGTGGTGTACAACGGCAAGAATACGCCCAACGTTTTTTTCACGCTATCATCCTAATCTCTTCTGGTGCGCCCTGAGGCCGCCGCCGCAGCGTGCCGCCTCCGTGATGTTCCTTGTGCTGGTGCGCCGCCGCTCGATGGGGCGCTTCTTTTGATACTAGCAGCTTGGCCGGGCGCTTAAAACCGCACCTCCTGCGAGGCGCTGCGCATTTCAACGTGTCAGCCGCTGCAGCGCCTTGATAAATGCTACTATCGGGCGCATATACCTGAATTCGCGAGGGAGGGATTATGAGTGAAAACCAACTGCGTCAGCTCAGCGTGCTGGCAGGGGAGAAACTGAAGGCTCAGGGCCGCTGGATCACCTGTGCGGAATCCTGCACCGGGGGGGGGATCGCCAAGGCCATTACCGATATCGCCGGCAGCTCCGCCTATTTCGATCGCGGTTTCGTCACCTACAGCAATGCGGCAAAGCATGACCTGCTGGGGGTGAACGAAGCGACGTTGGCGGCGCACGGCGCGGTCAGCGAAGAGGTGGTGCGCGAGATGGCGATAGGGGCGCTGCGTGCGGCGCAGGCCGATCTGGCGCTGTCGGTGAGCGGCATCGCCGGCCCGGACGGCGGCAGCGCGGAAAAGCCGGTCGGCACCGTGTGGTTCGGTTTCGCCGGCAGCGATGGCCGGGGGCTGTCGCGCAAGATGCAATTCGAGGGCGACCGCGATGCGGTGCGGCTGCAGGCGACGATTTTCGCGCTGCAAACCGCCATCGACGAATTTTTGTAAATTAGGCTTGATACTGTATGACCATACAGTATAATTAGTGACATTTCCTGCACAACATACATTCAGTGGCAGTGTGGGGTAACACCGGCATTGCGAAACGAAGGAGCAAAAATGGCTATTGATGAGAACAAGCAAAAGGCGTTAGCTGCGGCACTGGGCCAGATTGAGAAACAGTTCGGCAAAGGCTCCATCATGCGCCTGGGTGAAGACCGCTCCATGGACGTGGAAACGATCTCCACCGGCTCACTGTCACTCGATATCGCTCTGGGCGCTGGCGGCCTGCCGATGGGCCGCATCGTCGAAATCTACGGCCCGGAATCGTCCGGTAAAACTACCCTGACGCTGCAGGTGATCGCCGCTGCGCAGCGCGAAGGAAAAACCTGTGCGTTCATTGATGCTGAGCATGCGCTGGATCCTATCTATGCGAAAAAGCTGGGCGTTGATATCGACAACCTGCTGTGCTCCCAGCCGGACACCGGCGAGCAGGCGCTGGAAATCTGTGATGCGCTGACCCGCTCCGGCGCGGTTGACGTCATCATCGTCGACTCCGTGGCGGCGCTGACGCCGAAGGCGGAAATCGAGGGTGAAATCGGCGATTCGCACATGGGTCTGGCGGCGCGCATGATGAGCCAGGCGATGCGTAAGCTGGCCGGCAACCTGAAAAACGCCAATACCCTGCTGATCTTCATCAACCAGATCCGTATGAAGATCGGTGTGATGTTCGGCAACCCGGAAACCACCACCGGTGGTAACGCCCTGAAGTTCTACGCTTCGGTACGCCTGGATATCCGTCGTATCGGCGCCATCAAAGAGGGCGACGAAGTGGTGGGCAGCGAAACCCGCGTGAAAGTGGTGAAGAACAAAATCGCTGCGCCGTTCAAACAGGCTGAATTCCAAATCATGTACGGCGAAGGCATCAACAGCCGTGGTGAGCTGGTCGATCTGGGCGTGAAGCACAAGATGATCGAAAAAGCCGGCGCCTGGTACAGCTATAACGGCGAGAAGATCGGTCAGGGCAAGGCGAACGCCTGTAACTTCCTGAAAGAAAACCCGGCTATCGCCGCCGAGCTGGATAAGAAACTGCGCGACCTGCTGCTGCACAGCGGCGGTGAGCTGGTGGCTGCCTCCGGTGACGACTTCGAAGATGACGAAGCGGAAACCAGCGAGCAGTTTTAATCGCTGAAGATGTGCGCCGCCGTTTATGTGGCGCACATCCCCTGAATTCAGGCTCAAATGATGAATGACCTGCTAAGCCGCGCCATGCGCCTGCTGTCGCAACGCGATCATAGTGAAGCTGAACTGCGCCGCAAACTTGCGGCGCAGCCGTTTGTGGCGAAAGCCCGTTTTGGCGGCAAGGGGCCACATGCGTCGACATCACCGCCGGTGGCTGAAGAGCCGGTAGATCCTGCGCTGATCGAGCAGGTTATCGCCTACTGTTATCAGCATAATTGGCTGGACGATAAGCGTTTCGCCCACAGCTACATTGGCAGCCGCAGCCGCAAAGGTTACGGCGCGCAGCGCATCCGCAGCGAACTGATGCAAAAGGGCGTCGACAAAGCGCTGGTACAGGACGCGCTGGCGGAATGCGACATCGACTGGTGTGAACAGGCGAAACAGGTGGCGCAGCGAAAATTTGGCGATGCGTTGCCAACTGACTGGAAAGAGAAAGCCAAAGTGCAGCGTTATCTGCTCTATCGCGGCTTTTTCCAGGAAGAAATTCAGTCAATTTACCGTGATTTTGCGCAATGAGCGCACACGGGGTTTTACTTCCCTCTGAAGAAAATTTATCTTATCCCCACTTTTTGTTCGTGAGCTGGTTGTCATCGTCGGGATGACGCGCCACCGGCTCACGTGTCGTTATTCTAGCCTTTCCAGGAAAATTATGAGCAAGAGCACCGCTGAGATCCGTCAAGCGTTTCTCGATTTCTTTCATAGTAAGGGTCATCAGGTTGTAGCAAGCAGCTCCCTGGTGCCTAACAATGATCCGACATTGCTGTTTACCAATGCCGGCATGAACCAATTTAAGGATGTTTTCCTGGGGCTCGACAAACGCGCCTATTCCCGCGCCACTACCTCGCAGCGCTGCGTGCGCGCAGGCGGCAAGCATAACGACCTGGAAAACGTCGGGTATACCGCTCGTCACCACACCTTCTTTGAAATGCTGGGCAACTTCAGCTTCGGCGATTACTTCAAGCACGATGCGATCAGCTACGCGTGGGAACTGCTGACCGGTGAAAACTGGTTCAACCTGCCGAAAGAGCGACTGTGGGTCACCGTGTATGAAACCGATGACGAAGCATTCGACATCTGGCAGAAGCAAATCGGCGTACCGGCCGAGCGCATTATCCGCATCGGCGACAACAAGGGCGCGCCTTTCGCTTCCGATAACTTCTGGCAGATGGGCGATACCGGCCCATGCGGCCCGTGCACCGAGATTTTCTACGATCACGGCGATCACATTTGGGGTGGTCCTCCGGGCAGCCCGGAAGAAGACGGCGATCGCTACATCGAGATCTGGAACATCGTTTTCATGCAGTTCAACCGTCAGTCCGACGGCACCATGTTGCCGCTGCCGAAACCTTCGGTGGATACCGGTATGGGCCTGGAACGCATCGCGGCGGTGTTGCAGCATGTGAACTCCAACTATGAGATCGACCTGTTCCGCACCCTGATTGCCGCCGTGGCGAAAGTGACCGGTGCGACCGATCTGGACAATAAATCTCTGCGCGTTATCGCCGACCACATCCGTTCCTGCGCCTTCCTGGTGTCTGACGGCGTGATCCCGTCTAACGAAAACCGCGGCTACGTGCTGCGTCGCATCATTCGTCGTGCGATCCGCCATGGCAACATGCTGGGCGCGAAAGACACCTTCTTCTACAAGCTGGTGGCGCCGCTGATCGAAGTGATGGGCCCGGCGGCCGATGAACTGAAACGCCAGCAGTCGCTGGTGGAGCAGGTGCTGAAAACCGAAGAAGAGCAGTTTGCCCGTACGCTGGAGCGTGGTCTGGCGCTGCTGGATGAAGAGCTGGCCAAGCTGCAGGGCGATACCCTGGACGGCGAAACCGCTTTCCGTCTGTACGATACCTACGGCTTCCCGGTGGACCTGACCGCTGACGTCTGCCGCGAGCGCGGTCTGAAAGTCGACGAAGCGGGCTTTGAAGAGGCGATGGAAGCACAGCGCCGCCGCGCGCGCGAATCCAGCGGCTTCGGCGCCGACTACAACAGCCTGATCCGTGTGGACGGCAGCAGCCAGTTCAGCGGCTACGATCACGACGAGCAGCAGGCGATGGTCATTGCGCTGTTCCGCGACGGCCAGCCGGTCGATCAGATCAACGCTGGCGAAGAGGCGGTGGTGGTGCTGGACGAGACGCCGTTCTACGGTGAATCCGGCGGCCAGGTCGGCGATAAAGGCGTGCTGAAAACCGCAGGCGCCGAGTTTGTGGTCAACGACACCCAGAAATACGGTCAGGCTATCGGCCATCAAGGCAAGCTGGCGCAAGGTTCGCTGAAGCTGAACGATCGCGTGGACGCGCAGATCGACACTGAGCGCCGCAACAGCATCCGCCTGAACCACTCCGCGACCCACCTGCTACACGCTGCGCTGCGCCAAACGTTGGGCGAGCACGTTGCGCAGAAAGGCTCTCTGGTTAACGACAAATACCTGCGCTTCGACTTCTCGCATTTCGAAGCGATGAAGCCGGAACAAATTCGCGCGGTGGAAGATCTGGTTAACCAGCAGGTGCGTCGTAACCTGCCGGTGCAGACCGAGCTGATGGCGTTGGAAGATGCCAAAGAGAAGGGTGCGATGGCGCTGTTCGGTGAGAAGTACGACGACAACGTTCGCGTGCTGAGCATGGGCGACTTCTCCACCGAGCTGTGCGGCGGCACCCACGCCAGCCGCACCGGCGATATCGGCCTGTTCCGCATTCTGAGCGAGTCGGGCACCGCGGCGGGCATTCGCCGTATTGAAGCGGTAACTGGTGCTGGCGCTATAGCTACGCTGCATCAGCAAAGCGATTTGTTGCAAGACGTTGCGCAGTTGGTGAAGGGCGATAGCAACAACCTGACCGATAAAGTGCGCTCGGTGCTCGATCGCACCCGCGTGCTGGAAAAAGAACTGCAGCAACTGAAAGATCAGCAGGCGGCGCAGGAAAGCGCGTCGCTGTCCAGTCAGGCGAAAGTGGTTAACGGCGTGAAGCTGTTGGTCAGCCAGTTGGACAATGTCGAAGCCAAAATGCTGCGCACTATGGTGGATGACCTGAAAAATCAATTGGGTTCGGCCATTATCGTGTTGGCGACGACGGCTGATGACAAAGTCAGCCTGGTCGCGGGCGTGACCAAGGATCTGACTGACCGCGTGAAAGCCGGCGAGTTGATCGGCAACGTGGCGCAGCAGGTCGGCGGCAAGGGCGGTGGTCGCCCTGATATGGCGATGGCGGGGGGGACGGATATCAACGCCCTGCCAGCGGCGTTAAACAGCGTAGAAGCCTGGGTGGCCTCGAAGCTGTGAACATAAATAAATAGCACGCACAAACGCCATAATACTTTGTTGATTATGGCGTTTTCATACTGTGCTAACACAATTTAGTTACAATTGCGGGAACAAAGTTTTTCAGGTCGGCTAAACTTACCATTATCTGAGGTGGGACCAAGTCTGCTTACACTTATTGTGGATTGCGCGGCTTACGTTTTCACCACATATGATGGATAATGACGGGGAAACTGAGAGACCCGACTCTTTTAATCTTTCAAGGAGCAAAGAATGTTAATTCTGACTCGTCGAGTTGGTGAAACCCTCATGATTGGCGATGAGGTTACGGTCACTGTGCTAGGGGTAAAAGGCAACCAGGTGCGTATTGGTGTGAATGCCCCCAAAGAGGTTTCGGTTCACCGTGAAGAAATCTATCAGCGCATTCAGGCAGAGAAGTCTCAGCAGACGACTTACTGATTCCGAAGCAGCGTCTCGTTGCCAGACGAGACGCTACTGCATCGTTTTACCCACTTCTTTCGTTCTCCCCTCTCTTTTTCGTGATTATTTTCCCGGTGAGTTTCCTGCTTTGTTGCCACAGACGCTGCGGTTGCCTGTTGATAAAACGCCCTTTTTGCCGTGAAATCGCCCATGTTGGGTGTGAATTGTGCAAACGCGCATGAGTTGGGAAAAATTGTTTGACTTAAAAGTCGGAGAAAGTAATATGTGCGCCACGCAGTGCCGATGAGCTTATCCAAAGCAAGTTAGGCACAATTCGAAAGAAGCGTATGGTGAGGTGGCCGAGAGGCTGAAGGCGCTCCCCTGCTAAGGGAGTATGCGGTCAAAAGCTGCATCCGGGGTTCGAATCCCCGCCTCACCGCCATTTGCATCCATAGCTCAGCTGGATAGAGTACTCGGCTACGAACCGAGCGGTCGGAGGTTCGAATCCTCCTGGATGCACCATATTTTGCAGTATGGTGGGGTAGTAACAACGTACCATACGGTATCAAAAAAGAATTCCTGTGCATCCATAGCTCAGCTGGATAGAGTACTCGGCTACGAACCGAGCGGTCGGAGGTTCGAATCCTCCTGGATGCACCATTCTTTCTGTCGTGTTTCGTTAGCGAAGCAGGCAAGCAGTAAAAAAATAGACATGCATCCATAGCTCAGCTGGATAGAGTACTCGGCTACGAACCGAGCGGTCGGAGGTTCGAATCCTCCTGGATGCACCATCTAAGAGAAACCCGCCTCGGCGGGTTTTTCGCTTTTCAGCCTTTATCTATCTCCCCCTCTTTCCCCTTTGTGTACGATTAGGCACAGCACATTCCGCTATGACGCAGTCAGCGACAACCCATCGGCTTTACGCTAAAGTAGTTTTCTTTCCTCAACGATCATGGAGTAACGATGTACGACCGCTATCAGGGTCTTATTTTCGACATGGACGGCACGATTCTGGACACCGAGCCAACGCACCGTAAAGCGTGGCATGAAGTGTTGTCCCGTTATGGCATGACGTTTGATGAAACGGCCATGGTGGCGCTGAGCGGTTCGCCGACCTGGCGCATCGCTCAGGCGATTATCGCCAGCCATCAGGCCGACCTCGATCCCCATCACCTGGCGGCGGAGAAAACCCGCGCGGTGGAAGCGATGCTGCTGGATAGCGTGCGTCCCTTGCCGCTGATCGAGGTGGTGAAGTCCTATCACGGTCGCCGTCCGATGGCGGTCGGTACCGGCAGCGAGCACCGCATGGCGGAAATGCTGCTGCGTCATCTCGGCCTGTTCGACTGCTTCGACGCGATCGTCGGCGCGGACGACGTACAGCGCCATAAACCGGAGCCGGATACCTTCTTACGCTGTGCTGAACTGATCGGCGTGCCGCCGGAAAAATGCGTGGTGTTTGAAGATGCCGAATTTGGCATTCAGGCGGCGAAAAGTGCCGGTATGGCTGTGGTAGACGTCCGCACGCTGTGAGTAGTACGCTAGCCGTAATATCGTTATTTGGCAGTAGCTTCCTCAGTGCGACGCTGCTGCCGGGAAATTCAGAAATCGTTCTGGTCGCCTTGCTGACCCAGAGTCGCGTCTCGCCGGAGTTGCTGGTATTGGCCGCGACCTTGGGCAATACGCTGGGTGGCTTGACCAATGTCATTATCGGGCGCCTGTTACCGGCGTTGAAACCACAGCGGGGGCTGGCAACGGCGCTCAGGTGGCTGCAACGCTTCGGCCCGGCTGCGCTGCTGCTCAGCTGGGTGCCGGTGGTGGGCGATTTGTTGTGCGTGTTGGCAGGTTGGCTGCGCATGCCCTGGGGCTCTGTCGCGCTGTTTCTGTGTATCGGAAAGGCGCTGCGTTACATCGTTTTGGCTATGATAACGGTACAGGGCATTGCCTGGTGGCAGTAACCAAGTGAATATAACTCAATATTCTCTCGGGTGCGGATTCAGTATGCTTACGAGTTATTGTTTTTAGAAGCGGGAGGTCAATTTGATCCCGGACGTATCACAGGCGCTTTCTTGGTTGGAAGCCCATCCTCAGGCATTAAAAGGCATTCGTCGCGGCATCGAGCGTGAAACGCTGCGAGTCACGCCGAACGGCACCTTGGCGACCACCGGGCATCCGGAAAAGCTGGGGGCGGCATTGACGCACCACTGGATCACCACGGACTTCGCCGAGGCGCTGTTAGAGTTTATTACGCCGGTTGATGACAATATCGATCACCTGCTGACGTTCCTGCGCGATATTCATCGCTACGTGGCGCGCAATATTGGCGATGAGCGCATGTGGCCGCTCAGCATGCCGTGCTTTATCGAAGCCGAGCAGGATATTGAGCTGGCGCAGTTCGGTTCGTCGAACATCGGCCGCATGAAGACGCTGTACCGCGAAGGGTTGAAGAATCGCTATGGCGCGTTGATGCAGACCATTTCCGGCGTGCACTACAACTTCTCGCTGCCGCTGGAGTTTTGGCAGGCCTGGGCTGGCGTGCAGGACGCAGAAAGCGGTAAAGAGCAGATCTCGGCGGGGTATTTCCGCCTGATCCGCAACTATTACCGTTTCGGTTGGGTGATCCCGTATCTGTTCGGCGCATCGCCGGCCATTTGTTCTTCGTTCCTCAAAGGGCGCGAGACCACTCTGCCGTTCGAACGCACCGAGCAGGGGATGTGCTATCTGCCGTACGCCACCTCGCTGCGTCTGAGCGACCTGGGTTACACCAACAAGTCGCAGAGTAATCTGGGCATCACCTTCAACGATCTGCACAGCTATGTGGCCGGTCTGAAGCGGGCGATCGTTACGCCTTCCGAAGAGTTCGCCAAGCTGGGCGTGAAAGAGGGTGACCGCTACCTGCAGTTGAACAGTAACGTGCTGCAAATCGAAAACGAGCTGTATGCGCCGATCCGGCCGAAGCGCGTGACCAAAAGCGGCGAGACGCCGTCAGACGCGCTGCTGCGCGGCGGTATCGAATATATCGAAGTGCGTTCGCTGGATATCAACCCGTTCTCGCCGATCGGCGTGGATGCGGTGCAGGCGCGTTTCCTGGATCTGTTCCTGGTGTGGTGCGCGCTGGCCGATGCGCCGGAGATGAGCAGCGATGAACTGCTGTGCACGCGCAAGAACTGGAACCGGGTGATTCTGGAAGGGCGCAAGCCGGGCCAGACCATCGGCATCGGCTGTGGTGCCAGCCATGAGCCGCTGGAAAAAGTGGGTAAGGCGCTGTTCGCCGATCTGCGTCGGGTCGCGGAAGTGTTGGACGGCGAAGCCGGCAACCGTCAATACCAGCAGGTGTGCGATGAGCTGGTCGCCGCGTTCGACGATCCTGAGCTGACCTTCTCCGCGCGCATTCTGAAGGCGATGAAGGCGGAAGGCACTGGGCGCGTCGGTCTGCAGCTGGCGGAGCAGTATCGCCAGACGTTGCTGGAAGAACCGTTGGAAATCCTGAATGAGGCCGAGCTGGATAAAGAGCGGGAAGCCTCGTGGCAGCGCCAACGCGACATAGAAGCCAATGATACGCTAAGCTTTGAAGCGTTCCTGAAGCAAAACGGCGGAAGCTGAAAAAGAAAAAGGCCACATCAATGTGGCCAAATATGCATCTCTGATGACAGGGATGATGATAACAAATGCGCGTCTTTCACATACTCAGACTCGCAGGGTTGGAAAAGGTTTCCCGGTTAGGAAAAAAAGTTTCGAAATAAATGCTCTTTTACGAGGAGGTAGCGAAATGCCATTGCTGGATAGCTTTACCGTCGATCATACCCGTATGGCAGCCCCGGCTGTCCGCGTTGCGAAAACCATGAAAACGCCTCATGGCGATACCATCACGGTGTTTGATCTGCGCTTTTGCCGCCCGAACCTGGAAGTGATGCCCGAACGCGGCATTCACACGCTGGAACACCTGTTCGCCGGCTTTATGCGCGACCACCTGAACGGCCAGGGCGTGGAGATTATCGACATCTCCCCGATGGGCTGTCGTACCGGTTTCTACATGAGCCTGATCGGCGTGCCGGAAGAGCAGCGCGTTGCCGATGCCTGGAAAGCGGCAATGGCCGACGTGCTGAAAGTGACTGACCAGCGCAAAATCCCTGAGCTGAACGAATACCAGTGCGGCACTTACCATATGCACTCGCTGGAAGAAGCGCAGGAGATCGCCAAGCACATCCTGGATAACGACGTGGTGGTTAACCACAACGACGAGCTGGCGCTGCCGAAAGAGAAACTGCAGGAACTGCATATCTAGCCGCGAGTTTCCCGCAGAGATAAAAAAAGACGCGATTTCGCGTCTTTTTTACGTTCTGGCCTGCGGTTAGTGATGGCCGACGCTGGACTGCAGCGAGGTGATCGGCGTGACTCGCACCTGTTTGATCATGTTGCCCTGTACGTCGAGAATGTCGATATCGTAATGGCCGATACGCACCCGGGTGCCGATTTCGGGGATCTCTTCCAGTTCTTCCAGCAGCATACCGTTGACGGTACGGGCTTCATTGGCCGGCAAGGTCCAGTTGAAGGCCTTGTTCAGCTCGCGCACGTTGGCAGTGCCGTCGATCAAGACCGAACCGTCGCTCTGCGGCGTGACTTCTTCTGCCAGCGTCGGTGACATCGAGGTGGTGAAGTCGCCGACGATCTCTTCGAGAATGTCTTCCACCGTGACCAAGCCCTGAATGTCGCCGTACTCGTCGACCACGATGCCGACCTTCTCTTTATTGCGCTGGAATTTCACCAACTGAACGTTGAGCGGCGTGCCTTCCGGTACGAAATAGATCTCATCGGCGGCGCGCAGCAGGTTCTCTTTGTTGAACTCTTTTTTCTCGGTCATCAGGCGGTAGGCTTCGCGCACGCGTAGCATGCCGATCGCGTCGTCCAACGAGCTGCGATACAGCACGATGCGGCCGTGCGGCGAGTGGGTCAGCTGGCGCATGATCGACTTCCAGTCGTCGTTGACGTCGATGCCGACGATCTCTGTGCGCGGCACCATGATGTCGTTGACCGTCACCTTTTCCAGATCCAGCACCGAGATCAGCATGTCCTGATTGCGGCGGGAGATCTGCGACTGGGATTCGCGCACGATGGTACGCAGCTCATCCTTGCTGACGGCGTCGCTGATGCGCACGTTGGTGCGAATGCCGAACAGGCGCAAGGTCAGGCTGGTGATGCCGTTGAGCAGCCAGACCAGCGGGAACATCACCTTTTGCAACGGGGCCAGCAGGACGCTGCTGGGGAAGGCAATACGTTCCGGATAGAGTGCGGCGAAGGTCTTCGGCAGCACTTCGGCGAACAGCAGCACGGCGAAGGTCAGTATGCCGGTCGCGATCGCCACGCCGAGATCGCCATACAGCCGCATGCCGACGATGGTCGCCAGCGCCGAGGCGAGGATGTTGACCAGGTTGTTGCCGATCAGCACCAGGCCGATCAGCCGATCCGGTTTTTGCAGCAGCTTCTCCACCCGACGTGCCGAGCGGTTGCCCTGTTTGGACAGGTGACGCAGGCGATAACGGTTGAGCGTCATCATGCCGGTTTCGGAAGCGGAGAAGTAAGCGGAGACCACGATCATGATCACCAGGATAATGATGAGGGTCCCCGTCGACACATGCTCCAATGCAGTATTCCTTATAGAGAGGGAGAATTGGGCCGGGCTGGCTTAGCGCACCATTACCTGCTGAATCAGACGGCTGCCGAAGTAGGCGAGCGTCAGCAGGAAGGCGCCGGCGAAGCTGAACCAGACGACGCGGCGGCCGCGCCAGCCTTCATGGTAATGGCCCCACAACAGCACGATATACACGAACCAGGCCATGATCGACAGCACGGCTTTGTGCACGTTCTCTTTGCTGAACAGATTATCCATGTACAGCAGGCCAGTGCACAGGGTGAGCGTCAGCAGCACCACGCCGATCTGGGTGATATGGAACATCTTGCGCTCGATGCTCATCAGCGGCGGCATGTCGGCGCTGAAGGTCAGCTTCTTGTTTTTCAACAGGTAGTCGAGCCAGGCGAGCTGCAAGGCGTAGAGCGCGGCGATGATCAGGGTGGCGTAAGAGAATAGCGCCAGGCCGATATGCACCATCAATTCCGGGCTGGCTTCCAGGTGAGTAATGAACTCGCCGGGCATAAAGCTGGCGAAGGCCAGGTTGATCATCGCAAAGCTGTAGACGATCGGCAGCAGGAACCAGCCGCGATCGCGCGAGGCGACGAAGGTCATCACCGAGCAGATGATCAGGCTGACGATGGAACCAATGTTCAGCAGGCTGAGATTCTGCCCGGCGCTGACGTCAAAGATGCGCTGCTGCAGCGCGATGGCGTGGCAAATCAGCGCCACCACCGCCGAGACGAGGGCCAGTCGACGGTATGCGCTGTTCTTCCGCAACAAGCTGGGAATGATCAGTCCAAGGCTGAGCAGGTAGGCCATCAAAGCCACAATGGAGAAAACTGGCATAGCGTTTAATTTTGCTTCGGCGTGGTTAATAGGAGTGTCAGTATAACGTTGCGCGCGTTTCACTCCAACCTATCTCCAACGCTGAGGCAGAGATCCGCCGCGCTTCGTGTTATCATCGGCGCAATTGTGTCGCCGGAGCGGCCTGTCATTACACGTTGAGCATGAGACGATGTTTGAAAATTTAACCGATCGATTGTCGCGCACGTTGCGCAATATCAGCGGCCGCGGGCGGCTGACCGAAGAGAATATCAAGGAAACCCTGCGTGAAGTGCGTATGGCATTGCTGGAAGCGGACGTTGCGCTGCCGGTGGTGCGCGACTTCATCAACCGCGTCAAAGAAAGCGCGGTTGGTCATGAAGTCAACAAGAGCCTGACGCCGGGGCAGGAGTTCGTCAAGATCGTCAAGGGTGAGCTGATCGCCGCGATGGGCGAAGTCAACACCGAGCTGAATCTGGCGGCCCAGCCGCCGGCGGTGGTGCTGATGGCGGGCCTGCAGGGCGCCGGTAAAACCACCAGCGTCGGTAAGCTCGGCAAGTTCCTGAAAGAAAAACAGAAGAAGAAAGTGTTGGTGGTTTCCGCGGACGTTTATCGCCCAGCGGCGATCAAACAGCTGGAAACGCTGGCGGAAGGTGTCGGCATCGATTTCTTCCCGTCTGACGTTAAAGAAAAACCGATCGACATCGTCAATCGCGCGCTGCAACAGGCCAAGCTGAAATTCTACGACGTACTGATCGTCGATACCGCCGGCCGTCTGCACGTTGACGAAGCGATGATGGACGAGATCAAACAGGTGCACGCGGCGATCAAGCCGGTGGAAACCCTGTTCGTGGTTGACGCCATGACCGGCCAGGACGCCGCCAATACCGCCAAGGCGTTTAACGAAGCGCTGCCGCTGACCGGCGTGGTGCTGACCAAGGTCGACGGCGACGCGCGCGGCGGTGCCGCATTGTCCATCCGCCACATCACCGGCAAGCCGATCAAATTCCTCGGCGTGGGCGAGAAGACCGAAGCGCTGGAGCCGTTCTACCCGGATCGCGTGGCATCACGCATCCTGGGCATGGGCGACGTGCTGTCACTGATCGAAGATATCGAAAGCAAGGTCGACCGCGAGCAGGCGGAGAAACTGGCCAACAAGCTGAAGAAGGGCGACGGTTTCGATCTGACCGACTTCCTGGAGCAGCTCAAGCAAATGCGCAACATGGGCGGTATGGCCAACATGTTGAGCAAGCTGCCGGGCGCGGGCCAACTGCCGGACAACGTCAAATCGCAGATGGACGACAAAGTGCTGGTGCGCATGGAGGCGATCATCAACTCGATGACGCTGAAAGAGCGCGCCAAACCTGAAATCATCAAGGGCTCGCGCAAGCGCCGCATCGCGATGGGGGCCGGCATGCAGGTGCAGGACGTCAACCGCTTGCTGAAGCAGTTCGACGAAATGCAGCGTATGATGAAGAAGATGAAGAAAGGCGGTATGGCGAAGATGATGCGCGGCATGAAAGGTATGATGCCACCGGGCTTCCCAGGCCGCTGATGGGCCTCCGCACGCTGAGTGCGGGCGCTTTCAGCATTCGCCGTTCGCGGTGAAAACCGCCCGAAATTTGACAGGCTGCAAAAGTTGTCCCCTGCGATCGACGCTTTAGATTGCTTTTTGCGCCAAAATGAGTAAAATTTTCGGGCTTTTTATATTGCAACCGGGCCCCGTCCCTCAATGGGGCCCGGCTGTTTTATTAACTAAAGAGGATGTTATGGTAACAATTCGTTTGGCACGTGGCGGCGCTAAAAAGCGTCCGTTCTATCAAGTAGTAGTGACCGACAGCCGCAACGCTCGTGATGGTCGTTTCATCGAGCGCGTTGGCTTCTTCAACCCGATCGCTTCCGGTCAGGCTGAAGCACTGCGTCTGGACCTGGACCGCATCGAGCACTGGGTTGGTCTGGGTGCAACCGTTTCTGATCGCGTTCACGCGCTGATCAAAGACGCTAAGAAAGCAGCTTAATCTGTCGCGGTGGTGGCAATGAGCAAGCAACTCAAACCGGTAGCGCCTAAGCAGCCGATTGTACTCGGTAAAATGGGGTCCGCTTACGGCATTCGTGGTTGGCTCAGAGTGTTTTCATCCACCGAGAACGCCGAAAGCATTTTTGACTATCAGCCGTGGTTTATCCAGCAGGCGGGTCAGTGGCAGCATATCGAGTTGGAAGACTGGAAGCGCCACAGTCAGGATCTGATCATCAAGGTCAAAGGCATTGACGATCGGGACGCGGCGAATCTGCTGACTAATCGCGAGATTATGGTGGATTCTGAGCAACTTCCTCCGCTGGAGGGTGACGATTACTACTGGAAAGACCTGATGGGCTGCCAGGTAGTCACCACCGCCGGCTACGAGCTGGGTAAAGTCATCGATATGATGGAAACCGGCTCGAACGATGTGATGGTTGTGAAAGCGAACCTGAAAGATGCGTTCGGCATGAAGGAGCGGTTGATTCCGTTTCTTCATGGGCAGGTTATCAAGAAAGTCGATCTCACTGCCCGCGTGATTGAGGCAGATTGGGATCCTGGTTTTTGACCCCCGGATCAAACGGTCGAAGCAAGTGGAATAACGGTAAGGGGATTGGCTTGTGTTCATCGGTATTGTAAGCCTGTTTCCTGAGATGTTCCGCGCTATCACCGATTACGGGGTGACTGGCCGGGCAGTAAAAAATGGCCTGCTGAGCGTGCAGTGTTGGAGTCCTCGCGACTTCACCTACGACCGGCATCGTACCGTGGACGATCGCCCTTACGGCGGCGGCCCGGGAATGCTGATGATGGTGCAACCTTTACGGGAAGCCATTCATGCGGCGAAAGCAGCGGCAGGCGAGGGAGCAAAGGTGATTTATCTGTCACCTCAGGGGCGCAAGCTGGATCAAACCGGCGTGTGCGAACTGGCGGCCAATCAGAAGATGATTCTGGTATGCGGCCGTTACGAAGGGATAGACGAGCGCGTAATCCAAGCCGAAATTGACGAAGAATGGTCAATCGGCGATTACGTTCTCAGCGGCGGGGAACTGCCGGCAATGACCCTGATTGATTCAGTCGCCCGTTTCATACCGGGTGTGCTGGGCCATCAGGCCTCAGCGGAGGAAGACTCCTTCGCCGACGGATTGCTGGACTGCCCGCACTATACCCGCCCAGAGGTGTTGGAAGGGATGGAGGTACCGCCAGTTCTGCTGTCGGGTAACCATGCCGAGATACGTCGCTGGCGCTTAAAGCAGTCGCTGGGCCGAACCTGGCTTAGAAGACCTGAACTTCTAGAAAGCCTAGCTCTGACTGACGAGCAAGCGGTGTTGCTGGCTGAGTTCCAACGGGAACATCAGGCCAGGCAACAGGACTATGAAGGAAACGTCTGACAACAGACGGGACCGATATATCAGTTTACCTAGGGTAAGAGACATATTATGAGCAACATTATTAAGCAACTTGAACAAGAGCAGATGAAACAAGACGTACCTGCATTCCGTCCGGGTGATTCCGTGGAAGTGAAGGTATGGGTCGTTGAAGGTAGCAAAAAACGTCTGCAGGCATTCGAGGGCGTGGTTATCGCTATCCGTAACCGCGGTCTGCACTCTGCATTCACTGTTCGTAAGATTTCCAACGGCGAAGGTGTTGAGCGCGTATTCCAGACTCACTCCCCAGTAATCGACAGCATTGCTGTGAAACGTCGTGGTGCCGTTCGTAAAGCTAAACTGTACTACCTGCGTGAGCGTACTGGTAAGGCTGCTCGTATCAAAGAGCGTCTGAACCGCGTTGGCTAACGCTGCATCCAAAAGTTAATAGTTATCAGGGGTTGGCATTATGCCAACCCCTTTTTTTATCTTAAATCTCGACTGGTTACATTTGCGAGATTTTGTCTGCGCGCCGCCAACATAATAAAGCCTGCATAAGCAAGCTTTTTGCATTATAGCGCCGCGGCGCTTTGTTTATGCTGACTCTCCGGCGGGTGAGGCTGCGCCGGGATAATGTCATCGCCAGGTTTGACGATCACCCGCGCGACGGACTCGTGCGTGGCGAACGTGCAGCTGCAATTGATGTTGCGGCATTGATGGTAACGCTCTTTGGTCGACTCGCTCAGATAGCGGCTGGAGCGAGTGTGGGCCACGTGACCGCATAGTGGACAGTGCATCATAAGAACCCCCTTGAACAAATTAAGTGAAATTGTTGTGGCATCACCCTTTGGCGAGCGAACTCGTCATGATGAGGCAATCCCCTGCAAGCACAGTGCGCGTTCCATGGCGCGTCGCTGTTCCAGCCCCTTATTTTTCTTTCCGTTTACGTAAATCCAGCGTGGTAACTGATCGCAGGCCTGCCGCCACTGGCGCTGTTGCAGCAGCGCGACCAGCGTAGAGTGGCAGGCTGCGCCGACGCCCACATTGAAGGCGAAGGCGATCACTGCGTCATAGGTTTGTTGCGAGAGCGTATGCGGCAGGCAAGCGGCCATGCCGCGTTCGGTGCGGCGAACATCGTCTACCAAATCCACCGCGGCTTTGCGTTCATCTATCATCTTGTCTGGGATGACGCCGGCAGTGTGTCCAATGCCCTGTGTCCACACCCCGGCGCTACACTGGTAAGGCGACAGGCGGCAGCCTTCGAGATCGGCGATCAGCCTGAGGCCGGCTTCTGAGGTTTGCAGCTCGCCAAATGACGGCAATAGCACGGCGATGGCCAAAACGGTGGCGACGCTGCAGCGCTTAACGATTGCATTCATCGTAAATTTTCCTCCGTGATGCCGCATTGCGTTCAATAGCCTTCAAGATCTGCAGGCTTTTACGTCGGTAGTACCAGTTCACCAGAAACGTGCCGATGCCTACCGCCGCACCGACTAGAAAGGCAATGTCCTGCGGTGACAGCTTGCCGAGCCAGGCGAGAAACAACGCCATGGCGTAGGTGATGAATGAGGTGATTTTCTCCATAGCTTATGCTCGCTTTGTTTACAGTCTCTCGGGAGCTGTGGCGGCTATCGATGCGTTTCTGGCCACTCTCTATCGAAATCCATCATGCCCCGAGGCTGTATAATAATTACTGTATATGCATACAGTATTAAGCTATTTGCTAAAGTCGTCAATGGGTGGGGTGAATATTTTTAGCAGATTGTGCAAAAGAGGGCGGCAGGCATAAAAAAAGCCCATCAATGATGGGCTTTGAGAAATATTGGGGGGAAATTACAGGCCGTAGACCAGCGTGACCGAGGTCGTCGTGTCGGTGTTCTTCGGCGCCGAGGCCGGCGGTTTGCTGTTGTAGGTCACGGTGTAAGCCACGCGCAGCGAGAAGCGATCGTTGATCGCCACGTTCAACGCGCTTTCCGAGTTCAGCGTGGTTTCTTCGTTCGCCAGTGCGGAAACGCCCTGAATGAACTTGGTGTTGTCGGTCAGCTGATAGGAATAGTTGGCCGCGCCATAGGCCAACCCTTTGGTCGAGCGGCCGCCGCCATGGTATTCGTCATGGCGCACGCCGGGACCGAATTCCACCCGCAGATCGCTAAGCGGCCCGTTGAGGAGTTGACGGCCGTAGCCGCCGGTCAGCGTGGAGCGTGAGTCGTAACCGTTGAAACGGTCGCTCAGCCAGCCGGCCTGGCCGAACAGGTAGTTGCGATCGGTCAGGTTATAGCGCGTACGGCCACCGGCCTGGTATTTTTCGGACGAGCGCACGTTGGAGGAGGTGGTGTTGTTAGCCGCCCCCCACAGGCTGTACGCCGCATCGCTGTTGAACCAGGTCATGTTGGTGTTGGCAAGCAGGGTGGAGCTCTGCGAGTTGCCTGACTGGGCGTTGTAGCCCGCCTGCACGTTGCCTTCGAATGGTTTCTTGGCGGTGGCCGGATCGTCCATCGCGGTGAAAAGCGTATTGTCGGCAAAGGCTGAAACACTGGTGAAAGTCGTTAAGCAGCAAATATACAGCGGAAAAGCGCGACGAGCGCGAGAAGAGAGCATCTTGGATCCAGTTGTTAAGGGTGGTTATTGTTGATGACGGTCACATTATATCGGTTCATTTCAGCGACAAAAATAGCCGCTATTAGCTTAAGTTTTTAATTTTTATTCCTCATTTATTCGCTTTTCTTCTACTGAAATTCATCGCTTTCGGCGGCATTTCGTGCTGAGTCTGACGGTATCCGCGCCTGCCCGTTCGTTGGCGCCGAGACGGGCGGCGTATCTTGCCTGTAAAACAAGTTGTACATATATGTTTACGGTGCGGGGCTTTCGCCGGGAAGGCGAATAGGTGCGTTTTGAGGCGCTCGTGAATTTATTATTTAATTGAATTTGTTTGTTTTTATTGTATTTTCTTGATGTGTTTATGCATGTTCTCTCATAAGAGAAATTATGGTAATTTTTTATTTACGGAAATTGGATTGAAAACTTTACATATCGTGATAGGGTAGAGCCCTGAAACGCTCAATGTTCCATTTCAACGCATAACGCCAAACGACAGGAATAGCATCATGCAAAAAGACGCGCTCAATAACGTACACATCAGTGCAGAACAGGTTCTCATCACGCCGGAGGAGCTGAAGAACCAGTTCCCGCTCAGCGCCGACGACGAAAATGAAATCGCCACCGCGCGTAACACCATCGCCAACATTTTGCAGGGGGGCGATCATCGCCTGTTGGTCGTGTGTGGGCCTTGTTCGATCCACGATCCGGATGCGGCACTGGACTACGCCCGTCGTTTGAAAACCCTGGCGGCTGACTTGAGCGATCAGCTGTATATCGTTATGCGCGTTTATTTTGAAAAACCCAGAACCACTGTCGGCTGGAAAGGTTTGATCAACGATCCGTACATGGACGGTTCGTTTGACGTTGAAGCAGGCTTGCATATCGCGCGTCGCCTGTTGCTGGATCTGGTGGGCATGGGCTTGCCGTTGGCTACCGAAGCGTTGGATCCGAACAGCCCGCAGTACCTGGGGGATTTGTTCAGCTGGTCGGCGATCGGTGCGCGTACCACCGAATCGCAGACCCACCGTGAAATGGCTTCTGGCCTGTCGATGCCGGTCGGGTTCAAAAACGGCACCGACGGCAGCCTGGGCACCGCCATCAACGCCATGCGCGCCGCTGCCATGCCGCATCGCTTCGTCGGCATCAACCAGGCGGGCCAGGTTTGCCTGCTGCAGACTCAGGGCAATCCGGACGGGCACGTGATCCTGCGCGGCGGTAAAACCCCGAACTACAGCGCCGAGCACGTTGCGGCCTGTGAAAAACAGATGCTCGAGGCGGGACTCCATCCGTCCTTGATGATAGATTGCAGCCATGGCAACTCGAATAAAGACTATCGCCGTCAGCCGGCGGTGGCCGAGTCCGTGGTGGAGCAGATTAAAGCGGGTAACCGCTCGATTACCGGCATTATGCTGGAGAGCCATCTGCATGAGGGCAATCAGTCTTCCGAACAGCCGCGTGCTGACATGCGTTACGGCGTATCCGTCACCGACGCCTGCATCGACTGGGAGAGCACGGAAACGCTGCTGCGCCACATGCATCAGGAACTCGGCGCTGCGCTGACGGCCCGTACGGGAGAAAAGTAAGTTATGGTGGCAGAACTGACCGCACTGCGCGATCAAATCGACGAGGTGGACAAAGCGTTGCTGGATCTGCTGGCGAAACGCCTGCATCTGGTAGCGGAAGTCGGTGAGGTGAAAAGCCGCCACGGTTTACCGGTTTATGTGCCGGAACGCGAGGCGGCGATGCTGGCCTCGCGCCGCCAGGAGGCGGAAAACCTCGGCGTGCCGCCGGATTTGATCGAGGACGTCTTGCGCCGTGTGATGCGCGAATCGTACGTCAGCGAGAACGATAAAGGTTTTAAAACTCTGTGCCCGCAGCTGCGGCCGATCGTCATCATCGGCGGCAACGGCCAGATGGGCCGGCTGTTCAACCGTCTGCTGACGCTGTCGGGTTATCAGGTCAGGGTATTGGATCAGGAAGATTGGCCGCAGGCGGAACAGCTGTTGGCCGACGCCGGTATGGTGATTGTCAGCGTACCGATCCATGTGACCGAGCAGGTGATAAGCCGCCTGCCGCCGTTGCCCGACGACTGCATTCTGGTGGATCTGGCGTCGGTGAAGAATCGTCCGCTGCATGCGATGTTGGCGGCGCACAGCGGCCCGGTGGTGGGGTTGCATCCGATGTTTGGTCCGGACGTGGGCAGCGTGGCGAAGCAGGTGGTGGTTTACTGCGATGGCCGCCAACCGGAGGCTTACCAATGGCTGCTTGAACAGCTGCAGGTGTGGGGGGCGCGGCTGCATCGTATCAGCGCGGTCGAACACGATCAGAATATGGCGTTTATTCAGGCGCTGCGGCACTTCGCCACCTTCGCCTACGGGTTGCACCTGGCGGAAGAGAACGTGCAACTGGAGCAGCTGCTGGCGCTCTCCTCGCCGATCTACCGGCTGGAGCTGGCGATGGTTGGCCGCCTGTTCGCGCAGGATCCGCAGCTGTACGCTGACATCATCATGTCGTCGGAAGAAAACGTGGCGCTGATTAAGCGTTACTACCAGCGCTTCGGCGAGGCGATCAAGCTGTTGGAGCATGGCGACAAACAGGCGTTTATCGATAGCTTCCGCAAGGTAGAGCATTGGTTCGGCGATTACGCCCAGCGCTTTCTGGTGGAGAGCCGCACGCTGTTGCGGCAGGCTAACGACAGCCGGCAGTGAAACGCGGGCAGTAAACGTAAAGGGTTCGGCCAAGCCGAACCCTTTTTTTATGGTTTCAGGATGGGTTGACCGGCACCACGGTGTCGCTCGGGTAACAGCCCAGCACCTTCAGCGAGCGGGTGATTGGCGTCAGATCGCGCAGCGCTTTTTGCATCGCCTCGGCGCGTAGGTTGGCCTGCACATCGATATAAAACATCTCTTCCCACGGATTGCCGTTGATCGGGCGTGACTCCAGCTTGGTCATGATTATGCCGTTGTCGCGTAGTACCAGCAGCGCTTCGACCAGTGCGCCGGATTGTTGGCCGGTCGCCATGATCAGCGTGGTTTTGGCCGGCACCTGTTCGGAGACGTCGATCGCTTTGCGCGCCAGGACGATAAAACGGGTGATGTTCTGCTGCTGGTTGGCGAGGTTGTGTTCCAGCACCTGCAGCCCATACAGTGCGCCGCCGGCTTCGCTGCCCAGAGCAGCCACCTTCGGCGAATTCAGCTTGGCGACTTTCTCCATCGCGGCCGCTGTGCTTTCAGTGTATTCGATTTTCCAGTGTGGGAAGCGGTTCAGGAACTGACTGCACTGCTGGAACGGTTGCGGGTGGCTGTAGACGGTTTCAATCTGGCTCAGATCGCTGTCGCCGGCAATCAGAACGCAGTGATTGATCGGGTTGGTCAGTTCGCCGACGATCGACAGGCTGGTGTGCTGCAGCAGATCGTACACCTCGTTAATCGACCCGGAGCTGGTGTTCTCGATAGGCAGAATCGCATAGTCCGCCTGGCCGGTTTCCACCTGGGTGAAGATATCCTGAAACTTCTGGCAGCCGCATTCGATCAGCTGATCGAAGTGGCGGGCAGCGTATTGGCGTGCTGCCAGATGTGAGTAAGAGCCTTTTGGGCCGAGGAAGGCGATGCGGGCGGAATGTTGGCTGACGGGGTTGAGCTGGTGCTGTAGCAACGCCTGCTGGGTCAGGACGGAATCTTCGATGATCAGTTGAAACAGGCGGGTGACGTAAAAGCCGTCCAGGTCGTAAGGCTTGGCGGCGGCGATCAGCGCATCCAGCAGATCGCGCTCGCGCTCTTTATCGCGGATCGGGCGATGAGAGTGCAGCTTGGTCTTGCCGACTTCGATCGCCAGCTCACGGCGTTCCGCCAGCAGGGCCAACAGTTTCAAGTCCAGTGCGCTGATGCGCTCGCGCAGCACCAATAACGGGTTGTCAGTCATAATCAGCTTCCGCCTTCAGTTCTTATTCGTTGTAAAACAGCCATAAAAAAAGCCTCCTGTTTCCAGGAGGCTTTGTTGTTCGTCTTCGCATTCTTTCTTACACGACGAAACGCCTCCCAGTCAGGGGAAGGTAAAAAAGAATGCGAAGAAAAACGGTGTGCGTGGCATGGTCTACCTAAGGTTAATGCGAACAGGTTTTAAAGTAACCGCTGGCTTTTACCCCGTCAACAAAAATACCCGACAAAAAACGCGCCCTCGGGCGCGTTTGATGCGGCAATCGCTGTCGGACGGTTATTCCTGCTCTTGCGTGACTTCCGGCACGATGTCTTTCACGCTGGCATTGCAGCGGCGCGCTTCGCCTTTATGCTGCACCTTGTTCAACTGGCGTTCCAGCTTGGCGATCAGCTCATTAACGGCGGTGTACATGTCATCATGTTTGGCGCTGGCGACCAGCGGGCCGTTAGGCGTGGTAATGGTAGCGTCGGCGACAAACCCCTGCGGTTCTTTAGATAAGACGATATGTGGGTTTATCAGCTGGGTCTGCCATTTTTCCAGTTTGGTGAGACGGTCTTCGACGTGATTGCGGATTGCGGGAGTGATATCCATTTGTTTGCTGGTAATGTTCAATGTCATATAACTTACCTCTCTGTCTTTCCGTCTTGGTGAACCCAGCATACCCCGCTTTTTGTTTAAATGCGTGATGTAAATCACGATTTTTTGTCACTTTTTGCAAAGTTAGTTCAATCTGTGATTCAGCATTTGAATTGGCTATCTAATGCTTGAGAGTTGCCGCCGGATGGCGCATTATCGATGAGTTGACCGGTGAGGAGCGCTAGCTAACACCGTGTTTTTACTTGTGTATTTTTCCAGTGAAAACCAGGTCGACGCCAATGAAAACGGCAGCCGAGGCTGCCGTTTTGTTTTTCTGCCGTTACCGACGCGCGCTTATTGCGGGTTGGCGGCGATCACTTTGGCCACTTTGTCAGCCTGGCCGTTCAGCTGCAGCTGCTTGTAGGCATTTTCCATCAGCGGCAACACGTCGTGCGTCGCTTTGGTATCCGGGAATTCACGCAACATCTGCTCGGCGCGATTAACGACCGCGACGTAAGCACCGCGTTTAGTGTAGTATTCCGCCACCGAAAGCTCATACTTGGCCAAGCGGTCTTTCAAATACACCAAACGCTTGTTGGCGTCGGTCGCGTATTGGCTGTTCGGGTATTGCTGAATCAACTGGCTGAAGTCGCGGAACGCAGCGCGAGCGTGCTGAGGATCGCGGTCAGAACGGTCAACCCCGAAGAAGCCCTGCAGCGCGCTGTCATCGAGCGCCATGTCGGTCAGGCCGCGCATGTACATCACGTAATCGATGTTCGGGTGCGTCGGGTTCAGACGCATGAAGCGATCGATGGATGCCTGAGCCATCGGCAAGTCGGCGGCCTTATAGTAGGCGTAAATCAAATCCAGCTGGACCTGCTGGGAATACGGCCCGAAAGGATAGCGGTTATCTAACGCTTCGAGTTGCGTAATCGCGCCCTTGAAGTTACCGTCCTGCAGTTTTTGCTGCGCGGTAGCATAGATTTCCGAAGGTGGGTTGTCGGGAACCGCATCCTTGGATGTGGAGCAACCTGCCAGCGCCAGGCTCAACGTGGCTGCCGCCACCAGATATTTCATACGCGTCATGACGTTTTGATTATCCTCAGGGTGTTATTCCGGGAGACTGTCCGTTAAGCTCCCGACAAAGACCAGGTACAATAGCACATTATATTAAACGGCATCGCCGTGAAAACCCAACGTTAACGAAGAAGCTGCATATGGCACAACAAGTACAACTCACCGCAACGGTGGCCGAATCTCAACTCGGACAACGTTTAGATCAGGCTTTGGCCGAATTGTTCCCTGATTATTCACGATCTCGCATAAAAGAGTGGATCCTGGGCGATCGGGTGAAGGTCAATGGCAAAACGTCAAATAAACCGAAAGAGAAGGTGCTGGGCGGAGAGACAGTCGCCATCGATGCACAGATTGAAGAAGAGGCGCGTTGGGAGCCACAGGATATCGCGCTGGATATCGTCTATGAAGACAGCGACATCCTGGTGATCAACAAGCCGCGCGATTTGGTGGTGCATCCCGGTGCCGGTAACCCAGACGGCACGGTGCTCAATGCGCTGCTGTATCATTATCCGGAAATCGCCGACGTGCCGCGTGCCGGCATCGTGCACCGTCTGGATAAAGACACCACCGGCCTGATGGTGGTGGCGAAAACCGTGCCGGCGCAAACCCGGCTGGTGGAAGCGCTGCAGGCGCGCGAAATCACCCGTGAATACGAAGCGGTGGCGATCGGTACCATGACCGCCGGCGGTACGGTAGAAGAGCCTATCGCGCGCCATTCCACCAAGCGTACCCACATGGCGGTGCACCCGATGGGTAAGCCGGCGGTAACGCACTACCGCATCATGGAACACTTCCGTGCGCATACTCGCCTGCGCCTGCGCCTGGAAACCGGCCGTACTCACCAGATCCGCGTGCACATGGCCTATATCAGCCATCCGCTGGTGGGCGATCCGCTGTACGGCGGCCGTCCACGTCCGCCGAAAGGCGCTTCGGAAGCCTTCATCAGCACGCTGCGTGGCTTTGACCGTCAGGCGCTGCACGCCACCATGCTGCGTTTGTACCACCCGATCAGCGGCATCCAGATGGAGTGGCATGCGCCGCTGCCGCAGGACATGGTTGATCTGATCAACGCGCTGAAGGCGGACACCGAAGAATTCAAAGATCAGATGGACTGGTAATGAGCTCGCTCATTCTGCCTGACTGGCCGTTGCCTCCCGGCGTTAAAGCTTGCAGTACCACGCGCGGCGGCGGCGTCAGCCTGCCACCTTATGACTCGCTGAACCTCGGCACCCACGTCGGTGACGAGGAGCAAGCGGTGAAGCGCAATCGGGAACGATTGGTTATCGCCGCCGGTTTGCCGCAGATGCCGGTGTGGCTCGAGCAGGTGCACGGCACTCGCGTGGTGACGTTGACGGGGAAAGCACCTGCCGATTTGCGGGCGGATGCGGTGTACAGCAATGTGCCGGGGCAGGTGTGTGCCGTGATGACGGCGGATTGTCTGCCGGTGTTGTTCTGCTCGCAGCACGGTGACGAAGTGGCTGCCGCCCACGCCGGCTGGCGCGGATTGTGCCACGGCGTGCTGGAGCAAACCGTGGCGGCGTTCAGCGCCGCACCGAGCCAGATTAGCGCCTGGCTGGGGCCGGCGATCGGTCCGCAGCAGTTTGAGGTCGGGCCAGAGGTGCGGGCCGCTTTCATGGCGGAAGATGCTGAAGCTGCAGCGGCATTTACCCCGCACGGCGATAAGTTTTTGGCTAATATCTACCTGCTGGCTCGCCAACGCTTGTTGCGTGCAGGCGTTCAGGCCATCTATGGTGGCGATCGCTGCACGGTTAACGAAACGAGCCATTTTTTCTCCTATCGACGCGACGGAATAACCGGACGTCTGGCAAGTTTAATCTGGCTGATATAACCTATTGAATTAGGACGATCCAACGACGCATGGCGTTGTACCGAAAATTTAGCGTCGAGATAACCTTGAAAATTTGAGGGATGACCTCATTTAATCTCCAGTAGCAATTTCGACCCATCTTGGAGGTGTTATGCGTCTGGATCGTCTTACCAACAAATTCCAGCTTGCCCTCGCCGATGCCCAGTCACTAGCCCTTGGGCACGACAACCAGTTTATTGAACCGCTACATCTGATGAGCGCCCTGCTTAATCAGGAAGGGGGCACGGTTCGTCCACTATTAACTTCCGCAGGTATCGATGCCGGGCGTGTGCGCACCGAGATCGAACAGGCGCTGTCCCGTTTACCGCAGGTAGAAGGCACCGGTGGCGACGTTCAACCGTCCCATGAGCTGGTGCGCGTCCTGAACCTGTGCGACAAGCTGGCGCAGAAGCGCGCGGACAAATTCATTTCTTCCGAGCTGTTTGTGCTTGCGGTGCTGGAAGATCGCGGCTCGTTGACCGACTTGTTGAAAGCGGCCGGTGCGACGGCCGACAAAATCAGCAAAGCCATTGAACAAATGAGAGGCGGTGACAGCGTGGAAGATCAAGGCGCCGAAGACCAACGGCAAGCATTGAAGAAATACACTATCGATCTGACCGAGCGCGCCGAGCAGGGCAAGCTTGATCCGGTGATCGGCCGTGACGAAGAGATCCGCCGCACCATCCAGGTGCTGCAACGTCGTACCAAAAACAACCCGGTGCTGATCGGCGAGCCTGGCGTGGGTAAAACCGCCATCGTCGAAGGCCTGGCGCAGCGCATCATTAACGGCGAAGTGCCGGAAGGGCTGAAGCACAAGCGCGTATTGTCCCTCGATATGGGCGCCTTGATCGCCGGGGCCAAATATCGCGGCGAGTTTGAAGAGCGTCTGAAAGGCGTGCTCAACGATCTGGCCAAGCAGGAAGGCAGCGTTATCCTGTTTATCGACGAACTGCACACCATGGTCGGCGCCGGTAAGGCGGATGGCGCGATGGATGCAGGCAACATGCTCAAACCGGCGCTGGCGCGCGGCGAGCTGCACTGCGTCGGCGCGACTACGCTCGACGAGTATCGTCAATATATAGAGAAGGATGCGGCGCTCGAACGTCGTTTCCAGAAAGTGTATGTGGCGGAGCCGAGCGTGGAAGACACCATCGCTATCCTGCGCGGCCTGAAAGAGCGTTATGAACTGCACCACCACGTGCAAATCACCGACCCGGCCATCGTGGCGGCGGCAACGCTTTCGCACCGCTATATCGCCGATCGTCAATTGCCGGACAAGGCTATTGACCTTATCGACGAAGCGGCGTCCAGCATTCGCATGCAGATGGACTCCAAGCCGGAGTCGCTCGACAGGCTTGAGCGCCGCATCATCCAATTGAAGCTGGAACAGCAGGCGCTGAATAAAGAGTCTGACGACGCCAGCAAGAAACGCCTGGACATGCTCAGCGATGAGCTGGGGCAGAAAGAGCGCGAATATTCTGAGCTGGAAGAAGAGTGGAAAGCGGAAAAAGCGTCGCTCTCCGGCACCCAGAACATCAAGGCTGAACTCGAGCAGGCCAAAATCACCCTGGAGCAGGCGCGCCGCGTCGGCGATCTGGGGCGGATGTCGGAACTGCAGTACGGCAAGATCCCTGAGCTGGAGAAACAGCTCGCCGCCGCTACGCAGGCCGAAGGCAAGAGCATGAAGCTGTTGCGTAACCGGGTGACCGATGCGGAGATTGCTGAAGTGCTGGCGCGTGCCACCGGGATCCCGGTGGCCAGAATGCTGGAAGGTGAGCGCGACAAGCTGCTGCGCCTGGAGCAAGAACTGCATTCGCGAGTGATTGGCCAAGACGAAGCGGTCAGCGCGGTCTCCAATGCGATCCGCCGCAGCCGTGCGGGGCTGTCCGATCCTAATCGGCCGATCGGTTCGTTCCTGTTCCTCGGCCCGACCGGGGTGGGGAAAACCGAGCTCTGCAAGGCACTGGCTTCGTTCCTGTTCGACAGCGACGACGCTATGGTGCGTATCGATATGTCCGAGTTTATGGAGAAACACTCCGTGTCGCGTCTGGTCGGTGCGCCTCCAGGTTATGTCGGTTATGAAGAGGGCGGCTACCTGACGGAAGCCGTACGTCGCCGGCCTTATTCGGTGATTCTGCTGGATGAAGTCGAGAAAGCGCATCCGGACGTGTTCAATATTCTGTTGCAGGTGTTGGATGACGGCCGCCTGACCGATGGTCAAGGCCGTACCGTCGATTTCCGCAATACTGTGGTGATCATGACGTCCAACCTGGGGTCCGATCTGATCCAGGAGCATTTCGGTCAGATGAACTACGCGCAGATGAAAGAGTCGGTGATGGAGATGGTGAGTCACCACTTCCGTCCGGAGTTCATCAACCGTATCGACGAAGTGGTGGTGTTCCACCCGCTGGGCGAGAAACACATTGCCGCGATCGCCAAGATTCAGCTGTCGCGTCTGTACAAGCGTTTGGAAGAGCGCGGTTACGAAGTGACCATGACCGAACCGGCCCTGGCTCTGTTGAGCAAAACCGGTTACGACCCTGTGTATGGTGCGCGTCCGTTGAAGCGTGCTATTCAGCAGGAGATCGAGAACCCGCTGGCGCAGCAAATCCTGTCTGGCAAGCTGATCCCCGGCAAGCTGGTAACGCTGGATGTGGAAAACGACCATATCGTTGCCCGACAATAACGGCAATTAAGCGTAATAAAGATGAAAGGGAGCGGGTGACCGCTCCCTTTTCTTTACCTTCGTTTGTCCCTGTTTACAGGGTTTGCCGCTATTACTGTGCTAAAACCGGTATTTTCTGACTAATAAACATCCTAAAAAGGCGTTTTTGGTGATTATTTGAACGCTTGAAAAGTTTTTTGCATTTAGGGGTTGCGGCCCGCCGAGAACTCCCTATAATGCGCCTCCACTGACCGGGAACAACGACTGACAAGCCGCCGGGTCAGCGAGAAGAAGGCGAAATAAACGCTTGACTCTCAGGGCGAAAAGCGTAATATACGCAGCCCGCGCCGATGAGTTTCTCGGCACTGCTCTTTAACAATTTATCAGACAATCTGTGTGGGCACTCCACAAGACGATATCCAGCATCTTCGGATGCAAAAAAATATCAAGTCTTGAAGAGTGACTAACTGAAGTAAAATTCATGCAGTAA